>NZ_FOSL01000005.1 GCF_900114255.1 Neomesorhizobium albiziae | reverse complement strand
GAACGACATGGCGCCGGCTTGCGGCCTCGTCACCGGGCTTGCCTCCGGCAAAGTCATCGCCGACCGCGCCTATGACGCCGACAGCCTCCACGACACCATCCTCGACGAAGGCGGCCAGCCCGTCATCCCGCCACGCCGCCATCGCAAATACCAGCACAGCTACGACAAGATCGCCTACCGGCAGCGCTGGGGGATCGAGGGATTCTTCGCCAAACTCAAGCAGTGGCGCCGCATCGCAACCCGCTACGACAAACTCGCCGCCACATTCCTCGGCTTCGTAAAGCTCGTCAGCATCATGCTCTGGCTCAAATAATTAAATCGTCACTACAACCTAGTGTCCTTTCGATTCTGAAATTCGCAACTGCCCTGATATCGGATTCATGCGAATTTCAGAATCGGGACCCTAGGCAGGCTTGAGACCGGCCATGAACCGGCGCGCGTTGGCGACATAATGTTCGGCCGAACCACGCAACATGGCGATCGCATTGTCGTCGAGGCCGCGCACCGCCTTGGCCGGGGCGCCGACGATCAGTGAGCCGTCCGGAAATTCTTTTCCTTCGGTCACTAGGGCGCCGGCGCCGACCAGCGAATTCCTCCCGATCTTCGCGCCGTTGAGAACGATCGCCCCCATGCCGATCAGGCTGTTGTCGCCGATAATGCAGCCATGCAGCATCGCCTTGTGGCCGATCGTACAGCCCTTGCCGATGCTGAGCGGAAAGCCGGGATCGGTGTGCATCACCGTGTGTTCCTGCACATTCGTGTCTTCACCAATCTCGATGGGCTCGTTGTCGCCGCGGATGACGGCGCCGAACCAGATTCCGGCGTTGCGCCCCAGCCGCACGCGGCCGATCAGCGTCGCGTCGGGCGCTATCCAGTTGCTTTCCCGGTCATCGAATTGCGGGCTTGTTCCATCAAGTGCGTAGATCGGCATTGCTGCTCCCTCAGGCTGTCGCGGCTCCAATGCATGTCGCCCGAAAGTGTCCTCGGTTTCGGGGGACGCGACATGCACAAACAAGAGCTACAGCGCATCCGCCGAATCCCGGCATGACGCGCTGTAGCCGCCTGTTTAGCCTAGAACATCGGACGAAAAGTGCGCAGCCGTTTTCGGAAAAATCCGACGGGCTTCCCCACGCCCATGTTTACCGTCCATTTACCATGAGAAAGCACAGTCGATTCCGCTACGGCCATTGTGCTGTTTGGACACAACGGCTCCGAAAACACCCGGGAATCGGAATATGAAGCAGGCGCAGGCGCTCGTCGAACCCCAGGTGAAGGCGCCCGATTCCTTCATGGTGCGCGCATTTTATGCTTTTTCCGCACTCGCGGTGCTGTCGATCGGCATCAGCATCGCTGGAAAATGGTTCGGTCAGTCGATCGCGCTTGCCGGGCACACCGAGGATAGGACGATCCACGAGATCGTCATCGGCAACAATGTGCTGACGGTGCCGGCAAACGCCATCCGCTTCGAGCGTGCCCGCCGCGACGGTATCGCCGAGCGGCTCGATCTTTATCTTCGCTGGCCCGCAATGACCGGTTATTCGGCCGCCACGCGCGACGATTTCAACCATGTCGGCGCCGAGAAGAAGATACTGTTCCTCTCCTTCGAGAGCCAGATGATGTCGCGCGACATGAGTGGCCGCTTCGACCCTATCTACAGCGCATTGATCGCCCAGCCGGGCACCCCGGGCCAGGGCGGCGTCACGCTCTACGATTTCACGGAAAAGTCGGGCTATGTGAACGAGGTTCTGGCGGTGGCCGAACGGAACGGCGAAGCGCCCTTCGTCGCCCGCTGCCTTTCCGGCGAAAATGCTGCCCAATCCCTGGCGCCCTGCGAGCGCGACATCCTGGTAGGCGACAATCTCAGCCTGTCCTACCGTTTCCCCAAGGAATTGCTGCCGGGCTGGCGGGCGCTCGACGCGGCGGTGCGAGCGACCGCCGCGGATTTCCTGAAAACCGGCCACTGACCGGCAGGCGGGTGCCTACAGGTCGATGTCGAGGATCGCCATCGAGAAATTGTAGTCGCCGTCGTCCTCATCCTTGTAGACGAGGCCAAGGAATTCGTCGCCGATGTAGAGTTCGGCGGAATCTTCCTTGCGTGGCCGCGCCTTCACTTCCAGGCGGGGATTCTGGAAGGTGCGTTTGAAATAGGCGTCGAGTTTTCTGATTTCTTCGGGCTTCAACGGTTCTCTCCGGTCGCGGCTGGGCGCAAGCTCCCGAAAACCCGAATCGGTTTCCGGCAACGGTCTTGCTGACATCTAGAGTGCTACAACGCCCCTTGCGCGTCCATCCGGACACGGGCGCTGCGGGTTTGAAGGGCGCTTCTGGCATGCCAACAATGGCGATGTAAAGGCGGCACCGGCGATCCGGTGGAGAAGCATCATGAGCCGACCGCCAACCAAAAGCCATGATCTGAGGGGATCACGGGGCAAACGAAAAGTGGGGTCGTCATGAAAGAATATCCGCGCACCGCGGCACACGGCAGGTTGCTGCGCGCCGCTTCCATTGCCGGGCTTCTCGCATTGGCAGCCTGCGGAACCGTGCGGCCGATCGGCGAAGGTGGCGCGGTTTCAGCGGGCGCTTACCTCGGCAGTATCCGGTCTCAAAACGGTCTCACCGCCCTCTCCGCCGATCCGGCGCTCCAACGGGCGGCACTCGAGCAGGCCGGCTACATGGCGCAGACACAGAGGATGTCGCACACGACCCGGCTCGGACGGGATTTCCGGTCGCGCCTGCGGGAAAACGATATCCGCGGCGCCGCTGCCGAAAACGTCGCTTACGGACAGAAAGATCTGGGGAGCCTTTTCCAGGCGTGGATGAATTCGTCAGGCCACCGCCGCAACATGCTCGACCCGCGCTTCAGCAGATACGGGCTGGCTTATGCCGCAGCGGAAGGCAGCGGCCGACGCTATTGGGCGCTGGTTCTCGCGCGCTGACGCCTCGGAGGCTGTTTGATAACGCGCTGCGGTGAGTTGGCCGCCGCAGTAGAGTTAGCAAACGGATCTCTCAGATGTCGAAGCTGACGACGTGATCCATCGACTGCGACGGCAGCAACTGGTCCATCTGCCGCGACGGCTGGTCGCAGCCGGTCTCGCCGACCACCCTAGCCGGCACGCCGGCGACCGTCTTGTTGTGCGGCACAGGCGAAAGCACCACCGAACCGGCGGCGATCTTCGAGCAATGGCCAACCTCGATATTGCCGAGGATTTTGGCGCCGGCGCCGATCAGCACGCCGTAGCGGATCTTCGGATGCCGGTCGCCGCCGGCCTTGCCGGTGCCGCCGAGCGTCACGCCGTGCAGGATCGAGACATTGTCCTCGATCACCGCCGTTTCACCGACGACAAGCCCGGTCGCATGGTCGATGAAGATGCCCTTGCCCATGCGCGAAGCCGGGTTGATGTCGGTCTGGAACACCGACGACGAGCGGCTCTGCAGATAGAGGGCGAAATCCTTGCGTCCTCCGTTCCACAACCAGTGCGCCAGACGATGCGTCTGGATGGCGTGAAATCCTTTGAAGTAGAGGACAGGCATCAGGAAACGGTCGCAGGCCGGGTCGCGGTCGTAATAGGCCTGGATGTCGACGCGCACGGTCGTCGACCAGTCGGGATTGTCGCGCAGCATTTCCTTGAATGTCTGGCGGATCAGGTCGGCGCTGAGATCCTGGTGGTCGAGGCGTTCGGCTAGCCGATGGATGACCACATCTTCCAGATTGTCATGGTTGAGGATGGTCGCATAGAGAAACGCCGCCAGCAGCGGATCGCGCGCGACCGCCTCTTCCGCCTCGGCACGGATGGCGCTCCAGATCGGGTCGATCGGCTGCAATTTGCTGCGCGATGCGCTGATGGAATTCATGGGACCGTCTCCGTAACTTGCGGCCTGCCTGTTTGGACGTGATACATACGCCAGAATATAGGGCGGTTGAACTCAATTTTCCTTAAGCGGCGCTCAAATGGATTTGGTTCATGGAAATTCAGGCTGACAGAGAAAACAAACCTTTGCTGGTCGAGCGGCGCGACAACATCGCAATCGTCACGATCAACCGCAAATCGCACAAGAACGCCGTCAGCTTGGCCATGTGGCATGAACTGGCCGCATTGGCGACTGAATTGAGCGGCGACCGCGAAATTCGCGTCATCGTGCTACGTGGCGCGGGCGATGATTTCTGCGCTGGGGCCGATATCGGCGAGTTCGACAACGTGCGCCGCGATGCGGCGACAGCACGCATCTACGAGGCCGCCAACTCCGCCGCCTTCGCTGCCTTCCGCAATGCGCCCATTCCGGTCGTCGCGGCGATCCGTGGCATCTGTTTCGGCGGCGGCTTCGGGCTTGCCGCAGCCTGCGACCTGCGCATCGCCACCCCCGACGCACTGTTTTCGGTGCCGGCCGCGAAACTCGGCCTCGCCTATCCGCATGACGCCATGGCCGATATCGTGCACGCCTCCGGACCACAGATGGCGAAATATCTCGCCTTTTCTGGAGCACGCATCGACGCACAGGCAGCGCTTGCCGCCGGCTTCCTGCTGGAGATCGTGGAGACGGCAAAATTCGAGGCGCGGGTAGCAATGCTCGCTGAAGAAATCGCCGCCAATGCGCCGCTGTCAAACCGCGCGTCGAAAGCCGCCATCCGGGCGGTTCTTTCAGGTGATGCTGCCGACGCCATGCGTGCAAAGACCCTTGGCGACGAGACGTTCGACAGCGCCGACTATGCGGAAGGCCGCGCCGCCTTCACCGCTCGCCGCAAGCCCGTTTTTGCCGGCCGATAGGGTGCACGCATGCCTCTCGTCGACGACGGCCTGAAGAAGGAGCTTTCCCAGCTCTACGGCGCGCCCGAGCGCCACTATCACGGCCTCGCCCACATCGAGGTCCTGCTGGCGCTGGCCAAGCATCACCGCGCGGATTTGGCCGATCCGGAAGCGGTGGAAGCCGCGATCTGGTTTCATGACGCTGTCTACGACAGCACACGCAAGGACAATGAGGAGAAAAGCGCCGAACTTGCCACCGAACGTCTGTCCGGCCGGGTGGTGGCGGAACGGCTGCGGCGCATCGCGGGAATGATCGAGGCGACCGCCACGCATCGGATACCCGACTTCGCCGATGAAACCGCCCGGCGGGATGCGGCACTTTTCCTCGACATGGACCTGTCGATCCTCGGCGCGCCGCCCGCCGAATTCGATGCGTACGAAGAGGCGGTGCGACAGGAATATGGCTGGGTCGACGAACCAACCTGGCGTGCCGGACGGGCGGCCGTGCTGAAGGGCTTTCTCCAGCGCCCGTTCATCTTCCACTCGGAAATTTTCCGGCAAGGCCGCGAGAAACAAGCGCGCGAAAACATCGCCCGCTCGCTTGCGAGGCTCGGCTAGCTCAGGCCTGTCACGGCCCGACGGCCGCCTGCGACAGGGCATGCGACACAGATTTCATTGCTTTTTTCGGGATTGTTTGGGATAATATTCTTAGTGCGTACGGACGCCCGGTTGAGGAGTTCGGCAACCACACGCATCATCCTCGCTGGCGCCTGAGCTACGCTCAAAAAGTAGCCCTGAGAGGAGTATCGTCATGGCAACCCTCGACAAAATGCCGTCGGGCCTTATGGCGCATCGGCGCTGGGAGGACATCCTGTCGATGATCCTCGGCGCCGCGATCATGATTTCGCCGATGGTCATCGATGCAACCGCAACGCCTACCGTCATCGCCATCACCGGCGTGGTCGGCGCGGCAATCTTCGTGCTCGGCGCGCTCGAGCAGTTCTCGCTGCGCCGCTGGCAGGAGTTTCTCTCCCTCCTCGGCGGCATCTGGGTCATGGTTGCGCCATTTGTGCTCAACTATGGTGGCATGCTGCGCAACTGGCATATCGCGCTCGGCGCCTGCGTGGCCCTGCTCGCCTTGCTTGAACTGTGGCAGGACCGCGACCGTCAGCTCGGCATGTAGCCGCCTGAAGGCAAGAACGCCGCCGGAGTTTTTCTTCGGCGGCGCTTGTTTTGTGGCCTTACGCTGCCTCTCGGTCGGTGAGAAAATCCAGAATGGCGCCGCAGAAAATGTCGTTCTTGTCGCCGGCCACCATGTGACCCGCGCCGCCGACATCAACATAATTCGCCGAAGGCGCCAGTTCGACGAATTCGCGCGCATAGGCCTCGTGCACCAGCTCGGACTGCATGCCGCGCACCAGGAGCACCGGCAGGTGCAGGCCAGGCAGCCCCGCCATCAGCTCTTCCATCAATTCGCGCGCGTGGAGATTGATGTTGCGTTCGCTGGTCATGAAAGCTGGGTCCCAGTGCCAGCGGTATCGCCCGTCTTGCGAACGACGGAGGTTTTTGCGCAAGCCATCGAGCGAAGTCGGCCGCTTGCGGTGCGGCAGATAGCTGGCGATCGCTTCTGCCGCCTCTTCCAGCGTGGCGAAACCTTCCGCCATGCGCTCGCCCATGAAGCCTTGCACCTTGGCGACGCCATCCGGGTCCATGCGCGGCGTGATATCGACCAGCACGAGTGAATCGAGCAATGGCCCGTGCCGGCTTTCCGCCGTCAGCGACGACAGGCCGCCCAGCGATGCACCGACCGCCGAGGGTGCGGCGTGGAACTTTTCTGCCGTCTGGCGCACCACCGCAGCCACGTCGTCGGCGAAATCGGCAAAGGTATAATTGCCGCTCTTTACCCATTCGCTTTCGCCGTGACCGCGCTGGTCGACCGTTATCGCCCGCATACCGGCCGCCGCAACACGCCTGGCGGTGGCATCCCACGCCCGGCGGGTCTGCCCGCCACCGTGGAAAAACAGCACCGGGTGCCCGCGCCCGTCCCATATGTCGGCGGCAAGCCGGTTGCCTTCGGCTCCGGTGAATTCGGTCATATGCGGTCCGCTCAAGCCGCCCTCCATGCCTTTGTCATTTATTATATTTATTTAGCAATTGCCCGGTCGGGGCAAGACCGGTGCCGGCGACGCCAGTGGTCCGATTCCGACATTTGCATCCCTTTGGGGGTGGGCGTTCGAGCAAATGTCGGAATCAAAGGACCACTCGCTAAACATTTGAATCCAGTGGAGCTTACAATTTGACATTTGATATCGAGTTCTCCGTCAAGCGGGAATCAAATGTCAAATTTGCTCCACCGGGGCAGTCGAAACACGGTGCCATTGCCCCTACCCCGGCCGCGCTACAGCGGATGTTTTTTCAGGAATTCCAGCACCTTCTGCTTGAACGCCTTGTCGCCCACCGCAAGCATATGGTCGCGGCCATCGATGCGAAAACTTTCCGCATTCGGCATCAGCCCGGCCAGTTCCTCCGGCGATCCGCCGATGTCATCCCTGCCGCCGACTGCAACCAGCGCCGGTTGGGTGATGCGTCCCATGTCGGCTTCGCTCAAAAGTTCGCGCGAATTGGCGATGCAGACCGCCAGCGCCCGGCGGTCGCTCTTCGTCTTGTCGGCAAATGTTCGAAACATCTTTCCTCGCGGATGCGTGACGGTCTCGGGATCGTCAGCCATCAACGCGTCGGCGATCGGGTCCCAGTCGCCGACGCCGTCGACCATGCCGATGCCCAGGCCGCCGAAAATCACTGTAGCCACCATGGTCGGCTCGGCCAGCGCCAGAAAAGCGGCGACGCGGGCGCCCATCGAATAGCCCATGACATGAGCCCGGTCGATGCCGAGATAGGAAAGCAGGGCGGCGGCATCGCCGGCCATCCTGTCGGGATAATAGGCTGCAGGATCGTAGCTCTTCGACGTCTGGCCATGGCCGCGATGGTCGAAGGCGATCACCCTGTATCCCGCATCGTTCAGCGTCTTCACCCAGCCCGGCGACACCCAGTTGACGAAATGCGTGGAGGCGAAACCATGGATCAGCAGGATGGGATCGCCCTCGCCCCGGTCGATGAACGCGAAGTCGAAGCCGTCATGAGAGAAAAATTGCATGCTTGCCCTGCCTGGTGAGCGGTCTAGCCTGTAGCGCCGGTCACCTTGTCGATTGCTGGATGGCGAACGCGGTCGCCGCTGGCGATACCGGCTTTTTCGGCGATGCCCGCCTTTAGTTCAAGCACGAAACGGCCGGGTTCCGGTCCGCCGATAACGGCTTCCGACATTGGCTCGCCGTGTCCGATGTAATTCACCACGCCATCCTGGCCAATGAAGATCAGGTCGAGCGGCATGGGCGTGTTCTTCATCCAGAAGGCAAGCGGCTGCGTCGCCTCGAACACGAACAGCATGCCGTGATCGTCATCCATCGACTGGCGGAACATCAGCCCGCGTTCACGCTCGTCGTGACTGCCGGCCACCTCGATGCTGAAGGATATCTTGCCCGTCCTCGTCTCGATGACCAGCGGCGCCGGGTCGACCGGAAGCAGCATTGCGGTGTCGCCGCCTGCCGTCTGTTCCTGCACATTGAAATAGAGAAACGCCGCGACGATCGCGGCGGCAATCGCGCCTGCGGCCAGCCAGATTTTTCGAGACATCGGCATTGCCAGTCAGCCGGGGGCGCGGCTTTCAGTGCGCGACCGGCAAAGTACCTATATCGGGGTGGATTTCGGCCGCCATGAGACCCTTGTCGCCACGTCCGAAACGCACCAGGACGACCTGGCCGGGGCGAAGCTCGGTGACGCCGTAACGCCTGAGCGTCTCCATGTGGACGAAAATGTCTTCCGTGCCCTCGCCGCGGGTGAGGAAGCCGAACCCCTTGGTGCGGTTGAACCATTTGACCAGCGCGCGTTCCAGGCCGCTTTCGGGCGTCACCGCGACATGGGTGCGCTGCTCCTGCATTTCTGCGGGATGCACGGCGGTCGAGTTGTCCATTGATATGACGCGGAAAGCCTGCATACCGCGCTCGCCCTGCTTTACCAGGCAGACGACGCGGGCGCCTTCGAGCGCGGTCTGGAAGCCGTCGCGGCGCAGGCAGGTCACATGGAGAAGCACGTCGCCGATGCCGCCGCTGTCCGGCAGGATGAAGCCATAGCCCTTGGCAACGTCAAACCACTTGATGGCGCCGGATATCTCGACCAAGCCGGCGTGATCGCCAGCTTCGTCCCGGGTCAACGCGTCGCCCCCCGACACGCTGCGCCCCGCGAAAGAGGTTTTGTCCCCCATCCGAACGCACCCTTTCTTCGAAACACTACAACTGATTCTTGTAGTGGAGAATAGCACTCGGCATTCCGGTATGTGCAAGAGCCGCAAAGGACTTTTCAACATTCACACACGAAATACCGTCAGCCCTTTTTCTACCAGCCGAAGCTTGCCGCAACCTGTCCACCCGCCCTATGTTCCGGCAAATATTTTCAAACAGGGAATGGCAGGATGCGTTATCTCCACACCATGGTCCGTGTCGCCGACGTCGACCAGTCGCTTGATTTCTACGTCAACAAGCTCGGATTGAAGGAAGTCCGTCGCTACGAGAACGAGGCGGGGCGCTTCACCCTGATTTTCCTTGCCGCGCCGGAGGATGAACATGACGGCATCACCAACAAGGCGCCGCTGGTCGAGCTGACCTACAATTGGGACCCGGAAGACTACAAGGGCGGCCGCAACTTCGGCCACCTTGCCTACGAGGTCGACGATATCTACGTCACCTGCCAGCGGCTTATGGACAGCGGCGTCACCATCAACAGGCCGCCGCGCGACGGCAACATGGCCTTCATCAAGTCGCCCGACGGTATTTCCATCGAGCTGTTGCAGAAAGGCCCGGCCAAGGAAAAAGCCGAGCCATGGGCCTCGATGGCCAACACCGGCAATTGGTAGAAGCGCACTTCCGCCTTCCCTGCTCCGATGTTCAGCGGGCTGTAGTACCCGTTTGCGCGACTTTGCCGGCGTGCTAACACCGCTGGCAAAACAATTGCCGAGGGAAACGCCATGAAGGAAGTGCTGAACGAGCTCGAACGCCGCCGCGCCGTGGCGCGCGCCGGCGGGGGCCAGCCCCGCATCGATGCCCAGCACGCCAAAGGCAAGCTCACCGCCCGCGAACGCATCGACATCTTCCTCGACGAAGGCACGTTCGAGGAGTTCGACATGTTCGTCGAGCACCGCTCCACCGATTTCGGCATGTCCGAACAGAAGATCGCCGGCGACGGTGTCGTCACCGGCTGGGGCACCGTGAACGGCCGCACCGTCTTCGTCTTCGCCAAGGACTTCACCGTGTTCGGCGGCTCGCTATCGGAAGCCCATGCCGAAAAGGTGGTGAAGGTGCAGGAGATGGCGCTGCGCAACCGCGCACCGATCGTCGGCCTTTACGATGCCGGCGGCGCCCGCATCCAGGAAGGCGTGGCAGCGCTCGGCGGTTACGCGGAAATCTTCCAGCGCAATGTTCTTTCGTCGGGCGTCATCCCGCAGATTTCCCTCATCATGGGGCCGTGCGCCGGCGGCGACGTCTATTCGCCGGCGATGACGGACTTCATCTTCATGGTGCGCAACACGTCCTACATGTTCGTCACCGGCCCGGATGTCGTCAAAACCGTCACCAACGAGACGGTGACCGCCGAACAGCTCGGTGGCGCGTCCGTGCACACGACCAAATCGTCGATCGCCGACGGCGCCTACGACAACGATGTCGAGGCCCTGCTGCAGATGCGCCGGCTGATCGACCTCCTGCCGCAGTCGAACACCGGCGAATTGCCGGAGATCGAGAACTACCAGAGCGTCGACGAGCACGACCTGTCGCTCGACCGCCTCATTCCGGACAACGCCAACAAGCCCTACGACATCAAGGAACTGATCCTCAAAACCTGCGACGAGGCGGATTTCTTCGAAATCCAGGCGTCGTTCGCCAAAAACATCGTCACCGGGTTCGGCCGAGTCGAAGGGCGCACCGTCGGCTTCGTCGCCAACCAGCCGATGGTGCTGGCCGGCGTGCTGGACTCGGATGCCTCCCGCAAGGCGGCGCGTTTCGTCCGCTTTTGCGATTGCTTCAACATCCCGATCGTCACCTTCGTCGATGTGCCCGGCTTCCTGCCGGGTACGGCGCAGGAATATGGCGGCCTGATCAAGCACGGCGCCAAGCTGCTCTTCGCCTATGCCGAGGCGACGGTGCCGAAGATCACGGTTATCACGCGAAAAGCCTATGGCGGCGCCTATGACGTGATGGCTTCGAAACATCTGCGCGGCGACATGAATTATGCCTGGCCGACGGCGCAGATCGCAGTGATGGGGGCAAAGGGCGCGGTCGAGATCATCTACCGCAAGGACATCGGCGACAAGGACAAGATCGCCGCCCACACAAAGACCTATGAGGACCGCTTCCTGTCACCCTTCGTCGCCGCCGAGCGCGGTTACATCGACGAGGTCATCATGCCCCATTCGACCCGACGCCGGGTAGCGCGGGCGCTGCGCATGCTCAGGAACAAGGACCTCCAGAACCCCTGGAAGAAACACGACAACATTCCGCTGTGAGGGGGGCGTGTTCACCCCGCCCACTGTGCTACGAAGCCTGCCGTGTCCTGGTGCATGAGGTATCCGTAGAGATCGTGCGGGTTTGAGACCAGATTGCCCTTCTTGACATCGACGTAGTGCCAGCAGTTGTGGATCTTCTTGTCGGAAATCGCCCGGCAGAATTTCCTGGCAAGCATTTTCGCAAAAGCGGTCCGCATCCGCTCGGCGTGCGCTATGTAGTCGTCTTCGGCATAGACGTTCACCCAGTCGAGAAACTGGTTGCGCGGGTATTTTTCCTCTTCCAGCGCCGGTGCGTCGAGAAGGTTGCGCTGCACGCCGAGCTCGCCAAGCGGACAGCCGAGCGTCACCCACAGGCTGACCGGCTTCTTCGGCTTGCGCATGGACTCGTATTCGCTGCGGAACGAGTATTTCCAGAAGAGGTCGTAAGCCACCATGCAGCCCATGCTGTGGGTGATGAGGCAGATGTCGTCGCCGGCAACCATGGACGGCTGCAACACGTCCTGCAGTCGCTGGCGGACCCTCGAGCCGACCACCTGCGAGGTCAGGTAGGCGGTCAGGTCGGATTTCACCGTGTCGATCAGGAGTGTGTTGAGCAGACCGAATGTCAGCAGGCTGCCGAACATGCTCGCCGCATCAGCCGCTTCGTCGAGAAAACGCCAGTCGTCGGCAATCTTGAGCACTTGGCGATAGGACGCCAGGTTGAAGGTTTTTATCGCGTCGGTGCGCTTGAACGCGTCTTTCAGCGCCGCACTCGGGAAACATGGCTTGAAAGTGTATGCGGCGTCGTTCTGCGCGGTCAGCAGCGCCTTCGTCTTCTTGCTGAAGGAGGCTTCGATCTCGTTGTTGATGTCGCCATAATAGGCGGACGAGAACTTGATACCTCCCTGCTTCAGCTTGTTTGCGGTGGCCGCCTTGCCTGTCCGCTCGAGCCCGCGCGCCAGAGCCTGCCTGGCAAGCGCCGTAAGTTCGGAACCTGCCGGTTTAATGTCCCTGCCGTGAACGACGATGATATGTTTTGCAGCCATGACCACCTCCAAACAAAGGAGCGATCATACCATGCATATCTTTTCTTCTATACTCTGCTACAGCGTCAATTCGAGCGCAATGCACGGAATTTTCTTCGTCAATCCTTCAAGCACTACAGTCTACGCTAATATTCCGTAGGCGGATGGAAATACCTGGCGTCGCGCAATGGCTAAAACAAGAGCGGAGCGCTGAGTTAACCCGGCACTCCGCTCCAAAATTCTCAGCGCCTCAGGCGTCCAGCGGCGACTTTTCAAACACCATGGGCGCGCTGACGCTCTTGGCGTAATGCATCAGCCATTCGGAAATGTCCTCAAGGGCGACGTTCTCGGCCTCGTTGCGAATGCGGATCTGTTCGGCGAGCACCGGAATATTGATGATGCGGTTTTTCTGCAACTCGGTACGGAAACTCGCTACCAAATCGTCCTGAAGTTGGTTGGACAAGATCCTTCGCATGACACACCTCCGCAGTTGGGCCTCGTGAGTCCCTCTTCACTTCGGCGTCTTTCCACTGTGCCAGCACAATGCACCTCCCTCTTGTCGAAAGCAAGGCAAATTTTGAAAAATTTGCTAGTTTTTTCAATAAGTTAGTAGGTTTAGGCACCATCTAATATATACCCATGTGCTCATTGATCCAAAGATGTGCAGGTGGCCCCAAAAATGACATTGCATCAATATGGCGATCGGATACAGAATGGGTGGAATAGGTCGATTACTCATTCGTCGTATTGGACTATTTTTGAGGAAGTCTAAGATGGCTGACCTTGAGAGGCCTGAACGTTTGCAGGTCATGCTGAGCGGCGAAGAACTCCAGGCGTTAGAGAACTGGCGTTTCGAAAAACGCATGCCGTCGCGCGCCGCTGCCGTGCGCGAACTTCTGCGGCGCGGCCTGGCCTCCGAGGGTTTCCTGACGGCCGGTTCCGGCATCAAGTCGCAGGATTTCGGCGTGATCGACCATGACAGCCAAGCCAAATCGACGGAAGGCGAAGGTTCGGACGCCTGAGGACCTGTTTCCGGCGTCCGGCTAGAGGCCCGGTGGAACCAACATTCCCGACAACGGTTACCGTGCGGATCGCCTCCCGTCGGAGTTCCTGTGCTGGACAGCCCCAAACCGCTCGAAAAAGTCCTGCCCATGCCGGAAGCCTCGGCCAGGCGCGCATCGCTCATCCATACCAGCGACGAAGAACCGGGCATCCGCCGCAAGGGCAGCCCGCGGCGCTTCTTCTATCTCGCTCCGGGTGGAAAAAAACTCGGCGAGGGCGAGACACTGGCCCGCATCCGCGGCCTGGCCATCCCACCGGCCTGGACCGACGTGTGGATCTCTCCGGAGCCGGATGGCCATATCCAGGCGACCGGCCGCGACCAGCGCGGCCGCAAGCAGTACCGGTACCATCCGCGCTGGTCGACCTGCCGCGACGAGGTGAAATATTCGAGCCTTGTCGCCTTCGCCAAAGCCCTGCCCCGGTTGCGCGCCCGGGTTGACGCGGACCTGCGACGGCGCGGGCTGCCACGCGAGCGTGTCATCGCTTCGATCGTCTGGCTGCTCGACAACACCATGATCCGCGTCGGCAACGCCGCCTACGCCCGCGACAACAAGAGTTTCGGCCTCACCACGCTGCGCGACCGCCACGTTGAAATCACCGGCGCAACGCTGCGCTTCACCTTCAAGGGCAAATCCGGCAAGGAATGGCGCCTGAAGCTTGCCGACCGCCGCATCGCCAAGGTCGTGCGCGGCGCCCAGGATATTCCGGGCCAGCACCTGTTCCAGTATCTCGACAGCGATGGCAGCCGCCGCGCGATCCGCTCGCAGGACGTCAACGACTACATTCGCGAGGCGACGGGCGCCGATTTTTCCTCAAAGCATTTCCGCACCTGGGGCGGCACGATCCACGCCGCCACGCTGTTTGCGTTGGAGCCGCCGCCGGACAGCAAGGCGACAAGCCGCCGCGTGATGAACCGTCTCATCGACCAGGTGGCGCACCGGCTGGGCAACACCCGCGCTGTCTGCCGCAAATGCTACATCCATCCGCGTGTCATGGAGACCTGGGAAGCGGGCAAGCTGGCCGAGGAAATACTGGCTGCCCGTCGCTCCTTCCGAAAGCCCCTGTCCAGTCTCGATGAAGAAGAGACGCTGATCCTGAAATGGTTGTCCCGGTAGAACTTACGAACGGACCTTGGCGAGCGCCCGCCGCTTGGCCTCGTCTATCAAGACGTTCGCCACCTGCATCCGCTGGATGGCGCGCTCCCGCAGATGCGGTGCGACACGGTCGGGATGGTTGCGGAAGGCGAAATCGCGTCGGACCCGGCTGAAATCGCGCACAGCCTTCAGTTTCTCCAGTCCGAGTTCGCGGGCGATCGCTTCAGGCTCGATGGGTGGCAGTTCAGCGACCGGCGGCAGTTCCGCCGCAGCAAGCAAAGCGTCGAACGCCATTTCCGGCGCGGCCGCGATATCGCGATATTCCGCCGCCGCTTCGTTAGCGACCTTGATTCGGCCGGAGTGCAATTCGTCCGCCACCGAAAGATAGTCGAAAGGAATGGTTGGGCGCTTCTCGAAATCTTTTTCCGGCTCGGGCGCCCGAAAAAGATCATCAAGCAACGAAGCAAAATCGTGCTTGCCGTTTGTGCCCATCATTCCTCGCCGAAAACTTGCCTCACCGATGCATGGGACCGTAGGCAAGGCTGGTTAAGATTCGTTGCCGCAGATGCTGCGCAATTTACGCGATGGAGAGAATTCCGGCCCTTTTTCTCCTCCAAAAAGCCGGGCTGCGCGAGCAGCCCGGAATTTCGCCAGGATGGCGAGGAAAGCCGGCGCTAGCCGGCAAATATGCCAACGGCGTAACGCTTGAAAAAGTTTCAGAGCCGCCGCGTTTTTCTCAGGGCGCGGCAGGTCGGCATGGCAGCCATGCGGATGCTGCACTGCACAATTTTTTGGAATCGCCTATTTATTGCGGTGGGAGGACCCAACAGGAGCCTGGATCATGGGGTTCTTTACAGACTTGTTCGCCCGCCCCCGCCCGAAAGAAGAATTGCGCTATCGTGCCGCCCTTGCGGTGCTCAGTTCGATGAGCAACGCCGACCGCGCCGATATCGGCGTCAAGCCCGCGGATTTTCCCCGCATTGCCCACGAAATGGCGGAACGCTGAGATTGCACATCGCCGGGGATAGCCGAAGCTAGCTGGCGTATACCGCATGACACGCCGGCCCAGATCATCGCGCGGATCATCCACGCCACGAGGGCGGACGTAGGGCCGCCGCCAGGCTGCCGCATTCGGTGCTAGACTTGGCCATCGTTCGGAGATTCGCGATGAATGCGCCTCGCCTCGCCGTTGCTGCAGCCGCCCTTGCCTGCTCGCTGGCCCCGTTTGCCGCCGCGCAGGAACAGCAGCCGCCCTATCTCGACAACCGTTCCGATGCCGCCGAACTGGTGCGCTCGCTCTACAACGCGATCAGCCGCGGCGAATATGGCCGCGCCTGGGATTATTTCGGCGACGAGAAGCCAGCAGAGGACTTTTCCGCCTTCGCCGAAGGCTATGCCAGGACGGCGCGCGTCGAGGTCGAAACCGGCACCGTTTCAGAGGAAGGGGCAGCCGGCAGTATTTATTATTCAGTTCCCACCGCGATCAGGGCGGTCGCCCAGGATGGCAGCGAAACCATCTTTGCCGGCTGCTACACGGCAAGGCTTGCCAATCCACAGATCCAGTCGACGCCTTTCGTGCCGTTGCAGCTGGAAAGGGGCGCGCTGAAGCGCGCCGACGGCGGACTTGCGGAAGCGTTGCCGGCGAGCTGCGGCGATGCTCCGCCGCCACCGAAACAGGATGCAATGCTGGAGGCGGTCAAAAAGCGTTTTGCCGCGGACTATACCGATACCTGCCAGACACTCGAACCGGACGCCGAAGCGGGCGCCGCCAACCCGAGCGAGCACGTCATCGGCTTCCACTACAAATCCGATAGCGAAACCGATCCTGAACGCCAGGCGCGCCTGTTCCGCTTCCCCTGCGGTTCGGGCGCCTACAACACAATGGAAGTCTACTATTTCGCCGACGACACCGGCGAGATGCGGCAGTTGCAGTTCACCACGCCCGAACTCGACATCCACTATGAAAATGACGATTTCGAAGGCAAGGTCGAAGCCGTCAACATCATCGGCTACCGTGTGGACGACCAGCTGATAAACTCGGAATATTCGCCCGAAACCAAGTCGATCGAGTCTTTCAACAAATGGCGCGGCGTCGGCGACGCATCGTCGATCGGCCGCTGGATTTTCCGAGACGGCAATTTTTCGCTGGTCAAGTACGACGTCGACGCCGCCCATGACGGCGAAATCAACCACGAAACGGTGCTCGACTACGACACACCGCCATGAGCGAGACGCGCGTCATGGAGGAACGTCACCGCTGCTCGATGTGATGCCTGACTGACCTGTGGCTACTCGCCAAATCCGGCGCCGGCTGCTTTCGGCGCCATCCGGATCAGCCGTGAGTCGGCGACCGCAGCCTGCCGGTGGATCACGGCCTTCTGGTATTCGGGATCCTTGACCATCGCGATGAAGGCAGCAGCGGAAGGGTATTCGGCTATGAAGCAGATGTCCCAGCGCTCGGTCTCCGGACCGATCAGCATCAGCCGGAAATCGCCACTCCAGGCGATGCGGCCACCGACTCCGCGGAACACCGGTACGCTCTCGCGGCCGTAGGCAGCGTAGGCTTGCGCGCCGCTCGCTTCGCGGCCATCCGCATATTCCGCTCGATCCCGCAGCCGGATCAGGTTCAGCATGTGAACCGGGCCGTCGTCTGGCAATGCGCGGAACGCGCCGAATTTCTCCCGGGTCGGATCGATATGGCCTACCATTTCAACGCACTGCCAGCATCCAGTTCAGCGTTTCGCGCCAGTCCATCATGCGGATCGGCGTGCCATGGGTGCCGTTCTCGAAACGCACGAACTTCACGGGATAACCAGCTGATTTTGCGCGAATTGCTCGATAAAACGCTTCCTGCTTTTTGACGGGAAACACCGTATCCTTGCTGCCCTGTCCGATAAACACAGGCACCTTGCGCTTGAACGCCGCACTGCCGAAAAAGCCGTCGTCTCCGTGCGAGCCGAGCAGCAGCAGCCCGCCCAATTTTTTCGCGATATTGCTGTTCCCCGCGAGATCCCAGCACAGCCCTCCCCCCATCGAGCCGCAAGCGACGAAGACCGGAGCGCCAGGCGATTTTTCCGCATAGTGCGAAATCAGCGCGGCGACTTCAGCCGCCCCCTCATCACCGAAATCGGAAAAATCCGGCGACAGGTAAAGCCCGCCATTGTTGGCGGCGAGATTTTTCACCCGGTTGAAATTGCCCCCGAAGGTGAAGTCATCGACGCCTTGCTTGCGGCTGCCGCCCTGCCCATGCAGGTAGATGACGATAAGCTTGGCCCCTTCCACCCGGCCAACCGCGACATGGCGGACATTGCCAGCGGCGGTTTTCAGCATCAGGTCCTGCTGCTGCCGGCGTACGCCAAGCGATACATATTTCGCCTTGACCCGCCGTTCCGGCACCTGGTCGCGTTTGTCGATGTCGCGGCTCTCCTGGTAATCGACGACGGAAAAGGCCCCATTGTCTTTGCTCGACAGGATGCCGGGATAGGCGAACAGATCGTCCTTCTGCGACGAAAGCGTGAGCGCGTGGGCGGCCGAGGCAAGAAAAAGTGCCGTAAACGCGGTGGCAAAGAAGTGGGTGAATCTTCTCGGCTTGCTCCTTACGTTGCCCCCCTCTGTCCTGCCGGACATCTCCCCCACACGGGGGGAGATCACGCCTTCATTTTCGGTTGCCTCAATTTTCGATGTTGCAAAAGGAAGGCCAAGATGGCGGCCGGCCAATCTCCCCCCGTGTGGGGGAGATGTCCGGCAGGACAGAGGGGGGCGCGAAAGAGCGCTAACACTTGTAGTGTTCACGGCTAATCCTGCAGAACGCCGCCGGCCATACGCAGCGCTTCCGGTGTGTCGACATCCACGCTGGCACCGGCGCCGATCTCGACGTCGATCACCGCCAGGCCTTCCTGCTCCACGATATGCCTGGCGCCGGTGTCGCCTTCAAGCATCGCCACCGCCGGAAATACCGAACGCGGCAGGATGACCGGGTTGCCGCGCTTACCATTGTGCGTCGCGCGCACGATCGAGGTGCCGCCTGCCGCGGTGAACGCGGCGACCAGACGGTCGAGATCGGTCGACGAAACGTCCGGCATATCGCCAAGTACGACCAAGGCGCCGGCGGCGCCGTCCGGCAGCGCCGTGATACCGGCCTTCAGCGAACTGGCAAGCCCAGTTCGGTAGGCGCTGTTTTCGACAAAGGTCAGGTCGAGGCCGAAAAGTGCGGCGCGCACGCGGTCGGCCTGATGACCGGCCACCACTACGGTCCCGCCGACATGGCTTGCCGTCGCGCGCTCCACCGTACGGCGGATCAGCGGCTGTCCGCCAAACAGCGCGAGCAGCTTGTTGGGGCCGCCCATGCGGCTCGACTGGCCAGCTCCCAGCACGACGGCATGAACCGCGTTGCGCGCAGTGGTGCGAACAGCTTCGCGCGGCTGCGGCCGCGTCGGGATTTCCATCAAAAGCCCGCCGACCCCCATGCCCGCGATGTCGGCATCGGTGACGTCGATGCCGGCTATCAACCGGTCGAGCACCCAGTCGAAGCCGTTTTCCTTGGGACTGCGCGCGCAACCTGGCGCGCCGAGAACCGGCTTGCCCCCGAATTCGCCGACCACGATCAGGTTGCCGGGGTCGACTGGCATGCCTGTCCGCAAGACACTGCCGCCCGCCGCTTCGATCGCCGCTGGAATGACGTCGCCCGGATCGCTCATCGCCGAGGCTCCAAACACCACCACCATGTCGCTTTCGCCAGCCAGCGAACGGATCGCCTCGGCCACCGGCTCGGGCCGATGCGGCGGGCGCCGCTCGCCGACGATGCGGCTTGCCGAACGCTGCAGCCGCGCCTGCGTGATTTTAACCGTCTTGTCGAGCACGCTGTCCTTGATGCCCGGCAGAACGGTCTGCACGAGGCCGACCTTCAGCGCCCGATAGGAATGCACCGCGAAAGCCTCGCGGCCGGCAGACAGCGCAACGACCTTGGCAACGATATCGGCAGGCACGGCGAACGGGATAATCTTCACCGTCGCCACCATCTGGCCTCTTTCGACCGCCGCGTGCTGGGCGACGGTGGCGACCGTGACCGCCGGGTCGACGGCGTTGATGGCGTCGATCAGCGCCTTGTCGACGGTGAAGACACCCGACGACAGGGCGTGCAGGTTCACGCGGCCGGTGGCCGCAGCCTTCGTCTCGATATTCCCGAAAGTCAGCCCCTCCACAATCTTCTCGGCGGCGCGATCCTCCGAAAGATCGTCTGGCGCCAGCACCGCCGCGATCACTTCGGTGATGCCGGCGGCGCGCAACACCGCAACATCGTCTGCGCTCAGCACATGCGCCTTGCGGAAGCGGCGGTCGCCCGTGGTCAAGGCATGCGCAAGAACCGCGCCTTCGGCCTTGGCGATTGCAACCGGTCCGAACTTCACGCCGCTTCACCTTTAGCGTCACGGCCCGATCCGCGCGACCGCAGCGCCTGGATCACCTCGGCAAGCACGGCAACCGCGATCTCGGCGGGGCTGGCGGCGCCGATGTTGAGGCCGATCGGCGCGTGGATGCGCTCGATGGCTTCGGCGCCGGCCCCCAGCGCCAGCAGCCTTTCGACGCGCTTGGCATGCGTTTTCCGGCTGCCCAGCGCCCCGACATAGAAGCAGCCGGCGTCGAGTGCGGCCTTGACAGCGAAATCGTCGATCTTGGGGTCATGCGTCACCGCCGCAAGCGCGGTGTAGCCGTCGAGCGGCTGCCGCTTCAGCACATCCTCCGGCCACTCCGCATGCAGCGCCACGTCGGGAAAGCGGTCGTCGGTGGCGAATGCGGTGCGCGGGTCGATGATCTCCATGTCGTAGCCGGCGATTTTGGCCATCGGCGCCAGCGCCTGGCTGATATGAACCGCGCCGATCACCACCAGCCGCGGCCGCGGCACATGCACATTGAGGAAAAAGGTCAGCCCCTCGGCTTCCACCAAACCGGAACTTCCCGACCGGAATGCCTTGGCGATCGCCTCGCCCAGCGCGCCTGCAACGGCGTCACCTTCCCTCACCACCCGGTCGCGGCCGTCGCCGAGATCAGTCACCAGGATCGCCGCACGGCGAGCCCGGCGTTCTGCATTCAGAGTCTTGAGGACGAATGGGTCCATTGTCAGTGCTCCTTGCCAGGAGTTTTTCGCTCCCGGACAGGGACTGTTCTACGTTGCCCCCCTCTGTCCTGCCGGACATCTCCCCCACAAGGGGGGAGATTGGCTAGCCGCAAAGGCTGACGCGCGTGATCTCCCGACCTGTGGGGGAGATGTCCGGCAGGACAGAGGGGGGCGCGAAGGAACACGACACAAAATTCCATACGTTTTAACCTAAGCGCTCCACATAGACCTTGATGCGCCCGCCGCAGGACAAGCCCACCTGCCAGGCCGTTTCGTCGGCGACGCCGAATTCCAGCATTTTCGCTTTGCCGCTTCCGATGATGTCGACGGCTTCCGAAACCACCGCGCCCTCGACGCAGCCGCCGGAGACGGAGCCGTGGAAATTTCCCTCCGCGTCGATGACCAGGTGGCTGCCGACCGGCCGCGGCGCCGAACCCCACGTCTCGACCACCGTCGCGATGGCGACGTCCTTGCCGTCCTTCATCCAGTTTTCAGCGATGATCAGGGGATCGCGGCTCTCGTCGAGTGCTGTCGGGTTGTCCATGGCAAAAAATCTCCTCACCGGAAATATGGTCACGCCGCGCGCCGATTGCCAAGCCACAGCCTGGGGTCGCTGCCGCGCGTCCTCGCAGCCCCCAGCGAGGCTACCAGGTCGGAGAGCGCGTTGAGGTTGTGCACCGGCCGGAACTCGTCCACATAAGGCAGCATCGTGCGCACGCCGCGGGCACGCGCCTCGAAACCGTCGAAGCGCAGCAACGGGTTCAGCCAGATCAGCCGCCGGCAGGATTTTTTCAACCTCTCCATCTCCTCGGCAAGCCCGGCTACATCGTCGCGCTCCAGTCCATCGGTGATCAACAGCACCACCGCGCCCTGCCCCAGCACGCGCCTCGACCATAGCCGGTTGAACTCGGCCAGCGTGTCGCCGATGCGGGTGCCGCCCGACCAATCCTTCACCGCGCTCGAGCAGTTGGCCAGCGCTTCGTCGGGATCGCGGTGGCGCATCTGCCGCGTTAGGTTGGTCAGCCTTGTGCCGAATACGAAGGTGTGGACGCGCCGCCGCTTCTCCGCCAGCGCGTGCAGGAAGTGCAGGAAGATACGGGTATACTGGCTCATCGAGCCGGAAATGTCGGCAAGCACGACCAGCGGCGGATGCATCTCGCGCGGCGAGCGGAATTTCGGCACGATCAGATCGCCGCCGGTTCTAAGCGCGGAGCGCATCATGGCGCGCGGATCGGCTCGCCGGCCGTGCGGATCCGGCCTGAAGCGGCGCGTCCGCACCATGTCGAATGGCAGCCTGAGTTCGGCAATCGCCCGCTTCGCGTCGGCGATCTCGGCAGCGCTCATCTGCGCGAAATCCTTGCCGCGCAGCACCTCGTTGCCGGAAAAGGTGAAGCGCGCGTCGACCTCGACCTCGGGAACCTCCTGCGGCTTCCGGTTCTTGTTGTGGCCTTCGAACATGGCGTCGGCGACCCGCGATTCCGCCGCCCGCGGCTTCTGCTTCTCGCGGTTGTCGGGCGCCACCGGCGAAAACATCGCCAGCATCTTCTCGATCAGCTCGCGTGATTTCCAGAACAGCCGGAACGCTTCGTCGAACGTCGCGTGGTCCTCGTGCCTCGACACCAGCACCGCATGCAGCGTCCAGTAAAAATCATCGCGGTTGCCGATGCCGGCGGCCAGCACCGCTTCGATCGCATCCTTCACCGAAGCCGGCCCCACCCGCATGCCGGCCTTTCTGAGCGCGCGGGCGAAATAGACGATATTGTCGGCGATGCGGCCGTCGGGCTTGGCTAGGTTTGAGCGAGCGTGGACGTTTTCCATGCTGGGGCCGACGCAAAATGCTTCAAGACGCGGCGAAAACGGTGATTTCGAGAACCGGAGCGGAGCGTACATTTTGGTACGTGAGCACCGGAAGCGCAGAAATTGCCGTTTGCAGCCAGTCTTCAAGCATTTTGCTCACTCCGCCGCGGCGGAAAGCTCCGCCTTCACCTCGTTGAGGATACGCCTGCCTTCGCCTTGCGCGATGCGGGCGATGTCGTCCTGGTATTTCAACAGGACGCCGATCGTGTCGGAAACAGTTTCCGGATCGAGCGCCACCTTGTCGAGTTCGGTCAGCGCACCGGCCCAGTCGATCGTTTCGGCCACGCCCGGCACCTTGAAAAGCTCCAGCTCCCGCAGCTTCTGGATGAAGCGCACCACCTCGGCCGAAAGCCGCTGGTTCGCCTCCGGCACCTTGCGGCGCACGATTTCCAGTTCCCGCACCGCATCGGGGTAGTCGACCCAGTGGTAGAGGCAGCGCCGCTTCAGCGCGTCGTGGATTTCGCGCGTGCGATTGGTGGTGATGATGACGATCGGCGCTTCTTCCGCCTTGATGGTGCCGAGTTCGGGCACTGTCACCTGGAAGTCTGAGAGGATTTCGAGAAGGAACGCCTCGAATGCCTCGTCGGTGCGGTCGAGTTCGTCGATCAGGAAGACAGGGGCTGCCCCCTTCTTGCCCGTGAGGGCGTCGAGCACCGGCCGGCGTATAAGGTACTTTTCGGAAAAGACGTTCTTTTCCATATCCTTGCGGTCGACTGCTCCAGCAGCCTCTTCCATCCGGATCTCGATCATCTGGGCGGCGTAGTTCCACTCATAGACCGCCGACGAGACGTCGAGCCCTTCATAGCACTGAAGCCGGATCAGCCTGCGCCCAAGTGCTGCCGCGAGCACCTTGGCGATCTCGGTCTTGCCGACCCCCGCCTCGCCTTCAAGGAAAAGCGGCCTGCCCATGCGCAGGCTGAGGAAAAGCACCGTCGCCAGCGCGCGGTCTGCGACATAGTCGGCGCTGGTCAGCAGCGCCAGCGTCTCATCGATCGATTGCGGCAGGCCGCGCGGTTTCGGATCGGACATTTCGTCTCCGGAGGGATCGGCCGCCGTGTCAGAGACCGTTTGAAATGCGTCAGGGCGTAGCGAAAATGGTTATTTCGAGAACCGGAGCGCAGCGTACATTCAGGTACGCGAGCACCGGAAGCGCAGAAATTGCCATTTGCAGCCCGCCATCATGCATTTCCAAACGGTCTCTCAGAGCACGTGATAGGCGCGATCATGGTAAAGCAGCGGCCGCAAATTATCGCCGATGCGCAACCCTGTCACCTTGCCAAATAGCACACGGTGGGTCGCCAGATCCTTGCTGTCGATCAGTTCGCAGTCGAACACGGCGATCGCTTCGCGCAGCGTCGGCGCGCCGGTGGTTATTGTGTCCCAATGACCTAGCTTGAACCGCTCCTGCGTCGGCAGGCCGGTCAGGCCTGAAAACGCCTCCGACAGGTCCTGCTGGTCGGCGGCCAGCGTGTTGAGCGCAAACCTGCCATTGGCGACAAAACAGGCATTGTTGGGGTTCTCGCGGTTGAGACAGGCAAGCACGGTCGGCGGCGAATCCGAAACGGAACAGGCGGCAATCACCGTGACACCGCGTTTTCCGGCCGCGCCATCGGTGGTGATGATGTGAACCGCACCCGCGAAACGCGCCATCGCGTCACGATAGGCCTGCGGCCCGACCTCGTTCATCTTGAGCACTGGCGAAATTCCAAAAAAGCGAGCTCCCGCTCCCGTATATAAGGTTACGGGCCAATGTCACAAGCATGGAACGCCACCGCATGCGGAACCGTGCGGAACCCATACATTGTCAGCATCTGTCAGCAATCTTTCATTTTGTTTTGTCCACACCCCTTTCGGGCTGCCGCATACTCATCGGCAGTTTCTCCTGCGGGAACGCCGATCATGACGGTGGTTTGCGGGGAGGAACCGGCGCTTCGGGCAAGCGGCTAACGTGGCCGTGGAGACGAAGGGCTGTCCCAGAGTCTCTACGATTTCCCGCGTTGACGGGAACCAGGCGCGGTATGATCTGGCGCTGACACGTAGAAACCACCGGTGCATACCGGAAGGTCCGATGTTGGGAGATGGGATGGCCGAAAAACGCCGGCGGGGCGCTGGGAAGGCGCCAGATTACTTACTTACGAGGTGCTGACCCAGCGCCCCGCTTCCCACTTTCTTTCCACCCAATGGCCAGACCGGAAACGGGGCGTGGCGATGGAGACGCTTGTGATGAAAGTTGCCCCTCATCCGCCTGCCGGCACCTTCTCCCCGCAAGCGGGGCGAAGGCGGAAGCTTCAACACCTGCGCGCCCTCTCTTCTAAAACGGGGCAAAGGAGGCTGGCCGCAACGCCGCCGCCCCTCCTCCCCCTCGATGGGGGAGGTGCCGACCCTGAGCTTGTCGAAGGGAAGGCGGAGGGGGCGATATCCGCACATCAGCCATCACCCTACCCGGCCCTGCGGGCCACCCTCCCCAGGGGAGGGAGACAGGTGGAGACAACAACGTGTCAATCCCCCTCTCCCCGTCCTTCACGGGGAGAGGGCCCGGGTGAGGGGCAGCGTTTCGCTGGCAAACAGCCCGCCACGCCGCCTCCCAAATATTCCCGTGTTGCGCCCTGCTCCACCACACTTTACCTGTTGCTCGACATGGCGAACCGCAAGATCACGATAACATCGCGAACACACCCGACCCGGCTCTGCGCCGCCGGATTTCTGGCGTTTTCCGTGCTGTTGCCGGCAATCGCCAATGCGGCGGAGGTTGGCGTCGCCGCTCCGCTCAGCGGGACATCCGAGCTTCTGGGCGTTCAGGTTCGGGCGGGCGCCAGTTCCGCCGCCGGAAAATCGGGCGTCAGGCTGGAGATCGTAGACGACGCTTGCAGCGCCGAAGGTGGCGCGGCCGCGGCCCAAAAATTCGTCGCGGCCGAGGTCAAGATTGTCGTCGGCTTCCTCTGCGCCGAAGCGCTCGAAGCCGCCATGCCAACGCTGAAGCAGGCCGGCATTCCGGTCATCACCGTCGGCGTGCGCACAGACAGCCTTACCGATCGCCGCGAAAAGACCGGTTGGCCAGTGTTCCGGCTGGGGCCCCGCGCCGACAGCGAACAGCAGGCGGCGCGTGCGCTGATCCCGCCGCTGTGGCGGAGCGAACTTTTCGCCATCATCGACGACGGCACCATCTACGGTCGGGAACTTGCCGAAAGCGTTCGCGCGGCGGCCGAAGAAAATGCGTTAAAGCCTGTCTTCGTTGATACTTTTCGCCCCGAGCTCGATAATCAGGTCGGCCTCGTCGGCCGGTTGCGCAAGGCCGGCGCCACGCATGTCTTTGTCGGCGGCGACCGCGACGACGTCGCCATCATTGGCCGCGACGCCAAGGGGCTCGGCATGAATGTGACGCTTGCTGGCGGCGAGGCGCTTCGCGCGGCAGCCGGCGATACCCCCTTACAGGCGGGGACACTGATGGTTGGGCTGCCCGAGCCCGCAGAGGTCGCATCGCCCGACGCGATTGCCGCGCTCAAGGCCGAGGAAATCATCCCGGAGGGTTATGTGCTGCCGGCCTATGCCGCGGTGGAAATAGCAGCGACGGTCCTTGCCGGCGCAAGCACGTCGCCCAGCGAGCGTCTCGGCGTCGACGAATTCCAGACCGCGCTTGGCAAAATCCGTTTCGACGCCAAGGGCGACCTCAACCAAAACCCCTATCGCCTGTTCCGGTTCGACGGGACCCGATTTGCCGAGGTGAAGTAGAAATGCCATTCCGTACCGGGCCGCGCAATCTGATCACCGATGTCGCCGGCCTTTCGGTCGGCAATGCCGCCGACGCATCGCTCAAGTCGGGCGTCACCGTGCTGATCTGCGACGAACCGGCGGTCGCGGGGGTTCAGGTTCTGGGCGGCGCACCCGGCACGCGCGAGACCGATCTGCTCGAGCCGCACAATTCGGTCCAGGCGATCGATGCACTGGTGCTGGCAGGCGGCTCGGCCTTCGGCCTCGACGCGGCATCGGGCGTGCAGGCGGCGTTGCGGGAGAAAGGCGCCGGTTTCGAAGTCCGCGGCGTGCATATTCCCCTCGTGCCAGCGGCGATCCTGTTCGATCTCGTCAACGGCGGCAACAAGGATTGGGGCCGCTACCCGCCCTATCGCGAGCTTGGCTACGAGGCCGCGCAGGCCGCATCGCGCGATTTCGACATCGGCACCGTTGGCGCCGGCACGGGCGCGCTTTCGGCCGGCTTGAAGGGCGGCCTCGGCTCGGCTTCGACAAAACTCGACAGCGGCATCACGGTCGGCGCACTGGTCGCCGCAAATCCGACCGGCACCGTCACGATAGGCAGCACCCGGCATTTCTGGGCAGCACCCTTCGAAATCGGCGACGAATTCGGCGGGCTCGGCCTGCCATCGCCACTCCCGGCGGACGCTCAGGACCTGTCGATCAAGTACCGGGATCTGATGCGTGCCGGCGCCAACACCACCATCGCCATTGTCGCCACCGACGCGGTGTTGACCAAGGCGGACGCCAAGCGGCTGGCGATGGCAGCGCATGACGGCTTCGCCCGCGCCATCTGGCCGGCGCACACGCCGGTCGATGGCGATCTCGTGTTCGGCGTAGCGACCGGCGCCAGCGGCATCACGCCCTCGCCCGACACGACAGTCGATCTTTACGCGGCCGCGGGCGCCACCGTTGCCCGCGCCATTGCGCGAGCCATCTTTGCCGCCACACCTGCGGAAGGCGACCTTCTGCCTGTCTGGTCGTCGCGGAAAGGCGGCCGGGCCAGGTCGTGAGGAAAAGCGCGCTACTTTTCTTCCTCGAATGTCACCGCGACATCCGAATTCGCGGAGAGGCGAACCTTGTTTCCTTCGACCTCCGCGATAAGGCTGGTGGAAATATAATGGTGATGTCCTCTGTGGGAGCCTTCGCCGCTATCCTTCTTGGTCAACTTGATCCGGCTGCTCTCGACCTTGTCGACGGTTCCGACGTGGACGCCGTCGGCGCCGATCACTTCCATATGTTCGCGGATTTTGCTGGCGTCGCTCATGACATGCTCCTTTGAAAACTTTGCAACAACGGCTGAGGCGGGAATTGGATGCACCGGTTTCGCCTATCGGACGGCGCGACGTAGGCGCCTGATCGTGATAGGTGACGGGCCGACGACTTTTACGCGGGGAATGATGCGGATCCTGTTTGCCACGATGCTGCTTGCGCAGTTCGCCGTTCATTCCGCAGCGAATGCGGGCGACGCCGCCAATCTCGAAATCCTCGGCTTCAGCGAAGACGGCAAGATCTTCGCCTTCGAGGAATACGGCATTCAGGACGGTTCCGGCTTTGCCTATGCCAGTCGTTTCTACATCGACACATCGACAGACAAGTTCCTTCCGGGCACGCCGGTTCGCGTCCGGCTCGACGATGAAACCGCGGGCATAGACAAGGCACGGTCGCAGGCGCGTACCGCCGGTGAAAAGATCATGGCCGATGCCGTCCTGGCTGCTCACCGCGGCAACACTGTCGGCATGAATGCGCCGACCGAGCTCAACGCCGACCCGTTTCGCATGGTCGTCAACCCGCGGCCGGTTTTCCCCCAGATCGACCCGACGCTTGAATTCCGGCTGGAGCAAATCCCGCTAACCGCTTCCGAAGTTTGCGAATCCCAGGGCCCGGCCGCCGGCTTTCGGCTGCTGCGCATCGACCCGACGGACGGCGGAACGACAAAGCTCCTCCATGAAGACAAGACGATCCCGAAGAGCCGCAACTGCCCGCACGGCTATTCGATCGGCGGGGTCCAGACTTATTTCGACGGCGAGGCGCCGGTGTTCGCCGTGCTGATCTCCGTTCGGCAATATGGCTTCGAGGGGCCCGACCATCGGTGGATCGCAGTGACGGGGCGCCTGTGAAGTCCGCGGCCGCCAAAATGCCCGAGGCGTCCCGATCAGGCTTCGGCCAGCGCTTGAAGCGCTCGCTGCCTGATCCCGTCGAGGCTTTTGTCGGCGGCGCGGTCTGGGCGGCCGCCATGGCAGCAAGCGCCTTCGTCGCCATCCTCATGCAGGAATGGGAGACATCGGCGAAAATCCAGTCGATTGCCGTGCTTTTTGCGCTGGGCGGCGCGCTGTCCTTCCCTTTGGCGCTGCTTGCGGCTCGGTTCCTTTCGCTCGGTCGTTCGGGTGAAGCGGCCTTCGCGGCGGCGTTTTTTTCGTTCGCGGCGGTGACGGTTTCCGTCACCGGGCTCATTTTCGCGTTCGACTACCGGACCTATTATTCGGAATGGCATGCCGACGCCGGCTCCATAACCTGGGTGTTCCAGCTGGTCTTCACCACGCTTGCCGCACTCTATCAGTTCGCCGTGCTTGGCGTGCGCCTGCTGTTTCCCGTGGGTTTCATCGCGTTGTTTGCGGTCAGCCTCTGGTTTGCGAGAATGCCGCGTTGAGGATTTGCCGCACCTCTGTTAGGACGCGCCCGTCCCCTTTCCTCGATTTCAGGACCTGACATGATCCCGCGCTATTCGCGGCCGGAAATGGTCGCCATCTGGTCTCCCGAGACAAAATTCCGCATCTGGTTCGAGATCGAGGCGCATGCCTGCGATGCGCTGGCCGAGCTCGGCGTCATCCCGGCGAGCGCTGCAAAAACCATCTGGGAAAAGGGCGGCGCCGCCACCTTCGATGTTGCCCGCATCGACGAGATCGAAGCCGTCACCAAACATGACGTTATCGCCTTCCTCACTCATCTGGCGGAGTTCGTCGGTCCCGACGCGCGGTTCATCCACCAGGGCATGACCTCGTCCGATGTGCTCGACACCTGCCTCAGCGTGCAGCTTGCCCGCGCCACCGACATCCTGCTTGACGATCTCGACCGGCTGCTCGCAGCACTGAAGAAACGGGCTTTCGAGCACAAGGATACCGTCACGATCGGCCGCAGCCACGGCATCCATGCCGAGCCGACGACATTCGGCGTCAAGCTGGCCCAGGCCTATGCCGAGTTTTCGCGCTGCCGCGAGCGGCTGGTCCACGCTCGCGAAGAGATCGCCACTTGCGCCATCTCCGGCGCAGTCGGCACCTTCGCCAACATCGATCCGCGCATCGAGGAACATGTCGCCGAAAAGCTCGGCTTGAAGCCGGAACCGGTGTCGACGCAGGTTATCCCGCGCGATCGCCACGCCATGTATTTCGCCACGCTCGGTGTCATCGCCTCGTCGGTCGAGCGCCTGGCGATCGAAATCCGCCACCTGCAGCGCACCGAAGTACTGGAAGCCGAGGAATATTTCGCGCCGGGCCAGAAGGGTTCGTCGGCAATGCCGCACAAGCGCAATCCGGTGCTGACCGAAAATCTCACCGGCCTTGCCCGCATGGTGCGCGCCTTTGCAATGCCGGCGATGGAAAACGTCGCGTTGTGGCATGAGCGCGACATTTCGCATTCGTCTGTCGAACGCATGATCGGCCCGGACGCCACCATCACCCTCGACTTTGCCCTGTCCCGGCTGACCGGCGTCATCGAAAAGCTGCTCGTCTACCCCGACAACATGCTGAAGAACATGAACAAGTTCCGCGGCCTCATCCATTCGCAACGGGTGTTGCTGGCCCTCACCCAGGCCGGCGTCAGCCGCGAGGACGCTTACCGGCTGGTGCAGCGCAACGCCATGAAGGTCTGGGAACACGGCGCCGACTTCCTCGAAGAACTGCTGGCCGACAAGGAAGTGACAGCCGCATTGTCGGAAGCCGAAATTCGCGAAAAATTCGACCTCGGCTATCACACCAAGCATGTCGATACGATTTTCAGGCGGGTTTTCGGAGAGGCCTGACGATGCGGCTGGCGATTGTTTCCGACATTCACGGCAATCTTCGCGCGCTCGAGGCCGTTTATGCGCACATCAGGCAGAACGCGCCGGACGTCATCGTCAATCTGGGCGACTGCCTGTCCGGTCCGCTCTGGCCGGAAGAAACCGCACAGTACCTGATCGCCGAGGGCTGGCCGACCGTCCACGGCAATCACGACCGAACGGTTGCCAGGACGCCTGCCGATACGATGGAGCCGGTAGACCGCTTCACGCATGAGACACTTTCGGCTGGTTCCCTCGCCTGGCTCTCGGGGCTCCCGTTACGCGCGGCCCTCGATGGCGACATCCTGCTTTGTCACGGCAGCCCCACCGACGACGAAACCTTCCTCCTAGAAGAGGACGGCGACACGCATTTCTTCCCGTCCAATGAAGCCCAGATTAGGGCCAAGCTCGGCGATTTCGACGCAAGCCTGGTGCTGTGCGGTCATACCCACACCCCGCGTGTCGTCTCGCTGTCTGGCCGGCAGGTCATCGTCAATCCGGGCAGTGTCGGGGTCCAAGCCTTCCCCGGCCTCACAGTCACCGGCAGCCCGCACGCCCGTTACGCGCTTGCCACCCGCACCAACGGGACCTGGTCGGTCAGCCATCACACCGTCGGCTATGATTGGGCCGCAGCCGCCGACCGGGCGGTCGCTTGCGGATCGCCCGACTGGCGTCATGGCTTGCTGACAGGCTATGCGGCTCGGTCGATCCAAAGCCAGTAGCCGCCCGGTCATTGGGGAAAAGCTTAGTCTCCGAAGGCCGGCGCGAACTTTAGCGCCCCACTTGGGGCCGGTCCGCGCAGAACGATCCGCTGGACGAACTTCGTATCGACATCCTGGTATTTCAGCTGCCCATCGCTGGCGAAACCGGCGCGGCTATAGACCTCCGGATTGCCGATCAGCGCACAGCCGCTGGCGCCTCGCTCTTCAAGCAGTCTCAGTCCTTCGGCGATCAGCGCCTTACCGATGCCCTGTCGCTGCAGTTCAGGTTTGACAGCTATCGGACCAAGGCCGAACCAACCGCCATGCGAGCCATCGATTGTGACTTGCGAGAACGCCACGTGGCCAATGACTTCGCCATTCTCTTCCGCGACCAGCGAAATCGTCAGATCGCCGTCGGCACGAAGCGCCCGAATAATATCGGCTTCGCTGCCATCGCTGAAAGCCATGGACTTAAACGCGATCGACGTAAGCTCATGGATCGCGTCAAAATCCGCCGGCGTTTCGTAGCGGATGAGCATCTAGGCCAGCATCCCCGGCACCGTACGGATCACCGTCCCCCAGGAATCCTGCAACTCCGATGGCTTTTCCGCCAGCGACGATCGCATCTCGACCCAGGCAAGGCCGGTTCGGCCTTCGTCGCGCGGTCCGGCACCCCGGCTGCGCCAGGAATTAGCGCCGATGTGGTGGTGGTAACCGCCTGAAGCCAGGAACACTGCATCCGCGCCATATTTCGCCATCGTGTCGAAGCCGAACTGCGAATGCCACCATTCTTCCGCGACGACGGGATCTCCGACCCTCAGATGCACATGGCCGACGACGCTGTTTTCGGGCGCACCTTGCCATCCTGCATCGTCCGCTGGGACGTCCGCAAGGAGACTCGGGATGTCGAGCTTGTTGGTTGCTATCGCTACCCCGCCGCCGTCTCGCATCCACGTGTCCTTGGCGCGGTCGGCATAAATCTCGATGCCGTTGCCTTCGGGATCGGTCAGGTAAAGCGCCTCGCTGACAAGGTGGTCCGACGCGCCGTCGATGGGAATTCGCTTTTCGATGGCACGCTTCACCCAGCGGCCGAGATCGGCGCGGCTCGGCAGAAGGAACGCAGTATGGAACAGGCCGGCACTGTGTGGATCGTCCGGGCGCGCCGAAGGATCGGCCTCGAGGACCAGCAGCGGGCGCGTGCCGACCCCCAGCGAAATCGTCCCGTTGGAACGCGAAAGCTCGTTCAGTCCGACTATTTCACGATAATAGCTCGCCAGCGTCTCGGCATCCCTGGTTTTCAGGCCGACACGGGCGACGCTGATCGGGGTGGTCGCGGCAAATGGCAACTGGCTCATGATGGCTCCGTTCGGCGATAACCGGCTTGGAATGCTGCTCTTGCATCAGCCCAGTGGCCGCTCATTTTCTGCAATATCTTTCACTAAATTCGGCCTGGAACAGAAGTTGCGCAAGAACCGAAACAGCGAACACGCTGTTCAGTGCGGAGCATGGCCGCGAAACGAGTCGGTCAGCAGATCAGTTGCATCGCGCCGTCGTCGTGGCTACATGCGCGCCATGAAAGTCAAGGACGCCGAAATCCTCATCGTTCCCGGATACACCAATTCCGGTCCCGACCACTGGCAGACCCGCTGGGAGGCCAAACTGTCGACAGCGCGCCGCGTCGAACAGGCCGAGTGGACGAAGCCGGTGCGCGAGGACTGGACCGCCAATGTAGCGCAAGCGGTCAATGCCGCCGAGAGGCCGGTGGTGATCGTTGCCCATTCCCTCGGCGTCTCGACGGTGATCCAGGCGATCCCGCAATTCAGGAAGCCGGTGGCCGGCGCATTCCTCGTCGCCCCGCCGGATGTCGCCAATCCGAGCATCCGGCCACGCCATTTGATGACGTTCGGCCCCTACCCGCGCGACCCCTTGCCATTTCCGTCTGTCGTCATTGCCAGCCGGAACGACCCCTACAGCACGTTCGAGGTCGCCGAGGACATCGCCGCGGCGTGGGGTTCATTGTTCATCGACGCGGGAGAGGCCGGCCACCTGAACGCCGATTCGGGCCACGGCCCCTGGCCGGAGGGCTCGATGACCTTCGCGCACTTCCTGTCGCGACTGGAGCCGCCGAAATTGCATTAGTCAGGAGGCGATCGATTCGCGCACGCTTTTCAGCAGGTTTTCCGCGCCGAGCGAGATGAGCTTGTGTTCCGATCCCATGGCGAGCAACTGGTAGCCCATCGACACGACGCGGCCGGCAATCGCGGGCTCCATCACATAGATGGCCGCATGTTTTCCGGCCTTCCGCGCCCGCCCGGCGATCGACTCGATGGTTTCCATCATGCTTTCCAGCGTGGAATCGACGGTCTCGCCATCCGTCCAGGCTATGGAGAAATCGGATGGTCCCAGGAAAATCCCATCAATCCCCGGCGTTTCTAGGATGCCGTCGAGAGCGTCGAGTGCGGCGCGCGTTTCGATCATGGCGAAAGCCAGCGTGCGCTGGTTGCTCTCTTTCAGCCAGTCGGACTGGGTACCCTTGCCATGGCGCGGAAATGCGTAGGTTGGGCCCCATGAGCGCTCCCCGAGCGGCGGATATTTCATTGCGGCGGCAAAGCGCCGAGCATCCTCGACCGAATTGACCATTGGCGCGATCACGGCTTCCGCGCCGAAATCGAGCGCCCGGCTCGCCATATCGAAGCGGCCGACGGGAATGCGGACCAATGGATGCTTGCCGGCTTTCAGGATCGGCACGATCCCGCGAAGCACGCTGTCCTCATGATGACCGCCATGCTGCATGTCGAGCGTGATGGCGTGAAAACCCTGATTGGCGACGATTTCGACCGTTAGAGCGTCCGGAACGCCGGACCAGGCCGTAAACAGTGTTTCACCGGCATCGAGGCGCGCAACCAGGGACATGTTGGGAAATTCCTGAAAATCGAGACGAGCCATTCAAACAGAAGCCGTCCGAACGGCAAGAAAAAACCGCCCGGATTGCGGGCGGTTCGGCAAGCTTCGATTGTACCAGGAGGAATCAGGAATTCCTGATCTGCTCAATGGCTTCGGCCAGCAACTCTTCCATGGTGCGGCGAATCTGGTGGTCGGACTGCTCGACGCCGGCAGCGTCGAAATCCTTGCGCACCTTGCGGAACACGTCGTGATCGCCGGCTTCTTCGATGTCGGCAACGACGACTTCCTTGGCGTAGGCGTCGGCATCCGCGCCGCTTTTGCCGAGTTTCTCGGCAGCCCAGAGGCCGAGCAGCTTGTTGCGACGAGCAATCGCCTTGAACTTCAATTCCTCGTCGAAGGCGAATTTGCGCTCGAAACCTTCTTCGCGATCTTTCATCGTGCTCATGGCAATCCTCCGGAGGTGGCCGCCGACTCCTCGGCGTCAATATGGGTTCTCCTTGCACAAACCAAAAGCCTCGCGCCCGGTCAATATGCAGCATGTCTTTGTGCGGTGCGGCATTTGGGGCGGAAACCAGTTGACATCAGACAATTGCGCATTGAGCAATCACCGCGATTGGGGTAGACAGCGCGCGTGAGAAGCTCCGCCGCACTGCCCTGCCGCGCAAGAAAAGGGACCGGTTGCTTGCCGCATGCCCTTGAAACCAGAGAAAACAATCGATGAATCGTCGCCGCCGCATCTACGAAGGCAAGGCCAAAATCCTCTATGAGGGACCCGAGCCTGGCACCCTGATCCAGTTCTTCAAGGACGATGCCACCGCTTTCAACAAAAAGAAGCACGAAGTCGTCGATGGCAAGGGCGTGCTCAACAATCGCATTTCCGAGCACATCTTCACCCACCTCAACAGGATGGGCATTCCGACCCACTTCATCCGCCGGCTCAATATGCGCGAGCAGCTGATCAAGGAAGTCGAGATCATTCCGCTCGAGGTGGTGGTGCGCAACATCGCAGCCGGATCGCTCGCCAAGCGCCTCGGCATGGAGGAAGGCACCGTCCTGCCGCGCTCGATCATCGAGTTCTATTACAAGGCCGACGCGCTCGACGATCCGATGGTCTCGGAAGAGCACATCACAGCCTTCGGCTGGGCGAGCCCGCAGGAAATCGACGACATCATGGCGCTCGCCATCCGCGTCAACGACTTCCTGTCCGGCCTCTTCCTCGGTGTCGGCATCCAGCTCGTCGATTTCAAGATCGAATGCGGCCGCCTGTTCGAGGGCGACATGATGCGCATCGTCGTCGCCGACGAGATCTCGCCGGATTCCTGCCGCCTGTGGGACGTTGCCACCCAGGACAAGCTCGACAAGGACCGTTTCCGCAGGGACATGGGCGGCCTGGTCGAAGCCTATCAGGAAGTTGCGCGCCGTCTCGGCATCATGAACGAGAACGAACCGCCGCGCCCCTCCGGTCCCGTCCTGGTGTCTTCCGACAGCGGCAAAGGCAAACCGCACTAACTCCTTCAGAAATCGCAGGGAATATCTGACTTGATCAAGGCCCGCATCACCGTCACCCTCAAGAACGGCGTGCTCGACCCGCAGGGCAAGGCCATCGAACACGCGCTCGATGGCCTCGGCTTCGCCGGCGTCGGCTCGGTTCGCCAGGGCAAGGTTTTCGATATCGAGGTCGACGGCACCGACCGCGCCAAGGCGGAAGCCGACCTGAAGGCCATGTGCGACAAGCTTCTGGCGAACACGGTGATTGAGAACTATAGTGTGGCCATTACCTGAGGTTGTGCCGGAGGCACGATGGCGGAAGTTACCAATGAACTGATGTACGAGCTATTGAAGCGAATGCATCATGAGATATCGGAAACCCGGCAGGACATTGGCGAGCTGAAACGCGAGGTCAATGTCATTCGCGGGCATATCGTTGCCATCCAAACCGACATTCACAACGTATATGGCATCTTGGCGCGACACGATGATCGCCTCGACCGCATCGAGCAACGCCTCGAACTGCGTGAACTTGCCGAACTTCAAAGGCCATTCGATCCAAAATCATGAAATCAGCCGTAGTCCTGCTCCCCGGCCTCAATCGCGATCGCGACATGATCGCGGCGCTGACGAAAATTTCCGGAACCGCGCCGGTTACCGTCTGGCAGACCGACACCGAAATTCCGGATGTCGACCTGATCGTCATTCCGGGCGGCTTCTCCTACGGCGATTATCTGCGCTGCGGCGCCATCGCCGCCCGCATGCCGGTGATGCGGGCGATCGCTGAAAAGGCCGAAAAGGGCGTTCAGGTGATGGGCGTCTGCAATGGCTTTCAGATCCTGGTCGAGGCCGGGCTTCTGCCCGGCGCGCTGATGCGCAACGATCATTTGAAATTCGTCTGCCGCGAAGTGAAGTTGCGCGTTGAAAACGTCAACACATCCTTCACCCGCGGCTATGCGCCCGGACAGATCATCCGCAGCCCGGTCGCCCATCATGACGGCAACTATTTCGCGGACCCGGAGACGCTTGCCCGCCTCGAAGGCAACGGCCGTATCGTCTTCCGCTATGCGGAAGGCACCAATCCCAACGGCGCGATCAACGATATCGCCGGCATCATCAACGAGCGCGGCAATGTGCTCGGCCTGATGCCGCATCCCGAAAACCTGATCGAACCTGCGCATGGCGGTACCGACGGCCGCGCCTTGTTCGAAAGCGCCCTTGGGATCGCTGCTTGAGCGAAGCAACTCCGTCTCATCGAAAGGTCAGGCCATGAAGCTCTATTCACGGCCGCTGTCTCCCTACTCCTCCATCGTGCGCGCCATCGCCTACATCAAGGATGCGCCGCTTAAAATCATGACCCCGCCGCCGGGCTTTCCCATTCCGGAGGAATTTCGCCGTATTTCGCCGCTCAACCGGATCCCAGTACTGATCACCGGCTCGGGCGTCACCATCGTGGAATCGAGCGTTATCGCCGAATATCTGGAAGAACATTTCCCGGAACCGCCGCTGCTGCCGGCCGATTCAAAAGACCGCGCGCTGGTGCGTATGTTTGCGCGGATCGTCGACCTCGACGTGCTGGTGCCGACGATGAAGCTGTTCGAACTCTATTCGACGGCCGCCCGTGACAATGACGCGATCGATGCGCAGTTCAAGAAGCTGAAGCACGGTCTTCGCACGATCGAAGCCCGCATGGCATTCGGCCCCCATGCGCTCGGCGATCAGCTTACTTTCGCTGATGCATGGCTGACCCCGACCCGCTTCATATTCAACAATTTCCGCACGTTGACAGGTCGCGCTGATCTGCTCGACGCCTACCCGAAATTCAATGCCTACGAATCCATCGCAATCCAGCATCCGCAGTTGTCGCGTGTCTGGAGCGAGATGGCCGACGGGCTGAAGGTTTTCCTCTCGGAATTCAAACCAGAAAAAGCTTCACAATGATCTTCGCCAATGCCGCCCGCCGGGCGTACCACGTCGGAATTTTTGCCGGCATCGCACTTGTCCTTGCATCCTGCCAGTCCGAGCAAAAAACTCCGTCGGGAGGCAGCGGCAAAAGTGCGTCGCTTCGGATCATGGAACAGACCGCTATTGCGGCCCACAAATGCTGGTTCGCCAGCAAGGACAAGGCATTCCGCCCCTACCGGTTTGCCAACGAACTCAATTCGATGAGCAGCCAACCGCGTTTCCTGCTTGTGCCGGCAAAGAATTTCGGCGGCCTTCCGGCGCTGGTCGTCCAGGCTCGCGGCAGTTCCAGCAAGGTGGAGGTTTTTGGACCGTTGCTCTCCGAACCACTCGGCGCGCGTGTGTCGGCCGACATCAACCGTTGGAGTTCCGGCGATTTGAGCTGCGCCGCGACTGGTTAAGTTGAGTCCCGGCCGATACGCGGCGGCACACACCGATTTCCATCAACTGTCCGTCGCTCAATTCCATCAGGCCGCGACGGGTAAGCTGCTTTGGCGGAAGCCTGTTCCATAAGCTAAACGCCAAGTCGACTCGCGCAAGGAAGCTCGCCAAAATACCGCTAACAGTCATGTTTCGTTCCGACGCGCGAATGCCCAGGGACGTCCGTTGAAAATTAGCTTCTCGCGTGCGATGCCGCTGAAGCTGGACGCCCTGGCACTGCGCCCCTTCCCGTTTGCGCCACATCAATCCCAGAACCGCCGTGCTGCTTCACCATCCGCGTCCGCCCGCGAGATTCCGATATCCTTCAGCTGATGTTCGGTGAGTTCGAGCAGCAGGCGCCGGCTGTTCCTCTTTTCGATCTGTCGCTCAAGCCGACCGAACGCAGCCCGGACCGTCGCGAAAAAGCTCGTCTTCAAGTCGGGCGTTGAAGAAACGCCCCTTCTAGCCGAACTATTGATTGCCTCGATTGAACTCATTATCCTGTCTCCTGGATTGGCCCTTTTTCAAACAATGTTAGGGTACATTCTTATCGCTTGACTCAAAAATTGTAGCAATATACAAAATTGTCACTATGACAAATTGGATCCCTGATCTTCGCGAAGGCTCCGGCCCTCTCTATCTGCGGCTCGCAAACCGTATCGAGGACGACATCGGGTCAGGCGTGCTTCCCGAAGGCGCGAAGCTACCGCCGCAACGCAATCTGGCTTACGATATCGGGGTGACCATCGGCACAGTCGGACGCGCCTATGCACTGGCGCGCGAGCGAGGCCTGGTCAGCGGCGAAGTCGGCCGCGGCACATATGTGCTTGGCCATGACGGCCCCGGAGAAATCGACGCAAAATCTCTGCTGCCCCGCTCGACGGGAGGTCATGGCAATATTGCACATGGAAAACTGAGGATGGACAGCACCGCGGCTCCGGACGTGGGGCAGGCCGCCATCCTCGAAAAGCTCACCGCAAGGATCATTCGGGAGCATCCGGACGAGATCGGCACTTACACGCGGACATGGCCGTCATCCTGGATGGAAGCGGGAAAAAACTGGCTTTCAACGGGCAGTTGGATGCCGGATGCGGCCACTGTGGTGCCCACGCTCGGCGGGCATGCAGCACTTCTGGCCGTCATCGCCGCCGTCACGAATCCCGGCGATAAGGTTGCCTTCGAACAGCTGACCTTCTCTTCTATCGCACGCAGCACCAATCTGATCGGCCGACGGGGCGTCACAATTGAATCGGAAAGCGGCACAATCGACGCGGAAAGCTTCGAACGTCTCTGCGCCCAGCAGCATCCGAAAGCCGTGTTCCTGATGCCGACGATCCACAATCCGACGCTGGCCATCATTTCCGAAGCTGAGCGACGCGACATTGTAGCAATTGCACGCAATTACAATGTCTGGCTGATCGAGGACAACATTTACGGCAGCCTGCTCGACGATGTCCCTACCCTGCTGGCAGAACTGGCGCCGGAACGAACCTTCCACGTCGGCAGCCTGTCGAAGACCGTGGCGGCCGGCGTGCGCGGCGGTTGGGTTTCCTGCCCGGCAAATCTGGCCGCACGCATTACCACGGCGCACAAGATGGTGACCGGCGGCATGCCGTTCCTGCTCGGCGATCTCGCGGCAAAGCTCATTCTCTCCGGCGAAGCCGCCGCGTTGCGCACCAGAGTGAAAGCGGAAATAGCGGCACGCGAGGCGCTCGCCAGAAAACATCTCGCCGGCCTGGATTTCGCTTCGCACCCCGACATTCCGTTTCTGTGGATGAAGCTGCCCGAGCCCTGGCTTTCCGGCAATTTCAAGAAAGCGGCTGAAAACGAAGGCGTGCTGATCGACGACGAGGACGAATTCAAATCGGGCCGGCCGGAGCGCGCCTTCCACCGGGCACGTTTCGCCTTCTCCATGCCGAGAACCAGGAGCGAGATCGAGGGCGGCCTGACAGCGCTGCGCCGCCTGCTCGACAGCGGCGGCATCGGCCACGATCCCTACACCTGATCCATCAGACTGCCGTTAAGGTTGTTTTTCCATCTTTTGCCGGTGTAAACGGCGGCTTCTTGCGCTAAGGGAGCGCCAGCAGCACGCCAACGGAATCGACAGCCACCGATGAGCATCTCGAACGACGTCAAGATCACCGGCGACCTGATAGCCGCGCATGGGCTGAAGCCCGACGAGTACCAGCGCATCCTCGACCTGATCGGGCGCGAACCGACTTTCACGGAACTCGGCATCTTCTCGGCCATGTGGAACGAGCATTGCTCGTACAAATCCTCGAAGAAATGGCTGCGCACGCTGCCAACGACCGGACCACAGGTCATCCAGGGCCCGGGCGAGAATGCCGGCGTCGTGGATATCGGCGATGGTGATTGCGTGGTCTTCAAGATGGAGAGCCACAACCACCCGTCCTACATCGAGCCTTACCAGGGTGCGGCGACCGGCGTCGGCGGCATCCTGCGCGATGTCTTCACGATGGGCGCACGGCCGATCGCTGCGATGAACGCCTTGCGCTTCGGCGCGCCGGACCATCCGAAAACCCGCCATCTCGTTGCCGGCGTGGTGGCAGGCGTTGGCGGCTACGGCAATTCGTTCGGCGTGCCGACGGTCGGCGGCGAAGTCAATTTCGACGCCCGCTACAATGGCAACATCCTGGTCAACGCCTTTGCCGCGGGCCTGGCAAAGAGCAATGCCATCTTCCTGTCGCAAGCCAAGGGCGTCGGCCTGCCCGTCGTCTATCTCGGCGCCAAGACCGGCCGCGACGGCGTTGGCGGCGCGACGATGGCGTCGGCGGAATTCGACGACAACATCGACGAGAAGCGCCCGACCGTGCAGGTCGGCGACCCCTTCACCGAAAAATGTCTGCTGGAAGCCTGCCTGGAATTGATGGCGTCCGGCGCAGTCATCGCCATCCAGGACATGGGAGCCGCAGGCCTCACCTGCTCGGCAGTCGAGATGGGCGCCAAGGGTGACCTCGGCATCGAACTCGACCTCGACCAGGTGCCGGTGCGCGAGGAGCGCATGTCGGCCTACGAGATGATGCTTTCGGAAAGCCAGGAACGCATGCTGATGGTGCTGCGTCCCGAAAAAGAGGAAGAAGCAGAGGCAATCTTCAGAAAATGGGGCCTCGATTTCGCAATTGTCGGCAAGACGACCGACGATTTGCGGTTCCGTATCCTTCATCAGGGCGACGAGGTCGCCAACCTGCCGATCAAGGAACTCGGCGACCAGGCGCCTGAATATGACCGGCCATGGGTCGAATCGAAGAAGCGGGCGCCGCTCGCGGATACCGATATTCCGCAGGCCGACATCGCCGACGCGCTGCTGAAAATGCTTGGCGGCCCGGATCTCTCCAGCCGGCGCTGGGTGTGGGAGCAATACGACACGCTGATCCAGGGCAATTCCATGCAAATCCCCGGCGGCGACGCCGGTGTCGTGCGGGTCGAGGGTCATGCCACCAAGGCGCTCGCCTTTTCCTCGGATGTGACGCCGCGCTATTGCGAGGCCGACCCCTACGAAGGTGGCAAGCAGGCGGTGGCCGAGTGCTGGCGCAACCTTACGGCGACAGGCGCCGAGCCGCTGGCTGCGACGGACAATCTCAATTTCGGCAATCCGGAGCGCCCGGAAATCATGGGGCAACTGGTCGGCGCGGTGAAAGGCATCGGCGAAGCCTGTCGGGCGCTCGGTTTCCCGATCGTCTCGGGCAATGTCTCGCTTTACAATGAAACCAACGGCCAGGGCATTTTGCCGACCCCGACCATCGGTGGCGTCGGTTTGATCCGCGACTGGTCCAAGATGGCACGTCTCGGCTTTGCCGGCGAGGGCGAACTCATCCTCCTGTTCGGCGCGCCGGACTGGTGGGGCACGCATCTCGGTCAGTCGATCTATATGCGCGACATCCATGGCCGAAACGATGGCCCTCCCCCGCCGGTCGACCTTGCGCATGAGAAAACGGTCGGCGATTTCGTGCGCGGACTGATCCAGGAAGGAATTGCCACCGCGGTGCACGATGTCTCCGACGGCGGACTGGCGGTAGCGCTCGCGGAAATGGCGATGGCGTCGGGTATCGGCGCTGCGGTCAACCAGTTGGAGGACGGCGATCCGATCCCGCAGTTCTTCGGCGAAGACCAGGGCCGCTATGTCGTGACGGTCAAGGAATTCCCCGATCTCGAGGACTTTGCGCTCTTCATGGCCCGCATCAAGGAAGCCGGCATTTTTGCCCCGTGGATTGGCACCACCGGCGGCTCAGAATTGAAACTCGGCAATGCGCGTGCGATATCTGTATCGGAACTGAAAACCGCGCACGAATCGTGGTTTCCTGGTTTCATGGGCAACTGACGGAGAATTTTCTATGGCGATGGATGCCCACGAAATCGAAAAACTGATCAAGGATGGCATTCCGGACGCGAAGGTGACAATTCGCGATCTCGCCGGCGACGGCGACCACTACGCGGCGGAAGTTGTTGCCGAGAGCTTTCGCGGCAAGACGCGCGTTCAGCAGCACCAGATGGTCTACGACGCCCTGAAGGGCAATATGGGCGGTGTGCTGCACGCGCTGGCGCTGCAGACCAGCATTCCGGAATAAACGCTGCATGTCCTTCGTCAGCGATCTCGTCAAAAGCGTCGTCCACGATGTCGTGCAGGACATGCTGAAGAAGGCGACGGGCAAGCGCGCACGCCGGCGCAAGCGTACATTGACCGCCGCCGAACGGCTGAACCGCATTGAAAAGCTGCTCAAGCCCGCCAGGAAGCAGACGAGCCGCAAGCGCACAGTGAGCTCACGTTCCAAGACACGCCGCCGCGCCTCTTAAGATCCCGGCGCGTCGTTCTTCGCGGACACGGCGATAATCGGCCCCGCCGGAAAATCGCCGCCGACAATTGTCTCCCTGCCGTTGGACAGCGCTGAAATATCGCCGTCGAAGAACAGCGCATTCGCGCATCCAAGCGCATCGCGGAAGAACCGCGCGAAGCTGCCGAGGCTGACTTCCGACCGGGAAATCGCCAGAATCGCCGTGTCAGCATCGCGCACACCGACGCCGTTTCGGATAAGGCGTGACGCGCCGTTTTCCTCGAACCGCGGATGTATCTGACCGTCGATCACCAGCATGGGACCCGACTGCGTGGCTCCGGTCACATCCGGCTTTGCCGCAACGAAAGCCGTCGTCTCCATAACCGCGGGCTGCCCTTGCCGGTTTATGAAGAAGACGCCGTTCGGCTTCATGAAAAAGTTGCCGACACCATCCGCGAGGTTCAGCGGCGCCTCGACTTTTCCACGGCTGGCGAAGAGGCCGACCGGCGTCAGGTCAGCATGATACATGCCGGCATTCATGGCGAGCAGGGCCGGCTTGCCCTCGGCGGCCCTCGATTTGTCGAAGGCGCGCAGCGAGCCGAATGGCTTGCCATCGGGACCGAGGCGAAAGAGGTCGACGTCGTAGCGGCGGACATCGATTTCGCAGACGACATAGCCGATTCCCTCGAAATCGAGGTCCCGGCAAGGCTGCGGCAATTCTGAGATAGGTAAAGCAGGCGCCATCTCGGGCTCTCTAAACCACCAAACCGACGCGACCGCCACCACCAGAAGTCCGGCCAGCGCCGCAGCAAGCTCACCCCGTTTCATCGATCGCCTGGAAAAGATAGCCGGTTTTCAGTCGCCGGAAGAGAACCACATTCCAAGCCCTTCCGATTGCTTGGCCCGCAAGCGTCTTGTTTCGGGTCGCCGTAGGGTTTATTTGAATGTCATGTTTCCGGCCTGACTGCTACAGGCGCGAAAGGGTTAGATATGAGCGGTATCAACGACTACATCGACAGCGAAGTGAAGAGCCAGGACGTTGTCGTCTTCATGAAAGGCACGCCCGGCTTTCCGCAGTGCGGTTTTTCCGGACAGGTTGTGCAAATCCTCGATTATCTCGGCGTCGACTACAAGGGCGTGAACGTCCTCACCTCGAACGAGCTTCGCCAGGGCATCAAGGACTATTCCAACTGGCCAACGATACCGCAGCTCTACGTGAAGGGTGAATTCGTCGGCGGCTGCGACATCATCCGCGAAATGTTCCAGGCTGGCGAACTTCAGACGTTCCTCAGCGAAAAGGGCATCGCTGCTCGCGGCGCGGCCTGATTATCCCGCAGAAACAATAGTTTCCGGGCTTTTCCGGAGACTTCTACAGAACAATGCGCCGGTCCGCCGGCGCGTTTTGTTTTGGCAGCGACCGTAAGCAGGGCGATGGACCAGAAGACCTCTCCCGACACGACGAATCCGGTGATGACGCTCCCCCGGTGGGAGTTCATCGCGTTGGCTGCGGCGCTGATGGCGCTGAACGCGCTGGCGATCGACATCATGCTGCCCGGCCTCCAGCAGATCGGCGCCAGTCTGGGCGTCGAGAACGAGAACCATCGCCAGTATGTCATCACCGCTTACATTTCGGGCTTCGGGCTGGCGCAGCTGGCTTATGGGCCGATCTCGGACCGATTCGGCCGCCGGGCGCCACTGCTGATTGGGCTGGCGATCTATGTGGTCGCCGCCTTTAGCGCTTCCTTCGCACCGACATTCGCGACACTGCTGGTGCTGCGTTTCGTACAGGGCATCGGCGCCGCGGCAACCCGCGTCATTGCCGTCTCCGTCATCCGCGACGTTTTTGGCGGCCGCGCGATGGCCGAGATCATGTCGCTGGTCTTCATGGTCTTCATGGTCATTCCGGTGGTGGCGCCGGGCATCGGGCAGCTGGTGATGCTTTTTGCCGAATGGCACGTGATCTTCATCTTCATGGCGGCGATCGCGCTGGCGGTTACGATCTGGACAGCGGTGAGGTTGCCCGAAACGCTGCACCCGGAATATCGCCGTGCCTTCACATTGAGATCAATTGTGGGTGGCTTCGGCATCGTGCTGACCAACCGAACATCGCTTTGCTACACGCTGGCGACGACGATCGTTTTTGGCGCCCTGTTCGGGTTCATCAATTCCGCGCAACAAATCTACGTCGGCATCTACGGGCTAGGCGTCTGGTTTCCGGTACTCTTCGCGGCGGTCGCCAGCATGATGGCGGTGTCGTCGTTCATCAATTCGCGGCTTGTCGGCCGCTTCGGCATGCGGCGGCTGTCGCATGGCGCGCTGGTGGGTTTTGCGGCGGTGAACTGCGTCATGTTCGGACTGTCCCTGCTCGGTCCGGTGCCATTGCCGATTTTCGTCGGCCTCTTCACGCTGGCAATGCTGCAATTCGGCTGGATCGGCTCGAACTTCAATTCGATCGCCATGGAGCCACTCGGCCACGTCGCGGGCACGGCTTCATCCGTCATCGGCTTTACGCAGACGGTTGGAGGCGGCGCAATCGGCGCGGGCATCGGCCAGGCGTTCGATGGTACGATCACGCCCCTCACCGCCGGGTACTGCGCAGTATCGGTGCTGGGCCTGCTGATCGTGCTCTATGCGGAGCGGGGGAAGCTGTTTCAACCGCACAGCAATCCGACGAACTGAGGCTGCTACTCCGGGCTCAGCCCCACGAAATCGAACAGGCTTCGGTCGAGAAGCTGAGAGGCCCGTACATTGCCCAGCGCGCGGATCATCGTGTCCTTGCGGCCGGGCATGCGCTGCTCGATGTCCTCGAGCATCGCCTTCATCGCATTGCGCTGCAGCCCTTCCTGGCTGCCGCAAAGATCGCAGGGAATGATCGGGAACTGCATGATGCCGGCAAATTTCGCCAGATCCGCTTCGGCGCAATAACTGAGCGGCCTCAGCACCATCACATCGCCCTCGTCGTTCAGCAGCTTTGGCGGCATTGCGGAAAGCCTCCCGCCATGAAAGAGGTTCATGAAGAACGTCTCCAGGATATCCTCCCTGTGGTGGCCGAGCACCAGCGACGAACAGCCCTCCTCCCGCGCGATGCGATAGAGATGGCCGCGCCGCAGCCGCGAACACAAGGAGCAGTAGGTTCTGCCTTCGCCGATCTTGTCGGTAACAATCGAATAGGTGTCCCGGTATTCGATGCGGTGGGCAATGCCGTGTCTGTTCAGGAAATCGGGCAAAATATGCTTGGGGAAGTTCGGCTGGCCCTGATCGAGATTGCAGGCCAGGAGATCGACCGGCAGAAAGCCGCGCCATTTGAGGTCGAGCAGGATCGCCAGCAGCCCATAAGAATCCTTGCCGCCCGACAGCGCCACCAGCCAGCGATCACCGGGGCGCACCATGGCGAAGTTGTCCATCGCCTCGCGCGCCAGCCGCAGCAGCCGCTTGCGCAGCTTGTTGACCTCCACCGACTGCGGCAGTTCGCGAAACAGCGAAAACTCGCCTCCGATCTGGCCTGCGTCTTCCGGCAGTGGCTCGAAGGCTTCTTGTGCCCGCGGCTGGATACTCATCTCGACCCTCTTCGGCTCGGGCTCAAGCCCTGCCACTATCTCGCATCATCTCCGGCCGTTAAGCTTGTCATGGCGAGCGACATACCGCTAATAGCCTATCCCAGCTTCCGGTGAACCGTTCGAGGTGCGCTTTTGCGCGAAAATTTGATAGTTTCGATCATTGTTCCGGTTCTAAACGAACAGGATACGATAGCGCGGTTCGTCAAGGATTGCGTACCGGTGCTTGAGAAGGTTTGCCGCGACCAGCTCAAATCCGGCAGCTACGAGATCATCTTCATTGACGACGGCAGCGCCGACGCGACCCGCCCGGCTATCCTTGCCGAGGCTCGCGTCAACCCGAATATCAAGCTGGTGCGTTTCTCGCGAAATTTCGGCAAGGAGGCAGCGCTTGCCGCAGGCTTCCGCCACGCGACCGGCGATGCGGTCATCCCGATGGATGTCGACCTGCAGGATCCGCCCGAAGTGGTGCCCCGCATGGTTGAGAAGTGGCTCGAGGGCGCCGAAATCGTCAACGCGATCAGGCGCCGCCGCGACACGGACACCGCAATCAAACGTTTTACCGCACGGCTTTTCTACAAGCTCTATAACAAGATAGCCGATATTCCGATCAAGGCGGATGTCGGCGACTTCCGGCTGCTCGACCGTGCGGTGGTCGATACATTGAACGAATTGTCGGAAGGGTCGCGTTTCACCAAGGCGCTGTATTCCTGGGTCGGATACCGCAACGTGGACATCGAATACGACCGCGCCGGCCGCTCCGGCGGTGACAGCAAATGGCCATATCGCAGGCTGGTCCGGTTTGCCTTGGACGGGCTGATCGGCTCCACCACGGCGCCGCTGCGGGTCTGGAGCTATCTTGGCCTGCTGATCGGTTTTTGCGCATTCGTCTACGCAGCGATCGTGATCGTCAAAACAGCGATTTTGGGCATCGATGTTCCGGGCTATGCATCCACACTGGTTACCGTCCTGCTTCTCGGCGGACTGAACCTCCTGTCGCTCGGCATCATGGGCGAATATATCGGGCGCATGTCGCAGGAAGTGCGCAACCGGCCGCTTTACGTCGTGCGCGAGACGTACGGCTGGGCTGATGACAAGGGCAAGAGTTCCCGATTGGAAAGCGCGCCGGGTCGGTCCGAAATGGCCTCTCCGGTCGCGGCAAAGCGCAAATGACGGACGGACCGGCGGGACGCTCGCTCGTCTCGAAAATGGTGCGATTCGGGGCTGTCGGCGTAGCCAACAGCCTGATCGACCTCTGCATTTTTTCCGTGCTGCTCTGGTTTGGCACAGCACCCCTTTTTGCAAATCTGCTGGGCTGGTTCGGCGCCGTCTGCTTTTCCTACTTTGCCAACTCTCGCTGGTCGTTCGAACGCGCCGGAAATCTCCGGCAAGGCCGTTCCTTCCTGCGGTTCTTCACCTTGGGCGCCATTATCACGCTCGGCGTTTCGAGCGGCGCCATCGTCGCACTCGGAGGGCTGATAGGCATCCTTCCCGCCAAGATCACCGGGCTCGTCGTGGCGGCGGTCATAAGTTTTCTCGCGGCACGATGGTCCATCGAGGACCGCGTTCTGTAACGGTAACGGCGGAAACCAGTCTAGGCAGGCCGCCGGCCGTCGGCTAAAGTTATCGGCTTGCAGAGGCGTCTTGACACGGCGCCCGCTTATCAGGAAAGCCTGCTGCATGACGACCGGGACGGCACTATATTTTAGATTCAATGCCCTTGGGATGATACCTCAAGCGCAAAGCCGGTCTGCAAAATGCGGCGGCTCCCCCAAGCAGCCGTCCTGACATCAGGATGTTTTCTTATCGTGCGAAATCGCATGTGGCTGGAAACGGTCCGACGGCGAAACCAAGGTTGATTTGACCATGATGCGGCGCTTCGAACATGCCCGAATCCTGATGTACAGCCACGATACGTTCGGGCTCGGCCATCTGCGCCGATGCCGGACCATCGCCCACTCTCTGGTCGAGGATTATGGCGGCCTCAATGTGCTGATCATTTCCGGTGCGACGATCGCGGGTGCCTTCGACTACAGGGCGCGCGTCGACTTCGTCAAAATTCCCAGCGTCATCAAGCTTCGCAACGGCGAATACACTTCGCTTGAACGGCATATCGACCTGCAAGAAACCCTGAAGATGCGGCAGTCGATCATCCGCCATACCGCCGAAACCTTCCAGCCGGACATTTTCATCGTCGACAAGGAGCCGCTCGGATTGCGCGGCGAGGTGGAGGAAACCCTTTCATACCTGAAAACGCGGGGCACCACCCTGGTGCTCGGCCTGCGCGAAGTCATGGATGCGCCGCACCTGCTCGAAGCCGAGTGGAAAAAGAGCGACGTGATGCGCAAGATCGGTCGCTTCTACGACATGATCTGGGCCTATGGACCACCAGATTTCTACGATCCGCTAACCGGGCTCGATGTACCCGCCCAGGTCAGCGCCAAGATGAAATTCGTCGGTTTTTTGCAGCGCAGCCTTTCCCACGACGAAATGCCGGGACACCGCCCGGAAGGCGACTACATTCTGGTCACCACGGGCGGCGGCGGCGATGGCGCCGAACTCATTCACAACGTCATCCACGCCTACCAGCAGGACCCGGAACTGCAGCATAAGGCGCTGATCGTGCTCGGCCCCTATATGCCGGTCAAAAAGCGCCGCAAGTTGATCAAAAAGGGCGGGAAAATACCGCAGATCAAGATCATCGAGTTTGATTCGCACATGGAAGAGCTGATCGCCGGCGCCAAGGCGGTGGTCGCGATGGGCGGCTACAACACCTATTGCGAGATTCTTTCCTTCGACAAGCCAGCGCTGATCGTGCCTCGCGTCAAGCCGCGCGAGGAACAGCTGATCCGTGCACGCCGCGCTGCCGAACTCGGCCTGGTCGAAATGCTGCTGCCGGAAGAAGCGGACGACGCGCCGCGCTTTGCGGCAGCGTTAAGGGCCTTGCCCGACCGGCCGCGCCCCTCGCAGAGCAATCCCGATCTGCGGCTGGCAGGACTGGTCAACATTTCGGAGATCGTCGGCGGCTGGCTCGACCAGCGCACCCACCCTCACCTCTCCGTGGTCGATGGCGCGAGCTGAAGCTTGTCCAACCGCCGCAAGATTGTCGTCGTCCTGAAGGGTTATCCGCGTCTGTCGGAAACCTTCATCGCGCAGGAGTTGCTGGGACTGGAGCGTGCCGGCATGGAGTTGGTGCTGGTCGCGCTGAGGAGGCCGACGGACGGCAAGCGCCATCCCGTACATGACGAAATCCGCGCGCCTGTGCACTACCTCCCCGAATATCTGCATGAGGAGCCGTCGCGGGTTGGCCGCGCATTGCTTTCCTGGCTGCCGCACGGCAGTTTCTGGAAAACTCTGCGGATTTTTGCTGCTGACCTTCGTCGTGACCCGACACGTAACCGCATCCGCCGTTTCGGCCAAGCGTTGGTGTTGGCAAGAGAATGGCCGGAGGACGGCGAATGGCTGCATGCACACTTTGCCCATACGCCGGCGTCGGTGACTCGTTACACGAGCCTGCTTCGCGGGCTTCCTTGGACCTGTTCGGCGCATGCCAAGGATATCTGGACCTCGCAGGACTGGGATCTCGCCGCCAAGCTTTCCTCCGCGCGCTGGATGGTGACATGCACGCGCACCGGCTACGACCATCTGAAAAGCCTGGCCAACGGCGGTTCCAATATACATCTCAGCTATCACGGGTTGGACCTCGCCCGCTTCGGCCATTTCGAAGGAACGCGGCCAGCCCGCGACGGGTCTCTCGGAACCGATCCGGTTGTCGTGCTGAGCGTCGGTCGCGCGGTTGAGAAAAAGGGTTACGATGTGCTGTTGCGGGCGTTTGCCCTGCTGCCGGCCGATCTTCATTGGCGGTTCGAACATATTGGCGGAGGCGAACAGTTAAGCCGGCTCAAGGCCCTCGCAGAAAGCCTCGGCATTGCGCAGCGCGTTTCATGGAAAGGCGCGCTGGCCCAGGAAGACGTGCTCGAACACTACCGCCGGTCGGATATTTTTGCGCTGGCCTGCCGGATTGCCGCCGACGGCGACCGCGACGGTCTGCCAAACGTGCTGGTGGAGGCGGCGAGCCAGAAATTGGTATGCGTTTCGACCAATGTATCCGGCGTGCCGGAACTGCTGACCCATGATGAAAACGGCCTGGTTGTCGCTTCCGAAGATCCTCAGGCACTCGCCCGGGCACTGGAACGCGCGATACGCGAGCCATCGCTGCGCAAACGTCTCGGCGATGCTGCGGAGCGGCGGGTGCGCGATCATTTCGACCACAATTCAAGCATCGTCCAGCTGAAGAGCCTGTTCGAGCGGGAATGGCAGGCGGATACCGCGTGATACAGCCTCGCGTGTTGTTCTACGTTCAGCATCTGCTCGGCATCGGACATCTCGCGCGCGCCAGCCGGATTGCCACCGCACTTGCCGATGATGGCTTTGACATTCTTGTGGTAACCGGCGGCGCGCCTGTTGCCGGCTTCCCAGCGCCGGGGCTGAAGACGCTGACGTTGCCACCGGTGGTCTCCGGCGACGAGGGGTTTTCCGGCTTGACGGATCTCAACGGGAACCCGGTCGACGACGCCTTCAAGGAAAAGCGGCGGCAAATGCTGCTGCAGACGGTCGACGATTTTCAGCCCGACATCGTTATTATCGAAGCCTTCCCATTCGGCCGCCGCCAGATGCGGTTCGAGCTCATTCCGCTGCTCGAGAAAGTTGCCGCGCTGGCGCCAAAGCCGCTACTGGTGGCTTCGGTGCGAGACATCCTGCAGGAACGCACAAAACCCGGCCGCAACGAAGAAACAGTCGACCTTGTCGAAAACTTCTTCGACCTCGTCATGGTCCATGGCGACCCGTCTTTTGCCACGATCGGCCAGACCTTCCCGCTCGCCCGGGTAATCGAAAGCAAGGTCGCCTATACTGGCCTTGTCGCGGCTCCGCCACCCGCCGTGACGAGCGAACACTTCGATGTCCTGGTTTCGGCTGGCGGCGGCGCTGCCGGCGGGGATTTGGTCGCATCGGCACTCGCTGCCGCAGGTATGCTGGCCGGCAATCTGAAATGGTGCCTGATCACCGGCCCCAACCTGCCGAAACCCGACTTCGAGGCAGCTGTTGCGGGGGCGCCCTCAAACCTCACCATCTCCAGGTTCCGTGTGGATTTCGCCAGCCTTTTGACCGGCTGCCGTCTTTCGGTTTCGCAAGCCGGCTACAACACCGTCTGCGACGTTCTTCGCGCCCGCTGCCGCTCGCTGCTCGTCCCTTTCGCTGCGGGCGGAGAGACAGAACAGACCTTTCGCGCGGAGAGACTGGAGCGCATGAGGCTTGCATCGGTGTTGACCGAACGGGACCTGACGCCGCCGGCCCTTGCCCAGGCCGTCGAACGCGCCCTCACCGCGGCCTCTCCCGATACCCCTGCCCTCGACCTCGATGGTGCGAAGGGTTCGGCGAAAGTGCTGCGCAAACTGCTGAAATCGAGCAATCTGACGATCAAACCATCCCGATCAGCATGAAACGGGTGTATTTCTTCATCGGCAGCGATCCTGAGAACCGCAACTCCGCGAGTCCTGCCAGCTGCTCGAAAGCCTCAAGCGAGGCCACACAGTTGATGTGCGTCGGTTCGCTGAAATAATCGTTCGATTGGAGCAGGACCTGTGTTCCTTTTGGCAGCAGGTCGAGCCAACCGCGAACATCGGCGATGTGCTCGCAACTGGTATTGATGACGAGATCCGGCCGGGCTGCGCCGTAGTCGAGCGCATACATATCCGCGGTCAGCGCGTGGAACCGCTCTCCCGCCGGCCGATTCAACGTTTCGGCCACCGCCGCTACCGCAGGATCGATGTCGATGCTGTCGATCGCCTCGATGTCGAACCGGGAGTCGTCAAAAAACATCGCAGCGAGCACGCCATACCAGCCACCGAGAATCCAGATGCGCCTGAAGCTCCCATCGCCGCTTTCGAGCAGTTTGTCGCGCGCCCACATCTTGCAGGCGACCTGCTTGTGATTGAAGGCGTTGCCGATATCGGCGTTCGGGTGGTTGGCAATGATGCGGGCAAGGCCGGCAACCAGGGGATTATCGGTATAAGCAGCGATTCCGCGTGTGAGATCAAAAGCATGCTCGCGCCAGTCGGCGCCCGGGTCGTCTGGCTGGGTAGCGTCCATCATGGCCGTGTTGTATGTTGAGATTCTTGGTAACACAACGCAATCTGATCCGATGGACCTGAAGATGCTTGAAACCGCCGCGTCGCCGGCGGGCACGGGGGAAGGACTGTCGCATCTGTCGGGGCCTGCGGCCGTGATACGCCAGGTCGTCGCCGCTCATTTCCTTCGCAACTGTCCGCATGTCCTGGAAATCGGCGGGTATTTGCAGCCGATCACCAATTACCTCACCCACACGCCCCTGTCGGTTCTGTCGGTCGACCCGAAGACCGTGCCCTACGAAGCCGAGGAGCTGAACGGCCGGCCTTGCCGCGTCCGGCACGTTGCGAGGAAGTTCCAGGAAATCACCTACGACTACGCCCCGCGCAGCTACGGGCTGGTTCTGCTCGGTTATTCGCTGAAGCCGTTCGGCCGCCGCGAGCCGCTGGGACAACTGCTTTTCTCGCTGATCGACAACGCCAGCACCGTGGTGATCGACTACGCCCCGGAACTCGAACGGGCATCCTCGCAAGTGCCGGAGATCGTCAGCCGGCCGACGGTGCGGGTCCATTGCAGTTTCGAGCTTTTTCTCGATGATGAAGCAATTGCCGCTTCACCTTATGCGAAAAGGCGTTTTTATGTTTTGCATCCCGCAGGTTGATTGGTTCGCCGCCGCTCATGGAAGCAAGTCTCGCCCGCTATATCTGGACCCACACCTGGAAACACCAGCTCTGGATTCTGATGATCGTCGGGCTGTCGATGATCCCCTATTTCATGTCCTTCGATCTGCCCAAGCTGATCGTCAACGGGCCGATACAGGGAGACGGCTTCGAGTCGCCCGGCGCCACCAAGACCTTCATGGAGCTTGGTTTCAACCTACCGTTCATCGGACACGTTCAGCTGTTTTCGGGATTCCAGCTTGAGCGGGAACAAACACTATTCGCGCTGAGCCTGGTCTTCCTGCTGCTGGTCGTCATCAACGGTCTCTTCAAATTCTACATCAACACCTACAAGGGCCGTCTCGGCGAACGCATGTTGCGGCGTATCCGCTTCGAGCTGGTCGACCGCGTTCTGCGCTTTCCGCCTTTTCAGTTCAGGCGCGTGAAATCCGCTGAAGTCGCAACCATGGTGAAGGACGAGGTGGAACCGCTGGGCGGCTTCATCGGCGATGCTTTCGTGCAGCCGGCTTTGCTCGGTGGTCAGGCCCTGACGGCTCTGGTGTTCATCATCATCCAGAATTTCTGGCTCGGTCTCATTGCGGCGGCGATCGTCGGGGTTCAGCTCGTCCTCATCCCGCGGATGCGCAGGCGGCTGATCCGTCTTGGCCGCGAAAGGCAGCTTACGGCGCGTGAACTGTCCGGCCGGGTGGGTGAAATCGTCGACGGCATTGGCACGATTCACGTCCACGACACGTCGAACTACGAGCGCGCCGACATCGCTTCGCGCCTCGGCCGCATCTTCAAAATCCGCTACGATCTCTACCAGTGGAAGTTCCTGGTAAAGTTCATCAACAACTTCCTCGCCCAGGTGACGCCGTTTCTGTTCTACCTCATCGGCGGCTATCTGGCCCTGCGCGGACGCCTTGATGTCGGGCAGCTGGTCGCGGTGATCGCAGCGTACAAAGACCTGCCTGGACCGATGAAAGAACTGATCGACTGGGATCAGGCGCGCCAGGACGTGCAGGTTAAATACGCTCAGGTCGTGGAGCAGTTCAGCATCGATCGGCTCGTCGACCCCAAGGTCCAGGCCATCAACCTGGAGCCGGTCGGCCCGTTGACCGGCCCACTGTCCGCGGTGAACCTGTCGATAGTCGACGACAGTGGCGCGACATTGCTCGAGCGCGTGTCCTTCCAGGTCAAGTGCGGCGAGACCGTGGCGATCGTTACAACCGCGAACGGCGGTGGCGAGGCACTCGCCGAAGCGTTTTCCAGACTGAACTGGCCGGAGAACGGAAAGATCACGATCGGCGACGCCGACTTGCTCGAAATGCCCGAGGCCGTGACCGGGCGGCGGATATCCTATGCCTCGTCCGATACATACCTTTCGCAGGGAAGCCTCCGCGACAACCTGCTCTACGGTCTGAAGCACGTGCCCCTAACGGCGGTATCCTACGAAGGCGAAAGGGCAAAGCAGCGCAACTGGGAAATCGACGAAGCGCGCAAGGCCGGCAATCCAGACTATGATCTGAACAGCGACTGGGTCGACTACGCCGCGGCAGGCGCCACCGGTCCGAACGACCTGTTCGGCGTCATTCGCCACATACTCGACGCCGTGGTGCTGTCGCGCGATATCCTGGATCTCGGCCTGCGCACATCCGCCGACCTGCAACGCCACCAGCAGCTCGTCGACCGCATCGTCGAGCTTCGCGAAGCATTGCGCAACCGGCTTGAGGAGAAGGGCCTCACCGGACTGGTGGTCTCCTTCGAACCCGGCGCCTACAACAGGGAAGCGACCATCGGCGAAAACCTGCTGTTTGGCGCGGCGACCGGTCCAGCACTTGCGGACAAGGCACTGGCAACGAACCCTTATTTCGCATCGGTGCTCAGGGACCAAGGGTTGGATCAGGTGCTCTACGGCATGGGACTTGAAATCGCCGAGCAAGCCATCGAGCTGTTCAGCGACCTGCCGCCCGACCATCCTTTCTTCCAGCAGCTCGCCTTCATGACCGCAGAAGAAATACCGGCCTATCAATCGCTCCTGCAAAAGCTGAAGGGCAAGCCCTACGACACGGTGTCGGAAGCGGACCGCGCGTCGATGACCACCTTGAGCTTCGCTTATATCGAGCCGCGGCATCGCTTCGGCCTGCTCAGCGACGACCTGATGGAAAAAATCGTCACTGCTCGCGAAAGCTTCTACGAGAACCTGCCGGAAGATTTGCAGGGCGCCATCGAACCTTACGATCCGATGCGCTACACCGCCGCGGCCACCGTCATGGACAATGTTCTGTTCGGCAGGATCGGCCACAACCATCCGGACGGCCCCGAACGCATCCGGGCGATCGTCAACGAGATCCTCGACGAGCTTGGTCTTTACGACGACGTGCTCGATGTCGGCCTCGGCTTCAACGTCGGCGTCGGCGGCAGGCGCCTCACTGGCGCGCAGCGCCAGAAACTGGACGTTGCGCGCGCCCTGCTGAAACGCGCGGACTTCCTCATCTTCAACCGGCCGCTATCGGCTCTCGACCAACGTTTGCAGGATCAGATCCTGCGCAATGTGCTGGAGGAAGCGAAACGTGGCGACCGCTCTCCGGCGATCATCTGGGTGCTGACCAATCCGGCGATGGCGAAACTTTTCGACCGCGTCGTCGTCTTCAATTCGGGCGAACTGGTCGAAGACGGAACACACGAGACACTTTTAGAAAGAAACGGTATCTTTAAGGGGTTACTGTCATAGTATTCCCTTAAATGGGGCTTGGGGCGAGGTTGTGCGATGATGCTTCTCAAGGACGAAGTGGGAATGCTCCGGCGGGTTCCGCTGTTCTCAGGCGTGGAGCCGGCCAAGCTCAAGCTGCTTGCCTTCACATCGGATCGCGTCAGCTACAGCCCCGGCCAGATCCTCTTCAACCAGGGCGACGAGGGCGACGCAGCCTATGTCATACTATCCGGAACCGCCGATATTCTGGTCGATTCCGAGACCGGCCAGATCAAGGTCGCCGAACTCGAACCCAATTCCATTGTCGGCGAGATCGCCATCCTGTGCGATGTTTCCCGCACCGCGACGGTGCGGGCGGCGGGTCAGCTCGAGGCTTTGCGCATCCGCAAAGATCATTTCCTGCGGCTGCTGAAGGAGTTTCCGGAAATGACCATCGAGATCGTCCGCGTGTTGGCCGACAGGCTGAGCCACACCACCGCCGAACTGGCTGATGCGCGCAACAGCAAGCACTGAGCTCAGTAGGGTTACCGCTGCGTCGATTCCTAGATGGTTGAAAAACGCGTCAAATACGTGTCTCGTCTAGTCGCGGCAGGATGGCTGCGATAGTGGCTGTTGGGGATCGCCGCAGATGGACATGATGGACGAAGATCTATTCCGGGTCCGCTTCTGGGGAGTACGTGGCAGCGTGCCGGTGTCCGGCCCGCAATTCATTCGCTACGGCGGCAACACCGCCTGCATCGAGCTGCGCTGCGGACCGCACACCTTGTTCTTCGATGCGGGCTCCGGCATACGCCCTGCCGGCGACGCGCTGAAGGCGGCGGGAATAAAAGATTTCGACGTGTTCTTCACCCACTGCCATTACGACCACATCCTCGGGCTGCCGTTCTTCCACCCATTCTACGATCCGAAAACACAGGTCCGACTCTGGTCGGGACATCTCGCCGGGCGGATGACGACGCGCGAGATGGCCAGCGAGTTCATGCGGCCGCCATGGTTTCCGGTGAAGCTGGAAATCTGCAAGGCCAACCTCGATACGGTTGATTTTGTCTCGGGCGACGTGCTTCGTCCGCGTGAGGGTGTCGTCATCAAAACCGCCAGCCTCAACCATCCCGGCGGCTGCATAGGTTATCGGATCGAATGGGGCGGACGGGCAGTGGCGGTGATCACCGACACCGAACATGTGCCCGGCACGCTCGACACAGCAATTCTCGGGCTGATCGAAAATGCTGATCTGGTCATATACGACTGCACCTACACCGAAGAAGAAATGAAGAAATACCGTGGTTACGGGCACTCGACCTGGCAGCAGGGCATCAAGCTTTGCGAGGCGGCAAACGCACGGCAGCTTGCGCTGTTTCACCACGACCCTGCCCGCACCGACGCTCAGATCGAGGCGATCGAGCAGCAGGCTATCCGGGCCTTCGCCGGCAGTTTTGCCGCCCGCGACGGCCAGACGCTGGATATCCAGCCTCATGCAGCGCGCAAGCGCTGATCAGCGCGTTCTCGCGATCAATTCGCGCACCCCGCGCCATCGGCAGGACGAATGACCTACGGTTATCTCGAAAAGGCGCGCTAGAAACAGCCACGCCGCCTCGTCGTGCACCAGGTGATGGGTGAGTATCCCCACTGCATCGCCACCATCGAGAGACCGGGAAAGCTGGGCAACGATGTCGCCGACCAGCGCTCCATGATCGCGGCAACCGCCCGTGCCATGCCAATCCATCAGATCGACATTGCTGTTGACCATCTGCAGGGCTGCCGGTTTTGAGGCCCCAAAAACCGAGAGTGCTTCAAAACCGATCGGCACGAGGCCAGCTATCAGAGCGGAGTCGATGCGGTTCCATGGCGCAACCAACAATGGCACCAAGCGCGGCCCATGCAAACGCCCCATATGAGCCAACCCTTGGCTCAACTCGTCGAGCACGATATCCCGGTCGCGATGCCGCCCGAGCTCCTGCTTTTTCTCACCGGCTGCGGCATGGTTCTCATGCGACCAGCCATGAACGGCGACAGTCACGTGCGGCGCGTCGGCGAGCCGCTCAACAAGGTCTGCGCCGGTGAACGCCGGAATTACCGCCAGCGTAGCCGGCACGCCGTATTTTTCGGTGAGGGCGAGCAGGCGGTCGAGCGCTGTGGTTGGCTCTACCGCGTCGTCGTCGCGCAGCCAGAAATCCGCCTTGCGTCCCGCCCGTTCCCAACGCGCGAGTTCATACAACAGCGGCTGCCAGATTTGGCTCTCGCTCATCGGACAACCGCCCCGGCCGGAAGCATCGTGCCGAGCCGAGCCGCCGCCGCATCGAGCGAGCGCTCCAGCATGACGAAGTTGCGAGCCGCCTGCCCCATCGCCCGCCTTTTACCAGCGTCGCTCAGCAGCCCAGCAATTGCGCCGGCAAAAGCATTCACATCACCGGGAGGCGTCAGAATTCCCGTTTTGCCACTCTGCACGACTTCGGGCACGCCGGCGGTATTCTGCGCCACGACAGGCAGACCGGCCGCCTGGGCCTCAAGATAGGCCAATCCGTAAGCTTCCCCACACCCCGGCCACACATAGATGCCCGCTTTGCTCAACAATTCCGGAACCTCGTCGGGCTCCTTCTTGCCGAGCCATTCGATACGACCGGCCGGCAACGCGGCGAATGCCGCTTCGACTTCCGCGCGGCAAGGCCCATCCCCGACTATTGCAAGCGTCCACGGAACCTCCGGAATTCGTTCAAGCGCACGCGCCAACATCCTGTAGCTGTCAAGCTTGTCGCCTGGGCGCATCATCGCCACCGCAACTAGCCCCGTCGATCCGGAATGCGGCGACGCCGCGAAGACCGACGTGTCGATGAAAGGTGGCAGCATGGCGAATGTCGCATCGGGCACGACCTCTGCCAGGCCGTCACGGTCCCTGTGCGTAAAGCAGATGTTGAGTGCGGCGATCTTCACGGCCTCTTCGACCGATGCCTGCGTCTCGACCCAGACACCGATATTGCGCCGCGTGGAATAAGATGCTTCGGCTGTCACGTATGGGATCTCAAAAGCGGACGCCAGTTTCGGCCCGATCAGATCGGGCGCCTTGTAATAAGGGTGATAGCAGAACCAGAGATCGGGCTTGCCCTTCGAAGCCCACAGCGTCGACAGCCTCGATATTTCACCGTCGGCTCCTTCCAGCACGGCTGCATAGTGCTCGGCCTGCGGTTTGGAGGCGAAACTACGCAGTTCGGACGCTACGGTCACCTCATGGCCGGCATGTTCAAGCGCCTTGATCAGCAGCCGTGCCATCAGGCGGTCGCCCGACGGAACCGGATGATTTGGCGATTTCATTGGCGCGTAAAAGGCAATTCGCATCGGCGCGAGCCTATCGTCTGAAATTCCGGGCGAGTCAATTTCGTGTCTGCTTCGAATGGTCACCGGAAAACGGAAATGTGCTAGTTGTAAGCAATGGATAAAATCGCCGACAGGGATACATTTTTTGATGCCGTGCCGATCTTCACGCAATTTGAGGGCGTGACGGACGCGGCGAATTACCGGCCTTTGCCGGACAACTGGCAATTGGCGACCGCTGATATCGTCGGTTCCACGAAGGCGATCGAAGCCGGCCGATACAAAACCGTGAACATGGCCGGCGCCAGCGTAATCTCAGCCCTCCTCAACACGCTGGATCGGCGCGACCTTCCGTTCGTATTCGGCGGCGACGGGGCACTTGTCGCCTTTCCCGACGGATTGCGTGAAAGGACGCGCGAGGCTCTGGCGGCGGTTCAGGCATGGGTTGCCGAAGAACTCGGGCTGACAATGCGTGCGGCGATCGTGCCGATGGCGGACATCCGCGCCAAAGGGCTCGATGTGCGCGTTGCCCGGTTCCAGGCCTCGGAAGAGGTCTCCTACGCAATGTTCGCCGGCGGCGGCTCAAGCTGGGCAGAAGCCGAAATGAAAGCCGGCCGCTACGGGATCGACCCCGCTCCCGCCGGAACAAGGCCGGATCTGACCGGGCTTTCCTGCCGCTGGAACCCTATCGAAGCACGGCACGGGGAAATCGTTTCGATCATCGCCGTATCGTCCGGCTCCAACAACATCGCTGCATTCAGGCAGGTGGTCGCAGACGTCGTCGCGCTCGCTGGTGAAGAAGAACGCGCCGGCCACCCGGTGCCGCGCGACGGACCCGACTACAGCTTCCCGCCACGCGGGCTCGACGCCGAAGTCCGCGCCATTGCGCCCAAAGGACACCGGATATGGCCGCGGCTCTTTATCCTGGGGCAAATGGCTCTCACGAAGATCACCGACAAATTCGGCTGGACGATCGGGCGCTTCGACCCCAAACAATACAAACGCGACGTCGCCGAAAACTCGGATTTCAGGAAGTTCGACGATGGGCTGAAAATGACCATCGATGTCGGGCCGGCAACCGTCGAAAAGATCGAGGCACGCCTGATGCAGGCCGAGCAGGCGGGAGTGTGCACCTTTGGCGTACACCGCCAGGATTCTGCGCTGATGACCTGCATCGTTGCCTCGCCCATGCAGCGTGACCACGTGCATTTCGTCGACGGCGCGGCTGGCGGCTATGCGATGGCGGCGGCGAAGATGAAGGCCAAGGCCAAGGCTGCAGCCTGAACCCAGCCGGGCGCAGCATCTTCTTGCAGGCGCCCCAACGACACCATATGTGCTCTGTGACGGTTGGCATTCGGGATTCGCCGTTGTGGCGTGCCACCCTTTTTGCGAGAAAAAGCAGGCGCTTGGCGCCTTGCTTCGGGCGTTCAATCGAATTTCGGAATTCCAGTAGCGAGTTCATGGTCGTTCCAAACTTCACAGGTCATTAATTGCCCAAAGCCCAACCCATGAAGACCGTCGATGTCAGCTATGCCGGCCACACCGTCAGGCTGGCGAACCTGCCTGAGTACCAGAAATTCTATCGCAAGCTCTCCAGCGGAGCCTGGGAAGCGCGAACCTTCGAAACTCTTTCACGCAATCTTGATCGCAACACCGTGTGCATCGATATCGGCGCCTGGATAGGCGTCACGCCGATGTGGTCGGCGCAACTTGCGAAATCCGTGATTGCGGTGGAGCCGGATCCGAAATGCGTGGGCATCCTGAAAGCGATCTCCGGTACCGCGCCCAACGTTACGATACTTGACGGGGCGCTCGCCTGCGACTGTAGCGTCGCCATAAACGCGGTGGAGGGTTTCGGCAGTTCCGAAACCAGCGTGCTCGACATCGGCGACGGCGAATGCGCCACGGTGCGCGGTATCAGCATCGACGAAATCATGCGCCAGACCGAAGGTTCGGAGGTCTTCGTCAAGATCGATATCGAGGGCTATGAATTCGCCATTGCCGACGAGATTGCCAAACTGCGCCGCTATCGGGTTCGTGGGCTGCAAATCGCGGTCCACCCGCAGCTCTATGAAAAGACCCTCAAAGGTAATCGCCTGCGCCGACGCCTCAAGACGGCATGGGCCACCTGGAAGTTCGGGCGGCTGTTCGCCGGCTTCCTTCCCGGCCCCAGTTTCGCTAAGTTCGGCAGCCTCGCCGGCTATGTGATCAAGGGGGTTTTGTTTCGTCGTACACCAAAAGGAGCAGACCTCGTTTTCGAACGCCCTCCCGCTCGAAGCGACCCTGAAAGATCATGAAAGCAGTGCAAACCGAAGTCTCCACTATTCTCATGGACAAGGTTAGCGACTGGCTGACCAAATCCTCGCTCGCCGGTGACAATCTCGAACAGATGGTCCACGGCTTCTGTGAACGGCTCGCCGCGGCAGGCCTGCCGCTTATCCGCGTGCATCTCAGCTTCTCCATGCTGCACCCGCTCTATGATGCGCTCAGCTTCACCTGGGAGCGGGGGCGCGGCATGCAGGTCGAGGGGTTCCGCAAGAAAACCGGCTACTCTTCGGATCGATTCCTGAACAGCCCTTATTACTACCTGCTTTCGAACGATCTCGAGTTTCTGCGCCGCCGCATCGACCCCGGCCTGCCGTCGGAGTTTCCCATCTTCGACGACCTGAAGCCGCTTGGCGCCACCGATTACATAGCATTCGTCCAGTCCTTCGGCGCCAACTCCAGCCAAGGGATGATCGGATCGTGGACGACCGATAGTCCAATAGGGTTCTCCGACGACATGATCGCCGCCCTGCTGCACATCCAGCGCAATCTGGCTGTCGCAACCAAAATGGCCGTTCTCAACAAGCTGGCCGACAACATGCTGACCACCTATCTCGGTGGCGATGCGGGTAAGCGCGTGCTCAATGGCCAGATCAAGCGCGGCGAAGGCGACACGATCCGTGCTGCACTCGTCATGGCCGACATGCGCGGTTCGACAAAACTGGCCGAAACATCCGGCCGCGAGGTTTATATCGACACGTTGAACCAGTTCTTCGATGCGATCGCCGCGCCATTCAATCGTTCCGGTGGCCAGATCCTGAGCTTCCTCGGCGACGGCTTTCTCGCCGTCTATCCGTGCGAGCGACATCACGGGCCGTCTGAAGTGGCCTGCCAAGCTGCCTTGAACGCCGCCTTCAAGGCCGCCGCCAGAATGTCCGAACTCAACAAGCATCGCCGCAAGCAACGCCTGCCCGAGATCGGCTACGGCATCGGGCTTCATGTCGGCAACGTGATGTTCGGCAATGTCGGGCTGACCGACCGGCTGACGTTTTCGGCCTTCGGCTCCGCCGTCAACGAAGTGCAGAGGCTGCAGCTCCTAACCAAGAAATATCCGCAGCGGCTGATCGCCAGCAAGGATTTTGCATCCTACTGCAACGGCAACTGGGCAACGCTCGGCGAGGAAAAGCTGGCCGGCGTCCGACACAAGTTGACCGTTCTTTCCCCCGATATGTCGGATGTCGGCACCTACGAGGAAGACGGCGGGCTGGAACCCAGCTACGATCGGATGTCCGATGCGGAACAGGTCATCCTGCTGCATCGCGACACCCGGAGAATCCAGTTGCCCCCTGAAGATCAGAAGAAAATCCAATGACGAACGGGGGCATCCGGATGGCGAGCCTGGCTGCTGCGTTCTGTCTGGCCGTTCCCGCTGAAGCAGGGGGCGGTTCGCAGGTTCTGGTGGATGGCTTCGATGGCCCAGGTTTTTCAGAAAGCGGCGGGCTCTACTACAAGGAAAATTTCGAGCAAAGCGCCGGCATCGTCGAGTTCCAGAAGGAAGTCGTGCGCAACGGCGGCGGCGCGCTCAAACTCAGCGTCAAGCCGCTTTGTCCGGCAAGCAAGACGTCGTGCAGCGAGCGCGCGGAAATCTGGGAAAAGACCGATCTGCGCGTGCCCTATGATGAAGGCGTCTGGTACGGCTTCGCAGTCAAGTTCGGCGACCCGATTCCCGATGACGACCATCGCTATCTGATTGCCCAGTGGAAGCGGGAGATCGACGCTGGCGCCGATGGAGATTTCAGCCCGTTTCTCGCCTTGCGGCTAAGGCAGGGAAAACTGTTCGCAACTGTCGAAACCAACTACGTATCGCCGACCGTCCAGGCCGCCAGCGCTGGCGGTTGCGCCAGCGGAACGCCCGTGTGGTTCAGGCCGGAAACCAACCAGATGCGGGCACTGGTGGCCACTGATGCGGCCTGGCTGCCGGAGGATGGCGACCTCTACGGCGCCTGTACGGATGCAATCAGCGTGACCGACCACGGCAACAAGCTGCCGGCTCCAAATTCAGGCTGGATCGACTTCGTGGTGTTCACCAAGCCAGGTCCGGACGGATCGGGTCATGTCGAGCTCTTTGCCAACGGCAAGCCGATCGTGACGGTAAAGGGCCGCATCGGTCATGCCGATCCTGGTCTCGGGAAGAACCAGTATTTCAAGTTCGGTCCCTATCGGGCGGCGCACACGACAGACTGGACGATGTATTACGACGACTTCCGGCGCTCACCCAATTGCGCCGATGTTCTGCACGATGGTCCTTGCCCCGCCGACTAGGTATCGAACCGCCTTCCCGAACTCATCCTTCCTACCAATGAAGACAGTCTAGGCAGGCTAGCGACTGTACGATAGTCTGCTACCGACTAGGCAAGGTTCTGTATCTTGCAAGCCTGGTCGGGGGGAAATGGACAGGAATGGATTCTAGCGCTGATCTGTTGAGGATCGAAGATCTTGGCATATCCTTCGCCATTGTCGGCGGGCCGATTCATGCGGTCAAGCGCGCCAATCTTCGGGTTTTGCCAGGCAAGGTAACCGCACTTGTTGGTGAATCCGGTTCGGGCAAATCGGTCATCAGCCAAGCCGTCATGGGAATACTTCCCAAAACTGCCAATGTGCGCGGCCGCATCCTGTTTTCCGATCCCGAAACCCCGGGAAAAACTGCCGATATCCTGGAAATGCCCCGCGACGGCCAGGAGATAAGGTCACTGCGAGGGCGCCGCATCGGCAAGATCTTCCAGGAACCGATGACGTCGCTGTCGCCGCTCCACACGATCGGCAACCAGATCAGCGAGGTCCTGCTGATCCACACCGACATGTCCGCTACCGAACGGCGGGAACGCACGGAAGAAATGCTGGGGCTTGTCGGCTTCCCCAATCCCAGGCAGGCTTACGACAAATATTCCTTCGAACTTTCGGGCGGGCTGCGCCAGCGCGCCATGATCGCCATGGCGTTGATCTGCCGCCCCGCCCTGCTGATCGCCGACGAGCCGACGACTGCACTCGACGTGACGATCCAGGCCCAGATCCTGCAATTGCTGCGCGACCTGCAGACCAAGCTGAACATGGCCATGCTTCTGATCACTCACGATCTGGGCGTGGTGGCCAATGTCGCCGACGAAGTGGTTGTGATCTATCACGGCGAGATCATGGAAGCCGGCCCGGTGGAGGCGATCTTTCGCAAGCCCAGCCATCCCTATCTGAAAGGTTTGATGGCGGCCGTTCCACATTTTGACATGAAACCCGGGGAGCGCTTGAAGGCGCTTCGCGAAGTGCCTGTGAATGTTGAGAATCTTCTCGACACGCGTCGCGCGCCGCAAGCCGGACGAACGGATGTCCTGCTGTCCGTGAAGGATCTCACCAAGACATTCACTACCCGCAGCTCAAGCTGGTTTGGCGGCCAGAAGCATCAGGTTCGCGCCGTCGACGGGGTCAGCTTCGACATAAAGCGCGGTGAGTGCCTGGGACTGGTCGGCGAATCCGGTTGCGGCAAGACCACCGTGAGCAAGATCCTGATGCGGGCGCTGACGCCGGAAGCCGGGTCGGTTATCTATAACGGGGCCGATGGCCCCATGGACGTGCTGGCGGCGGAGGGATCCGAACTGCGAGCGCTGCGCACCAAGATCCAGATGGTATTCCAGGACCCCGTCTCGTCGCTGTCGCCGCGCATGACGATCCAGAATATCCTGAGCGAGCCGCTGGAAATCCACGATCGCGGAGACGCTACCTACCGGCTCGAAAAAGTGAAGTCGCTGATGCAGGCGATCGGCCTCGACAAGCGCTACCTGAACCGCTACCCGCATAGCTTTTCCGGCGGCCAGCGGCAGCGCATCGGCATCGCGCGCGCCCTCGCACTCGGCCCCGATCTCATCATCTGCGACGAGCCAGTCTCGGCGCTCGACGTTTCCGTTCAGGCCCAGATATTGAACCTTCTCAAGGACTTGCAGAAGAAACTGGGACTGACTTATCTATTCATCTCGCACAATCTCGCAGTGGTGGACTACATGGCGGACCGTATCGCAGTCATGTGCGGCGGACGCATCGTCGAGCTTGCGCCACGCGAAATCCTGCTGCGCAAGCCGGTCCACCCCTACACGCGTTCACTGCTTGCAGCCGTGCCCTTTCCCGACCTCGACCGACCTCTCGACTTCAAGACGCTGCAAGCCAGTGGAGCATCCGATACGCGGGCATGGGGCCCGCAATTTCGCGACGATGGCGTCGAAAATGCCATGGAACCAGCCGATCTCGGTGGCGGACATTTCGTCCTTGCGCGACGAACCGCCGATGCCAGGGAGTTACGGTCATGATGAACAGGCGAACTGCATTAGGCGTTATTGCATCTGCATTGGTTCCGGTGACGGCACGCGCCGCCGGCATGGAGCCGACCTTTCTGCAGCCAAGGCTGGACGACAAGAGCCTGCCTCCCATGGCCGAGCGACTTCCCAAAGTGCCGCGGCTGGTGAATGTCGGCGCCATGGGACGGGAGCCCGGAACGTATGGCGGCGAGGTGCGCACCTTGATCGGCAGCCAGAAAGACATCAGGCTGATGACGATCAACGGCTATGCCCGGCTCGTTGGCTTTGACGAAAAACTGGGACTGCACGCCGACATTCTGGAAAGCTTTGAAGCCGTCGGCGATCGCGTCTTCACCTTCAAGATTCGCGAAGGCCACAAGTGGTCCGACGGCAGCTTGCTCACGTCCGAGGATTTCCGCTACTGCTTCGAAGACGTCCTGATGAACGAAGACCTGTCGTCAGGCGGACTACCAACCTCCATGATGGTCGACGGAAACGCTCCCCTTTTCGAGATCCTCGACACGCTGACCGTCCGCTTCTCGTGGGAAGGCGCCAACCCCGACTTCCTGCCCAGTCTCGCAGCAGCCCAGCCGTTGGGCCTCGTGCTGCCTGCCGCCTACCTCAAGCAGTTTCACAAAAAGTATCAGGATCCCGATGAACTCGAGAAACTGATGAAGAAGAACAAGGCCAAGAAATGGACCGCGCTGCACATTCGCATGTCGCGCCAGTACCGGCCTGAAAATCCAGAACTGCCGACGCTCGACCCCTGGCAAAACATGACCAAGCCACCTGCGGACCAGTTCGTCTTCGAGCGCAATCCGTTCTTCCACCGCGTCGACGAAAACGGCCTGCAATTGCCGTATATCGACAAGTTCATCCTGAACGTCAGCTCGTCGTCGATCATCCCCGCCAAGAGCGGGGCCGGCGACAGCGACCTGCAGAGCGTCGGACTGGATTTTGCCGACTACACGTTCCTGAAGGACGCCGAAAAGCGCTATCCACTGAAAGTGCAGCTCTGGAAACGCACGCAAGGTTCGCGACTGGCGCTGCTGCCGAACCTCAACGCGGGCGACCCGACCTGGAGAAAGCTGCTGCAGGACGTGCGCATGCGCAGGGCGCTTTCCCTCGCAATCAACCGGGAAGAGATCAACAAGGCGGTGTTCTACGGCCTCGGCCGGGAAAGCGCCGATACCATTTTGCCGGAAAGCCCCCTCTTCCAGCAGAGTTTTGCCGACGCCTGGGCCGCCTACGATCCGGCCAAGGCCGCAGCCCTGCTTGACGAGGTCGGCCTGGAGCAGCGCGGCGACGACGGAATCCGTATCCTTCCGGATGGCCGCGCAGCACAGATCGTGGTCGAGACCGCCGGCGAAAGCATCATCGAGACCGATGCGCTCGAGTTGATCACCGACCATTGGCGCGAAGTGGGTATTGCGCTGTTCATCCGCACCTCGCAGCGCGACGTCTTCCGCAGTCGCGCAATGGGCGGCGAGATCATGATGTCGATGTGGTCCGGCATCGACAACGGCGTACCAACAGCCGACATGAACCCCAAGCAGCTTGCGCCGACCGCCGACGATCAGTTGCAGTGGCCGGTCTGGGGCGCGCATTACATTTCGCATGGACAGGTGGGAGAGCCACCGGACCTGCCTGCGGCGGCGGAACTGGTCGAGCTCGTCAGGCAATGGCGTCGTTCGGCAGAAATGCCCGAGCGCGCCAAGGTGTGGACATCGATGCTGACGCTCTACACCGACCAGGTGTTTTCGATCGGCCTCGTCAACTCCACCCTGCAGCCGGTGCTGTGCACCTCTCGACTGCGCAATCTTCCGAAGGAAGGGCTCTACGGTTTCGATCCGACCTCCTACCTCGGGGTCTACATGCCGGATACATTCTGGCTGGCGGGAGAGGCCTGAGCGTGCTGCGATACATACTCTGGCGCATCGCCGTCATGGTTCCGACACTGCTGATCATTTCGGCGCTGGTCTTCACTATCATCGAACTGCCTCCTGGCGACTATTTCGACAGCTACGCCGCGGAAATGCGCGCGCAGGGCGAAGGCGTCGACATGGACAAGCTGGAAGCGCTGCGCGCCGAATACAATTTCGACAAACCGCCGATCATTCGCTACTTCTACTGGCTCGCCGGCATGCTGCGGGGCGATTTCGGCTATTCGTTCGAATACGAGCTGCCGGTCAGCGACGTCATCGGCGACAGGATGTGGCTGACTGTCCTGGTGTCCTTCGTGACCATCGTCTTCACTTGGCTCCTCGCCTTTCCGATCGGCATGTATTCGGCAACGCATCAGTACAGCTGGGGCGATTACGGCCTGACATTCCTCGGTCTGCTCGGCATCGCCATCCCGAACTTCATGCTGGCGCTCATCCTGATGTATTTCGCCAACATCTGGTTCGGGACCTCCATTGGCCACCTGATGGACCAGAAATACCTTGGCGAGCCTATGAGCTGGGACAAGGCAAAGTCGATCCTTGAGCATCTGTGGATTCCGGTCATCATCGTCGGCACCGCAGGCACGGCAGGCATGATCCGGCGCCTGCGCGCCAACCTGCTGGACGAGTTGCAGAAGCAGTACGTCATGACGGCCCGCGCCAAGGGGCTTCATCCCTTCCGCACCCTGGTCAAATATCCGCTGCGCATGGCGCTCAATTTCTTCATGTCCGACATTGGATCGATCCTGCCGGCGATCATTTCCGGTGCCGAGATCACGGCCATCGTGCTCTCGCTCGAAACGACCGGTCCGATGCTGATCAAGGCGCTGCAAAGCCAGGATATGTATCTCGCCGGATCATTCCTGATGTTCCTGGCCTTTTTGACCGTCATTGGCGTCCTGATCTCCGATCTGGCGCTGGCGGCACTCGATCCACGCATCCGGTTGCAAGGCGGAAGCACCAAATGAACTCACCGCTTCCCGCACCGGGCGCAGGCCTCGGCCACTACATTTCCACCGCACCGTTCGATCCGCTTTCCGTCGAAGCGATGACGGAGGAGCAATCGCAGGTCTACCAAGCCTCGCAACTGAAGCTGATGTGGTGGAAGTTCAAGCGGCACAGGGTTGCGGTGGCTTCCGGCATATTCCTTGCCGCGCTCTACCTGATGATCCTCGTCTGCGAGATCCTTGCGCCGTACAACTTGCATACGCGCAACATGGATTTCATCTACTCGCCGCCGCAGCGTGTCCACTTCTTCAGCGACGGCCAGTTCATCGGACCTTTCGTCTATGGCCGGCAGATGACGCTGGATATGGATACGCTCAAGCGGAACTACAGCGACGACAGGAGCCAGGTGCAGCCGATCCGCTTCTTCTGCCGCGGCGACAGCTACAAATTCTGGGGGCTGGTCGAAAGCAACATTCACCTGGCGTGCCCGGCCGAAAACGGCCAGCTGTTCCTGCTCGGCACCGACCGGCTGGGGCGTGACGTGCTGTCGCGCATCATCTACGGCGCCCGCATTTCGCTTACCATCGGGCTTGTCGGCATTGCCTTCAGCTTCGTGCTGGGCATCATCATCGGAGGGCTCGCCGGCTACCACGGCGGCGTGTTCGATCTGATCGTGCAGCGTGTCATCGAAGTGCTGCAGTCCATACCGAGCATTCCCCTGTGGATGGCTCTGGCGGCGATCATGCCGGTGACCTGGAGTCCGATCCTCATCTATTTCGGCATAACGCTCATTCTTGGATTGCTCGACTGGACCGGATTGGCGCGAGCGGTGCGCTCGAAACTCCTCGCCCTGCGCGAGGAAGACTATGTGCTCGCCGCGCAATTGATGGGCGCCAAAAGCAGCCGCATCATCGGCCGGCACCTGATCCCCGGCTTCATGTCGCATCTGATCGCCACCGCGACGATCGCGATCCCCGGCATGATCCTGGGAGAGACCGCGCTGAGCTTCCTTGGATTGGGTCTCAGGCCGCCCATCACCAGCTGGGGCATTCTCCTGACCGAGGCCCGCGGGGTCAGCGTGATCGCTTTCTACCCGTGGCTGCTTTTCCCGATGATCCCCGTCATTCTGGTCATCCTCGCGTTCAACTTCCTTGGCGATGGCCTGCGCGACGCGGCCGACCCATATCGCTGACGGGACGGAAAAAGGGGCGGCGGCGTGCGCGCTCCGTGGCGCTCCCATCCGGCCCTTGTTTTGGAAGGCCCCCCTCTCCGGTTTGCTGCGCAAACCACCTCTCCCCCGCTTCGCAGGGGCGAGGAACCCAAGCTGGAAGGGCGTCGGCATCGCGGCAGCGGTTCCTCGCCCCTGCGAAGCGGGGGAGAGGTGTCGAGGCGAAGCCGAGACGGAGAGGGGGCGCAAAGCAAACCGGAGTGGGGGTCGACCAATCACATGCGATTGCCTCGCCCTTGTGGGAGATAACGCCAGCGTGGCACCGGCCGGCGTAGCTGTTAAGCGACCTCGCGACGGGCCGGAGCGGAAGCCGCGCGATTGACCGAATCGCCGCGGCCGATGGCGTAATAAAGCAATCCATGCTGACGCACCTGCTCCGGGTCATAGAGATTGCGCCCATCGACAATCACCGGGTTGATAAGATTGGCCTTCAGCCAGGCGAAATCCGCCACCCGGAATTGTTTCCACTCTGTGCAGATTGCCAGGGCATCCGCGCCAGCAGCAGCTTGTTGCGGGCTTGATGCAAGCACCAGGTCCGCCCGCCCGCCATAGAGACGGCGCGCCTCGGGCATCGCTTCGGGATCGAATGCCCGTACACTGGCGCCGGCGCCCCAGAGCGCTTCCATCAGCCTGCGGCTCGGCGCTTCGCGCATGTCGTCGGTGTTCGGCTTGAATGCCAGGCCCCAGAGCGCGATGGTGCGGCCTTCAAGATTGCCGTCGAAAGCTTGCGACAGCTTCTGAAACATCACATCCTTCTGCGCGTCGTTGACCCGCTCGACCGCCTGCATGAGATCGGCCCCAAAACCGGCCTCCCTGGCGATGCTTGCAAGCGCGCGCACGTCCTTGGGGAAGCACGAGCCGCCGTAGCCGCAGCCGGGATAGATGAATTGATATCCGATGCGCGGGTCCGAGCCGATGCCCTTGCGCACCTCCTCGATGTCAGCGCCAAGCCGCTCGGCGATATTGGCCATCTCGTTCATGAAGCTGATCTTGGTCGCCAGCATCGCATTGGCGGCATATTTGGTGAGTTCGGCCGAGCGAACGTCCATATACATCAGCTTGTCGTGGTTGCGGTTGTATGGCGCGTAACAGTCGTGAAGCTTCTTGCGAACGATTTCCGACCCCGTGCCGACGATGATGCGGGCCGGCTTGGTGAAGTCCTCCACCGCGCTGCCTTCCTTGAGGAACTCCGGATTGGAGCAGACATCGAAAACGTGCGCTACACCGCGCGCCGCCATCGTCTCAGTGATCGTCGCGCCAACCCGGTCGGCAGTGCCGACAGGAACGGTCGACTTGCCGACCACGATCTTGTAGCCGTCGATGTGCTCGCCGATCGTCCTGGCAACATCGAGCACATGGCGCAGATCCGCCGACCCGTCGCCGTTCGGCGGCGTGCCGACCGCAATGAAGATCAGCTCGGCAAACTGCACGCCAGCGCGAGCGTCGGTGGAGAAGACAAGCCGGCCAGCCTCGGCATTGCGGACAACGAGTTCCTTGAGGCCCGGTTCGAAAATCGGCACTTCGCCGCGCTGCAACGTACCTATCCTCGTTGCATCGATGTCGACGCAGAAAACCTCGTGTCCCACGTCGGCAAAGCAGGCCGCGGTGACCAGACCCACATAGCCGGTCCCGAAAATCGTCAATTTCATCGAAAAGTTCCTTGAGTGCTCAGGCTACCGGCGCCCCGAATGTCGTGCGATCCTTCGCGGCGGCCTGGCCAGTCATTGCAAAGTTTGCCGTTCAACCCTATCCGTCGCCCTAGTGGAGCGAATTTGACATTCGCATCCAGTTTCACATCGCGCGCACGGTGCGAATGTCAAATTCAAAGCTCCACTAGAATTATGTATCTGCTAGTGGTCCTTTGATTCCAACATTCGCCTGAGTGCCCTGTATCAGCGGGATGCGAATGTTGGAATCGGACCACTAGATAAACGCGGCGCGGTTGATTTGCCACACCGCGTCGCAAACAAGGCGCGACCGCGCGGGGACATGATGAACGTTCTTCTGACCGGGGCCGCCGGCTTCATCGGCTGCCATACAGCTCTCCGGTTCCTCGAGCGCGGCGACCAGGTCCTGGGTATCGACAATCTGAACGACTACTATCCAACAAGCCTGAAGCACGACCGCCTGGCATTGCTGCACGCCCATAAGGGCTTCCGTTTCCAGCATATCGATGTGGCTCGCCGCGACCTGGCTGAGAAAATCGGCGGGGAAGCGACCGATGCCGATGTGATCGTGCATCTGGCCGCACAGGCAGGCGTTCGGTATTCCGTGGAAAATCCCTTCGCCTATGTCGATTCCAACGTAACCGGACAGGTAGCGATGTTCGAGATGGCGGCAAGGCTGCCCAAGCGTCCGCCGGTCGTGTACGCCAGTTCGTCATCGGTCTATGGCGCCGCCGAAACCGTGCCCTTTGTCGAAACCGCCCGCGCCGACGCCCCGGTTTCGGTCTATGCGGCCACCAAACGTGCCGGCGAACTTCTCGCCCACGCCTATGGCGACCTGTATGGGATCCGCTCGAGCGGGCTGCGGTTCTTCACCGTTTATGGCCGATACGGCCGTCCCGACATGGCGCCCTGGCTGTTCACGGAGGCTATCCTCAAGGGCAACCCGATTTCCGTATTCAACAATGGCGAGATGCAGCGCGACTTCACGCATATCAGCGACATCGTGGACGGCGTGGTGGCGGCCGCGGACCGCATCGTCGCCGATCCGACCGGAACCGCGCCGATCTACAACCTCGGCAACAATTCGCCGGTCATGCTGCTCGACTTCATCGCGGCGATCGAGAAAGCCGCCGGGCGCACCGCCATCATGAACATGAAGCCGAAACCGGCCGGCGATGTCTTGCGCACCTTTGCGGACATCTCGCTCGCCGAACGGGATCTCGGATTCAGACCCAAAACCCGGCTGGAAGACGGAATGGCCGATTTTGTCGACTGGTTCAGAACCTATCCCAGCCTGAACGTCGGCAAACACTCGTGACGCCGTTCCACATTCGTGCGCATCTCCACATAAGCAGAGTTAACCCATGAGCCGCCTCGACAGTTTCATTCGCCGCGTTACCGCGCAGAGAGACGTTCTCGACCACATTTCAGCGGAAGTCGCTGGCATGGATGGGCCTGTTATCGAACTCGGCCTCGGCAACGGCCGCACTTTCGATCATTTGCGGGAGCGCCTTCCCGGGCGGCGCATCATCGCGTTCGATCGAGCCCTCGCGGCGCATGGCACGTCCACTCCCGACCCGGAGGACCTCGTGATCGGCGAAATCCGCGAAACCGCACCCGCGATGGCAGGAATCGATGCCGCCCTGGTCCATGCCGACATCGGAACCGGCTATGCCGACAAGGATGCCGCGACACTGACCTGGCTTCCCGAGCTGACGGCGCGGCTGCTGCGGTCGGGAGGAATTGCCGTCAGCGGGCTGCCCTTGGAACATTCCGAACTGGCGCCGCAACCCCTGCCCGCCTCGGTATCGCAGGACCGCTATTTCCTCTACCGCCGCAAATAGAGCGGAATGCATTCACGCTGAGCCGGGCACCTGGCTGCAAAAAATGCTCCAGCCGGAACGGATTGGCGCTGAACTGCCCGCCGTCGGACTACGGGATGGTAAAGACCGGCACTTCGCGTTCGATGCCTCGCAGCGAGGCATTGTGCGATACCGGCTTCAGGTCCCTCGATTGAAGCAGATCGGCGGCCTTGAGGTCGTCGACGACAACGCCGGTGACGAAGATTGCTTGCGAAGTCGCCAGTCCCTGCACGCGCGACGCGATGTTGACGGTCTGACCGAAGTAGTCCTGCCGTTCATTCATGGTCACAGCGATGCACGGCCCGGCGTGCACCCCGATCTTCAGGATCAGGTCCTCGCGGCCGCTCTGTTCGTTCATCTCCCGCATAGCTTCACGCATCCTGAGTGCGGCGGCCACCGCCCTGTCAGGGGTCGGGAATGTCGCCATGACCGCATCGCCGATCGTCTTGACCACCGCGCCGGCCTCGATCGCGACGATGTCGTGCAGCACCTGGAAATGCGAGCGCACGATATCGAACGCGGCGAGGTCGCCGACCCTTTCGTAGAGTTCGGTCGAGGCCCTGAGGTCGGTGAACAGGAAGGTCAGGCTGGTGATTTTCAGGCGCTGATCGACGTCGATCGTATCGGTCCGGTAAAGATCCCGGAAAGTCTGGTTGGTCAGCAGCCGCTTGGCGGTAAGGAACGGCCGGCGCTTGGCCAGCAGATCATGGATGGCGTCTTCGACGATGAACACGGTCGGCAGAACGCGGGCATCCGTCTTGTTTTCCAGCGAGATGCGCAGCGGCCCGGGATGCATTTCGATGACCTGGCTGTGCGTGTGATCCCGGTCAAAAGCCAGCGACAGGTTCTGACGCTCGCGCGTGGCTTCGCCTTTGACATCGAGAAACTGTGCGCTATGCGTCACCGGCTCGAACACGGTCAAGAAATGCGCCGGCAACTGGAGGGAAAGAACGGCCTTTTCGCCGGGAGCGAGCTCGAAGTCCTCGATCACGATACTGTCGATCAGCTCCTCGAAACCCTCGTCAGGGAGATCGACGCCGGACCCCCAATACATCTGGCGGAAATACTCCACCATCGGCAACTCGTCGGGATTGTGCGCCGCGATCTTGCGGACCCGCGGGCTGACCGTGAAGGTGACCTCGACCATTTCGTCGAGCGTCGGGGAGTAATTGTCGGCGCACAAGGCGCACACATATTCCTCTTTCCTGATCGTCTTCAGCGTGGCGTTCGAATCGAGGACCCCGCCGCAGCCGGGGCACAGCACGTTCCAGGACATGTCAAAGATGCCGATCTGCGCGGCATGCAGAAACGTCGCGATCGTGGCTTCCTCGTCGAGCCCCCGCTGTGCCGCAAACGCCAGCGCATTGATCCGGCAGAGATGGCGATCCAGCCCTTCGGCAATCACTTTCTGGATTGCATCTACAGCTTCCGCAGAAACGCCCGGCGACTGGCGCAAAAGCGCGAACGATGTTTGAACTTCGCTCATGGAACAACCTCTTGTGTGGCGCTCGGAATGGACCTGCAAACGACGAAGCGCTCCGCTTCGAATGCGCCGCAATCTCCGGATTCTATACCGGTTCGCTGCTAACGGATATGCATGAGTTCTAACGAGCTGTCACAACTCATTGAGGGAGGGCCGCCCCTCGCTACGTCAGTGCGCGGCGGGAAAGCGCATAAGCAACGTGCCGGTCCAGGCTGGTGTCGCGGCAGTTCCGAACTCGACGGGAACCTGCAGGGCTTCCTCGGCGTCGATGCGACCGAACAGTTCAAGGGCCTGGGTACGGCAGGCATCGACCGACCCGAGGGCGCAGATATAGGCCGCGCCGGCTTTTTCTATGTCGTCCCTGCTAACCCAAGGCGTGAACTTGAGGGACGCTTGCTGGACCGCATACGGCCGGTCGGCCGCATAGAAGGAGACAGCATTGGCAACCATGTTGTCGCCGGCGACGATGCCCAGCGTTTTGCCTGTCGCCGCGTGCCAGCGTGCCTCAACGACCTTGGAAATCGCGGCGAGCGGCGTGGCGGCGTTGCCGCGCGCACTTTCGAAGCTGCGCTCCTTTAGCGACGGCGCCAGCGCCAGCAAGGCGGCGGCATAGAGCGCAATCATGGCGGGCACCACGATTTTCTGGCGGCCGGCGAGTTCGCGGGGCAGCAGCGGAACAAGGAAAAACGGAATGAAGACGAAGAACGGTATCGCCCAGAGCGAAGACACCTGCGCGTTGAGCGCCAACCCCAGCACCAGTGTGATCAATGGCGACAGGACGCCGACATAGGCAAGCGCCCGGCCCTGCAGAGTGTCGCGGAAGACACGCCATTGTCCCCAGGCGAACAGCGGCTTTCCGCTTCTTGGGAAGCGATGCGGGATAAGCAGGAGGAAAATCGGCAAGGTGTAAAGCAGCATCGCCACCGGGAACCGCGCCGCGTAGCGCAGCGTATCCATCCAGTTGCCGGAACCCTGCTCCGACGCATAACGCACGGTTATGAAATCGTTGGCGACCATCCACAGGAAATGGGGAGCCAGAACCAGCGCTCCGACAAACGCTACGATCCACGGCAATTTTGTCAGGAAGATCGGCCGCACATCCCGGTCGACGAGCATGTGCGCTGCGATCGCCAGCAGGAGCACGATCGAGTGATATTTCGCGAGAATGGCGAGACCCGCGAAAAGCCCGAGCAAACACGCATCGAGCACCGAACGGCGCTCGATCAGCCGGAGATAGAAGAGGAACGTCAGCGCCCACAACGGCAGCATCGCCGAGGTCGCGTTGTAATTCTGCGCCAGGAAGGTCAGCGGCGGCAGGAAGAAAACCGATGCTACCAGCAGAATCTGCTGGTTACGGTCGAACAACCGGGTCGAGATGCGCCACATCGCCCACATCGCCACCGCGACGCTTACCGAGGAGAGCAGATGGTAGAAAACGTTGGTTCGGGGGAAGACGAGGAACCAGGCAGCAGAGGCCCAGGCGAAGAATGGCGGATGCTTGTAGTAGCCGAGTTGCCAGCCAATGCCCCACGCGAAGTTCTCGACCATGTCGCCATGGGCGTCGAGATTGTTGCTGCTGAGCGAGGACTGCAGCGTCCAGAAGGCAATGTAGAAGAGGACTGTGAGCAGAACCGCCGATGTGGCGGTCGTAGTCTGGCCGTCGGAGATCGGATTGCCCGGAGATCTGCGGCTGTCCATGCTCGGCCTTGTTCCTGCGATATGAAGGAAGCGGCCCAAAGGCCGCTTCCTCGCATTTCGTACGGCTGCGCCGAAGTCGAAATGATTAGCGCGAGTAGAACTCGACCACGAGGTTCGGTTCCATCTGGACCGCGTACGGAACGTCCGACAGGCCGGGAACGCGAGCGAAGGTCGCGGTCATCTTGGAGTGATCGACTTCGATGTAATCCGGCACGTCGCGCTCGGCGAGCTGGACCGACTCCAGAACGATCACCAGCTGCTTCGACTTCTCGCGGACTTCGATAACGTCGCCAGCCTTGCAACGGTACGAACCGATGTTGGTGCGCTTGCCGTTGACGTTGATGTGGCCGTGGTTGACGAACTGACGGGCAGCGAAAATGGTCGGCACGAACTTGGCGCGGTAGACGACCGCATCCAGACGCGACTCGAGCAGGCCGATCAGGTTCTCGGAGGTGTCGCCCTTGCGGCGGTTTGCCTCTTCGTAGGTCTTGCGGAACTGCTTTTCGGAGACGTCACCGTAGTGGCCCTTCAGCTTCTGCTTGGCGCGCAGCTGCAGACCGAAGTCCGACAGCTTGCCCTTGCGGCGCTGGCCATGCTGGCCGGGACCGTATTCACGCTTGTTGACCGGCGACTTCGGACGGCCCCAGATGTTTTCGCCAAGACGGCGATCGATTTTGTATTTCGCGGATTCGCGCTTGCTCATCGCATTCCCTTTCAAACAAATACACACGGAACCTCGCGTTCCGCGTGAAGGAAACGCGCCCTCCTCTGGCTTCCGTTTTCGAAGCCTGACAGGATTTTCCACGCACGCTTTGCGGAAAAACCCACGGGACACGTCAAATAAGACGCCGGACATTGCTGCCCGGCGCTGGCGGTTCACTAGATCAGTGTTCGCATTTTGTCAACGCCGCTGAGCAGCCTCAAGCCGCATCGTGAAAAATGATGCCCGTGGTGAACCGCTCGCCGGACCGAACGCGACTGACGCCATGCCGCATCTTTACGCGATAATCGCCGCGAGAGCCAGCCTTTGGCCGATCATTGACCGCGAAGAACGCGCCGTGTCCCATGCGAAGCGGCACCACTTCTGCGCGCGACTGCATGCGCGGCCGCTGTTCGGTCAGCACCAGTTCACCACCTTCGAACTCCGTGGCCGGATCGCTGAGCAGGATCACCAGTTGGATCGGAAACAGATGCTTTCCGTAGACGTCCTGGTGCAGGCAATTGTAGTCGCCCGGCCCGTATTTCAAAAGCAGCGGCGTCGGTCGGGACTGATTGTCGGCATGGCATTGCACCAAAAACGCATCCAGGGTTTCCGGATATCGACGGTCAAGGCCCATCCGCCGGTTCCAATCGTTGCCCACCGGCGCCAGCTTTTCATAAAACGCGTGTCTCAAGGCATCGATCTTCGGGGGCAGCGGGTTGGCGAAATATTTGTATTCGCCGGCTCCGAAACCATGTCGCTGCATGACGATGCGGCTGCGGAAATGCCGGTCATCGGAATAGAGCCCACGCAAGGCACGGCAATCCTTCTCGTCGAGGATTTGCCCGGTGGATGCGACGCCGAACTCGTCGAGATCGCGCGTTACCGTACCCCAGTCGAGCTCGGGCACCATTTTCTTCGGGGCGTTCATGGCTGTTGTCCTCGCTGTTTCCTTAGCTGCGAAGACCCTATCCAGCAGTCCGGAAGCCTGCATTCCGTTTCTTGCCAAGCGCGATGCGGCGTATTGCGGCGAACTCAGGAAGCCTTTTGCGCGGCATCGAACGCGGTCCGCGCGGCTCGCAGCAGGTCGCGGTTCTGTTCGGCCCAACCCGCCAGCCCCGCTATCGGGACGGCGATCGAATGGCCGATGTCCGTCAGTGCATATTCGACCTCCGGCGGCGTAGTCGGCCTGACTGTACGGCGCACCAATCCCTCGCGTTCCAGCGAACGCAACGTGACCGTGAGCATGCGTTGCGAAATGCCTTCGATCGCACGCTTCAACGCATTGAAGCGTGTTGGAGCTGCCTGGAGATTGATGATGACGAGGATGCTCCAGGTATCGCCGACCAGGTCCAGCACCTCGCGGATCGGACAGTTGCCGCGTTCGTCCTGGCGAAAACCGGGATGCGAATGCAGGAGCGGCGTCGACTGCACGGACTTGTTCGGGGCGTTCATGTGGTTCCCTCAAGATAACCTAGGCAACAAATCATGCGTTCTTTCGCTGCCTGGAGGGGATGGCTATGTAGTTACCGTTGATAACCAGATTACATAACATGCCTGCATTCGGGACCAAAGGCCCGGCGCCGGCAAAAGGAGACGAAATCATGAAGATCGCTTTGATCGGCGCCAGCGGATTTGTCGGCAGCGCCACTCTCAATGAGGCCCTGCAGCGCGGCCATGCAGTCACCGCGCTGGTGCGCAACCCCGACAAGGTCACGGCGCGCGCGGGTGTAGCCGCCAGAAAGGTCGACGCAACCGACGCAAAGGCGCTCGCTTCCGAGCTTGCCGGCCACGAAGTCGCCATTTCCGCATTCAACGGCGGCTGGGGCGATCCAAAAATCTACGAAAAGCACCTCGAAGGATCGAGAGCCATCGTTGCGGCCGCCAAGGCCGCGGGCGTTCGTCTTATCGTGATTGGCGGCGCCGGCAGTCTTCATGCGCCGGACGGGAGCCAATTCGTCGATTCTCCTGATTTCCCCGAGGCCTACCGCGACGGTGCGCGCGCGGCGCGCGATGCGCTCGCGGAACTTCGTGGGGAAGCCGGGCTTGAATGGTCGTTCCTGTCTCCCGCCGCCCACATGGCGCCGGGAAAACGCACCGGCAAGTTCCGCCTCGGTGGCGATCAGCCCGTGCTCGACGCCAAGGGCGAAAGCCACGTCTCTGTGGAGGACCTCGCGGTCGCCATCGTCGACGAGGCAGAAACGCCGAAGCACACGGGAAAGCGCTTCACGCTGGGCTATTGAAGGCGCAACGGCCTGCCGGCCGGGATCAGCCCTTCGACTTTTTCTCCGGCAGGCCTTTTCGCTTGGTCTCGGCGAATTCCTCGAGCTGCTTTTCGCTCATGGATTCGTACATTTCCTTCGAAGCGCCGAAAAGTTCGCTCTTCTTGGTTTCGCCGCGCTTGGCGGAAAGTGCGGCGCCGGCAGCTTTCTGCTGGGCTTTCGATGTGGCGGGCATAGCTTTTCTCCTTCCGAACCCTGACAACGCCAGCGCATCAAGCCGGTTCCATGTGGAGCCTCCAGGGTGTCATACACCACCTAACATATTGTAATCATTGTATTTAGAGCGATTCCAAGGTGCGTATTTATGTTGACTTCTGGCATCATCTTTATATTCTGAGCATGTCCTGAACCTGCCAGGCGGAGAGACGCCGGCTTGCCGAGGTCCATCATCATGCTCATTCGCCACTTCCCGCTCGCAGCCGCTGCCGCGGCGGTTTTCGCCTGGTCGGGCTTTGCATCGCAGGCTGCGGAAACCCCTTACACGCTCACGATCAAGGACCATCGCTTCAGGCCCGAAACGCTGACGGTGCCCGCCGGCAAGGAATTCACGCTGGTCGTCATCAACAGTGACCCGACGGCAGAAGAATTGGAGAGCAATGACTTCCATGTCGAGAAGGTCATCGCCGGCGGCAAGCAAGCCACCTTCCAGGTCGGCCCGCTGACCGCGGGCACCTACGGTTTCTTCGGCGAACGCCACATGGACACCGCGCTGGGCAATCTCTTCGCGGAGTGAACGCATGCTCTCCACATTTATCATCGTTTTTCGCGAAACGCTCGAAGCTGCGTTGATCGTGGCTATCGTGCTTGCCGCCAGCAAGGGCATTTCCGGCCGCGCCGGCTGGGTGGCAGGCGGCGTGGCGGCCGGGCTCTGCGGCGCGGCGATCGTCGCCTTCTTCGCCAGCGGGCTCTCCGATCTCTTCGACGGCAACGGAGCCGAGGTGTTCAATGCGGTCGTGTTGCTGATCGCGGTGGTCATGCTCGCCTGGCACCAGATCTGGATGAGCGCGCATGCGGCCGAACTCGTCGGCGAAAGCCGTGCGGTCGGAAAGGCGGTCAAGGAAGGTGCCAAGCCACTGTCGGCGCTGGCGATCATCTGCGCGGTCGCGGTGCTGCGCGAGGGTTCTGAAACCGTACTCTTCCTCTATGGCATCGCGATCGACGGCCAGTACGGGTTCGCCACGATGCTGCAAGCCGGCCTGCTGGGCGTGATTGCCGCTTCGCTGGTAGGCTGGCTGTTTTATGCAGGGCTGCTGCGCGTGCCGCTGAAGCAGATATTCCGCGTCACCGGCGTCATCATCATCCTGCTTGCCGCCGGCCTGGCCGCGCAGGCAGCCGCCTTCCTGGTGCAGGCCGGATACCTGCCGCCGCTCGGATACGATATCTGGAACACATCCGATATCCTGCCGCAGACGACAGCCCTTGGATTCCTGCTGCACATACTGGTGGGTTACGTCGCGCGCCCCGAAGGCATCCAGATCGCCGCCTATGTCGCGACGATCGTCATCATCCTGGCGGCCTCGGCAATGGTGCGCCGATCGCAGCTTCCGCCAGCGGCTAAACCAGGCTGAGCCCGAAACCCTGCATCAAGCGCGCCGTGGCGAAATGCGGCTTGCCGGAGGTGAAGATCGCAAGATCGCGGCCAAAGACCGCGGCGGCGGCATCGTCGGGCCGGGCAACCACCTTCAGCAGCGAAAGCGCGCGGCGCGCGATCGCTTCCGCCGGGTCGAGCCAGTCCACCGGCCAGGGCGCCATCTTGCGCATGCGGTTGACCAGGAACGGGTAATGCGTGCAGGCCAGGACCACGATATCCGTGCGCTTGCTGTCCTGTTCCAGGAAACAGGGCGCGATTTCGGCCCGTACCGCTTCCTCGTCGACAAAACCCTCGCGCATGTAGATCTCGGCCAGCCTGGCAAGCTGCGTGCTGCCTACAAGACGCACATGGCATTTGGATGCCCAGTCGGTGATCAGGTCGCGCGTATACTGGCGTTTGACGGTTCCCGGCGTCGCCAGCACCGAAACGAGGCCGGAGCGCGTGCGCTCCGCGGCTGGCTTGATGGCCGGAACCGTTCCGACAAACGGCACCAGCGGATAGGCCTCGCGAAGATCGCCGAGCGCCAGCGTGGACGCCGTATTGCAGGGGATGACCGCGATTTCGGGTTCGTGCTCGCGCAGCAGACGGCCGAACAGTTCGATCAGCCGGCTGCGCAGCGCATCCTCTTCCCAGTCGCCGTATGGAAACGCAGCATCATCGGCGACATAGACGAAGCGGCGTTCGGGCATCAGGACGCGCGCCTCGCGCAGGACGCCAAGCCCGCCGATGCCCGAATCGAACATCAGGATCGGACGGTCAGTCATGGCCGCCCTCCCCGGTGTCTGTCTCGGCTTTGCCGGTTCGCGCCGCTTTGTCCGCTTTGGCCTTGCGTTCGGGATAGCCCGAGCCGCGCGGCTGTTTCGGCGAAAAATAATCCAAGGATGCCACCACCCCCCGCAACAATTTTATTTCCGCGGTGGCAAAGCCGGCGCGGGTCAGCACGGCGCGAAGATTGTCGACCATTTTGGGCTTTTTCGAAGTCGGGCGGAAATAACCACGCGCCTCCAGCGCATCTTCGAGATGCGACAGCAGGCCAATCAGTTGCTCCTTTGGCGCCGGCGTTATTTCAGGCCCGGAAAAGACCGTATCGGTCTCGCTTTGCAGCCCCGACTTCAGCCACTCGTAAGACATCAACAGCACCGCTTGCGCGATGTTGAGCGAAGCAAAGGATGGATCGACCGGAAAAGTTACGATCTCGTCGGCCAACCCCACCTCTTCGTTGCTGAGGCCGAAGCGTTCGCGGCCGAACAGGATGCCGGTCGCCTGCCCCGAGGCCTGGCGCGCCCTTAGCATCCTTGCCGCAGTGACGGGGCTGCGCACTGCCTTGAAGCCGTCGCGCTCGCGCGCGGTCGTGGCGAAGATGAAACCGAGATCGGCAATCGCCCCCTCCAGCGTGTCGAACACCACGACGCCGTCGATGACGTGATCGGCCTTGCTGGCAGCGGCGCGCGCCTTGTCGCTCGGCCAGCCGTCGCGTGGGTTGACCAGACGCAATTGCGAAAGGCCGAAATTCGCCATGGCGCGCGCCACCATGCCGATGTTTTCGCCGAGTTGAGGTTCGACAAGAATGATGACCGGTCCCTCAGTCATTCGTATCTTGCCTGGTGTCTTGCCTGTCATGGAGTTTGCTTCGATTGCGACTGTTGCGCGTCCCTGACATATTCCACCGGGAAAATGAAGCTTTGGCAAAGAAGCTGATATGACCGACGACCTGCCCGACCGCATTCGAGCCGAAATAGGCGACGATCCCAACATCGGCGAAATCCGCATGTTCGGCGGCATCTGCTTCATGCTCAACGGCAACATGCTTGTCGGCACGATGAAAGACGGCAAGCTGCTGGCGCGGGTCGGCGACGAGCAGGAAGCGGCCGCACTGACCAAGCCCGGCGCGGCGCGCATGAACTTCACTGGCCGCGACATGAAGGGTTTTGTGCTTGTCGGACCGGAAGCGCTGGACGACAAGGCCTTGAGGGAATGGATCGCCATGGCATCCACCTATGTCGGGCCGATGCCGCCAAAGAAGAAGAAATGATCAGCGCCCGGTGATAAAAAGCCTGATCGCATCGGCCACTTCGGCCGGTTTTTCGTGCAATATCCAGTGGCCGGCGCCAGCGATCCTGCGGATCGCAAGCTCCGGTGCGTAGCGGTCCAGGCCGTCGAGACAGACAGGCAGCAAGGCCTCGTCCGCCTCGCCCCAGACCACCAGATGCGGCATGCGGATGGCGACCGCTTCATCCGGCAATGACAGCAGGAATGAATCGCCCGCCGCCTCGCCAGGCGCCGGAACGACGATCGGCGAAGCGCGATACCAGTTTAGCATCGCAGTCATCGCGCCCGGCCGGCCCCACGCTTCCAGATAGCCGGCTTCGCTCTCAGGCGTCATCCAATCCGTCTTCGAAAACCCGGCGATCATCCTGAGCGTGCGCCGAAAACGGTCCTCAGACATCAGCACGTCGGCGTCTGGGGCGCGCAGGCGGTTGATGTACTGGCTCGCGCTGCGTTGCGCAGCATCCCTGAAAATGGCGCGCTGGAAACACACGGGATGCACGCCATTGGCAATGACGAGATGCGTCAGCCGTTCGGGATGGGCGAACGCATAGGCATAGGCGATCGACGCGCCCCAATCGTGGCCGGCGAGCACGAACGGCCGGCCGGGCGAAAGGTGATCTGCCAATGCGGCGATATCCGCGACCAGATGTTTTGCGCGATAGGCCTCGATACCCTCCGGTTTCGATGAAAGGTTGAAGCCGCGAAGGTCCGGCGCCACCACATGATAATCGCGGGCCAGCGCCCTCATCACCTCGCGCCAGGCGGCCCAGTATTCGGGAAAGCCATACAGGCAGATGACCAGCGGTTTGGCCGGGTTGCCGGCGGCAGCAAAATGCAGCTCGATCCCTCCCGCGGCATGAAAACCGAAGCGCATTTCGCAGTCTCCGTCAGACATCTTTTCGCTCCGAGGAATCCGCCGCCGCCAAGGCTTTGCCTCTACGGTACACAGTGCTATAGGGGCCGCGGCCCCTGACGCAAACCTTTCCGGGATAGTCCGTCCCGCACCCCAGAAAACGAGGCATTTCCTATGGCGAAGATCAAGGTGAAAAATCCGGTTGTCGAGCTCGACGGCGACGAGATGACCCGGATCATCTGGCAGTTCATCAAGGAAAAGCTGATCCACCCTTATCTCGACATCGACCTCAAATATTACGACCTCGGCATCGAGCACCGCGACGCGACCGACGACCAGGTGACGATCGACGCCGCCAATGCGATCAAGAAATACGGCGTCGGCGTCAAATGCGCTACGATCACGCCGGACGAACAGCGCGTCGAGGAGTTCTCGCTGAAGAAGATGTGGAAGTCGCCCAACGGCACCATCCGCAACATCCTGGGCGGCACCATTTTCCGCGAGCCGATCATCATGAAGAACGTGCCGCGGCTGGTGCCGGGCTGGACCAAGCCGATCATCGTCGGCCGCCATGCCTTCGGCGACCAGTACAGGGCAACCGACTTCCGTTTCCCCGGCAAGGGCAAGCTGACGATCAAGTTCGTCGGCGAAGACGGCAAGACGATCGAACACGACGTCTTCGACGCGCCGTCCTCCGGCGTCGCGATGGCCATGTACAATCTCGACGATTCGATCCGCGAATTCGCGCGCGCCTCGCTGAACTACGGCATCCTGCGCGGCTACCCCGTCTACCTGTCGACCAAGAACACCATCCTCAAGGCCTATGACGGCCGCTTCAAGGACATCTTCCAGGAAGTCTACGAGAAGGAGTTCGAGGCGGCGTTCAAGGAAAAGAAGATCTGGTACGAGCATCGCCTGATCGACGACATGGTCGCTTCCAGCCTGAAGTGGTCGGGCGGTTATGTCTGGGCCTGCAAGAACTACGACGGCGACGTCCAGTCCGATACGGTCGCCCAGGGCTTCGGCTCGCTCGGCCTGATGACCTCGGTGCTGATGACGCCGGACGGCCAGACCGTCGAGGCGGAGGCGGCCCACGGCACGGTGACACGCCATTATCGCCAGCACCAGAAGGGCGAAGAAACCTCGACCAACTCGATCGCCTCGATCTTCGCCTGGACGCGCGGCCTGGCGCATCGCGCCAAGCTCGACGACAACGCCGAACTGAAAAAGTTCGCCGACACGCTGGAGAAGGTCTGCATCCAGACGGTGGAGAGCGGCTACATGACCAAGGACCTTGCGCTGCTGATCGGCGCCGACCAGCCGTGGCTGTCGACCACCGGCTTCCTCGACAAGATCGACGAGAACCTGAAGAAGGCGATGGCCTGAGCAACCCGGCTATCACATTGAGGCCATTGGGCAAGACAGAGCTGACGGCTGTCTTGCCCTGGTTCGACGATGCGGATACACGCCGCTGGCTGGGCGGCCGAAGCTGGCCCGCAGCGGCGTTGAAGCTCGCAGATGGAAACGACAACCGCCACGTGCTGCTTGCGGTGCATGGCGATACACCGGTCGGCCTCGCCGATGTCGAACGTTACGCCGACGGCCGGGCAAGCTTTGCAAACATCACTGCGCCAAGCGCACGGCGACGCGGCTTCGGCACCTCGACCATAGGCGCCTTGCTGGCAGCGCCTCTGTTCAGCGATGTCGTCGAATTCTTCGCAGGTGTGGAAGACGGCAACCTGGCCAGCGAAAATTTGCTCCGCGCAGCCGGCTTCACCGAAGTGACCGGCATCGATGCCGATGGCTTCCGCCATTTCGCGTGGTCGCGACCAGGGCGCGCGTTTTGCGTGCCCTGGCAGCCACCCGCAGGCTGAAAATCAGCCCGCCATCGCGGCCTTTACCGCGGCGATCGCTTCGTCGGCCTTCGACGCATCGGGGCCGCCTGCCTGCGCCATATCCGGACGGCCGCCGCCGCCCTGGCCGCCAAGGGCAGCCGACGCCACGCGCACGAGATCGACGGCGCTGTAACGGCCGGTCAGGTCGTCGGTGACGGCAACAACGACACTTGCCTTGTTGTCTTCGCCCGCACCAACAAACACGACGACACCTGAACCGAGCGAGCTCTTGCCCTCGTCCGCCAGCGGCTTCAGGTCCTTCGGCGACACGCCGGAAACGCTCCTGCCGAGGAAACCGACCCCGGCGACCGTTTCAGCCGCGCCGCCGGAAGCACCGGCTGCGGCGCCGCCACCCAGCGCAAGTTTCTTGCGCGCGTCGGCCAGTTCACGTTCCAGCTTGCGGCGCTCGTCGACAAGCGTTTCGACACGGGTCAGGACATCCGCCGGCGACACTTTCAGCGCAGCGGCAACCGCCTTGAGACGCCGGTCCTGCTCATCGAGGTGGCGGCGCGCCGCTTCACCGGTGAGCGCCTCGATACGCCGGACGCCCGCCGCCACCGCGCCGTCTGAGACGATGCGGATCAGGCCGATGTCGCCGGTCGACGTCACATGCGTGCCGCCGCACAACTCAACCGAATAGGGCCGGTTGGCCCTGGCGCCATGCAGGCCCATGCCCATCGACACGACGCGCACCTCGTCGCCATATTTTTCGCCGAACAGCGCCATCGCGCCTTCCGCAATCGCATCGTCGACCGACATCAGCCGTGTCGTGACCGGGCTGTTCTGGACGACGATCTCATTGGCCATCCTTTCGACCTGCTCGAGCTCGTCGGCGGAAACCGGCTTGTTGTGCGAGATGTCGAAGCGCAGGCGCTCCGGCGCGACCAGCGAACCCTTCTGCGCGACATGCGTTCCCAGAACCTCGCGCAGCGCCTCGTGGATGAGGTGTGTTGCCGAATGGTTGGAGCGCAGCCGCGAGCGGCGGGCGTGGTCGACCTTCATCTCGACAGCCGCGCCGGGCTTTACCGTACCCTTGGCGACCTTGCCGAGATGCACGAATACACCGTCGCCCTTTTTCTGCGTGTCGGTGATGTCGATGGCAAACCCTTCGCCGGAGAGATTTCCGGTGTCGCCCATCTGGCCGCCGGATTCGCCGTAGAAGGGCGTCTGGTTGACGACAACGGCCACTTCGTCGCCGGCCTTCGCCTCTGCGATCTCCTTGCCGTCCTTGACCAAGGTCAGCACCATGCCTTCGGCCTGCTCGGTCTCGTAACCGAGGAAGTCGGTGGCGCCGACCTTTTCCTTGATCCCGAACCAGACCGTCTCGGTGGCTGCCTCGCCGGAACCGGCCCAGCTCTTGCGCGCCTCGGCTTTCTGCCGCTGCATGGCGTCGTTGAAGCCGTCGAGATTGACCGAGATGTTGCGCTGGCGCAGCGCATCCTGCGTCAGGTCGAGCGGGAAGCCATAGGTGTCGTAAAGTTTGAACGCCGTTTCGCCGTCCAGCATGTCGCCAGCGCCGAGCTTGTCGGTGGCTTCGGAAAGCAGGCCGAGGCCGCGCGCCAGCGTCTTGCGGAAGCGCGTTTCCTCAAGCTTCAGCGTCTCGGTAATCAGCGGCTCTCCGCGCACCAATTCGGGATAGGCCTGGCCCATCTCGCGCACCAGCGCGGGCACCAGCTTCCACATCAGCGGCTCGGAGGCGCCAAGAAGCTGCCCATGGCGCATGGCGCGGCGCATGATGCGGCGCAACACGTAGCCGCGGCCCTCATTGGACGGCAGGACGCCATCAGCCACGAGGAAGGACGCTGAGCGCAGATGATCCGCGATGACGCGATAGGATCCGACGTTGTCCGCGTCGGGACCGCGCCCGAGGGCGGAAGACGCCACTTCGATCAGGTGTCGGAACAGATCGGTTTCGAAGACGCTCTCCACTCCCTGCAGGATGGACGCCATGCGTTCCAGCCCCATGCCGGTGTCGATCGACGGGCGCGGCAGATCGATGCGCTCCTCCTTCGTCACCTGCTCATACTGCATGAACACCAGGTTCCAGAATTCGAGGAAGCGGTCGCCGTCTTCTTCCGGTGTTCCCGGAGGGCCGCCCCAGATATGTTCGCCTCGGTCGATGAAGATTTCCGAGCACGGGCCGCAGGGGCCGGTGTCGCCCATCGCCCAGAAATTGTCCGAGGTCGCGATGCGGATGATGCGATCGTCCGAAAAGCCGGCGATCTTCTTCCAGTAGCCGGCTGCCTCGTCGTCCGTGTGGTAGACGGTGACCAGCAGCTTGTCCTTCGGCAGGCCGAATTCCTTGGTGATCAGGTTCCAGGCAAGCTCGATCGCGCGCTCCTTGAAATAGTCTCCGAAGGAAAAATTGCCGAGCATCTCGAAGAAGGTGAGATGGCGCGCGGTATAACCGACATTGTCGAGGTCGTTGTGCTTGCCGCCGGCGCGCACGCTCTTCTGCGCGGTCGCGGCACGCGAATAGGGCCGCTTCTCCAGCCCGGTGAAGACGTTCTTGAACTGCACCATGCCGGCGTTGGTGAACATCAAGGTCGGATCGTTGCGCGGTACCAGCGGGCTCGAGGCGACGATCTCGTGGCCGTTCTTCTTGAAGTAGTCGAGAAATGCCGACCGGATTTCGTTGACGCCGCTCATGCTGATGCCTTTGTGAGAACCCTGCCTTATTTAGCGGGGCGAAAATGGACATGGCCTTTTATCGTCAGCACCCTGCCCTGTCCAGAAACACCGGACGACTACAACGTGACCGTCGAATGGGATTCGGCGGTCACGTTGTAGCTTCTTGTTTGTGCATGTCGTTTCTCCCGAAACCGAGGACACTTTCGGGCGACATGCCCTAGGAAACCCAATCTGCAGCGCCAAAACAAAACCGCCGGCGTGAAGCCGGCGGTCGGTATTGCAGGGGAAGGAATCCTCTTACATCTCGGCGGCATCGTCCTCGATTTCGCCCGGGCCGCCGTTCTCCAGGAATTTCTCAGCGATCAGTCCGGCATTCTGCCGCAGCGTCAGTTCGATTTCGCGCGCCAGTTCGGGATTATCGCGCAGGAACAGCTTGGCGTTCTCGCGGCCCTGGCCGAGGCGCTGCGAATTGTAGGAGAACCAGGCGCCCGACTTCTCGACCACGCCGGCCTTGACCCCGAGGTCGACGAGTTCGCCCGTCTTCGAGACGCCTTCGCCATACATGATGTCGAATTCGACCACCTTGAAGGGAGGCGCCAGCTTGTTCTTGACCACCTTGACGCGGGTCTGGTTGCCGACCACCTCTTCGCGGTCCTTGACCGAGCCGATGCGGCGAATGTCGAGACGCACCGACGCATAAAACTTCAGCGCGTTGCCGCCGGTCGTCGTCTCCGGCGATCCGAACATGACGCCGATCTTCATGCGGATCTGGTTGATGAAGATGACCATCGTGTTGGAACGCGAAATGGACGCGGTGAGCTTGCGCAGCGCCTGGCTCATCAGGCGGGCCTGGAGGCCCGGCAAGGAATCACCCATCTCGCCCTCGATTTCGGCGCGCGGCGTCAGCGCCGCGACCGAATCGACAACCAGAACGTCGATAGCGCCGGAGCGGACCAGCGTGTCGCAAATCTCCAGCGCCTGTTCCCCGGTGTCCGGCTGCGAGATCAGCAGGTTCTCCAGATCAACCCCGAGCTTGCGGGCATAAACGGGATCGAGCGCGTGTTCGGCGTCGACGAAGGCGCAGATGCCGCCCTTCTTCTGCGCTTCGGCAACCGTATGCAGCGCCATCGTCGTCTTGCCCGAGCTTTCCGGCCCGTAGATTTCGATGATGCGGCCGCGCGGCAGGCCGCCGACGCCAAGCGCGATGTCGAGGCCGAGCGAACCCGTGGATACCGTGCCGATCTCCACCACCTGCTCGTTAGCGCCGAGCCGCATGATCGAGCCCTTGCCGAAAGCGCGTTCGATCTGCGAAAGCGCGGCGTCGAGCGCCTTTGTCTTGTCCACCGAATTATCCTCTACAAGCCGCAATGAGTTCTGAGCCATGATACATCACCCCGTGGTCGTCAATGAAGGCCGGACAATCCGGTGTCTTGTTTATTATGTACCTGTTTTGTTCTAATTTGGCAAGAGGCTCTAAGCATCGGTTTTGATTATATAATCCCGATACGTTCCATTTTTGTTTCGATCCCCTGGAAATAGACTGAATTGGAACCAGCACCGGGTTGGCGGCAGGAAACAGCCTGCCGATTCGGCAGTCCGCCGATTGCAGGTGTGCAGGCCGCCCCATATTGTCCGTTCCGAAATCGCGCATTGGATTGCTCCCCCATGACCTCAAACCACCTCTTCGCCGTCGGCGGCGCCCATATCGACCGACGCGGCCAGGTTTCGGGCGCGTATGTGCCCGGCACATCCAATCCCGGCGTGCTGAGCGAAGAAGTCGGCGGCGTGGTGTTCAATGCGCTGCGCAATGCGATGAAACATGGCGTCAGCGCATCGCTGCTTTCGGTGCGCGGCGGCGATGCGGCCGGCGACAATGTCGCCCGCGCCATCGCCCGGGCCGGCATCGAGGACCTTTCCGTGGTCTTCCTCGACCGTTCTACCCCCAGCTACACCGCCCTGCTCGACCGCGACGGAGACCTGATCGCCGGGCTGGCGGACATGGGGCTCTACGAACTGGCCTTCGCGAAGCAGCCTGGCCGCGCGAAGGTCCGCGAAGCAGCCGCGAGCGCGGATGCCATACTTTGCGATGCAAACCTGCCTGAAGCCGGCCTTGCCAAGCTGATGGCGGTTGCAGCCGGCAAGCCGGTGTTTGCCATCGCCATATCGCCGGCCAAGGCGGTGCGCCTGGCGGGGTTGCTCGGGCATATTTCGTGCCTGTTCATGAACCGGCACGAGGCGCTGCGGCTGGCCGGCATCGGGGAAGCCGGGACAGCCAAAATGGTGGCAAGCCTGCGCGACAAGGGGCTGGCGCAAGGCGTGATCACGGCGGGCGGCGAAGCGGTGATCGGGTTCGACCGGGAGGCCATCTTTTCAATCGTGCCGCCGCGCGCCCGCAGAATTGCCGACGTCACCGGTGCGGGCGACGCGCTGGCCGGCGCGACGATCGCCGCCCTGATGAAAGGTTTTGCGCTGCGCGAAGCGTTGCGGGAAGGATTGGCTGCCGCGATGCTGACTGTGGAAAGCCCGGCCGCCGTGGCGGATTTTTCTGCCCGGGAATTCACTGCCGCCCTTGCCCTTGTGCCGCACGCCACGGAAATGGCATGAGCAGCGCGACCTTCCGGAGACCGACATGACACCCGAAACCGCCCGCCCCTTCACAGATATCCACGCGCCTGTCGCCGAAGCGCTTGCCGTGGGCCGACCGGTGGTTGCCCTGGAAAGCACGATCATCACCCACGGCATGCCCTACCCCGACAACGCTGCGATGGCGATGAATGTCGAAAAGATCATCACCGACGGCGGCGCCGTGCCCGCCACGATTGCGGTGGTGGACGGCCGGTTGAAGATCGGGCTTTCGGACGAAGAGCGTGAAAGGCTGGCGAAGACGACCGGCGCGATGAAGCTGTCGCGCGCCGATCTCGGCTTCGCGGTGGCGGAAAAACGCACTGGCGGCACCACGGTCGCGGCAACGATGATCGCCGCGCACATGGCCGGCATCAAGGTTTTCGCGACCGGCGGCATCGGCGGCGTGCACAAGGGCGCCGAAAAGAGCTTCGACATCTCCGCCGATCTCGACGAACTGGCGCGTACGCCGGTGATCGTGGTTTCAGCCGGCGCCAAGGCGATCCTCGACATCGAGAAGACCCTGGAAGTGCTGGAGACGCGCGGCGTGCCGGTGGTCGCCTACGGCTCCGACGTGATGCCGGCCTTCTGGTCGCGCACGTCGCCGCACAAGGCGCCGCTCAGGCTCGACGATGCGGAGCGGATCGCGGGATTTTTCAGGACGCGCGCGTCTCTTGGTCTCGGCGGCGGCATGCTGGTCGCCAACCCAGTGCCGGAGAAGGACGAGATACCGGCTTCGGTGATGGCGGGCTACATCGCCGCGGCCCAGAAGGCCGGCGAGAAGGAAGGCATCTCCGGCAAGGCGGTGACGCCGTTCCTGCTCGGCAAGCTGCTGGAAATAACCGAGGGCGCCAGCCTCAAGACCAACATCGCGCTGGTCGAAAACAATGCCCGGCTGGCGGCGAAGATCGCCGCCGCCCTGGAGCGGGGCTGACGCCGGTCAGGTCAGCGGCGAAAGCTGGATCTCGACGCGGCGGTTCTGGGCACGGCCGGCAGCCGTCGCATTGTCGGCGATCGGTCGTGTCTCGCCGAAGCCGGTAACGGCGAAGCGGCGGGAGTCGACGCCCTGTCCGGCGAGGTAATTGGCGACCGAAATGGCGCGGCGCTGCGACAGGTCGAAATTGTGCTGCTCGCTGCCCGTCGAATCGGTGTGGCCGTAGACGTCAACGACGGTCTGGTTGAATTTCTTCAGCACCAGCGCGACGGAATTCAGCGTCGGGTAGAAGCCGGCCTTCACCGCGTCCTGGTCGGTGGCAAACGTGATGTCCGACGGCATGTTGAGGATGATCTGGTTGCCGGTGCGGGTGACGCTGACGCCGGTTCCCTGGAGCTGGGCGCGCAGTTCGGCCTCGTTGCGGTCCATGGTGGCGCCGATGGCGCCGCCGGTGAGCGCGCCGATGCCGGCGCCGATCAGCACGGCGTTGCGCTGGGCGTTGCTGCTGCCGCCGACCGCGAGGCCGGCGAGCGCGCCAAGGCCAGCGCCAAGTGCTGCGCCGCCAGCGGTGTTCGATACTTTCTGCTGGCCCGTATACGGGTCAGTGGTGCAGGCGGCGAGCATGGTGGTGGCCACCAGGGCGACGGCTAGTCTCTTCAGCATGGATTCCCCTCGTGTCGGAAGATGCCGCGAATGCGGCAAGAAGATTGTCCCTGCGTCCTATTAGCATGAATTGCGGCAAAGTGAGGAAGACCGCGCACGATCTCCACTCCATATTGTGCGGCGGCCCCATGGCCACCTTTGGCCGCGCTTACTGCGGAAACACAGAGCGGCCGGAGAGCCCGCCGCGATGCGAGGGTTAACCCAGCCGCTTGCCGCTGCTGTCGAACCAGTGCAGCTTTTCCGGCTTGGCCACCACTTTCAATGCATCGCCGGGATTGGCGGCCGAACGGCCCGATACCCGCACGACGATCTTCTGGCCGCCGGCCGCGCAGTAGAGAAAACTCTCGGCGCCGACGGGCTCGACGCCCTCCACGACAGCCGGCAATGAGATGCCGTTGACGGATGCCACGGCACCGATGGCGACATCGGCGTCTTCCGGGCGAAAACCGAGTTGAGCGGCGCCTGCCGGCGCGGTTGCGGTGATGGCAGTGCCATCGGCAAGCAAAGCGCCGTCAGTCAGCGACAGGAGGTTCATCGGCGGCGCGCCGATGAAGGAGGCGACGAAGGTCGAGGCCGGCTTTTCGTAGATGTCGAGCGGGTCGCCAAGCTGTTCCACCAGTCCGCCATTCATCACCACCAGCACGTCGGCAAGCGTCATTGCCTCCAGCTGGTCGTGGGTGACATAGACGGAGGTGACGCCAAGCTCACGCTGCAGCTTCTTGATCTCGACCCGCATCTGGCCGCGCAACTTGGCGTCCAGGTTGGAAAGCGGCTCGTCGAACAGGAAGACTTTCGGATTGCGCACGATGGCGCGGCCCATCGCGACACGCTGGCGCTGGCCGCCGGAGAGTTCGCGCGGCCGCCGCTCCAGAAGATGCGAGAGCTCGAGCGTTTTCGCCGTCGCCTGCACACGCCTGTCGATCTCATCCTTGGGCGTGCCGCGGTTGCGCAGGCCGTAGGCCATGTTGTCGTAGACCTTCATGTGCGGATAAAGCGCGTAGTTCTGGAAAACCATGGCGATGTCGCGCTCGGTCGGGCCGATCTGGTTGACCACCTTACCGTCAATCGCACAGGAGCCCGCGGAGATCGTCTCCAGCCCTGCGATCATGCGCAGCAGCGTCGACTTCCCGCATCCCGACGGTCCCACCAGCACGCACAGCGCCTTGTCGGGAATGGCTATGGAAACGCCTTTCACAGCCTCGACGCCGCCGGGGTAGACTTTCTTGACGTCCTTCAGGTCTACAACAGCCATTGCTTGTCATTTCTCCGTATCGACGAGGCCGCGCACAAACCAGCGCTGCATGAAAACCACGACCAGGATCGGCGGCAGGATGGCCAGCATCGAGGTCACCATCACCAGATGCCATTCGGTGTCGGCATCGGCGAAGGACACCATCTTCTTCAGCGCAATGACGATGGTGTTCATGTCGTTGCGGTTGGTCACCAGCAGCGGCCAAAGATATTGCGCCCAGCCGTAGATGAAGAGAATGACGAAGAGTGCGGCGATGTTGGTGCGCGACAAGGGCAGCAGGATATCCTTGAAGAAGCGGTATGGCCCTGCCCCGTCGACCCTTGCTGCCTCGACCAGTTCACCCGGGATGGTCAGAAAGAACTGGCGAAACAGCAGCGTCGCGGTGGCCGAAGCGATCAGCGGCACGATCAGCCCGGTATAGGTATCGATCAGGCCGAGATCGACCATCACCTTGTAGGTCGGCAGGATACGCACCTCGACCGGCAGCATCAGCGTGATGAAGATCAGCCAGAAGAAGAACATGCGGAACGGGAAGCGGAAGAAGACGATCGCATAGGCCGACAGGATCGAGATGACGATCTTGCCGATAGCGATGCCGAACGCCACGATCGTGGTGTTCCAGAGCAGCGTCGAGACCGGGACGCCGCCGATGCGTCCGACGCCGCCGAACAGCGCCTCCGAATAGTTTTCAATGAAATGCCCGCCCGGCAACATCGGCAGCGGCGGCCGCAGGATGGTCTGCAGCGTGTGGGTGGATGCAACGAAGGTGTAGTAGATCGGAAACGCCACGACGACGATGCCGAGGATCAGGATGGCGTGGGCCGTGTAGATGCTAACCGCCGACTGGCCGATCATCAGCTTGTCGTGTCCTCGACTGGGCGCTGTTGCTTGCACCGTGTCAGCCATAGTGCACCTTCCTCTCCACATAGCGGAACTGCACGGCAGTCAGCGCGATCACGATGATCATCAGGATTACCGACTGCGCGGCCGAGTCGCCCAGGATGAGATTGACGAAGCCGTCATTGTAGACCTTGTAGACCAGGGTTTCGGTCGATTTGCCCGGTCCGCCGCCGGTGACTGCGTGGATGATGCCGAACGTGTCGAAGAAGGCGTAGACGGTGTTGACGACCAAAAGGAAGAAGGTGGTCGGCGCCAGCAGCGGGAAGACGATTGTCCAGAAACGTTTCATCTCGCGCGCACCGTCGATTGCCGCTGCCTCGATCAGCGTTTTCGGGATCGCTTGCAGTCCTGCGACGAAGAACAGGAAATTGTAGCTGATCTGCTTCCAGGCGGCGGCCATGACGACGAGAACCATCGCCTGGTCGCCCTTGAGAAGCGGGTCCCAGGCTATGCCCATCTGGCGCAGGAGATAGGCCAGGCTGCCGATCGAAGGGTTGAACAGGAACAGCCAAAGCATGCCCGCGATCGCAGGCGCCACGGCATAGGGCCAGATCATCAGCGTGCGGTAGAGTCCCCTGCTGCGCACCACTTTGTCCGCCATCACAGCCAGCAGAAGTGCAGCGATCATCGAGACGGCGGCGGTGGAAACGGAAAAAATGGCCGTCACCCTGATCGAATTCAGGTAGTTCGGGTCCGACAGCACTTTGGCGAAATTTGCGAACCAGACGAACTGCGACTTCAGCCCGAACGGGTCTTCCTTCAACATCGACTGATAGAGCGCCTGGCTGGCGGGCCAATAGAAAAAGACGAGCGTTATCGCCAGCTGCGGCGCAACCAGCAGGTAGGGCAGGATCTTGTTGGGAAAGACAACGCGTGGGGTCAAGTGCCGAGTTCCTTACCCTCCCCCTTGTGGGGAGGGTCGATGAGCAATTGAAGCAAAGCGGAAATTGCGAGGCGGGGTGGGGGTGAAGCGCCGCCATAGACGACAAGGGACCACCCCCACCCCGAGACGCTAGGCGTCTCGACCCTCCCACAAGGGGGAGGGTAAAGCCGGCGCTCAGTTCGTCGCTTCCTTGATCGCCGCATTGCCGCGCGAAACGGCATTGTCGAGCGCCTGCTGGGCGGTCTGCTCGCCGGCCAGCATCTTCTCGAACTCCTCGTTCATGATGTCGCGGACCTGCGGCAGGTTCGCCAGGCGCACACCCTTCGAGTTTTCGGTCGGCGCCTTGCCCAGCATCTGCTTGATCGGGATCTCGCGCGCAGGATTTTTCTCGTAGAAGCCGTCGGCCTTGGTCTTCTCGTAAGCCGCCAGCGTCACCGGCAGGTAGCCGGAAACCTGGTGCAGCCGAGCCTGAATGTCGGTCTTCGACAGGAAGTTGAAGAACGCAGCCACGCCCTTGTATTCCTCGTCGGACTTGCCGGCGAACACCCACAGCGACGCGCCGCCGGGAATGGTGTTCTGCGGCTCGGTGTCATAGGGCAGCATGCCGGTTCCGTAGTTCATGCCCGACTTGACGATATCGCCCAGGCCACCGGAGGATTCGCTGAAGATGCCGCATTCGCCGGCAAGGAAGATCTGCTTGGCCTCAGACGTACGGCCGCCATATTTGAAGGTGCCGTCCTTGGCCAGATCGGCCAGCGCCTGGAAATGGTCGACGAAAGGCTTGGCATTGATCTTCAGCTCGACATTCGGGCCGGCAATGCCGTTTTCCTGCGTGCCCCATTGGTAGTTGTTCCAGGCAGCGAAGTTTTCGGTGTGAATCCAGGTCAGCCAGGTTGAAGTGAAGCCGCAAGGCGCTGCACCGCTGGACTTGATCTTCTTCGCCGCCTCCCAGACCTCGTTCCAGGTCTTCGGAGGATTGTCGACGTCCAGTCCGGCCTTCGCGAAGATGTCCTTGTTGTAGTAGAGGATCGGCGACGACGAATTGTACGGGAAGGAAAGCATGGTGCCGTCGGGCTTCGAATAATAGGCCACGATACCCGGCAGGTACTGGTTCTTGTCGAAAGCCGTGCCACCCATCGAAAGCACGTCCGCAGCCGGCTTGATAGCGCCCTCCGCGGCCATCATGACGCCGGTACCCGCATCGAACACCTGCATGATCGTCGGCGGTTGCTTGGCACGGAAAGCAGCGATGCCGGCATTCAGCGTCTCGGGATAGGTTCCCTTGAACACCGGGGTGATCTTGAATTCACTCTGGCTCTCGTTGAATTCCTTCGAAAGTGTTTCGACGACTTCATTGTTGGCGCCGGTCATGGCATGCCACCAGGAAATTTCGGTGACGGCGAAGGCGGAAGTCGTGGAAAGAAGTGCGACGCTGGCCGCAAAACCGGCGGCAATTACCTGATGTTTCATGGTTTTCTCCCGTTTTTCGTTGGCGAAAGAGTGAATTCCGCAGACGGGAGTATCGGCGGTATGTGACAATCCGACAACGCTTTTGTTTCAATCCACCAAAAAAATCGGGGATGATGGCAACAGAGCGAATGCCATCCGAAGATTTTGCGCAAGCGCGGCTGTTTGCCGGCTTACAATACCTTCAGCACTTCCGCGGTTTCGCGATAGGCGGCAACGGCGGTCGGATAGGAAACCTGAGGCGGGCGCAGTCCCGGCCGGGCGATCAGCCACGCGACGGCAGTATCGGCTTGTCGGATACGGGCCGCCCACTCGACTATGCGCGCATGCTCGGCACTCGCCTCGGCAGCGCGCCGTGCGAAACCGGAAAACACCGGTATCGCCCGCTCTCACGGCGGCCGCCGGAACTGCAACGACATTGCTTGGAAAAATCATCGCGACCCCCAGAAATCCTTGTCTGGGCCCCGATGATTGACGGCAAAGGTCGGAAATCCGTTCCGATCCGAACGAGAATTTAATTCAAAGGGAAATCGAACGGAAGGCGTTGTCCGATTTCAAGACTTCGTTGAACTCGTCGAGGTCGACATAAAAGACCTTGGTTATCTCACCGATCATCTCATCGGTGGGACAACCCCGCTTCCTGAGAATGCCAACGGCGGTCAGGATTTCGGCCCGATCCGTCAAGCGGCGTTTGGATGTGTCTTCGACGTAATGCAGCATTGGCTCCCCCCATCAGACCAAACCGCTGGAACCTGTACGAACACCTCTGCTTCTAAGTCCGCACGCTTGCGCGAGGCCGAAGCCTGCACGATGCCTGGAATCTGATTTGTTGCGCCCGAGACCGGTGACTCAACTCCCCGCAGGCAGTCTTACATGCGCAATGGCTCATATATCAAGATCGATATCATTGTTGTGCACACATACTCCGATGTCACAAACGATCGCCGTCAATCGTCATCTGGACAATCCCTGCCCTTCGATGCAAACCCGCAGCCATCCAATGGAGACGTCAATGACTGTCGCGGCCTCGCTCCTCCTGTTCAAATTCGTCCTTGCCGGTGGCCTTGCGCTGTGGCTGACGCTCGGCTTCTTCAACAATGTGATGGCGTTCGGGGCTGGCGTCGCCGCAATCGGCCGCCTCATGAACATGCAGATGTTCGAGCAACCGCCGGCCATCCAGCATCCCCTGCTGTCCCGGCGCACGGATAAGCCGATCCTGCATCTTCTGGTCTACAGCTTCGTCACGCTTATCGAGGGCGCTGCGGCCGTGTTGTTCTGGTACGCCGTCTTCGGGCTGGGCGGCGCCCTGTTTGCAGGCGCGGATGTCGGCGAAGCAGTGGCGCGCGCCAACCTGGCGCTGTCAGCGCTGGCGTTCATGTGTTTCATCATGCTTCTGGGCGGCGGCTGGTTCGCTTATCACATCCGCCAGGAAGGCATGCAACTGACCCACTTCACGCTGATCGGCCTTTCGGTCCTCGGCGCGATCGTCATGAACATGCCGCCCGTCTGAGCAAGATCAGTGCCGGCGTGCCTGAACGAGATAGCCGGCAATTGTCGTTTCGCCCAGCCATTTGCAAGCCTCCAGCCGGTGCAGACCTTCGACGAGAATAGGTCGCTTACCGTCATGGCGGACCATGATCGGCGACTTCAGGCCGTTTTCGAGAATGTCCTCGGCGAGCTTGCGCACCGTTTCGGGATGCAGCGTCTTGCGGCGTGCTGCCGGGACGTAGATGTCGTCGATCTTGAACTGCTCGATGCGCAGCATTTCTTCATCCCGGCGAAACGTCAGATACCGACATGATTAGAAGCTTCTCGCGGGAAGTCCATGGCTGGCGTCGCAGCGCCATCGCGTCATACGAAACCGGCGCGAAGGCATAAAAGCGTTCCGCGCCGGCCTGCCTTCGACCTGTATCGACGGTATCAGATAGTACCAGCCGCCATTTCCTTGGCGACGTAGTCGGCCTGGCGGATGGCCAGCGTGACGATGGTCAGCGTCGGGTTTTCTGCGCCGCCGGTGGTGAATTGGCTGCCGTCGGAGATGAACAGGTTCTTGACGTCATGCGTCTGCCCGAACTTGTTGACGACCCCGTCGGCCGCCTTCTCGCTCATCCGGTTGGTGCCGAGATTGTGGGTCGACGGATAGGGCGGCGTGGGGAAGCTGCGCGTCGCGCCGACCGCATCGTATAGCGCTATCCCCTGCTTGTAGGCGTGGTTGCGCATGGCGATGTCGTTCGGATGGTCCGTGAACCAGACATCCGGGATCGGCATGCCATGCTTGTCCTTCAGTTCGGCATGGAGCTTCACGGCGTTCTGTTCCTGCGGCATGTCCTCGCCGACGATCCACATGCCGGCCATGCTGTCGTAGTGGTCGAGCGCGGTGGTGAAGCCGCGGCCCCAGCCGCCGGGATTGAGGAAGGCCGCCATGAACGGAATGCCGAGCGCCAGGGTTTCCAGCTCGTAACCGCCGACGAAACCGCGACCCGGATCGTGTTTGGCCTCGTCGCGGATGATGCCGGCCATGGTGGTGCCGCGATAGAAATGCACCGGCTTGTCGAAGATTGCGTAGACCGAACCGGTGGTGTGGCGCATGTAGTTCTTGCCGACCTGGCCGGAAGAATTCGCCAATCCGTCGGGGAACATGGACGAGGCCGAATTCAAAAGCAGCCGCGGACTCTCGATCGAATTGCACGCGACACAGACAAGACGCGCCTTCTGGCTCTGCAGCTTGCCGTCCTTGTCGGCATAGACGACGGCGGTGATCTTGCCCGAGGCGTCATGCTCGATCTTCACCGCATGGCTGTTCGGCCTCACCTCCAGCTTGCCAGTCGCCTCGCCCTTGGGGATCTCGGCATAGAGCGTCGACCATTTGGCGCCCCATTTGCAGCCCTGGAAACAGAACCCGGTCTGCTGGCAACCCATGCGGCCGTCGCGTTCGCCCGAGTTGATGGCCATGTTGCCGGTGTGGCATTCCTTGTAGCCGAGCTTGTCGGCGCCCGCCTTGAACACCTTGAAATTGTTGTTGCCGGGCAGGCCTTCGATGCCATGCGTGCGGGTCACGCCCATCTTGTCCTCGGCCTTGTCGTAATAGGGTTCGAGGTCGGCGAGCGTGATCGGCCAGTCGAGCAGGCTGGCGCCCTCGACCTTGCCGTAATGGGTCAGCGTCTTGAACTCATGTTCCTGGAAGCGCAGCGAGGCCCCGGCCCAATGGGTGGTTGTGCCGCCGACAGCCTTGACTATCCACGCCGGCAGGTTGGGAAAGTCTTTTGAAACACGCCAGCCGCCGCCAGTGGTGCGGTTGTCGAGCCAGGCGAGCTGGGAGAACGAAGCCCACTCGTCGTTGATGAAATCCTCGTATTCGATGCGCGGGCCGGCTTCCAGAATGACAACGTCGATGCCCTTCTGCGCGAGTTCGTTGCCGAGCGTGCCGCCGCCGGCTCCCGAACCGATGATGACGACCACATGATCGTCGTTGAGATCATATTGTGCAGCCATGGTTTCCTCCCAAAGGCCATGAAGTTCCGGGAGCGGCGTTCAGAGCCACTCGATGTCGTCGAAGCCGCGCGACATGTAGCCGCCCTTCGAATAGGATTCGCCCTCGTAGCCGAACAGCGGCCAGACCTCCTTCTGGTTGTAGAGCCCGACGACGAGACCTCCGCGCACCGCCTGGAAGAACGGTGTGTCCTCGATCTGGGTAAGCAGCTTCACCCGCTCCTCTTCCCAGCCAAGGCCGGCATAACCGCCGTCGCCGGCCTTCTGGTCGAGGTCTGCAATGCCCTTCTCGATCAGGTCCTTGTGCGCGGCGTCCTTGGCGGCCAGTTCGTCATGGCTCTTCACCGCGATTGCGTAGAACCGGTCGGGAATCTGGTCGTGTGGATAGACGTCACGCGCCATCTGGATGAGCGTCGCCATCGTTTCAGGCTTCAGCGCTGTGGTTTCAAGCCCCCAGGCTTGTTGCGGGCTGATGACCGCGCTGCCGCTGATGACGAGCAGTGCGCCGGCGCCAATAGCGGTGCCGCGACGCAAGAGCTCGCGGCGCGAGAGCCCGGGCTTTGCTTCGTAGAGTGTGACCATGTTTTCCTCCCTTGCTTGCTGGTGGCGCCCGCGGGCGCGATTGGCTGGCTGGGACCGCCCTCCCGGCGGCCGTCCTCATCGGTAGCGGCCGTGCCGCTGCAGCACCTCGATCTGGTAACCATCGGGGTCGGCAACAAAGAAGAAGCGGGCAAGCAGCCCGCCGTCCTTGTTGAATTCGACTATTTTTCGGGGGCTGAGGCCCGACGCCTCGAAACGCTTGTGCTCGGCGTCGAGATCGTCAACTGCAAAGGCGACGTGGCCATAGCCGTCGCCAAGCGCATAGGGCTCCGCCCTGCCCTTGTTGATCGTCAGCTCGACCTCGAAGTCCGCATCGGGGTTGCGCAGGTAAACGAGCGTGAACGTGTCGAAATCCAGCCGGTCGGCGATGTCGAGGCCGAAAGCGGTCTTGTAGAAACTGACTGAACGGTCCTCGTCGAGAACCCTGATCATCGAATGGATTGCTTTCGCCAAATGGAATCTCCGGTTCGTCGCAACGTTTCGATCGACGCCGATTATGGGCCATTGGTCGGCAAACGGGTGGCAGCCGGTTACCACGGACTGAAAATTGGCGCCTACCAAGGACGAAAGTCCGATTGCCGTAACCGCCAGTTCGGCGGAAACTGCCGGGCAAACGACGGCAGGCGGCCAATCCCGCCCAAGACCAACAAGAACGGGAGAGATTCGCATGTGCAGGGTATTTGCCGGGCAGGACCCGGAGGGCTATCGGCAGGTCAACCGGTCAATCCGCATCGGCGGACACTCGACCAGCATCCAGCTTGAAACGACGTTCTGGACGCTGCTTGACGAAATCGCCCAGGGGCAGGATCTGACGACGCCAAAGTTCATCTCGAAGCTTTACGACGAAGCTATTGAGATCAATGGCGAAATACCGAATTTTGCTTCGATGCTGCGAACCACCTGCGCGCTCTATCTGCGCGGCCACCGACCAGGCGTGGCAGAGATCGCAGAGCTGAAAAGCAAGGCTGCCTGAAGCGCGGACAGCTATGCCGCCAGCGGCATGGCTGTCGTGACAGCCCTGACCTCCTGCAACACGATTTCGGCCAGCCGATCAGCCGGCGAACCTTTGTCGACGCCCGTCCGGTGCAGTGACAGCGAAAGCGACGGCAGTGCGGGCAATCCCGCCTCGCCCCCGCCCATGGCGCGAACACCCGATGGAAGGCCGATGCCGGTGCGGATCGTATAGCCGAGTCCGGCCGAAACCGCCGCCCAAAGACCGCCAAGACTGGGGCTGGTGAAAACGACGCGCCATGGAATGCCGGCCCGGTCGAGCACTGCCGTCGCCGCCGAGCGTACGATGCAAGGCGCTTCGAAAACCACCAGCGGCAACGGCTCGCCGCGTCCTGGCTGCCAGATGTCATGCGCGGTCGCCGGGCCGATCCAGCGCAATTGCACGTCCGAGACCGCGTCGCCGCGCGTGGCGTTGCTGCCATCGTTCCACACAAGCGCCAGATCGAGCCGGTTTTCGGCCGCCTGGCTCAGCAGTTCGGCGTTGCGTGCCACCCGCGCTTCGATACGCACTTTCGGATGGGCGCGAACGAAGCGCCCGAGAATGTCGGGCAATACTGCTTCGCCGAAGTCTTCCGGCATTCCGAGTCTTACCCAGCCTTCCAGATCGACGCCACGCATTGCAACCGCCGCCTCGTCGTTGAGATCGATCAGCCGGCGGGCGTAAGAGAGCATGGTCTCGCCAGCTTCCGTCAGCGCCAGGCCGCGGCCCGACTTGCGGAAAACGGCAGCGCCAGCCTGCTCTTCCAGCTTGCGCAACTGGGCGCTCACTGCCGAGGTCGACCGGCCAAGCCGATCCGCAGCCTGGGCAAAGCTGCCGAGTTCGACCCCGGTGACAAAACTGCGCAGCACATCAAGGTCGAAATTAATCCGGCTCACAGCAATCATCCTGTTTTCTGGAACAATATGTACAAAACTTCCTAATTTTCAGGATTATGGTGTGGGTCTATGGTCTTTCTGTCAAGCCCAACCGGGGCATCAACAAAGGACCAGGAAAATGCCGTTCGCACGCGTCACACTCCTCAAAGGTAAGTCGGATGAATACATTGCGGCCGTTTCCGACAGCATCCACCAGGCGCTGGTCGATGCTTTCGAGGTGCCGCCAACCGACAAGTTCCAGGCGTTCCACGAACTGGAGCCGGGCCGGCTGATTTTCGACCGTCATTATCTCGGCGGCCCGCGCTCAGACGATTTCCTTGTCATTGCCATCAGCGCCGGCCGGCCGCGTACGACGGCTACCAAGCAGGCGTTCTACAAGCGGCTGGTCGAGTTGCTTGCCGAAAAGCCTGGCCTGCGCAAGGAGGATGTGATGGTCGTCATCAGCATGTCGCAGCGGGAAGATTGGTCGTTTTCCAATGGTGAGGCTCAATTGTTGGCCGGCGCACCAGTATGAGCTTCTCCTACTATCGTCGGAGAGATTCCAGGCCCTAGCCAACTTCCCGGCACGCCAAGCGTGGTGTTAGGCTTCCACGCCTGGGGGCACCCGGGAGGAAAAAATGCGAAACAAGGCAGTTCTGTTGGCGGCGTTGATGGCAAGCGCCGCGACCACCGTTCATGCGCAGACCAATCTGGAAAAACTCTCCGCCTTCAAGAAGACCGGAACCACCGATTTCACCGTCATCGAACAGGGCGGCCAAAAGGCGGAGGCGATCAAGGCAACGCTGGCCAAGATCAAGCTGCCGGAAGGTTTCAAGATCGACCTCTATGCGATCGTGCCCGATGCCCGCCACATGGCCGTCGGCACGCAAGGCATCGTGACATTCGTCGGAACGCGCAAGACCAAGATCTGGGCCGTTACCGACCGCGACAAGGACCGTGTCGCCGACGAGGTGAAGGATTTTGCGCCGTCGATCGAATTCACCGTTCCGAACGGTCCCTGTTTCTCGCCTGAAGGCGTACTCTATGTCGCCGAGCAGAACCGGGTCCTGTCATTCCCGGCGGCCGAGTTCTTCTACGAAGGACCGGATGTCGCCGCCTTCAACGTGGTGAAGCAGGGCGAGCTCATCCCGGTGGACGAAGAAAGCTACAACCATACGGCGCGCGTCTGCCGCGTCGGTCCTGACGGCAAGCTCTATATTTCGCTCGGCCAGCCGTTCAACGTGCCGCCACCTGAAAAGCTCGACCTCTACAAGGAAAAGGGCATTTCCGGCATCATCCGGATCGGCCAGGACGGCTCCGGCCGCGAAGTCTTTACCACCGGCGTCCGCAATTCGGTTGGCCACGACTTCAATCCCAAAAATGGCGACCTCTGGTTCACCGACAATCAGGTCGATGGCCTGGGCGACGACCAGCCGCCCGGCGAACTGAACCGGCAGACGGCCGCCGGACAGAATTTCGGCTTCCCCTATTTCGGCGGCGGCACGGTTCGGACCAACGAATACAAGGATCAGGAGCCACCGGCGGATGCTGTTTTGCCCGCTGTCGAAATGGCGCCTCATGCCGCCGATCTCGGCATGACGTTTTATTCCGGCAAGCAATTCCCTGAAAAATATCGCGGTGGCATTTTCTCGGCCCAGCACGGCTCGTGGAACCGCACGACGCCGATCGGCGCACGCGTCATGTTCACCCCGGTCAATGAGGACGGAAGCGCCGGCGCAAGCGAAGTGTTCGCCGAAGGCTGGCTCGACGCCAATGGTGAATATTTCGGTCGCCCTGTCGATGTCGCGCCACTTCGCGACGGCTCTATCCTCGTCTCCGACGATCTGGTCGGCGCGGTGTACCGTATTTCCTACGGTAGCTGACCAGCACGAAGCTCCCGGGCTCCGGCCGATTTCCGGCCGGGGCCATTCCTGTCGGATTGGAAATCATGAGAAAACCGAGCCTTTTTCTGGCTGCAGCCGCAACCATACTGGCCTCTCAGGCTCCGTCCCATGCGGCGGACGCCAAGGCAGGCCGCGCTGTGGCTCGCGCAAAATGTCAAGTCTGCCATGGCATCGACGGCATCGCCAAGATGCCGGTGGCGCCGCATCTCGCTGGCGAGAGCGATATCTACCTGCAGACGCAATTGAAAGCATTCCGCACCGGAAAACGCGAAAACGAAATGATGTCGGTCGTGGCCAAAGGCTTGTCGGACGAGGACATCTCCAACGTGGCTGCCTGGTATGCTTCGATCGAGCTCAGCGTGAAGGTGCCGGAATGATGCAACGCGGCAGCGTACTTTCCTAATCGCTCTCCAGCACGTCCTTCACGACGGTTGCGAGTTGCTTCAGGGAGAACGGCTTCGGCAGGAAGCCGAACTTCGCGTCTTGAGGCAGGTTCCTGGCAAACGCGTCCTCGGCATAGCCGGAGACGAAGACGAATTTGATGTCGGGCTGCAGCTTGCGCAGCTCGCCAAGCAGTGTCGGGCCGTCCATCTCGGGCATCACGACATCGGAGACGACGATGTCGACCTTGCCGCCGAGCTCATGGAAGACCTCCAGCGCCTCGACGCCGGACGACGCCTCATGGACTGTGTAGCCGCGTGAGGTAAGCGCCCGTATCCCTCCCATGCGCACGGCATCCTCATCTTCGACCAGCAACACGGTGGCCGAACCGGAAAGATCTTTCGCAGCGTCGGGCGCCTTCGGCGCCGCAGCAACCGCTTCGGCGGCTTTCGCCTCTTCCTGGGTCTTCGCATCGACGACATGGCGCGGCAGGAAGATATGAAAAACCGTTCCCGAGCCGACTTCGGACGTGCAGAAGATGAAGCCGCCGGTCTGCTTTATGATGCCGTAGACCATCGACAGGCCGAGGCCGGTCCCCTTGCCGACTTCCTTGGTGGTGAAGAACGGCTCGAAGATTTTCTTCAGCACGTCCGGCGGAATGCCGGAGCCGTTGTCCTCGACCTCGACCAGCGCATAATCGCCGGGCACGAGCTCTCTGAAACCGTAGGAAGCACTCTCTTCAGAGGAGACGTTCTTGGTGCGGATGACGACTTCACCCCCGTCGGGCATGGCGTCGCGAGCATTGACGATGAGATTGACGATAACCTGCTCGAACTGCCCGATATCGGCCTTGACCGGCCACAGGTCGCGGCCATGGTCGACCCTGAGCTTGACGCCGGTGCCGACCAGCCTGGAAAGCAGCATGCGCAGATCGGCGAGCACGTCGGTAAGGTTGAGCACTTCCGGCCGCAGCGTCTGCTTGCGCGAGAAGGCGAGAAGCTGGCGCACAAGCGAGGCGGCCCGGTTGGCGTTCTGCTTGATATTCATGATGTCGGGGAATGACGGGTCCGACGGCCGGTGGTTGGTGAGCAAGAGATCCGACGCCATGATGATGGCGGTAAGAACATTGTTGAAGTCGTGCGCGATACCGCCGGCGAGTTGGCCGACCGCCTGCATTTTCTGGCTCTGCGCCATCTGGCCCTCGAGCGCCTTCTGCTCGGTCGTCTCGACGGCATAAACGATCGCGGCCTCTTCCGCCCCCTCCGCTCCGGCGCCGTCGGCGATCGCATTGACGTAGAAGCGCATATGGCGCTCCTCGTTATCGGGCAGCACGGTGTCGATGGGCGCGATCTCGGCCTGATGCTGCTTGGCCCTGTCGAGGGCGGCGGCGAAGAACGGACGGTCGCGCTCGTGGATGACCGTGTCGAGGCGGACATGGCGGTCGACGGCGTCGCGGTCGACGACTGTCGAGAAAAGCGACAGGAATGGCGCGTTGGTGCGCAGGATGCGGCCATCAGCATCGACGCCGGCAATCGCCATGGGCGTCGAGTTGAAGAAGCGCGTGAAGCGCACTTCCGCAGCCCGCAGGTCGGCCGAGCCGTCCTCTCCCTGGGTTCGGTTCAAGACAATGGTGCGGCTTGGGCCGGGCAGACCTTCGCGGCTCGCGCTTACCCGGTGCATGAAACGGACAGGCAGCGCCTCGCCTTTTGCCGTCGCCAGATCGAGATCGATGACCGCATTGCGGGTGGCACCCGGATCGGCCTTGACCGAGCGGATCAGCGCGATGCCGTCGCCGGCGACGATTTCGCGAAGGCTGGTCGAGCCCGGCGTGAAGCTCGCGAGGTCAAGACCCAGCCATTCGGCGAGCGTGGCGTTGATGTAGGTGACGCGGCCCTCCGGATCGGCGGCGAAGAAGCCTGCCGGCGCATGGTCGAGGTGATCGATCGCCTTCTGCAGGTCGAGAAAGAAGCGCTCCTGCTCGGCGCGCTCCCTGGAAATGTCGGCGAGCTGCCAGGACAGCAACGGCTGGCGCTGGCTCGGAATGTTGAACGTGCGGGCGCGGACCCTGTACCAGTGGGCGCCGGCATCCGAGCCCGGACGGATCGACTGCTGGAGGCGGAACTCGCCGTCGCCGGGCTGGCCGTCGCGAAGACCCGAAGCCAACCGGTAGACGACGGGCGACGCCTCGGGCACGTCGGAAAGCAGCGCTTCGACCGTCTTGACGTCGGCAGCCGAAGTGGCGCCAGTCATCGTCGCATAGGCGCGGTTGGCGTAGACGACGCGGCCCTTGGTGTCGGTGACGATGAGGCCCTGAGACATCGAATCGACAAACGACTTCGACAATTCGTCGGCGGTCGAGCGCGGCGCGATCTGCACGAAGCCGATCGCCGTGGCGAAGAGATAGCCGACGCCGATCATCGCCAGGATGCCGAGCATGCCAAGCAGGAACGGATCGCCGAGGCGCTCGCGGAACATGCCGAAAACGATGGCGGAGCCGGTCAAGACCACGATGAAGACGATCAGGCGCGTGATCACGCCCGGACGCGTGTTCTGGTCGACGATCGGCGCCGGATAAAAATCGTTACGAGTTTCCCTCGCCATCTGCCTGCCTGTGATTCCCGGCGTCCCGGCGCCCCTGCCGGGGTCCGGTTGAATCATATTCTTTCGGCAGGGAAAAGGCCCCGATGGAAAAAGCGCGGGAAAAACTCGGGGCTGTGGCGCTGTTTGAAACATCAACAGCGTAATGACCGATTGGCAACTTGCGGTCGCCCGTCGCAAGAGCATAAAGTGCCCGCGCTGCACGTACTGTCTGGAGGGCTCGATGCGGGACTGGCTTGAAGGAATTGCAGGCCCCGAATACGCCATGGCGCTGCTTTGGACCTTGCTTGCCCTGGTCGTGCTGGCAATCGTCCTGGTGGTCGTCAGACTGGTCCGCAACCTGACATTCGGCACCTTCGTGGCCGGCGGCCGCAACCGCAAGACCAGGCTCGCCGTGATGGACGCCACCGCCGTCGACAGCCACAGGCGGCTCGTCCTGGTGCGCCGCGACGACGTGGAACATCTGATCCTGATCGGCGGCCCGACCGACGTGGTGGTGGAGCAGGACATCAGGCTGCACCCGCAGCAGCGCCGGCCGATCCAGCACGCCCCCGACCACGAACAGGCGCCGCGCCCGGCGGAGCGCAGCCGCCCGACCGAAGTGGCGCAACAGCACGTGCCGCAGCCACGCGTGGCGCAGATCCCGCCCGCCCCTCCGCACCAGCAGCGCGAACCCGATCGCCACGCACCGCAGCTGGTGCGCCAACCACAGCCGGAACGCACAGTGCCTGAACGCGCGCCGCATCCGCCGGCGCATGAGACGCGGGCTCCGGCCTCGACCCCGGCTCCGCCGGCGGCGCGCATACCGGTCGCCGCCAACGCAGCCCCCACGCACTATCTCGGCTCGCGCGCCACACCCGTCGCAGCAAAGCCGCAGCCAGTCGACAACATCGATGATGCGCTGATGGAGGAGCTGGAGGTCAGTCTCGACAACGGCGCGGCCAAGAAGCCGGCGAAGCCTGAGCTGTCGCTCGAAGACGAAATGACCAAGCTGCTCGGCGAACTGTCCAGCCACAAGCGTTAGCCGTCAAAGGCAAGCATCGCGCGCAATAGAAAAAGCGCCGCCTGTCCGGGACAGGCAGCGCTTTTTTTTCGCGCTCGGGCGTGGCCGCCTTATTCGGCTGCCTGCGTGTGCGGCTGGCGCACATGGCCCTTCTTCAAGAGGTCGGAAGTCAGGAACGCCAGTTCGATCGCCTGATCGGCGTTGAGGCGCGGATCGCAATGCGTGTGGTAGCGGTCCTGCAGTTCCTCGGCCGTGATGGCGCGGGCGCCGCCGGTGCATTCGGTGACGTTGTTGCCCGTCATCTCGATGTGGATGCCGCCGGGATGCGTGCCCTCGGAACGGTGCACGTCGAAGAAGGACTGCACCTCCTTGAGGATGCGGTCGAACGGCCGGGTCTTATAGCCGGCCGCCGTGATGGTGTTTCCATGCATGGGGTCGCACGACCACACGACCTTGCGGCCTTCCTTTTCGACGGCGCGGATGAGCTTCGGCAGATGTTCACCCACCTTGTCGGCGCCGAAGCGCGCGATCAGCGTCAACCGGCCAGCTTCGTTTTCCGGATTGAGCAGGTCGATGAGTTGCAACAAGCCGTCCGGCGTCAGCGACGGGCCGCACTTCAGGCCGAGCGGGTTCTTGATGCCGCGGCAGTATTCGACATGCGCATGGTCGGGCTGGCGGGTGCGGTCGCCGATCCAGATCATGTGGCCGGAGGTCGCGTACCAGTCGCCCGAGGTGGAATCGACGCGCGTCAACGCCTCCTCATAGCCGAGCAGAAGCGCCTCGTGGCTGGTGTAGAAATCGGTCTCACGCAGCGCATAATTGGTCTCCGACGTGATGCCCACGGCGCGCATGAAATCCATCGTCTCGGTGATGCGGTTGGCCAGCGCCTCGTAGCGTTCGCCCTGCGGGCTGTCGGAAACGAAGCCAAGCATCCATTTGTGGACGTTTTCCAGATTGGCGTAACCGCCCTGCGCGAAGGCGCGCAGAAGGTTGAGGGTCGCCGCCGACTGGCGGTAAGCCATTTCCTGGCGCGCCGGATCGGGCACGCGCGACTTCTCGTCGAAGCCGGTGCCGTTGATGATGTCGCCGCGGTAGCTCGGCAGGGTCACGCCGTCCTTGGTCTCGTTGTCGGACGAGCGCGGCTTGGCGAACTGGCCGGCGATGCGCCCGACCTTCACCACAGGCTGGGCGCCGGCGAAAGTCAGCACCACCGACATCTGCAGGAAGACGCGGAAGAAGTCGCGGATGTTGTCGGCGCCGTGTTCGGCGAAGCTTTCCGCGCAGTCGCCGCCCTGAAGCAGGAAGGCCTCGCCATTGGCAACGGCAGCAAGCTGCTTCTTCAGCTTGCGCGCCTCACCTGCAAAAACGAGCGGCGGAAAGGTGGCAAGACGAGCCTCGGTCTCGGCCAGCGCGGCCGCGTCCGGATAGGCCGGCACCTGCTGGATCGGCATTGCTCTCCAGGAATTCGGTGACCATTTCGTCATTGTCGTACCCAACGTTGCTTGTCCGAGCAGGCAACAATCGCCCGCGTTTGCGCCCTCATATAGGGATGGCGGCTCATTACACGAAGCCGCAGAGCTATTCTAGACCGCTTTTGGACAGGAGGCGATGCCGTGTTCGTCCCTTCGTTCCTCCTGTCGCCCGGGGTGGTTGCATCGGCCCCTGCCCGGAGAGTTCGCATTTCCAATGGGTACGCTTGCTGACCGTTGGACGCGATCTTTTCCGGTATTGCCGCGGAGGCATCGCTCCATATTTAATAAGCAACATTGAACTCAAGCCCCGCAAAGGCGCCGAACCATGGCCAAAGTCGTCAACATTCGGGAGACGAAGGTAGCGGACGCCGACGCCCGGCTCGCCGCGATCGTCGACTCTTCGTTCGACGCGATAATCAGCAAGAACCTCAACAGCATCATCACCAGTTGGAACAAGGCAGCGGAGCGCCTGTTCGGCTATTCCGCGGATGAGGTGATCGGACGTTCGATCCTGTTGCTTATTCCGGACCATCTGCGCGGCGAAGAAACCGAGATCATCGAAAGAGTGCGCAACGGCGAACGGGTCGCCAGCTACGAGACAATCCGCCGCCGCAAGGACGGCACGCTGATTTCGGTGTCGCTGACGGTCTCGCCCATCAGAAACAGCGATGGCGAGATCGTTGGCGCATCCAAGATCGCCAGGGACATCACCGAGGCGAAGGAAAGCGAGCGCCGGATCAAATTGCTCATGCGGGAGGTCAACCACCGCGTGAAGAACCAGTTCGCGGTGATCCTTTCGATCATCCGGGAAACCAGCAAACGCTCCGCGGACCCGCAGGAATTCGAAGAACGGGTCCGCGACCGGATCATGGCGCTTTCGCGTTCGCACGACCTGCTGGTGACGTCGGACTGGTCCGGGGCGAGCCTGTTCGAACTGATCCAGGAACATCTGGCACCCTTCGGCCACGAGCAGCAGATCAATCTGTCAGGCCCGCTCATCACGGTGCAACCCAATGCGGTTCAGCATCTGGGCATGGCATTTCATGAGCTTGGAACCAATTCGTCGAAATACGGCGCGCTGGCGAGCGATGTCGGTAAAGTCGTCGTTACCTGGCAGGTGACAACCACGGCCGCCGGCCAAAACGAAATCCAGCTGGTGTGGGACGAAACATCGGTGCCGCATCCCGAAAGTGACGCAGGTGAGTCACGCCGCGGTTTCGGCAGCGTCGTTCTGAAGCGAGTAACGCCGATGGCGCTCAGCGGTTCGGCTATTCTGGAGCGGTCGCCGGGGCACCTCAAATGGTCGCTTGCAGCGCCGCTTGAGGCCGTGGTGGTTCCGCACGTCACTGAAGCAGAGCAGATGCCCACCGACGATCCGAGCTTCTATATGTAGGAGCCCACAATCCAGGTTTAACCTCGGGCAGCCTCGGCCACCTCGACCAGGGCCGCGGCGATCGTGCGGCCATCGTGCTGGCCACGGTTCCAGGCATCCTCGAAATCGCTGGAGATGCGCACGATGCCGTTGGCCTTGCACAGCCGGTCGAGGCCACCGCTCCGCAGGTAACGGAACTTGCCGACCGTCTTTTCGAACGGGAAAAGCTCGCGGTTGTCGATGACATGCGTGAGCGGCGAAACAGTGCCTACCTTCCGCTTCCAGGTGGCAAGAAACACTTCGACCAGCCCGGCAAGGTCAACGCCGGTGGTTTCGGCGCATTCGAGAATGTTGCCGACGAAGATTTTGGGCGCGCGGCGGTTGCCGGCGATGGCCTCGCCTATCCCGTCGACCAGAAGATGCGGCAGGATGCTGGTGTAAAAACTGCCGGGACCGAAGACGATGGCATCGGCGGCGGCAATCGCCGGGATGACCGCGTCGTTGGCCGTGACCGGCGAACCGCCGGCAGACAACCGTATGTCGGCGACGCCGACCGCGGCATCCGCATCGGAAAGCCGGGTCACCAGATGCTGCCCGAACAATTCGCGGCCATCCCTGAGCGTGGCGCCAAGCTCAATGCCATTACCAACTGAGACCGGCCACACAAAGCCGTCGATGGAGCAGAGCTTCCGGAACACGAACACAGCGGTGTTGATGTCGGATTGGTGGGCGATGAAGGCGCCGGCCAGGATAAAATTGCCGATCGAACCGTTGCGGAAATCGAAATCGCCCGGAATGTGGCGGCCGAACAGATTGAGATAATTCAGGATAGCGCCGCGCAGACCGGGTTCCATGCGCTGCAAAAGCGGGTGATCGCCGCGCGCATAATAATCGAACTCGAAACGGGCCTCCGCATTGCCGAGCGCGCTCGACAGACGGGCGTTGAAGATCTTCACCACATCGCCAGCCCTGCCCTCGCCATGCGCCATGGTCATCAGGGCCTGGCGGATGTCGCCGACCGGCAGCATGCCGAACGCCTCGCGGATGACCTTGGAGCTGCCGCCGCTGTCCCATGCCGGAACGATGCGGGTCAGTTCCACGGGCTGCTTGCAAAGCGATATGTTGATGTTGCGGCAGGCGCTGCCGCCCGAAAAAAGCACGATGCGGAACGGGCCTCTTTCGACTTCAGACGATTGCGGCATGGTTCATCCTGGAACTGAGGCCGCCCATGATTGGCAGCCCGTTTTCCCTGCATGTCTTGGCCGGGGCTCCCCTGTCAACTGGCGGCATTCCATCAGCAAGACCACTTGACTTTGACGTTAACGTAAATGGTAACATCAAAGTTCGGGTGGGAGGAATATCCGTGCATAATAACAAAGCTGTCCGGCAATCCGGGGATGGAGCAGACGACAAAAGGGACACCGGATCACCGCTGTTTTCCGTGACGCAGCGCGACATCGCCATCCCGACCCCCGACGGCTTTCCGCTCGCCGGCACGCTTTTCGAAGGCGATGGCAGAAAGCCGCTGGTGCTGATCTCCTCGGCCACCGCCGTACCGCGCGGTCTCTATGCTGCTTTCGCGAAGGCCTCGGTGGAGGCCGGCGCGCGCGCAGCACTTGTCTACGATTACCGCGGCACCGGCGGCTCGGTGCGGCCGAAAGGCTGGGAAAAGCGCATCGGCATGAAGGACTGGGCGCTGCGCGACCTGCCTGCGGCGGCCGCGGCCCTCGACGCGATTGCGCCCGGCCACGAGATGGTCGGCGTCGGACAGTCCTATGGCGGCCAGGCGCTCGGGCTTTGCGGCATTTCCGGACGTTTCAAACGCTACGGCATGGTGGCGACGATGTCGGGTTACCTCGGCGACCTGAACGATCGATGGGCCGGGCCGCGCATGATGCTGGTCGGCGTGCCGCTGTCTTATCTGTTTACCGACATGCCGCGCTGGATGGGGCTCGGCGAGCCTATCCCGGCAAGCGTTTTCCGCGATTGGGCGCGCTGGTGCCGGCATCGCCATTACTTCTTTGGCGACCCCTCGTTTGCCGAGACCGCCCGCTACCGCAACGTGCGCACGCCGATCCTGGCTTTCGGGCTGACCGACGATATCTGGGGCACGCCGAAAGCGGTTGCAGCGCTGATGCGGCGCTACGAGAACGCGCCGGTCGAGGAGCGCTGGATCTCGCCCGAAGATGCTGGCGGGCAGCAGATCGGCCATCTCGGTTTCTTTCGCTCCCGCTTTGCCGATGTGCTGTGGCCTCAGTTCATCGGCTGGCTGCTCGACGCAACCCCGGTTACGCTCGGCGAACGACGGAAACCCTGATATCCGCAGCCGGGCTCAGATGTCGCGGGCGCCGTTCCTGACGCGGTAGCTCGGCGTATACATGGTGACCAGTTCTTCCGCCGCGGTCGGGTGCACCGCCATGGTGTTGTCGAAGTCGTCCTTGGTGAGACCGGCCTTCAGGGAAATGCCCAGCAGTTGCGCCATCTCGCCAGCGTCGGGACCGAGCACATGAGCGCCAAGCACCAGCCGCGTGTCGGTGTCGACGATGAGTTTCACCAGCATCTTTTCGTCGCGGCCGGCAAGCGTGTTGCGCATGGGCCGGAACGCCGCGCGATAAACCTCGATGTCGTCGAAACGGGTCGAGGCTTCGTCCTCGGAAAGGCCGACCGTGCCGATTTCAGGCTGCGAGAAGACCGCCGTCGGCACGGTCTTGTGGTCGGGCCTGGTCGGCTTGTCGCGGAACGCCGTGTCAACGAAGCACATCGCTTCGTGGATCGCCACCGGTGTAAGCTGCACCCGGTTGGTGACATCGCCGATCGCCCAGATGTTCTTGACAGTGGTGCGCGAGAACTTGTCGACCACGATCTCGCCAAGCTTGCCGAGCTCGACGCCGGCGGCTTCGAGGCCGAGGTTCTCGGTGTTGGGAATGCGGCCGATCGCCAGCATGACCTGGTCGGCGGTGACCACCTCGCCACCGAACAGATGCGCGTCGAGGCGGCCGTCGGGGCGCTTGTCGATGGACGTGAAGTGTTCGTGGCAAAGGATGCGGATACCCTTCTTCGCCATGGTATCATGCAGCATGCGCCGCAGATCCATGTCGAAGCGCTGCAGGATTTCCTTGCCGCGATAGACCAGCGTCGTCTCGACGCCGAGGCCGTGGAAGATATTGGCGAACTCGACCGCGATGTAGCCGCCGCCGGCAATCACGATCGCCTTGGGCAGTTCCCGCAGATCGAAAGCCTCGTTGGAGAAGATGCAGTGCTCGTGCCCCGGCAGTGCGGCATGCGGATTGGGCCGGCCGCCGGTGGCGATGAGGATCTGGTCGGCGGTGACGGTGCGGTTTTCCGCCTCGATGCGAACGGTGTGGGCGTCGAGCAGCACGGCGCGCGAATGAAACGCCTCGCCGCCGGCCTTTTCGACACCGTGCTGGTAGAGACCTTCGAGCCGCGAGATTTCGCGCTCCTTGTTGGCGACTAGGGTGCGCCAGTCGAAACTTGCCTCGGGCACAGTCCAACCATAGCCGGCTGCGTCGGCGAAATGTTCGGGGAACTGCGAGGCGTAGACATAGAGCTTTTTCGGCACGCAGCCGCGGATGACGCAGGTGCCGCCGTAGCGGAACTCCTCGGCGATGGCGACGCGCTTGCCCAGCCCCGCCGTCACACGCGCGGCCCGTACCCCGCCCGAGCCGCCGCCGATGACAAAAAGATCGTAGTCGTAACTGGCCATGGCGCTGCCCTCACTGTCATGCTGCGTTGCCACAGGTAGAGGTCTGCCGCCAAAAAGAAAAGCCCGGCGCGGAACCGGGCTTTGTCTTTCTTTTGAGGCCGAAATCAGCCGAATTGATCGATCAGTTGGAGGTGCCTTCGGCAGGCGCCGGCGCCTCAGTGCCGGGCGCGGCACCATCGACGGGAGCGATCGGCGGCGTCGCCTGGCTGCCATCCTGGGCAGGCAGTTCGAGCGGCGCGGCGTTCTTAAGCGTCGCGGTAAGCGACTCGCCGACCGCCTGGGCCAGGTCGCGGGCGACGCCGTTCTGCCAGATGTTGGCCGCCTTGATCAGCTCGCGGGTGACGATCGGACCGTCGGAGAGAAGCTTGAGTCCGGTTTCGGACTGGTAGAAGGCGGCGATCTCGGAGCACTGCTCTTCCTTGAAGACGCGCGCATAGGCAAGGCCTGCCTCGCGCTCGAGGTCGCCGCGGCGCGACACCATCTTGATCGTCTGTTCGTCGACAGTCTTGACGATCAGATCCTGAAGGTCGGGATTTTTCTGGATAAGCTGCGTCTTCAGCGCCTGTGCGGCAGTCGGCAGAATGCCATCGTACTGGTCGGTCGCGTTGATCGCGTCGACGGCCGCGCGGCAAGCCTTCAGGTGGCTATCGGAAATGTCCTGGGCGAATGCCGCACCGGAAAGCAGGCTCACGACGGCCGCGAGGCTAATGGTGATACGGCGCGCGCGCTTGGCAAAGGTCATGGCAGATCGAACTCCTGGTTAGCGGGCCGCGTGCAAAGTCTTGATCCCGTCGGCGCCCGCAAGAATGACCGCGGTCGCCAGTTCCAGGAAAAGACCATGCTCGACGACGCCGGGGATGGCGTGCAGAGCCTCGGAAAGCGCTCTTGTATCCGGAATGCGGCCAAAAGATGCATCGAGGATCAAATGTCCGCCGTCTGTAACAAAAGGTTCGCCGTTCGTCATCCTCAATGTCAGGGCGCCGTCGAGGCCGAGTTTCGCGGCGGCGCGGCCAATCGCAATCTCGGTCGCCTTCAGCCCGAACCTGTTGACTTCGATCGGCAGCGGGAAGCGGCCGAGCGTTTCGACCAGCTTGGAACGGTCGGCAATCACGATCACGCGGGCCGAGGCCGCGGCGACGATCTTTTCGCGCAGCAGCGCGCCGCCGCCACCCTTGATCAATGTGAGTTCCGCATCGACCTCGTCGGCGCCGTCGATGGTGAGGTCGAGTTCAGGCATTTCGTCGAGCGTGGCGAGCGGCACGCCAAGTTGCACGCACAAAGCTGCGGTGCGTTCCGACGTCGGCACGCCGGTGACCGCCATGCCGGCCGCGACCTTTTCGGCCAGAAGCCGCACGAACTCTTCCGCCGTCGAGCCGGTGCCGATGCCAAGCCGCATGCCGCTCTCGACATAGCTAAGTGCCGCGCGCGCGGCTTCGATCTTCAGCGCTCTTGCATCCATGGAATTGACGTCCGGCCTTCTTTGACGGGCCGCTCCTAGCATCTTTGGACGGGGTGGCAAAGGATTTCGCGGCCGTTTCAAGGCCACAGGCGCTTGCCTATCGGAATCGCGCGGGTTATCCGGCTAGTGGAGCGAATTTGACATTCGTATTCCAGCTGACATCACACGTTCGGTGCGAATGTCAAATTCAAGCTCCACTAGAACCGTGTATCTGCTAGTGGTCCTTTGATTCCAACATTCGCCTGCGTGGCCTGTTTCAGCGGGATGCGAATGTTGGAATCGGGCCACTAGGGACGAAAACTCAGGCGAAGCACGAATGAACAAACCAATCGTGGTTTTCGATCTTGACGGGACGCTGATCGACACCGCGCCCGACCTGATCGACAGCCTGAATCACAGCCTCGGCTCTGGCGGCGTCGCACTTGCCGACCCTGCGGGTTTCCGCACCTATGCCGGCCAGGGCGGCCGGGTGATGATCGAGCGCGCGTTCGCGGCGCAGAAAAAGGCGCTGTTCAGCGACGAGCACGACCGGCTGTATACGCTTTTCCTCGACCACTATAACGACAACATGCCGGGCAAGTCGCGCCCCTACCCCGGTGTCATGGATGCCATCGCGCGCTTCGAAGCGGCTGATTACCTTATGGCGATCTGCACCAACAAGCCGGAACGATTTTCGAAGAAGCTGATCGCCGGGCTGGGGATGAGCCGCCATTTCGCGGCCAATTGCGGCCAGGACACTTTCGCGTTCCGCAAGCCGGATCCCCGCCATCTGACCGAGACAATCAGGATGGCCGGTGGCGACCCCGCGCGGGCGCTGATGATCGGCGATTCGCGCAACGACATCGACACAGCGAAGGCCGCCGGCATCCCGGTGGTTGCCGTCGACTTCGGTTACACCGACCGCCATGTCAGGGAATTCGAGCCCTCGCGCATCATCTCGCATTTCGACGAATTGACCGTCGACCTCGCCGAGCGCCTGATCGCCGCCGCCGCCGGCTGAACCGTTCAACCTGGAAAACGCACCAATTTAGACACCGCAACGCACGGTTTTTTAAACTAATCGAGTTACCACCGAAGCCATCCTAAGCGGGGGCTTGAACGGATGGACACCAAGCAAGATTTGCCGTGGCGGCTGGCTGCGGCGGGCGATTTTCTCGGCAGGGCCGGCATTGTCGCATATTTCAGCTGGGCGGCCTCGATAAGGGTCAGCACCATCTATGCCGGCATCGCCAACTGGTCGACGCTGGCAATCGACCACAAGGCGTTGTGGCTGCTTTCCCAGATAGCCGTGCTGCTGTTTCTCCTGCTGGTCGTCGTCACGACGTTTTTCCGGCTGAAGCCGATCCAGTCGGCTGACGGGATCGAACCCCGCATCACGGCGCTCGCGGGCACCTTCCTGCTCGGCCTTCTGTCGTTTACCTCAAGCTCGACACCGCCGCCTGCCGTAGCCGCACTTGGACTCGCGCTGGTAATGGGCGGCTTTGCTCTTTCGACCTATGTGCTGTTCTGGCTCGGCCGCTCGTTCAGCATCATGGCGGAAGCCAGGCGGCTGGTGACGTCCGGGCCTTACGCGGTCGTACGGCATCCGCTCTACCTGACCGAGGAACTGGCGATCATCGGCGTTGTCCTCCTCGATTTCACCTTGCCCGGCCTCGCCATCGGCATCGTCCACTGGTGCCTCCAGTTGCGCCGGATGCACAATGAAGAGCGCGTGCTGAGAGCTGCATTCCCCGAATACGAGGCTTATGCGGCGACAACGCCGCGGGTCATCCCGCAGCTCTTCCGGCCGCTGCTGCGCGGCACCGCCTGACGGGAGGAGAAGATGGACCTCCTCAACCTCAAGGGCCTTCTGCTCGCCATCGTGGTTTTCGTGCCGCTGGAGCGGCTGTTTGCGATGCATCACGAGCAGAAGCTGTTCCGGCCGCGCTGGCAGGATGACCTGGTTTATTTCTTCCTCAACGGCCTGCTGATCAAACTCGCTTTGAGCACCACCGTCGGGGCAATCGTCGTGGCGGGCATGTGGCTGGTGCCGGCGGATTTTCAGAACTGGGTGGGAGGCTTGCCCTTCTGGGTGCAGTTGCCGGCGCTGATCGTGCTGGCCGACATCGGCTTCTATTCGGTGCATCGGCTCTTCCACAAAATCCCCTACCTGTGGAAATTCCACGCGGTTCATCACAGCATCGAGGATCTCGACTGGCTGGCGGCGCACCGCGTCCACCCGGTGGACCAGATTTTGACCAAGGGCGCGTCGCTGCTGCCGGTGTTTGCGCTGGGATTTTCAGCGGCGCCGATCGCGGCATATTTCTTCCTGTACCACTGGCAGTCGCTGTTCATACATTCCAACATCAAGATCGGCTTCGGGCCGCTGCGCTGGCTGATCGCCTCTCCCCAATTCCATCATTGGCACCACGCCAACCATCCGGAAGCATTCGACAAGAATTTTGCCGGGCAGTTGTCGCTCCTCGACATGCTTTTCGGCACGATGCACATGCCGGGAAACGAGGTGCCGACCCGCTATGGAACCGACGATCCGGTGCCGAGCGGTTACTTCAGGCAGCTTTTGTATCCCTTTGCAAGGTCGCGAAAAAAGGCCGTTGCCGCTAATGGCGCCGCCATGGCTGCCGATAGCGTGGAGAAGAGCGACGCCGGGGTTTTTGCGGCCAAGCCGGATCAGCCTCAGCCGGTAGGCTGAGCGACGCCCCTTCAGAACTCGAAGCGTGGAGAAGCGCGGTCAAGGATCGCGGCTTTCGGCGTGACCGGCCAGATGGCGCCGAGATGGCCGGCGAGCGTCTCCACCAGTTTTCGGATATCCGCGGGCGCCGAAGCGTGCATCGCCTCGGCAACGATCAGTACGCCCTTCGTCTCGTCGCGGACCGCCGAAAGGCCACTCTGACGGTTCGTCCAGCGGCGCGCATGGGCCTGCCCGGCATCGTCGGCGAAAATCACCTCGCGCGCTTCGGGATGTTCGGTCTGCCCGGAAAAGGTCAGATAGGTTTCTTTGCCGGTCGCATGGCGGACTTCGAGATTGCCAGTAATCCCCGCCACGTCGAAAACGGCGACGGGAATGGCAAATGCCATCGACACCGCGTTGCAGAGATCGACCAGCGGATGCAGTCGCGGCAACGCGTTTTCCTGGCGAAACCGACGCAGCAGCGCCTCGGAGGCACAGCGGTATTGGGTCGGCTTCAGCCCCATCCGCGAGAAGGCGCGGCGCCAAGCCTGAATCTCGGGCATCTCACCTTCCGGTCCTTTGGCGAGGCGCGCGCCGGCGACCGTGTTTAGGTCCGCGATGGGCGCGTCGACAGACGCGCTATCGGTGATGCCCACTGCAAACAGTACGCCGGCGGCAAGTTCGGGAAAATCGTCCCGCAATTCCGTCGAATGGCAAAAGAACATCATCCCACCTCTTTGGAAGCGGCGGTTTTGCGGGAAGGCGCCGCAGGGAGCCGGGCATCCGGCTTTGCTGTCAAGCCGAGACTGAGAACGGCGACCAGCACGCAGCCAATGCCGACCATTTGATTCGCGCCGACCGACTCCCCGAGCAAGGTGGCGGCAAACAGCACCGCCGAAACCGGCGCGAGCGCGGTGAACAGCGAGGCTTCGGCGCCGCTGACCCGCGCCGAGCCGGCATACCAGAGCAGAAAACCGCCGACGGTCGGGATCAACGCATAGTAGAGAACGGCAGACAGCGCGTCGCCGCCGATGGCATCCCTCCACGGCGTTTCGAGAAGCGCCGGGACAATGGCGACGGTAAGCCCGATACCCGTCATCAAGGCCGACAGGGCGAGCGGCGGGATATCGGTGCGCAAGCGCTTGTTGAGCAGGATGAACAGACCTTCGCAGACGACCGCAGCAAGGATCAGGGCATCACCGGCAGGCGAATGGCTGCCGCCGCCCGCGCCGAGGGTGATCGACAACACGCCGGCGCCGGCGAGGCCGATCGCCATCAGCAGGAACCGGTGCGGCCTTTCGCCGAGCAGCAGGATTGCGATGGCCGCCGAGACGACCGGCAGCGTGCCGATAATGACGCCCGCATTGGCGGCCGAGGTCAGTTTCAGTCCCGAAATCAGCAGCGTGGTGTAGCCGACGCTGCCGGCGCCGGCTTGCAGAACGAGCAGCAGCCAGTCCCGTCGGCCGGGCCTCGGCAAAGTGGCGCCGGTGAGTTTCATCAGCACGGCGAAAAACGGCAGCGCCACCGCAAACCGCAGCGCTGTCGCGGTGAAGGGCGGCAGGCCGGCAGCGATCAGCTTCGAGGCGATGACCGTGCTGCCAACCAGCACCATGGCCGATGCCAGATAGAGATAACCTTTGGTCCGTTCCTGCATTTTCCCTGACAGTCCTCGTCACTGAGACAGTCAGAAAAGCCGAACTGGCGGAGATGGTCTTGAACGGAATTGCAGGCGATGGCGAAAATTCAGTTCATCGCGGCGGCGTAGACGCCGGGCGAGACGCCATATTTGCTGATGAAGACGCGCGTCATGTGGCTCTGGTCGGCGAAGCCGCTGCCGGCCGCGGCCAGTGCAAGCGGCGTGCCTGAGGCGATCAAGCGGCGGGCCGTGTCGACCCGCCGCTGCACGAGATAGGCATGCGGCGTCAGGCCGGTGACCCGGGCGAAGGCCCGCAGCAGCTGAAACCGGCTCGTGCCGCTTTCCCTTGCCAGATCAGCCAGAGCGACGGGCGCTGCGGGATCGTCGTCGATCCGGCTTTTGGCGCGAGAGACCGCCGGTGGCATCAACCGGTCGGTGCTGCCAACCTTCCCTATCACCGCCGCCAGCAGCATCAGCAGTTCTTCGTCGCAGCTGAAAGTGTTGTCGCCAGCAGTGAGCGTGGCGAACAATTTCCTGAAGCGCAGGGCGACATCGGCATCATGGATGACCGGAAACGAGAATTCGGCTGTGCCCATGCGCCCCTGGCGGATGTCGGAGGCTGCCTCTGCGACCAACACGGGATCGAAGTAGAGCATTTTCCAGGCACGGCCGGAATCGCCGATCGGCGCACCGTCATGCACTTCACCCGGATTGACCGTGATGACGTCACCGGGGCCGGCCTCCACCATGCCACGGCCGCTCAGAGACTTCTGTGCGCCGCGATGGATGACGCCGATGCCGAACTGGTCGTGCGTGTGACGGGCAAAAACATGGCGCGTCTCGGCCTCCACCGCTTCCACCCCGGCGACCGTGCAACGAAACATCCTGAACTGGCGTTTTTTCATGCAGCAGGCCTTGCCGTTTCCCCGGTCGACGGTCCCGAGAGGTTTAGCGCAGGCGGTGCCGGAAAGGAATTCGCACACGACGGCATCGCTGCAATTTGCAAGGGCACGTCGAACGCGATCGATGCCTTGTTAAGGACCGGGAGACGCGGCTCGACTTTATCGGCGAGATGTTTGTATTTATCGTCGCACGGCGGGCAAATAGGGAGACGCCATTGTGATGAGGGCCATAGGCCTTACGTTTGCGGTTCTGGCGCTTGCTGGCTGCAGTGCCACGAGCGACACGACTGGGACGCCCGTAACGACTGTGCCGACCGCGTCGTTCGAAGCTCCGAAAGTGATGGCGGCAGGGACCAGTCCAATCCCCCCCAGCAAACAGGCCGCGTTCTGCCAGGACCAGGTTGCGAACATGTATGACGCGGAGCCGCAGAACGTTGTGGCGCACGGGCCCGTCGTCGCAGCGGATGGCTCGACGACAATCGACGTCACTGTCGATAGGGGTAACGGGGTCAAGACTTTCAAATGCCGCCTTGACGCCGGCAATCGCTTTATCGACGCGCTATCGGCCGTGAGCGACGGTTTGCATTGAGAATGGTGGGCGATGCAGGGATTGAACCTGCGACCCCACCCGTGTGAAGGGTGTGCTCTCCCGCTGAGCTAATCGCCCGTCCGAAGCCGATGACCCGGAACAGGCGGCGATATAGGGGACGCCGGGCATCGAAGTCAAGGACGCTGGCAGTTCAATTCGTCCCCCTCACGAAAAGTACCCTCATCACGCGGTTCCGTGCCGTCGGGCTGGCTGGACACGACGTGATCGCCTGGCCGGCCGCGTCAGTCACGCGCTAAGGCGCGCTTCGGTGTAGTTGTTGTTGGGTTCGGGCGCGGCGGGCGCGCTGCCGTGTTCGGCGAGATAGCGGACAGCAAGCGCAATGTAGTTCGGAATCGGCTTGGAGCCACGAAACTGAGCGACCAGCCGCCTCGACACTTCAAGCTGGGCGGCCATACCGTCGAGCGTCAGGTCGAGCGCCGACATAACCTGCCGAAATTCGGCGTTGTCCATGCCGGCCACCGGCAACCGTTCAATCCATTCGGCGGTGAGTTCGATGCCGCCATCCCATTCGAGCGCCACCCCGTCGTCGTTAACGCGCACTGTCTGGAATAATTCGTCATTGTTGCGCAGTGGAATGAAATGCCGATGGCTGAGAAACACCGGGGCGAGATCGACAAGCACAGAACGACCATTGCGCCATGTCACGTGCACGCGGCGACCATCGCTTACCTGCACGGCGGCCATGCGCGGCAACGGCTGACCGACACTGATCACATCATCGGTGGTTGAGGCGGTTCCATTCATCGCTGATCTCCTTCATGTGCTCGCGTGCCCAGGCCACCGCCTGCTCGTAGTCCGACCGACGCAATGAACCGCGCAGGATGGAAAGGTCACTGATGCTGACCTGCGCATCGTGATCCGGCGTGACGACGTGGAAGTGCGGCGGGTTGTGATCGTCCGCATAAAGCTGGATTTTCAGGTTCCCGAGTTGGACGATCGTCGGCACGCTGCGTTCTCTACCTCGAATGATAATAGTGCACAGCGTGCACGATGTCTACAAAAAAGTGCATTGGATGCACTATGTCTATTCATAATGTAGGTCAATATAAAATAGCGCGAGCCTTGTCCGATGCGGAATCGCACCGCGTGGAACGACTGCTCAATTGATCGCTTCGGTGGGAACGGCGGCGTCGATGCCGACGCGGGCGTCGTCCAGCGGCTCTTCGCCGGTCGGCATTTCCATGTCCATCGGCCGCTGGGTGCCCGAGACCGGCGCGGGATCGAGTGCGGGCGCTTTGTCGGCCGTCGGCGCGACGGACAAACGCAAGGCATCCGTCTTCTCCAAGGCCTGCACCAGCCGCGCATCGCGGTCATAGACGTCGGCGAAATATTCGACCTTGCCGGAGGCGTTTGGCCAGGCGGTGAAATAGGCGACATAGACCGGTATCTTCCGCGTCACTTTCTCGGTCGAATGGCCCTGCTTCAGCTTTTCGGCGATATGGTCGACCGAGGTGCCGAGTACGGCGGCGGCCATCTCGCGTGGCTGCTGCAGGCGCACACAGCCATGGCTGAACGCGCGCGATTCACGATCGAACAACTCTTTCTGCGGCGTGTCGTGCATGTAGATCGCGTGCTTGTTGGGAAAGAGGATCTTCAGTTCGCCCAGCGCATTTGCCTCGCTCGGCGCCTGGCGCACCGAGAACGGCACTTTCGAGCCATAGGCGCCCCAATTGACCGCCGAGGACGGAATGCGCCGGCCCCTCGAATCGGAGACCTCGTAGCCGGCGCGATCGAGATAGCCAGGATCGCGGCGCAAGCGCGGCAGCATCTCGTTGACGATGATCGACTGCGGGACGCCCCAGTAGGGATTGTAATCCACCTGCTCGATCTCGTCGTAGAAGAAGCTGGTCTGGTTGGACGGCTTGCCGATGACCGTGCGCATGTTCAGCTTTTCGACGCCGTTCTCGACATAGGAGGCGGTGTAGGCCGGCTGGTTGATGAACACGCGGGTGCCGCCGAGTTCGACCGGCAGCCAGCGTAACTGCTCCAGCGCAATCTTGACCTTCTGCAGCCGTTCGGCCTTCGAATTGCCGGCGATCGCCTGGACGGTGCGCGGGCCGATGACGCCGTCGCCCTTCAGGCCAGCCTTCTCCTGCGCCGCCTTGATGACCGGAACCAGCTCCGGCATGTAAAGTTCGCTGTTGGCGTAACGTGTCAGCAACTCGCCGTGCTCGCCAGCAGGCTGGTCGCCGAGATCACGGGCGATGAGCTGCAGGATTTTCGGCAGTTCGACATTGATCTCGCCGGGCTTCAGCAGAAGTTTCGGATCGACGATGATGTCGTTTTCGGCGCTGGCCTCGAGCGATTCCAGCTCGACCCGCAGCGCCTGGTATTCGGGGGCCTGGGGATGGCGGGATTCGAGATAGGTACGCACCTCCTGGGTGCGGGCGAGTGTCTTCAGCGCAGCGACCATGTCGAGCGGCTTCAGCGGCAGATCGTGATAGCCGGAGAGCCGGTTGGGATCGACGCGGCCGTTCTGCGCGTCGCTGACATAACGCAGCACGCGCGCCGACAGCGTCATCTCGAAGCGGATCAATTCGACGAGCCGCGCCTGGGTGTTATCCATCGAATATGACGCGGCGGGAACGACAACGCTGTATTCGGCGGGGTCGAGGCCGTAGCTGCCGGCTTCGCCGAGCACCCGCACCGCCTCCTGGGCGCGGCCATTGGCCGAAAGTCCGGACACCCAGATGAAATCGGGATTGGCCGCGTAATATTCGGAAAGCGTCCTGGCGACACCCTTTTCGGCCTTCAGATCGAAGCCTTGCAGGCCGGCGAGCGATTCGCGGAAGGTGGCGCCAGTGAGCGCCGGCTCGAAAGCCGCCGGCTGCGCGACCGCGCCAAGGGCCGCGAAATCGGCGCGCACGAGGGCATCGGCCTTGTAGGTGTAATAGGACGGGCCGCTGATCTTGGGCGCGGCGGCGCGCTGCTGCTTCGACCGCTTCGGCCTCGATTGAAATTCCCTGCGTTCGACCGGCCTGTTCTTGAAGCCACCGCCAAACAGTGCTTCGAACAGGCCCTGCGCCTGCGCGGGAGGAGCACTGAAGGAGAGCGCGGTGGCTACGGCAAGCACAAAAGAAACGGTCTTGCCAGAATGCTTCATCATCACACCGCCGGCCAGCCGGGCCGGTCTCCCCGTTTTTCGCCGATCGCCCGGCATTGCCCCCACTGGTTGCGTCCGTTTCCGGAGCGGCGGATGTGGGGAAGAACTATAATGATTCATACCCATTTCGTTAAGTCTTTATAAATTTACAGAAATGGCCGGCAATGAAACGGTTCACGCTTGGGAAGGAGCACGGCCGCCGCATTGGGAGACCGCCAGCCGGGCAGTCGAAGCCTCCTACCGCTGGACGCTGGGCTCCTAGAGCATTTTGCAGCCAAATGGAATCATTTGGCGTCCGTATAAATGCGGCAAAACAAATAGTTAGAGCTAGCTACCCGGTTCTGAAAGAACCGGAACTGCTCTAACGGCGGCCGGTGCGGTCGCCATCCGGGTCATAATCGCGGTCGCGCTCGGCCGGCGGCTTGCGCCCGGGTTCATGCGACATGCCGTCCTCGTCGCGGCTCCAGCCGCCCTGCCGGCGAACTGGATCCTTCTTGTCGGCCTGCTGGCGGCTTTCATCGCTTTGCCCGCCCTCACCCCGCTGGCGACGCGGAGCGTCCCGAGAATCGTGTTCCCGGCTCTGCAGGCCGCTGTCGCCATCGGGATCCGGGTGCTGCTTCTGGTTGTTGGTCATCATCCCTGCTCCTCATGGACTTCCAGAGACAATTGAACGCCGCCTGGGCCGAATTGTTGCACCAACCATCCATTGGCAGGCGCGCAACAAGGCAGGATGTCCTTCCGCATCACCATTGTGTTACCGACTGCAACAAAGGTTGACCATTTCGTAGGGGAAAGGCCTTATGTGCCGGAGAAACAGGGGATTCTCGCGCATGATGAAAGCATTTCTGGTGGCGGTTTCTTTCTCGGTGGCGGGCCTCGGATCGGTTGGAGCATCCCATGCGCGCGGCGCGGATGCGGCGCCTGCGGTGACGAAGAACCTGGCAGCTCTCCAGAATCGCCGCTCTGACAAATCGCCGATACCGCGCCAGGTCGTTCGTTACGGCGGCGACGAGATCGCCAACACGATAATCATCAACACCACGGAGCGGCGGCTCTACTATACGCTGGGCGACGGCCGGGCGATCAAATACGGCGTCGGCGTCGGCCGCGACGGCTTCACCTGGTCAGGCACCAACAGCGTGAGCCGCAAGGCCAAATGGCCGGGCTGGACGCCACCGAAAGTCATGATTCGGCGCGAGGCAAAAAAGGGCCGCATCCTGCCGGCCTACATGCCGGGTGGTCCCGACAATCCCCTCGGCGCGCGCGCCATGTACATCGGATCGACCATTTATCGCATCCACGGCACCAACCAGCCCTGGACGATCGGACAGGCGATGTCGTCCGGCTGCATCCGCATGGCCAATGACGACGTCAAGCACCTCTACGAGCAGGTGAGCATCGGAACCAAGGTCGTGGTGATCCGCTAAAGTTCTTGAACGCTTTGAACGGTCGCCAACCCACCCTCTCCCGCTAAGAACGGGAAAGGGTGCGGGCAGGCAATTCAGGCGTTGGCGCCGCCGTCGATGGTGAACGCGGCGCCGGTGACGAAACGCGATTCCGGACCAGCCAGCCAGGCGACCAGGCCAGCGATTTCCTCGGCCTTGCCGAAACGCGGCGTGGCCATCTTCTGGCGCTGCCCCTCGGCATAGGGGCCATCGGCGGGGTTCATGTCCGTGTCGGTCGAGCCGGGGTTCACCACATTGGCGGTGATGCCGCGCGCGCCGAGATCACGCGCCAAAGCCTTGGTCAGGCCGACCAAGGCCGCCTTGCTGGTGGAATAGGCCGCAAGACCCAGATCGGTGACGCGTTCGGCGAGGTTGCTCGCAATCGAGATGATGCGACCGCCCTCGCCCATGTGGGCCGCGGCAGCTTTCGAGGCGACGAACGGCGCCCGTAAGTTAACCTCCATGACTTTGTCGAAGTCGGCAAGCGTCAGCGTTTCCACCGATTCGGCCCGCCAGATGCCGGCGCTGTTGACCAAAATGTCGAGCCGGCCAAGTGATGCCACTGTTTCTGCGACGGAATTCTCGATCGCCGCCGCATCGCGGTTGTCTGCCTGAATGGCGATCGCCCGACCGCCGGCATCCTCGATCTCGGCGACGACCTGCTTGGCCTTGTCGGGAGAATTCACATAGGTCAGCGCAACGCTGGCGCCGTCGGCGGCAAGCTTGCGGGCGATCGCCGCACCGATGCCGCGGCTGCCGCCGGTGACCAGTGCGACCTTGCCGCTCAAAGGGGAAGTCATGAGGTATCTCCTGTTTCTGTAACGGCCGATACATAATCACCTGTCAGCCTTGTGCAAGGGCGTCAAGCAAATTAATGTATCAACCAACACAGAAAGGATTTCGATGAGCGAACGCGGCCGGCCCCGCTCCTTCGACCGCAGCGTTGCCTTGCAGCGGGCCATGGAGATTTTCTGGGTCAACGGCTACGACGGGGCATCGCTGGCGGACCTGACCGCCGCGATGGGCATCAATTCGCCCAGCCTCTACGCCGCCTTCGGCAGCAAGGAGGCCTTGTTCCTCGAAGCGACCGAGCTTTATACCCAGGTCGAGGGGACCGGCATCTGGACGGTGCTGGAGACCGCTGCGACCACACGCGAAGCAATCGACGGCTTCCTGCGCGCCACTGCCAAAGCCTATTCACAGGATGGCAAGCCGCAAGGCTGCCTGATCGCTCTTGGCGCGCTGCACCCCGACAATTCCAGCAAGGCCGTCTGCACCGACTTGAGGCGCCGCCGGGCCGAAAATCTCGCCGCTCTCAAGCGGCGGTTCGAACGCGGCGTGGCGGAAGGCGAATTGCCTAAAAATTTCGACTGCCAGGCTGTCGCAACCTTCTATGCTACCGTGCAGCACGGCATGTCGATCCAGGCGCGTGACGGCGCCAGTCACGAAGCGCTGCTCGATGTCGCCAATGGCGCCATGGCCGCCTGGGGGTCGTTGACCCAACAATACCGGGCGTGACACGCCCTGCCCGCTCTGCTTCAATCCGCCGGCTCGAAAGACCGGAGGAGAGGCCTGTGAAAAAGGGCTACAAGGCGCTGCTTGCCGAAGCGAATGCGGAGGTGGAGGCGATCTCGCCACAAGAGGCCGCGAAACTTGCCGGCGACGACAATGTGGTGCTCGTCGATATCCGCGAAGCCGCAGAACTCGACAATGAAGGCAGGATCGCCGGCGCCAAGAACATGCCGCGCGGCGTGCTGGAATTCTGGATCGACCCGGAAAGCCCCTACCACCGCCCGGTCTTTGCCTACGGCAAGACCTTCGTGTTCTTCTGCGCCGGCGGCTGGCGCTCGGCGCTGACCGCCAAGATGGCGCAGGACATGGGCCTGACCCCGGTGAAACACATCGAAGGCGGTTTCACCGCCTGGAAGGAAGCGGGGCTGCCCGTTGAAACGAGACCGAAACCGGAGCGCTCCTGAAATGGCGCCGTAGACCGGCGCCAGCTATGCGGAAGCGGCGTGAAAACGCCTGTGCAGTTCGCGCACCTCATCCGCAAGCTCAGCCACCGGGCCTTCGACAATCACATTCGGCGCGACTTCCTGGATCGGTAGGGGTCGCACCGGCCCAGGTGGAACGCCAAGTTCCTCCAGCCAACCGACAAGCTGGCGCGAAGACACGGCATAGACGATGCGGCCCAGCCCGACCCAGCCATGGGCCGCCGAACACATCGGACAGTGCTCTCCGGACGTGTAGACCGTCGCGCTGGCACGCTCCTCGGGTGTCATGTTCATGGCGGCCCAGCGAGCCAGGTCGAACTCCGGGTGGCGTGTACCATCGCCCGTAGCCACATGGTTGTGATCCTCGGCGAGCACCGTCCCGTCGCCGGAGACGAGCACCGAACCGAAAGGTTCGTCACCAACCTCAAGCGCTTTCCGCGCCAGTTCAATGCATCGGCGCAGGTGTTGCAGTTCAGTGTCCGGCAGCATGGCCATCCCTCTTCGAGATCGTTCGCAGGGAATGCATCTTAACGCCGGTGGTTTGGGCGCCAAAGAAGCTTTTGGTATCCTCGCAGCAATGGCCGCACGCCGACCGCACCATCGGCCGATAGCTCGGTCGTATCGGGAACAACGCCGGGCAGGTAACCGCGCGACAAGGATCCATGCGATTTCCGCCATCCACCGCATTTACGGCGAAAGCAACCGCTCTAACTGTTTGTTTTGCTGCATTTATGCGGACGCCAAATGATTCCATTCGGCCGCAAAATGCTTTAAGCTGCCACGATGCCCAGGATGCCTCCCGACACAAGCAAACACCTGGCGTCCCGCCACGCGGTGAAGCGCGTGCTCGACCGGCAGAAGGTCGTGACCGTCTCCAAGCGGTTCGACCATGGACACGTGACAACGCGCGTTCTCGTGGGCGGCGAGTATTATGAGGTCGACAACCGTCAGCTCGACCTTCTGGAAATGGGACGCTCGCCGGCGCAGCTTGGCATCGAACCTGTCGCGCATCACTGATCAGCTACCCGCGTCGCCCTCGCCTTCCGGTGCCAGATTCCCCTGGAGCGGTTCCGGTTCTTTCAGAACCGGTAACCCGCTCCGACTATTTGATTTGCCGCATTTATGCGGACGCCAAATGTTTCCATTTGGCTGCAAAATGCTTAATGCACCAGCTCGGGCTCTTTCTGCTCGGCGACGAAGCGCACTGCCTCAGTGACCACTTGCGGGTCGGAAAGGATGCGCCGGTGGCCCAGCCCCTTCGCCCAATGAAGACGCACATGATCGCCGGCCGCCGCGAACATGCTTGCGCTGTCGGCGGAAACCTCGCGGTCGTCGGGCGCATGGATGACCAGCGTCGGGATCGGCGTCAGGGCCAGTTGCTCGGAACCGACATAGTGCGACAGCGGGCGGCCCGCGATGCGCTCGACCTGATCGTTGACGGCGGTCTGCGAGCGTGGCCCAAGATTGAGCATGCGTCCGAAATCCTGGAACAGCGACGGCATGGAACTGGGTGCTGCAATCAGAACCAGGCGCTCTGTGGCGAGCGGTGCGATGCCTTCGACAGAACCGACGGCCGCGTTGACCGCCACCGCACCGCCGAAGGAATGGCCGACGACGGCCTTGAACGGACCGAACCACTCGCCAGCGGCGCGCGCCGCATCGACGGCGAGCATCATGTTCAGCCGGCGGCCACTGGAATGGCCGTGACCAGGCAGGTCGAGCGCGATGACGCGGTGGCCTGCATCGCGGAAGCCCTCGACAATCCTGCGCATATGTTCGGTGCGCGAATGCCAGCCATGGATGACCAGAACCGTCCCGGCGCTGGGGACGCCCACAGGCGGGCGAAAATCGAACGCCGTCACCGAGCCGGATTTCAGCGGCAGGCAGTGGCGCCGCGCGTCGGCCATGAAGCGGGCGGCCTGGTCGATGGCCTTTCGCTCCCCCGGCGACGGAGCATTGGGATTTGCCGTGCGGCAGAAGATTTCGAAGGCGACGCGCCCGGTGAGACGAGGCGCCACATGCTCGGCAGCGCCAAATACGCTACGGATGACCTTGTGACCGAATGATGCCATAGTGATCGTCCTGGAAAAATGGTTCAACCATGAACATATTAGTTCAAGCATGAACAAAAAGCAAGACCTGCCGTGGGATAATCCGCGCTTCCGGAACTGGATTGCCCTGGTGCGCGCGGAAAAGGCCGTCGTCGGCGCGCTGACCAAGGCGCTGGCGCCGCTCGACCTGAAACTGGCGCAGCTCGATATGCTGATGAACCTCTACAGGCATCCCGGCATGTCGCAGCACGACCTCGCCCGAAAACTGCTGGTCGGACGCTCCAACATCACCATGCTTTTGCCGCAGATGGAGGCGCGCGGACTGCTCAGCCGCGAGAACGACGCCAAGGACAAGCGCATCATGCGGCTGACGCTCACCGAGGACGGCGAGAAGCTGCTGATGGAGGCGCTGCACATCTACACCGGGCTGATCGAGCGGGTGATGGAGCAGTCGACGCCGGCCGAATGCGACAAGATGGGCTCGATGATGCAGCGCATCTCGGACATGCTGAAGGCTGAATAGTTCACCCGAAAGCGACGCGCAGCGTCGGCTAGACCGCGCCTACCACATCGTTTTCTTGGCTCGCTCCGGCCATTCCTTGTCGTAAGTCTCGCCATCGATGGCACGGCGGCTGGTGACGGCGAGAATCTGGCCGGGCGTCGGCAGGGTTTTCGGGTTGGCGTGCTTTTCCGGGTTCCACAGCTCAGAGCGGTGGATGGCGCGGGCGCACTGGAAATAGACTTTCTCGACCGCGACCACCGTTACCGATCGCGCCGGTTTCCCTTCGACGGCGAAGGATGCGCAAAGCTCGGGATCGATGGAAATTTCGGCGCGGCCGTTGACGCGCAACGTCGTACCCGAACCAGGCACCAGAAACAGAAGACCGACGCGCGGGTCGCGGATGATGTTCTTCAGCGAATCGGCACGGTTGTTGCCGCGCCGGTCGGGCATCATCAACGTCCGGTCGTCACGGATGCGCACGAAGCCGGCGAGGTCGCCGCGCGGCGAACAATCCAGCCCTTCCGGGCCCGACGTCGCCAGCGCCACGAACGGAGAAGCTTCGATGAAGGCGGCGTATTCCGGGATGATGTGGTCGAGTTCCTTGACCAGCGAGGCCTCGCCGGGAAGGCCGTAAAGAGCTTCGAGCTGTTCGACCGTGGTGATAATGGACATCGTCCGTCCCTTCGATTCCGATCCCCGGCACTTGGAGCATGCCGATGGCAACAGCAGCTAGCGATCCCGGCTGAGCCTCTTTTCCGCCAGCTCGGCGAGATAGACCTGCCAGCGCGCTTCCTTCTCATGGCCGAGCGCGTGCAGATAGTTCCAGGTGAAAATGCCGGTGTCGTGAAAATCGTCGAAGACGATGCGAACGGCATAATTGCCGACCGGCTCGATCCTGGTAATCGCCACATTGCGCTTGCCGGGTACGGTGACGCGCTGTTCCGGCGAATGGCCCTGAACTTCGGCCGAGGGCGAGACGACACGCAGGAACTCCGCCGGCAATTCGAACGGCGCATGATCGGGAAAAGTGACCGTCAGCAGCTTGCGGTCCTTCGATACGCGGAGTTCCTTTGGCGCGGTCATTTTTGCCCCTGCATTTGGTTTGCTCCGGTTACGCCGGTTTTGACGCTGGTGAAAGCCGGAAATGAATACACCTGGCTGGACTCATAACTTTCGGCCGCGAAAAGCCCGGCTCGAAATGGAGATCGGATTTCCCGACGGGTCGCGCGCATTGGCGAGAACGTAGCCATCGGCATGGTGCAAAGCTCCGAATTCCAGCCCTGCAGCGGCGCACTTTTCGGAAAAGGGCGCGACATCTTCCACATCGAAGACCAGCTTGACCGTTGACTGGCCGGTTTTCTGCGCCTTGCCGGCTTGATAGAGCATCAGGCTGGTTCGGCCCTCACCCATCAGCTCAACGATTCTATCGCCTTCCTGCCTGAAGGCTTTGAAACCAAAGTGCTTTTCGTAAATCTTACGGTTTCCTCGACATCCCGCACATAAAGAAGAATTCTGCCAAGGTGCAAACGACCATTCCTTCCCCGCAGCTTCAAGCCGGCATATGAGGCCGACGGGATCGGCACAACATCCGGCGGCTGGACAGCGCCGCATTCTGTCAGCATAATCCGGGCCAACGCAACGCAAGCCGCAAAGGAGACGTTGAATGATTGTCGCCATCTCCCGACCGGCTGGCGAAGCCGGATAGCGGTATTGCGTGCTCGCCAGCGGGATTTTCCCGACCGGCAACTCTCACACCTCTACCCTCTCGACCAGCTCCTTCTTTTGACGCTTCTGCCGCGCGCGACAGAAGTTCCCTTGATCCGTGTCCGCCCACGGCGGCACAAGCTGGTACGAGAACAATGACATCTGAAAATTCCACCCTGGCCGATTTCGGCTGGAACAACTTTTTCGCTTCCCAGGTCGAGCTCGGCGAGACCGGCGTGCCCGTGCGGGTGATGGCGGTGCACCGCGACAGGCTGCATGTCGCGGGCCCCGCAATCGACACGCTGATTCAGCCCTTTGTCGAAACGCCCGACGACGAAGAGGCTTTCGCGACGGTCGGCGACTGGCTGCTGCTCGATGCGCAAACGGCGCGACCGCGCCGGCTCTTGCGGCGCCGCAGCCTGTTCAAGCGGCGTGCCGCAGGCACCGGTCGCAAGCTCCAGCTCATCGCCGCCAATGTCGACACGCTGTTCATCGTGTCGTCGTGCAACCAGGATTTCAATCCGGCACGGCTGGAGCGCTTCCTGGCGCTGGCGAAAGAAGCCGAGGTGACGCCGGTGGTGGTGCTCACCAAGGCCGACATGGCCGACAATGCCGGAGATTTCGTGCGCGATGCCGGCAAGCTGCTGCCGGGATTGCTGGTGGAAGCGGTCGATGCGCGCGACGCAGAGAGCGTCGCCTGCCTCACCCCATGGTGTGCCCGCGGCCAGACGGTGGCACTTCTGGGTTCGTCGGGCGTCGGCAAGTCGACGCTGGTCAACACGCTGACAGGCGAGCGGCTGGAAACGCAAGGCATCCGCGAGGACGACGCCAAGGGGCGGCACACCACCACCGGTCGCGCGCTGCATCGGCTGCCGGCCGGAGGCTGGCTGATGGACACGCCGGGAATGCGCGAACTGCAGCTGACGGACGTCGGCTCGGGGCTGGACGAAGTGTTCGCCGATGTCGTCTCGCTTGCGCGAAACTGCCGGTTCAGCGATTGCCAGCACGAGACGGAGCCGGGCTGCGCCATCCAGGCGGCGATCGGCTCGGGCGAAATTGAAGCGGCGCGCATCAAGCGCTGGCGCAAGCTCGCCGCCGAAGAAGCATTCAACAGCGAGAGCCTCGCCGAACGCCATGCCCGCGCCCGCGCGTTCGGAAAAATGGCGAGAAGCGCCATGGCGGAGAAACGCGCGCGCCGCGGCGAGTGACGCCAGCCATGGCACCGGCGGTTTCTTCCCGAGCCGACCGTTTCCGGTTAGGCTGCCGGTGCCTGGGTTGGAGCGAAAATCGTGATCGAAGCATCATGCCATTGCGGCGCGGTGAAAATGCAGGTCTCCGAGCGGCCAGAGAGCATAACCTCCTGCAACTGCTCTCTCTGCCGCCGCAACGGCGCGCAATGGGCGTACTACGTGCAGGAGCAGGTGGTTTTCGTAGCCGGCAAGGGCCAGACGGTGGCCTATGTGCAGGGTGATCGCACGCTGGAGATGCATCATTGCCCGACATGCGGCTGCGTCACCCATTGGGAGAGCGTCAAGAAGGGCGCTGCCGAGCGGATGGCGGTGAACACCCGCCTGATGGACCCGGCCGATATCGCCGGCGTTCGGGTTCGCCATCTCGATGGCGCCGATACGTGGACCTATACAGATTAGCCGCAAGTCAGCAGGATTTATCAGGTCATCTCATGGGATGAGGATCGCACGGAAACGAAGACGAGGTGCTCCCATGACCGTGTTGCCCAGGCAGACGAACTACGAGACGCGGCTGAACCGCGTTGTCGATTATGTCTACGACCATCTGGAAGAAGAAATCGGCATGGACAGGCTGGCGGAGGTGGCCTGCCTGTCGCCCTTCCACTGGCACCGCATCTATACGGCGATGCGCGGCGAAACGCTCGCGTCGACAGTCAGGCGGCTGCGGCTGCACCGGGCGGCCGACCGGCTGGCCAATTCCGAGATGTCGGTGGCCGAGATTGCCGAGCGCGCCGGATATGGCTCGTCGGAGGCTTTCGGCCGCGCTTTCAGGCAAGCCTATGGCAACGCGCCAGCCGGCTATCGCGCCAACGGCAGCCATGCGGCGTTCAAGGCCGCGAACCGCACCGGCGACGCCACCGGATTTCCGGTCGAGGTGGTTGTGGTGCGGGAAATGCGGTGCGCAGCGGTGCCGCACACCGGTTCCTACATGCAGATCGACCGCGCCATGGGCGCGTTATTCGGCGGCCTCGCCGCGCAAGGCCTGCTGACGCAGGATGCGCGCATGATCGGGCTGTATTTCGACGATCCGGACGCGGTGCCGGTCGAAGAACTGCGCTCGATGGCCTGTTCGCCGATAGGGCCGGACGCGGTCCTGCCGCCATCGCTCGAGGAGACGATCCTTCGTGGAGGGCCATACGCCAAGCTGCGCTACAAGGGCCCCTATGCCGACATGAAGGACGCCTACCGCTGGCTGTGGGGCGCCTGGCTGCCACATTCCGGATACGAACCGGCCGAATCCCCGGTGTTCGAGGAATATTTGAACAATCCGCGCGACGTGCAGCCGACCGAGCTTGCGACCGACATCCACCTCCCGCTGGCGAGCGCGCCGTGAAGGCTATGTCTGCCATGCCGGCACATGTAGCGGCGGTCTTCGACGCCTGCCCGGCTGCGGCGCGGGAAAGGCTGCTTGCCTTGCGGCGCCTGATCTTCGACACCGCTGCCACGACGGATGGCGTCGGCCCGCTCACCGAAACCCTGAAATGGGGAGAACCGGCCTATCTGACGGAGGTTTCGCGCAGCGGCAGCACCATCCGACTGGGCTGGAAGGCGTCCCGGCCGCAACAATGCGCGGTGTATTTCAACTGCAAGACAACGCTGGTCGATACGTTCCGCAGCCTGTTTCCGGAAGAGCTTGTTTTCGAAGGAAACCGCGCGATCCTGCTCGACCTTTCCACGCCGTTGCCGGAAATGCCGCTGGCGCTTTGTTTCTCGATGGCGATGACCTACCGCCGGGAAAAACGCTGAGATCGCCCTTCGACTGGTCCAAAGGGCCGCCATTGCGCCGCTGGCCACCCAGATGTTACCAAAGGACAACGCCGGCGGCCTTGAATGACGCGCCGAGTTGAACGACATGAAGGGAGCCGGCTCAATTGAACCGGGAAGCTGAGATCAGAACGGATAGCATGGCTTTTCATGGCAACGGCATGATCGACCCATTCGGACGCGCGATTTCCTATCTGCGGGTGTCGGTGACCGATCGCTGCGACTTCCGCTGTACCTACTGCATGGCGGAAGACATGACTTTCCTGCCGAAGCGGGATCTGCTGTCGCTGGAAGAACTCGACCGGCTGTGCACCGTCTTCATCGAAAAAGGCGTGAAGAAACTCAGGCTGACCGGCGGCGAGCCACTGGTGCGCAAAAACATCATGCACCTCGTTCGCCAGTTGTCGCGCCATCTCGAAAGTGGCGCTTTGGATGAGTTGACGCTGACCACCAACGGATCGCAACTGTCGCGTTTTGCCGCCGAACTGGCCGATTGCGGCGTCAAGCGCATCAACGTGTCGCTCGACACGCTGGACGCCGACAAGTTCCATGCCATCACGCGATGGGGAAACCTGACGAAAGTGATGGAAGGCATCGACGCCGCGCAGGCCGCCGGGTTGAAGATCAAGCTTAACGCGGTGGCGCTCAAAGGATTCAACGACGCCGAACTGCCGGACATGCTGCGCTGGGCGAACGGCCGCGGCATGGACCTGACCGTCATCGAGACGATGCCGATGGGCGAGATCGATGCCGACCGAACCGACCAGTACCTGCCGCTGTCGCTGCTGCGCGCCGACCTCGAACGCCAGTTCACACTGACCGACATACCGTTCAAGACCGGCGGACCGGCGCGCTATGTCGAAGTCGCCGAAACCGGCGGGCGGCTGGGCTTCATCACGCCGATGACCCACAATTTCTGCGAAAGCTGCAACCGCGTGAGGCTGACCTGCACCGGCACTCTCTATATGTGCCTGGGCCAGGAGGACGCGGCCGACCTGCGCGCGCCGCTGCGCCAGTCCGAGGGCAACGAGCTTCTGTCCAACGCCATCGACGAAGCCATCGGCCGCAAGCCGAAAGGCCACGACTTTGTCATCGACCGCCGCACCAGGCGGCCCGCGGTCTCGCGCCACATGAGCGTCACCGGCGGCTGACGCGGCGCGGCGGCATCGCCTCGAAAAAACTCTCCAAAGCACTCCAAATGATTTAGCTCTGGCTGATTTACCGCCGGCGCACGCTAAAATAATGTGGCCTGTTGTGGACGATCGCGCCAGGTGAGGCGAAATCATGAGGAGACTTCCAGCAGTCGCGTTCATTGTACTATGTCTTGCAGCGCCCGCTTCGGCACAGTCGATCGGCGGAATGTACAGTGTCGAAGGAACCAACCTCGACGGCTCCAATTACAGCGGCACCGCCGAAATCAAGCTCACCAGCGACACCACCTGCACCATCCACTGGGTGACCGGGGGTACGACGTCGGAAGGCATCTGCTCGCGCAATGGCAACGCCTTCGCCGCCGCCTATGTGCTTGGCGATGTGTTCGGCCTCGTCGTCTACAAGGTCGGCGCGGACGGCAGCCTCGATGGTCTCTGGACGATTGCCGGCAAGGACGGCAGCGGCACCGAAGTGCTGACGCCGCAATAGGGGTTTTCAAGACTAAACGTGGCCGTCACTGCCGGGCATTGGTTCTGCCCTGCCCGGCTGGTCCAGTCGAATAGCGTTGCTGTCTCGCGGCTGGCTGTTACATGGCAGGTGGACTTCCAATCCCGGATTGCACCTTGCCTCTTTCGCCGAATTCACGCAGCGCCTTGTTCATGGTTGTTTCGATGGCGGGCTTCACCGCCAACGACGCGATCACCAAGACGATGACCGGCGCGATGAACGCAGGCCAGGTGATGCTGGTGCGTGGTTTTTTCGCGACAGCCCTGATCGCCCTGCTCGCGTGGCATCAGGGCGCGTTGCGCAAACCCTCGCACGTGCTGGACCGTACGCTGGCGGTCCGCACATTCTGCGAAGTCGCGGCGACCGTGTCTTTCCTTTTCGCGCTTGCGCATCTTCCGCTCGCCAACGTCTCGGCCGTGTTGCAGGCACTGCCACTTGCCGTCACCATGGGGGCGGCGCTGGTGTTCGGCGAAACCGTCGGCTGGCGGCGCTGGCTGGCCATCGCCGCCGGTTTTGCCGGCGTGACGATCATCGTTCGCCCGGGTTTCGAGGGTTTCAGCGCCTATTCGCTGCTGGCGCTGTTGTGCGTGGTATTCTGCGCTGTGCGCGACCTGGCGACGAGAAAGATACCGACCGACATTCCAACCCTGCTGGTTTCGACCATGACCGCCTCGGCGGTGGCGCTGAGCGGTGCCCTACTCGTCGTGCCACTGGGCGGCTGGACGCCAATGACCGGCGGTGAAGTCGGGGCGCTGGCATGCGCGGCAATGCTGCTTCTCGTCGGCTACCAGTTCATCATCCTGGCGATGCGATCAGGCGATATCTCGTTCATCGCGCCATTCCGCTATACCGCGCTGCTCTGGGCGATCCTTCTCGGTTACCTGGTTTTCGGCGACGTTCCCGACAAGGCGATGATCGCGGGCGCGGCCATTGTCGTCGGGTCCGGGCTCTATGCGCTCTACCGCGAACGCATCGTCGGAAGAACCCGGCCGGCGGCGGAAAGCACGGCGCCGGCAATGGCGCCGGAAGGAATGTGATGGCCGCAGCATTCCTCGACCGCAGAACCCAGCCCCACATTCTGACCCTGGTGCTCGCCGCTTCGGTCGGCGCGCTGTCGATGAACATCTTCCTGCCGTCGATGCCGGGCATGGCGCGGCATTTCGAGGCCGATTATGCGGTAGTCCAGCTTGCCGTCTCGCTCTACCTCGTGGCCTCCGCAGTTCTCCAGCTCCTGATCGGACCGGCCTCCGATCGCTTCGGCCGGCGGCCGGTCATGCTGGTCTGCATGACGATTTTCCTGATCGGCTCGGTCGCCGCGATCTACGCGCCGACAATCGGCTTCCTGCTCGGTTGCAGGTTGCTGCAGGCGTTTGCAACGGCCGGCATGGTACTGTCGCGCGCCATCGTTCGCGACACGGTCGAGGCTAGCGAGGCGGCAAGCACGATCGGCTACATCACCATGGGCATGGCGCTGGTGCCGATGATCGGCCCGATGATTGGTGGCGTGCTCGACGAGATCTACGGCTGGCAGTCGACATTCGTGCTGACGCTGGCATTCGGCCTGGTCGTTTTTGGTCTCGTCCATCTCGACATGGGCGAGACCAATCGCAGCCGGTCGGCGAGTTTTGCCGCCCAGTTCCACAGCTATCCCGAACTGCTGACCTCGCGCCGCTTCTGGGGCTACGTGTTCACCGCCGCCCTCACCTCCGGCGCCTTCTTCGCTTTCATCGGTGGCGGACCTTACGTGGCCTCGGAAATCCTCAAGCTGACGCCCTCACAATACGGCGTCTATTTCGGCATCATCTCGGTCGGCTATCTCTTGGGCAACTTCCTGGCCGGCAGGCTGTCGACGAGGATCGGGATCAACCGCATGATGCTGAGCGGCAATTTAATTTCCGCGGCCGGCATGCTGTTTTCGATCGCGCTGTTCTTCGCCGGCTACAATCACCCGCTGTCGCTGTTCGGTCCAGCCTTCTTCACCGGCGTCGGCAACGGCGTGACGCTGCCCAACGCCACCGCGGGCATGATCAGCGTCAAGCCGCATCTCGCCGGCTCTGCATCGGGTCTCGGCGGCGCGCTGCAGATTGGCGGCGGAGCGGTACTTTCCGTTCTCGCCGCGGCACTCCTGTCGCCGGAAACAGGTCCCTATCCACTGCTCTGGATGATGTTCCTCTCGTCCGCCGCCGCAGTTGTGTCGACGCTCTACGTCATGCATGTTTCGCGGCAGGCAGGTGAAGTCAGATGAGCGGCAAAATCCCGGCTGTGATCCTTGCCGGCGGACTTTCGACCCGCATGGGCGGCGGTGACAAGCCGTTGCGACCCATCGCCGGCCGGCCATTGATGGCGCACGCGATCGGACGCCTTGCGCCGCAGGCCGGGGCGCTCGCGATCAACGCCAATGGCGATCCCCAGCGCTTCGAAAGCTTCGGGCTGCCGGTGATCGGCGATACGGTTTCAGGATTTGCAGGGCCGCTTGCCGGCATCCTGGCCGGTATGGAATGGGCGCAGGATTCTGAAAGCCCGCATATTGTGAGCATCGCCGGCGACACGCCGTTCTTTCCCGCGGACATGGTGGACCGGATGCTGGAAGCCGCCGGCGCGGGCGAAAAGATCGTGCTGGCGGCTTCGGCAGGCAGAATCCATCCCGTCTTCGGCTTGTGGCCGCTCGGCTTGCGCAGCGATCTGAAGCGCTTCCTGGCCGCCAACCGAAGGGTCATGTCCTTCGCCGAAGCCGCGGGTTATGTTGTGGTGGATTTCCCCCTGGCAACTGCCGGCGGCAATAGCGTCGATCCGTTCTTCAACATCAACACCGTCGACGACCTGGCGACGGCGGAGACGATCTGCCGGGAGTGGAAGCTGTGAGCAAGCGCGTCTTCGGCATCACCGGCTGGAAGAATTCCGGCAAGACCACGCTCACCGAGCTGCTGGTGAAGGAATTGGCGCGACGCGGCTGGAAGGTCTCGACCGTCAAGCACGCACATCATGATTTTGATATCGACCAGCCGGGCACCGACAGTTTCCGCCATCGCGCCGCCGGTGCGACCGAAGTGGCGATCGTTTCAGACCGGCGCTGGGCGCTGATGCATGAATTGCGTGGCGATCAGGAACCGACGCTGGACGCGATCCTGGAACAGATGTCGCCATGCGACCTGGTGCTGGTCGAGGGTTACAAGCGCGAAGCGCATCCCAAGATCGAAGCGCGCCGGCTGGACGCCAAGGACCGGACGCCGCTTTCGGCCGGCGATCCGGCAATCGTCGCGGTGGCCGCCGACCACCCAGTGGACGGCGAATCCGTGCCGGTTTTCCGGCTCGACGACGTAGCGAAAATCGCCACGTTCATCGAAAAGGCGAGCGGCCTGAAACCGGCGCGGGGGTAGACCGCCACCCGCGTTCCCTAGGGGATTCCTGGTTTTTTCTTCTTTTGAATGCGTGGTTTTGCGATTGCTTTTTGTTGAAAAACAATGGGAATATCGTTTCAGCGGGTGACAAAACACCACGTCGCCCAAGGCCGCAGCAAGACTGGCCGCGGCTCGAACCACAACAGAGAGGAACAACATGCGAATTTCCAAGCGTATCGCTCTGGCCGCCTCGGCTGCCGCGTTCGCCCTGTCGCTGGGCGCAGCCCACGCGCAGGAACTGACCCTGAAGATCGGCACTGAGGGCGCCTACCCGCCCTTCAACAACCTGACCGCCGACGGCAAGCTGGAAGGCTTCGACATCGATATCGCCAAGGCGCTTTGCGACGAGATGAAGGCGAAGTGCGAATTCGTCACCCAGGATTGGGACGGCATCATCCCAGCGCTTCAGGCTGGCAAGTTCGACGCCATCATCGCCTCGATGTCGATCACCGACGAGCGCAAGGAAAAGGTCGACTTCTCCGAGAAATACTACAACTCACCATCCGCAATCATGGTGGCGAAAGACAGCACTATCACCGACGCTACCAAGGAAGCGCTTGCCGGCAAGAGCATCGGTGCGCAAGGCGGCACGACGCATTTCAATTACGCCGAGAAAACTTTCACAGACAGCGAGGTGAAGGCCTATCCGACCGCGCAGGAATATCAGCTCGACATCGCCAATGGCCGCGTCGACGCCGCTGAGGACGACGTGGTCGTGCTGCAACAATTTCTGGACACGCCGGAAGGCGCCTGCTGCAAACTTCTCGGCATCCCGAAACCGCAACCGGTGGAAATCTTCGGGCCCGGCGCGGGCATAGCAGTCCGCAAAGGCGAAACCGCGCTCGCCGAAAAGTTCAGTGCCGCCATCAAGGCCATCCGCACGAACGGAAAGTACAAGGAAATCAACGACAAGTACTTCAAGTTCGACGTCTACGGCGACGAGTCTTCGTAAGAAGTGCGATGTCGAAAAGGAGCGGCGGGCAAAACCCGCCGTTCCCACAAGGGGCGCAAAGCCCGTGGGAAATGGGGACATGATCTGACATGGATGCCTGGACCCTCTTGAGTTTCGGGCCGGAGGGGTGGGGCGACGACATCGCCCGCGGCGTCCTGGTGACTATTTCGCTGGCGCTGGCGACGTTGCCGATCGGGCTTTTCATCGGCTTTTTCATCGCCATTGCGAAGAAATCGCCCGAACCCTCGCTCAGGCTCGCCGGCAACATCTACACGACCATCTTTCGCGGCCTGCCGGAACTGCTGACCCTGTTCCTGGTGTATTTCGGCGTCCAGATCGGCCTGCAGCAGGTCATGCGCCTGTTCAACCCCGACGCCAGCATCGAGATCAACAGCTTCGTCGCCGGCATGGTCGCGCTGGCGGTGGTGCTTTCCTCCTACTCCAGCGAGGTCTTTCTCTCGGCTTTCCGAGCCATCCCCAACGGCCAGTATGAAGGCGGCTACGCGGTTGGCCTTTCCAACAGCCAGACAATGCGGCTGGTCATTTTTCCGCAGCTGATCCGCATCGCGCTGCCCGGCCTTTCCAACCTGTGGCTTATCCTGCTCAAGGACACAGCGCTGGTCTCCGTCATCGGACTGGCCGACATTCTGCGGCAGACCGGCATCGCCGCCCGGGTGACCAAACAGGCATTCCTGTTTTTCGGCACCGCGTGCTTGATCTACCTGGTGCTTGCCATCCTTTCTTCCTTCGCTTTCTCAGCCATCGAACGCTGGGCCGGCAAAGCGGAGTTGCATCGATGAGCGGCGCGACAGGCAATGTCGCCGTGGTGGACAGGCCGCCGCCGGCAGCCCGCGGCTGGCCCCGGGCGCGCATCGTCGGCACAATTCTGGTCGGGCTGTGGGCGTTGGTCGGCATCGGCCTCGTCGTCTACATGATCTACGCCTGGAACCCGGAACTGTTTGCGCGCTATGCGCCGTCCTATCTTTCCGGCCTCTGGATCACGCTGAAGCTGGTCGGCATCTCGATCGTCATCGGCGCCATCCTGTCGGTGCCGATCGCCTATGCGCGCATGTCGAAGAACCGGTTGCTCAACGCGCTTTCATACGGCTACGTCTATTTTTTCCGGGGCACCCCGCTGATCGCACAAACCTTCCTGATCTATTACGGGCTTGGCTCGTTCCGGCCGCAGCTTGAGGCCGTCGGATTGTGGTGGTTCTTCCGCGACGCCTTCAATTGCGGCGTCTTCGCCTTCTCGCTCAACACCGCCGCCTATCAGGCTGAAATCCTGCGCGGCGCCATCCAAAGCGTGGGGCGCGGGCAGTGGGAAGGCGCGTCGGCCCTTGGCCTTTCGAAGATGCAGACGCTGTGGAAGGTGATCCTGCCCCAGGCCTTGATCGTAGCGCTCAGGCCTTATGGCAACGAGATCATCCTGATGATCAAGGGCTCGGCGATCGTCGCCATCATCACCGTCTACGATCTGATGGGCGAAACGCGGCGCGCCTATTCCCGCAGCTTCGACTTCCAGACCTATATCTGGGCGGCGCTGATCTATCTCTCGATGGTGGAAATCCTGCGCAACGCCATCGAATGGATCGAAAAGGCAATCACCGTCCACCTGAAACGTTGATCCAGCAGCGCCCAAACCTTGACGCACGCTCCGGATGGCCTAGACCTTGCGGCAAACATCCTTGGGCGTTCCGGAAGGGTTTGAAAGCATGGCGAAAGTGGCGTTCCTGGGTCTCGGCGTGATGGGCTATCCGATGGCCGGCCATCTGAAGAACAAGGGCGGCCACGACGTCACCGTCTACAACCGCACCGTGGCCAAGGCGCAAAAATGGGTCGCAGAACATGGCGGCGCATTTGCCGAAACGCCTGCCGCAGCAGCCAGGGACCAGGATTTCGTGTTCTGCTGCGTCGGCAACGACGACGACCTGCGTTCGGTCACGACAGGCGCGGACGGCGCCTTCGCTTCGATGAGGAAGGGCGCGATCTTTATCGACAACACCACCGCCTCGGCCGAAGTCGCCCGCGAACTCGCGGCAGCCGCCACGGAGCGCGGCCTCGGCTTCCTCGACGCGCCGGTATCCGGCGGACAGGCGGGCGCCGAAAATGGCCTGCTGACAGTGATGGTCGGCGGCGAACAGGAAACGTTCGACAGGGCAAAGCCGGTGATCGACGCCTATGCCCGCATGGTCGGGCTGATGGGGCCTGCCGGCGCCGGGCAGCTGACCAAGATGATCAACCAGATCTGCATCGCCGGCCTCGTGCAGGGCCTCGCCGAAGGCATCCATTTCGGCAAGAAGGCGGGCCTCGACATCGAGAAGGTGATCGAGGTGATTTCCAAGGGCGCTGCCGGCTCCTGGCAGATGGAAAACCGCCACAAGACGATGAATGCCGGCAAATACGATTTCGGCTTTGCCGTCGACTGGATGCGCAAGGACCTCGGCATCTGCCTGGACGAGGCCGACCGAAACGGTGCGAAGCTGCCGGTGACCGCGCTCGTCGACCAGTTCTACAAGGACGTGCAGACCATGGGCGGCAAACGCTGGGACACGTCCTCGCTGCTGGCGCGGCTCGAGAAATAGCCCGATCCGCAAATGGCGCTCTCACCATCCTCCGGCGCCGCCGAGATCGTTGCGCACCTGCGCTCCATCGGCTCGGAGGAAAACCGCCAGGGTATGCTGCGCTATGGCATCAGGATCGAACGCGCGCTGGGCATTTCGCATGGCGTGCAACGGCAGATCGCCAAGCAAATCAAGCGCAACCATGAGCGCGCCTTCGAGCTCTGGGACACCGGCATCATGGAGGCGCGGTTCATCGCTTCGGTGACTGCCGACCCCAAGCGGTTCACCGCCGAAAACGCCAGGCAATGGGCTTCAAGTTTCGATTCCTGGGATATCGTCGACGGCGTTTCCGACTTGTTTGTCGACACCGACGCCTGGCGCGACCTGATCAGGGAATTTGCCGAGGACGAGCGCGAATTCGTGCGGCGCACGGCTTTTTCGATGATGGCCTGGTCTGTCGTTCACCGGAAGAAGGAACCAGAGCAAACCTTTCTGGATTTCCTGCCGCTGATCGAGGCACATGCCACCGACAACCGCAACTTCGTCAGGAAAGCCGTCAACTGGGCGCTGCGCCAGATCGGCAAGCGTTCGATGGCGTTGCATGCCCCTGCCCTGGCGCTTGCCGAAAAGCTGGCGGCTTCCGAGGACAAGGCGGCGCGCTGGATCGGCAAGGACGCGGTAAAGGAACTCACCGATCCGAAACAGCTCGAGCGGCTGGCCGCGAAAGCAGGGCGATAAATGGGCGGTTGACCGGCGGACGCGGGCGCCCCCCAGCTTGACGCAAACGGCGCAGCGCGTTTTAGTTTCGACCTACAGCGCCGTGCATGTTTTTCAAACATGCAAAGGTCGTTGTAGCACTTTGATTTTCTGCATAATTTTATCCTTAAATGATCCGGATTTAAGGAATTATGCGGTGGCGGTGGAGAACGGTTGTTGCGCTATCGTGTGAAATTCCTGGCCTGCGCATTGGCAGCCGGCATCGCGGCAACCAGCGGCATCGCAGACGCGCTTGCCGCGCAGAACATCTTCTGGCGCGACCTCAGGCCGGCCGGCGCCGCGCCGAAGGCTCCAGACATGTCGTCGCTTACTGCCCAGCCGGAGCATGACGGAGCGCTGTCCTGGAACTTGCAGGACAAGACGATATCGCTGACCGGCTACGCATTCCCGGTCGATCGCGACGGTGACATGGTCTACGAGTTCATGCTCCTGCCGCTGACGGGCATGTGCAGCCATGTACCGCCGCCAGCACCCAACCAGGTTGTCCTGGTGACGCCGGCAAAACCTTTCAAAATGCGCGAAGCCTACGAACCGGTGTCGGTGACGGGGAAGCTGCAGCCCGGTCTCGAAAAAACACAGCTTTTCATTCTCGATGGCGTGACGGTGATCGAATCCGGCTACAGCGTCGGCAAGGCCGAAGTCGCCAGGGCAAACGGCGTTCCCGACGCGGTCACGGCGCCGCAAGCGACGCCGTGGAAATTCCTCAACAAGAAAAAATAACCCGGACTTCGATCAGGCGGCCGACGACGCCGTTTCCTTGTCGATCACCATGTAGTCGAGCGGGAGTTCAGTGGTGTATTTGATCTGCTCCATGGCGAATGCCGACGACACGTCGCGGATCTCGATCTTGGCGATCAGGCGCTTGTAGAAGGCGTCATAGGCTGCGATGTCAGGCACGACCACCCGCAGCAGGTAATCGACGTCGCCGCTCATGCGATAGAATTCAATGACTTCGGGGAAGTCCTGAATGACCTCCGAGAACCGCCGCAGCCACTCATGGCTATGCGAATTGGTGCGGATCGAGACAAAAACGGTGACGCGCGTGTTGACCCGCTCGGGATCGAGGATGGCAACGCGACGCTTGATGACGCCCTCTTCTTCGAGCTTCTGGATACGTCGCCAGCATGGGGTCGTCGACAGGCCGACCTTCTTGGCGATGTCGGCGACGGCGAGCGTCGCATCCTCCTGCAGGAGGCGCAAAATTTTTCGGTCCAGGCGATCCATCGGAAGCTCCAGTAGAATGAAATGCTATTCTGTCCCCTGTGGCGATACCCTGCAAGAAAGAAATTCTCAGGCAGCAACACTAAGAGGGTACGGTCTTTTTCCCAACACCGGTCAGGCGACTGCGAATTTCCGTTTTAAGGAAAGGCAGCAATTCCATTTCAAACCAGGGATTCCGCTTGAGCCAGCCTGTGTTGCGCCATGAGGGATGCGGCAGCGCGATAACTTTCGGCGCCGAGGTGACGTTATAGACCTGCCGCCAGTTCTTCACGGTTTCAGTGAGCGAGGCGCTTCGGGCGGCGCCGATGTGCCAGGCCTGCGCGTAAAGACCGATCGTCAAAACCAGGTCGACCTGCGGCATCAGTTCCATCAAGGGCGCCCGCCAGACCGGTGCGCATTCGCTGCGCGGCGGCAGGTCGCCGCCATTGGCGTCCTGGCCGGGAAAACAGAACCCCATCGGGACGATAGCGAAAAGGTCGGGATCATAGAACTCCGCGCTAGTGACCCCCAGCCAATCGCGCAGCCGGTCGCCGGATGCGTCGGTGAAAGGCATGCCGGTGACATGGACCTTGGTTCCAGGCGCCTGGCTGGCGATGAGGATGCGCGCCGTTGACGAGGGGATGAGAACCGGCCGCGGTTCGTGCGGCAGCGGCTTGCCGAGCGGGCTGTCACGACAGATGCGACAAGCACGGATCCTTGCCGTCAGGCGCTCGAGTTCCGGGGTCACATGCGCAACTCAGGCCGCAGCGCTCGGGCGCGCCCGCAACGCTGCATACCAGCGTGTGACGTTTGCGAGTTCCTCCGGCAACTGGATGCGCGCCGGCTTCATGAAGTCGACGGCGATCATGCCGGTGATGTCGGCGATGGAAAAGGCGTCGCCGGCGGCAAATTCGCGATCCGCCAGTTCCTTGTCCAGCACGCGCAGAAATTCGATCGCCTTGGGTTTGTTGGCCTCGCCCCATTCAGGTACCTGCGGAACCTCCCACTCCTTCATTGCCGGATGGATGTGGCGGAAGGCCTGAGCGACCGGAAGCATCAGGTTGAGCTCCATGCGGCGTTGCCACATCTCGACCAGCGCCTTGCCGAGCGCACCGGTGCCCAACAGCGGCGGCTCGGGTTGCAACTCCTCAAAATAACGGCAGATCGCAACCGATTCCGTGATGACGGTGCCATCATCCAACTCCAACACCGGCAGCCGACGCAGTGGATTACGCGACGCCACTGGCTCCTGCCTATGGCCGAGCGCCCCCATGTCGACCGGCACCAGGGGCACGGAAATGCCCTTTTCGGCGAGGAAGACGCGAACGCGCCGGGGATTGGGCGCCCTGCCCCCGTCGAAGAGTTTCATCACGCGCCTCCCTGTCGCTTCACAGAGTTACGAAAAGTGGAATATCTGGCGCAGCCAATTCCAGATCCTGCTGGTGAAATCGTGTTCGCCTTCGACCATTCCGCCGTGGGTGTCGCGCCAGTCGCGCGGCGTTTCAAAGGAACCGGCCCAGAGACCGCGTTTTTCGCCCTGCGCCACGTCCTGCTCGTCGAAATAGTCGCCATAGGCGACGGCCCAGCCGTTCTCGACTTGTGTCCGGTTAAGCTCCGTTCCGCTCGCCGAACAGGTGCCGAGCAAACGCCCGTAGCGGTCACGCTCCCAGCCCGTGCATGACACCTGCTTGCCGCGCACCAGCATGTTCAGCGAATCGCGCGAACGGCGCCCGCAAGGATATATTGAGCCGGCTTTTTCACAGGTCTGGTTGAACTCTGGCGCATCGATGCCGCGAAGGCGCACACGCTCATTGCCCAGCGTCAGGGAGTCTCCATCGTTGACGACCGCGGCACCCGTCGCGTGGCTCGCGCCCACCCGGTCGAGGCGCGATGCGACCACGATGAACAGGCCGAGAAACGCGGCGGTCAGTCCATAATCGAGGAATTTTCGGAACGGGCTGCGCGGTGCGCCGCGGCGGTATCGTACAGACCAGGACCGGCTCATATGCTGAAGGGACCGTTAATCATTCAGAACTAGGCTGCAAGCGTATCGATACGCGCGAAAATTGAAACCCCCAATGCCGTTCCATCATTCGAATACGGCTGACAAATTTATTGTGGACCGCAGGAAAACGCATCGCAACAGCGATGTCTCCCGGGCGGTTCGCAAGACGCGCGACCGTCTTTCGCAGCAGGCGGGCAATCCGGCCTTCGAAAGCGAGCTTTTGAAGCTGCACGCTCGCGCCATGGTGCGCAGCGCAACGGCGATCCCGCTGCTGGTTCTTTCGATCTCGATCGTCGGGCTGTTTTCGGGCATGGGCAACGAAATCCTGCTCTGGGCGCTGCTCACCCTCACCTGCTACGCATGTCTCGCCTATTTCGCACGACGCGTCGACAGATCGGAAGCCTCGGCCATCGATCCCGGGCCGACCCGCGCCTACTTCCTGGCCGGCCATTTCCTCAGTGGACTGGGCTGGGCCTACTTCGCGCAGCTGGGTTGCGACGGCTGCTCGATCGACCAGTTTTCGGTGTTCAAGGCCGTTGTGCTGCTGCTGGCGATCGCCGCCACCGCGCTGATCGGCTCGTCGCTCCGTCGCACACTGGTGGTCACCTTTGCCTTTCCGGTGGCCGCCTACGCCATCGCCGGCGCCCGCCTGTGGATGCCGGTCGAGGCGGTGATGGCCGGCCTTCTGGTTCTTGCATTGCCTTTCTTCTCCCATGTCGCGGCCAACATGAACCGCGCGGCGCTGATGCTCATGTCGTTCCGGCGCGAGGTTGACGGCCTGATCGCCGAACTGGAGACGGCGAAGTCGATGTCGGACGAGGCCCGCCGCCGCGCCGAGGAAGCCAATCTCGCCAAATCGCGCTTCCTTGCCTCGATGAGCCACGAGTTACGCACGCCGCTCAACGCCATTCTCGGCTTCTCGGAGGTGATGGCGAACGAGGTGCTGGGCTCGATGAACAACCAGACCTACCGGGACTACGCGCATGACATCCACGGCTCCGGCCAGCACCTGCTCGACGTCATCAACGAGATCCTCGACCTGTCGCGCATCGAGGCGGGCCGCTACCAGCTCAACGAGGAGCCTGTGACGGTGCTGCACACCGTCGAGGAGTGCTGCCGACTGATGGAACTGAAGGCCCGCAACAAGGGCATCCGCATCGTAAAGCAGTTCGAAAGCGTTTTGCCGAGGCTTTTCGCCGACGAGCGGGCGGTGCGGCAGATAACGCTGAACCTTCTGTCGAACGCCGTGAAATTCACCGGCAGCGGCGGTGAAATCCTGGTGCGGGTCGGCTGGACGGCGGGCGGCGGCCAGTATGTCTCGGTCAAGGACAACGGTCCCGGCATTCCCGAGGACGAGATCCCGATCGTGCTGTCGGCATTCGGGCAGGGTTCGATCGCCATCAAGAGCGCCGAACAGGGAACCGGCCTCGGCCTGCCGATCGTTCAGGGCCTGCTTGCCATGCTGGGCGGCGAGTTCCAGCTGCACTCTAGGTTGCGCGAAGGCACCGAGGCCATCGCCATCTTCCCGCCCTCACGCGTGATGGAGGCGCTGCCCGCCGTGCCGACCAGGACAGTGGCGCGTGGCGAACGCCGCAAGTCGGCCTGAAGCCACCGCGATTTTAAATTCGCTTCCCGCGCCTGCGCGACATGTTTTAGCGGACGGCTTCCGACATCCCCGACAGCGACAGCGCCGCCGCCTTCACGATGCCTGCGGCAAGCGCAGCCCCGGTGCCCTCGCCGTGATGCAGCTTGAGGTCGAGGATGGGGCGCAGGCCAAGCCTTTCGGCGGCACGGCCATGGCCAGTCTCGGCTGAAAGATGCGCCAGAACGCAATGGTCGAGTGCGGCCGGATTTGCCGCGTGAAGCACGGCCGCAGCGGCCGTCGTAGCGAAACCGTCGAGAACCACCGGCACTTTCTGCATGCGCGCCGCGAGGATGGCCCCGGCGATCGCCGCGAATTCACGGCCGCCAACGCGGCGCAGCGCTTCCAACGGGTCTTTCAGGTGATTTGCGTGCAGGGCCAGCGCACGGTCGACGACGGCCGCCTTGCGTTCAATCATCGTGTTGTCGGCGCCGGAGCCGGACCCGACCCATTCGGCGCCGTTGCCGCCAAGCAGCGCCGCGAACAATGCCGCCGCAACGGTCGTGTTGCCGACGCCGAGATCGCCGATGCAAAGCAGATCGATGTTGCCGGCAACCGCCTCCATGCCGAACGCCATGGTGGCGGCGCAGCTGCGCTCGTCGAGCGCTGCATCCTCGGTGATGTCGGCGGTGGGCAGGTCAAGCGCCAGGTCGAAGACTTTCAGGCCGAGATCGGAGGCGATGCAGAACTGGTTGATCGCAGCTCCACCGGCCGCGGTGAGCTCGACCATCTGGGCGGTGGTCGCCGCCGAGCGCGGCGAGATGTCGTGGCGGGCGACACCGTGGTTGCCGGCAAAGATCGCCACCAGAGGCCGGCTGACCACGGGCGGCGCCTTGCCGGTCCATGACGCCAGCCACTCGGCGATGTCCTCCAGCCGCCCAAGCGATCCCTTCGGCTTGCCGGTTCGCGCGTAGAGCGCGCGGACCCGTGCGGCCGCTTCCTCGTTCGGCCCGTCGAGACGGGCCAGCAGATTGCGAAAATCGTCGAATGGGAGGCCGCTTGTCATCTGCTGTCCACCTGTGCCGGCGCCTCGGCGCGGATAATTCAAACCATATTGTTGCGCATAGACGCGCTTGTCGCTGCACACAATCACATAGGCTTGAAAATCGTGTGGCGCAGACGCGGCTATTCCCGGCGAATTCGAAGGGGCTTGCATTGGCTTTGCGGCTGCACCATGTGGGATGAGCGAAAATGGGATCGCCATGACGGCCATCGAATCACCCTGCATCCTTGTCTGCTCCGTCGACATGAAGACCGGCTATTGTTTCGGCTGCGGCCGCACGCGTGACGAGATCGCCGGCTGGATCGGCATGACGCCGGAAATGCGCCGCGAGGTGATGGCCGTGCTGCCGGCGCGGCTGGAGACGGTCGAGCGCAGGCCGCGCCGGGAAACGCGCCGCACCCGCATGGCGCGCGAACGCGGTGTCGCCGGCTAGCATGGGCCGCTCTCTCTGGATCATTCTTGCGGTGCTGGGCGGCGGGCTGATCCTGCTCATCGTCAACGATTCCAGCGGCGAGACCTTCGGCATGAGCAACGATGCCTTCGGCCAGACGCTCTATCTCGGCGTCTGGGGAGCCGTCGTGGCGGCTGGCATACTGGGGTCGGGCATGCGTCTCGGCTACGTCGCCCGCAGCCTGGCGCTGTGGATGCTTTTGATCCTGGTGTTCATCGCCGGCTACCAGTACCGCTACGAATTGCAGGATTTCGCCAGCCGCGTCACCGCCGGGCTGGTGCCGGGCAGCCCGCTGTCGATCACCGACAGCGATGGCAACCACACCGTCATGCTGGACAAGCTTTCGAACGGCCATTTCGGCACACGCGCCGTCATCAACGGCGCAGCAATAAACGTGCTGGTCGATACCGGCGCCACCTCGACCGTGCTGACTGCCGCCGACGCGCGGCGCGCCGGCTTCGACACGTCGAAGCTCAGTTTCACCATTCCGGTCTCTACGGCCAACGGCATGGCGCGCGCCGCGCAGGTGACCGCCGACGAGATTTCCATCGGCGCCATCGTGCGCCGCCGCGTGCCGATGCTGGTCGCCGAAAGCAATGCGCTCGACCAGACGCTGCTCGGCATGAATTTCATCGGCACGCTGTCCGGCTTCGACGTGCGCGGCGACAGGATGATTCTTCGCGACTAGTTTCCGATCTTGTTTGGGATGTCCGGCGCCATCAGTCCGGGCATTCCGCCGGCCGGCAGCGCCAGTGGCGCGTTGATGTTGCGGCGTTCGTAGATGTGGTCGACGATGCCCCAATCGCGCGCCTCCTCGGCGCTCATGAAGTAATCGCGGTCGAGCACCCGCTCGACTTCCTCGAGCGTCTGGCCGCAATGCCGCGCGTAAAGCTCGATCATCCGCCGCTTGGTCCTGGCGACGTTGTCGGCATGCCGCGTTATGTCCGAAGCCTGGCCCTGAAACCCACCCAGCGGCTGGTGCAGCACGACATCGGAATTGGGCAGCGCGATGCGCAGCCCCGGCGTGCCGGCCATCAACAGGAACGACGCCATCGAGCGCGCCGTGCCCATGCACACCGTCGAGATCGGGCTCGATATGTACTGCATCGTGTCGTAGATGGCGAAGCCGCTGGTGACCGCGCCGCCCGGCGAGTTGATGTAGAGCGCGATTTCCTTCTTCGGATTGTCGGATTCCAGCGACAGAAGCTGCGCGCAGACCAGCGCCGAAACGTTGTCGTCGATGGGGCCGTTGAGAAAGATGATGCGCTCGCGCAAAAGCCGCGAGAAGATGTCGAAGGACCGCTCGCCGCGGCTCGACTGCTCGATCACCATCGGGACAAGATTGTTCATCGGAATATCTCCTGGCTCGAACCGCTCATGCGGCGCGCAGCATTATGGTTGGACGGTTCGAATTGGCAGCCGACATCAGTACCGGCTTGCCGACCTCGGCGCGCGGCAGGACACTGTGCGCAATGCGCAGATGCGTGCCGCCGGCCTCGGTGCGCACCAGTTCGAAAGTGACGGTGGAATCAAGCGAATTGCGGCGCTGATCTTCGTCGCGCCAGGAATAGCGGATCAGCCGTTGCGGCTCGATGTCCAGCACTTCGCATTCGACCTCACCGCCCTCGCCCGGCCTGCCGCTGAACGTGAAGCGGGCGCCCTGCTCCGGTTTGAGATCGTTGGGCATCAGCCATGCCGCGACGAGTTCCGGCACGGTGAGCGCCCGCCAAACCTTTTCGGGAGCTTCGGGAAGCTCGTATTCGAAGGCGATCTCCTGCTCTTGCGCCGGAGCCTTCACCGTCGTTTCAACGTCGGTCATTGGTCCATCTCCTTCAGAACATCCTTGAGCTTGTCGATCTTCGCCGGCCAGAAGCCGCGGTAGCGGTCGACCCAGCCGGCCAAGGGCTGCAAACCCGTCGGGCTGATGGAATAGAAAGCGTGACGGCCTTCGCGCCGCTCCTCCACAAGCCCAGCCTTGCGCAAGGCGGCCAGATGCTGCGACACGGCCGGCTGCGAGATGTCGAAACCCGACTTCAGCTCGCCAACGCTCTTCTCGCCCGTCGCCAGGCTTTCAAACACCGCGCGGCGTGTCGGATCAGCCAGCGCGCGAAAGATTTCCGATTCCATCATGCCAAACATATAAGTGAATACTTATTCGATTGGCAAGCGACAATCGTGCGGGCCGAAGGACGGCCCGCGACAAGCCGGGGTTTATCCAGCGAAGGTCAGGCGGCAGCGCGGAGGGATGAGAGGTCGACCGTCGCGAAGGCGGCATGCAAGACCTCCGGCCCGGCGCCGGGCCGCGATGCGTCGGTCGAGAGTATCTGCCGGTAACGACGGGCGCCGGGCAGGCCGTGGAACAGCCCCACCATATGGCGGGTGACATGGGCAAGCCGCCCGCCCCGTTCGATGTGGCGCGCCGCGTAACCTGCCATCGCGTCGATCACGCCGGCAAAATCGACCGGCTCGGCCGCGTCTCCGTAGAGGCGGGAATCGGCCTGCACCAGGATGCCGGGCGTGTGGTAGGCTGCACGGCCGAGCATCGCGCCATCGGTGTGGCGAAGATGCGCAACTGCCTCATCAAGCGTTTGAATGCCGCCGTTTATCCCTATGAAGCGGTTTGGATTTTTATTCTTCAGCCTATAGACCCGATCGTAGTCGAGCGGCGGGATGTCACGGTTTTCCTTCGGCGAGAGGCCTTCCAGCCAGGCTTTGCGTGCATGCACCCATAGGGCATCCGCCCCTGCTGCGAAAACCTTGTCCGACAGTTCGTCGAGCGCGATTTCGGGATCCTGGTCGTCGACGCCGATGCGGCATTTGACGGTGACCGGGATTTTTGCCACCGCAGCCTTCATCGCCGCCACACCTTCGGCAACGAGATCCGGTGTCTTCATCAGGCAGGCGCCGAACGTGCCGGACTGCACGCGGTCGGACGGGCAGCCGACGTTCAGGTTGATCTCGTCATAGCCGAACGTCTCGCCGATGCGCGCGGCCTCGGCAAGCTTGGCCGGATCGGACCCGCCGAGCTGTAACGCCACCGGATGTTCGGCCACGTCGAAGCCGAGCAAGCGATCGCGGGCGCCATGGATGACTGCATCGACCACCACCATCTCGGTGTAGAGCAGCGCACGCCGCGTCAGCTGGCGATGGAAGAACCGGCAATGACGGTCGGTCCAATCCATCATCGGGGCAATGGCGAGCTTGAAGTCCTGGTAATTGCTCATCTTCTTCTAGTCTATGACTTACGTTCGATCCTGGCAGCGCCAAATTTTCCAACTTCGACGACTTCGCGCTCTTTCCCAACTGGGGTACTACGTTGCCGCCCATCCTGTACCGCGATCGGAACCGAGACGCCATGGGTACTGTGGGCTGCAGGTAAACGAGAGGACGCCCCACGGACCAGGCGTACAGGTTTTTCCGGGTAAATGGCACGACGGCTCGAGTCCCAAGCTTGGTGATCTATGATCAGGAGACCGATCCGGCGACCCGCCAAGATCAATCGATCGGTCGCTGCTCCGCACGCGCCTCGTCCATCGCGAGGCGTGATGCATCGCCGGCACGGTCGTAGACCAGCCATTTGAGCGAATTCGCGCCGACATGAAACACAGCCTTGGCCAGCGTATTCTCGTGATCGGGGCCGTCGGGTTGCGTGCGATAGATGGGAAGCGCCTCGGTGCCGCGGTCCCACAGGATATTGGCCGACGGGTGAGCCGCAGGGAACCCCGTGCGCGCGGCTACCCTTCATTGCAGGGCATGAAACCGGAAAAGCCGGGCGCCGTCGGCCGGATCGGTGACGATGCTTGCGCGCACGCCGAAAACCGCGTGCAGGCGCTCGACGGTCAGCACCTCATGTGGAGCACCGAGTGCGACGAGCCTGCCGCGGGCCAGAACGCCAACACGGTCACAGGCTAATGCCTGGTTGAGGTCGTGCAGCGCAACGATCGAAGTTACCGGCAGCCGGGCGACCAGTTCGAGTATGGAAAGCTGATGGTGGACGTCAAGGTGGTTGGTCGGCTCGTCCAGAAGAAGGATTTCCGGGCATTGCGCCAGGGCGCGCGCGAGGTGGACGCGCTGACGCTCACCGCCGGAGAGCGTCGCCCAGGAGCGCTGTCCAAACCCCGCCATGTCGACGTCGGCCAGGGACTGCGCGACGATCGATTCGTCCTTGTGGGACCATGGCTGCAGCGCGGTCAGCCAGGGCGTGCGGCCAAGTTCGACCGCGTCGCGCACCGTGATTGCCTCGGACGTCTCGGCATGCTGCTCCAGAAAGGCTATGGATTGCGCCGCTTCGCGACGCCGCATTGCGGCCAGCGGCCTGCCCTTTACGGCGACCGACCCGCTGCTCGGCTTGCGGATGCCGGCCAGCAACTTCAGCAAGGTCGACTTTCCCGAACCGTTGGGGCCGACCAGTCCAAGTGTTTCGCCCGCGATAACATCGAGGTCGATTGCCTCGACGATCGGAAGGCCCCGCGCGGACCAACCGAGATTTCTTGTTTGCATGATCATCGTGCGCGCCGCCCCCGAATGAGAACCAGCGCGAAGGCCGGCGCGCCGACCAAAGCTGTGATGACGCCGATCGGCAGCACCTGACCGGCAATCATGGTGCGCGAAAGGATGTCGGCGGCAATCAGGAATGCCGCGCCGATGAGCGCGGTCGCCGGCACCAGCCGGCCGTGGCGCACCCCGACCAGGAAGCGGGCGGCGTGCGGGATGACGAGGCCGACGAAACCGATGGAGCCGACGATGCTCACCATGACGGCGGTTACCAATGCCGTGGCCCCAATCAACATAACCTGCACGGCGCGAACGGGAACGCCCAGCGAGGCGGCAGACTCCGCACCGAAGGCAAATGCATCGAGCGCCCGCGCATGCCAGATGCAGGCGACGAGCCCCAGGAGGACAACCGGCATGGCCAGCCACACATCCGGCCAGCGCGCGCCGCTGAGGTTTCCGAGCAGCCAGAACATGATGCCGCGCGCCTGCTCGGCATTGGCGGACTTCGTGATGATGAAAGAGGTCAGCGCGTTGAAAAGCTGCGATCCGGCAATACCGGCAAGCACGATCTGTCCGGTGCCGTGCAGGGTGACGCCGCCGCCGGCAGCGCGCGCCAGCATCGCAACCAGCAGGAAAGCCGTCACGGCGCCCGCGAATGCACCGAGCGAGAGCGAGACCACACCCGCCCCGAGCCCTGCGATGGTGACAGCCACCGCGCCGGTGGAGGCGCCAGCGGAAATACCGAGCAGATAGGGATCGGCCAGGGCGTTGCGCAGCAGGGATTGGAGCACCAGCCCAGATATCGCCAGCCCTGCCCCGCAGCAGGCCGCGACGATGGCGCGTGGCAGCCGGTAATTCCAGATGATGCCGGCCTCGATCGGATCAAGCGGATAGGCAGCGCCAAAAATCTTGTTCGCGAGCGTCTGGAGTGCGACCGCCACAGATATGGGTGTTTCCCCGATGCAAGCTCCCGCCAGAACCGCCACCGCAAGCAGGGCGAGCGCAATCGTCCCCCGGCCAAGCCGGGAGACGTTGTGATGCCGGATCGCCGCAAGGCTCATTTTGCCTGGCCGGACTTATCGAGCGCGTCGGCGAGAACCTCGATTCCGGAAATGGTGCGGATCGTGGCGTCCATTGCATGCGCATCCATGACGACGATGCGCCCATTCTTGACCGCGTCCATCTGGCTGGCGACGGGATCGCTCTTGAGGAACTCCAGCTTCTTCTCGTGGTCATCGGCGGGATAACGGCGCCGGTCCATTTTTGCGATCACGATGAGCGTGGGATTGGCTTTCGCGATCGTCTCCCAGCCGACCACCGGCCATTCTTCATCCGACTCGATGATGTTTCGAATGCCGAGCTTGTCCATCATGTAGGCCGGCGCTCCTTTGCGGCCCGCCACATAGGGATCGATGTCCTTCTCCGGGCTGGAAAACCAGAACACCGCGGACACATCCCTAGGGTTGAGCGCCCTCGCCCGTTCGACAGCAGCGGCTTCACGCTTCTTCAGGTCGGCGACGAGTGCTTCGCCCTTGTCCTGGACATCGAAAATGGTGGCCAGTTCACGCACGCCCTGATGGATGCTTTCGGTCGAGAACAGCGCGCTGCGGGTGCCGTCGCTGCCGACCGTGTTGTCCTTGGCCACGCAGTCGGCGGGCAGCACATATGTCGGAATGCCCACATCGTGGAATTGCGTGCGCGTGGCGACGATCCCTTCCGGGCCGACATGCCAAACGAACTGCACGGCGACGAGGCCAGGCCGCTTGGCGACGACGCTCTCGAAGCTCGGATCGTTGTCCGCCAGCCGCTCGACCTTGTCGTTGACAGCCTTGAATTCAGGCAGCACCTCGTTGAACCAGACCGAGGTGCCGGTGACCTTGTCGCCCAGCCCGAGCGAATACAGCACCTCTGTTGCCGCCTGACCGACCGTCACGGTCGTTGCCGGTGCTTTTTCGAAACTGATGGTTTCGCCACAGTTCTGCAGCGTCAGCGGATATTTCGTCGGCTCGGCATCAGCCGCGGTGACGAGAAGTGTGAAACTGGCGGCAGCCAGTGCGAGGCGGAAGACGGTCATGACCCGAATAACTCCGATCGGTTGTTGGCGTGGATCGGAGGAAACGGGCCAGGACGGCAATGATCGAACCCATGTCCCAAAGGACATTAGGCGGCTGCACCTCAGGTGTGGCTAACGACATCGACAACCTTCCCCGGACACCCCGCCCGGCGCGTTAAGTTACAGGTGTCGGTAGGTCTCCTGACTGACGGGTCGTCATCCTCTCGGCCTTCCCGGGGGCAATCCCCCAGTGGCGTGATTCGAGACCGGACTCACCGTCTACAGTTGCGGGGGCAGTTTCGTTTCGCAGCCAGTGTGGGCCGCGCCGAATTCCCTGTTATTTCCTTGCGGAAACCGACACCACTCCCGTAGCCAATTGCGCCGCCCCGATCAAGCGGCGCGCGCCTGTTTCCGAATTTATTCGCCGGACTTGGACAAGAGAGCCCGTACCCCCCTGTCTATTGGGGATGAGCCATCTCGCCGACTGCTGACCTCCAACGCTCCACGTAGTCGCTCCAGTCTTCCGGATCGAGGCGGCTGGCGGAATGTGAGGGCATGACCGGGAAGCCCTCGGGTGCCGCCAGAAGTGCCGCGCCGACGCTTGTGCCGGTGGCGGCGGCGGCGTCAGCCACTGCCGGGCGACGCGTGGCGGCGGCAAGCATGCGCACGAATGCTGCATTCCTGGCGAAGGGCCCCTCGACGACCGTCGGCCCGTCGGCGCCGATGAGGTCGAGGCAGGTCGCGGTCATCAGCGCGAGGTAGAAGGAAGCCGCGACGGCTCGCTTTGCGTCGGCCTGCGGCTCGCTCGGAGCCCAATGTGCCTTCAACGTGCCGAAAGGACCCGATCCTCGCTGAACGGCGGGTAAGAGCATAACGCCGCTGCTCAGCACTTCCCGCAGATCAGCTTCCTCCCAATGCGTGGAGCGTCCGTTCATCAACGTTTCGAATTCCCGCCCGCCCATGAAGCGGGCTGAGGGCACGGGATCGCCGAGAGCATTCACGTTGATGAGCGTGTCGCGCGTGGGATCGAGGCTCACCGGCCTGCCCCCGACCGCCATCGACACCACCCAGGTTCCGGTAGACACGACCGCGAACGGTTTTGCGCGCGAGAGCAGGTGCGGCAGCAGCGACGCGTTGGAATCGTGAATGCCGCAATGGACCGGCGTGCCAGGCGCTAACCCTGTCTTTTTCGCTATTTCGGGAAGAACGGAACCAAGCCTGTGACGGGCAGGACGAACCGGCGCCATCAGCGCGCGCCAGCCCTGCCCACTGACGAGCGAGGAATATTCGCAAGCCGCCGGGTTCCAGAGATCGGTGTGGCAGCCAAGCGACGTCACTTCGTTGGCAAGCACGCCCGACAGGCGATGCGACCAGTACTGCGCATACATGACGATAGAGGCTACGCCGGCGAACGCGCGCGGAAATGTCTTCGCCTGCCAGAATATCTGCGCCCCGACATTGAGCCCCGCAGGCAGGCGCGGCGAGCCGGTTTCCTCGAACGACGGGCGAACCGCAGCGTATTCGGCAGCCAGCGTATCGGGGCCGGTGTGTTCGTAATCGAGCACGGGAAGCGCCAGGTTTCCCTGCGCATCGAGCAGTGCTGCGGTAGCGCCGTGCGTCGTCACCGAAATCGCGTCGACGGGGTGTTCGCGCCGGACACCCGCGAGACCGCCGAGAACGAAATCCCACAGAGCCTCGACATCGAAATGCGGGTATGGTCCGTCGCGCAGCACTGAATTCGGCCGCGTGCGCATCGCGATTTCCCGCATCTCTCCCAGATCGACCAATGCCACCTTGGCATTGGTCTTGCCGATGTCGATGACGGCGACGTAGCGGGTCATTTCATGTGGAAGACGGTTTCGAGCGGCACGGCCACCGGCTCGTTGTCCGGCTTCGTCTCCATGATGTCGGCCATGTGAGCCCACCAGCGCTTCATCACGGCATGGTTGGGCAGGTCGTCCATCGTGTGGCCGTCACGCCGCCACAGGACAGCAAACAGCGTATTCGTCTCTTCGTCGAGATGGATGGAATAATCGGAAATGCCCGCATCCCTGAGCAGCGCCACGAGTTCCGGAAAAATCGCGTCGTGCCGCTTCCTGTATTCGGCCTTGCGGCCAGGAAGCAATTTCATCTTGAAGGCGTATTTCTCCATGGCTCACCGGATCGGGCGCACGCGCACCTTGTCGAGGATGCGCGGGATGGCGATGACGGCGATCAGCAGCGCGCCGATGTAGACACTGACCACCTGGCCCGGGATATTGTTTAGCGACATGCCGAAAGTGACGAGGCCGAGCACCAGCACCGCAAGCACCACGCCAAGAATGGAGCCGACGCCGCCGGCGATCGAGACGCCACCGAGGATGACCATGGTGACGATGTCGAGTTCCCAGCCGACGCCGATGTTGGAGCGCATGGAGCCGAGGCGCGCGGTAAGCAGTGCGCCGGCAAGGCCCGACAGCATGCCGGAAACTACAAAAAGCAGGAAGCGGAGCTTATCGACGGGGATGCCGGAGAAACGGGCGGCAACGGGATTCGAGCCGATGGCGAAGAGCTGGCGCCCTACCGCCGTCTTGTGGAGGACAAGCCCGAACAGCACGGCAAGCACCAGGAAAATCAGGAACGACAACGGCACCGGCGGCACAAACAGCCAGGAGATGCCCGTCTCTTTCATCTTGATGAAATAGCTCTGGCCGAGGTCGAGGAATTCCTGCGGATATTTCGTCTTGGCCTGATCGCCGAGTATCACCTGCGTGATGCCGCGAAACAGCGACATGGTGCCGATGGTGACGACGATGGAAGGCAGGCTGAACCAGGTGACAAGCATGCCGTTGAAGGCGCCGCACAGAAGCCCGATGCCGATGCCGGTGGCAAACAGCCCGACGGGACCGAAGCCGGCTTCGGCTGCATAACCGATGCCCATGGCGGCTAGCGCGACGATGGCGGCGACCGACAGGTCGATCTCGCGCACCAGGATCAGCAGCGCCATGGCGAGCGCGATGATGGCCTTTTCGGAAAAATTGAACGTCGCGTCGGCAAGATTGAAGACATCGAGGAAGTAAGGCGAGACGATCGTGTTCACCACGATTGTCGCGACCAGCAGGATGACGAGAATGACTTCCCAGCGCAAAAGCACGTCGCGCAGGCGGCGCGGCGGCGCATCGAGAACGATGTAACGGTCCACGGGTGGCACGGGCGTGTCCATGTTCATACCCGCCTCAAGCGCCTTGCTTCGGGCAATATGAGCTTGTCCGGCCGGCGTTCAGCCCGCGCGTTGATGACGACTGCGGCGAGGATCACGGCGCCGGAGATGGCCATCTGCCAGAACGGGGATATCTGCAGGACGGGAAGCGCGGTCATGACGATGCCGAGGAACAGCGCGCCGAGCAGCGTGCCGGCGACCGAGCCGACACCACCGCCGATCGATACGCCGCCGATGACGCAGGCAGCGATAACGGTCAGTTCATAGCCGCTGGCGATCTCCGAATAAGCGACGCCGTAGCGGGCCACCCAGAGATAGCCGCACAGGCCGGCGACCGCGCCGGAGATGACGTAGGCAAGCAGTTCCTGCCGGCGCTGGTCGATGCCACAATAACGCGCTGCAACCGGATTGCCGCCGACGGCGTAGAGCCCGCGTCCGGCCCGGGTGTAGTTGAGGAATATCCAGAACAGCAGTGATACGGCGATGGCTATCCACACCGGGCTGGCAAGGCCGAGGAATATCTGCTTCGGAAACGCCTGGAAAGCCGCACCCATCTCCGATGCGTTCACCTGGTCGCCGCCGGCGATGATGATGATGAGGCCGCGGAAAATGGCCAACGTGCCGAGCGTCATGACAATGGGCGGGATGCCGAGAAAGGCTATCAGGAGCCCGTTGAAAAGACCAAGGATAAGGCCGCAGACAACGCCGGTGAGGATCATCAGGACGAGCGGTATCTCGGGATAATACTGGCTGACGAGAGCGGCGAGCATGCCCGACAGGGCGAGATTGGCCGCGACTGACAGGTCGATGCCGCGCGTCAGGATGACCACCATCTGCGCCAATGCCATCATGAACAGCACCGACGTCTCGGTCAGCATGTCGCTGATGTTGCCCCAGCGCAGGAAAGCCGGCTGATAGGCGCCGATCGCCGCGATGCCAACCAAGAGGATCGACGCCAGGATCAGCTCGCGATAGTTGAACAGGCCCTTCACGCGGCCTCCTTCGCGGCGCCAGTGGCGGCGCCCACGATCGCCTCGGCGCTCCATTGGCCTCGTTTGAAGGCATCGACGACCCGGCCCTCCTTCATGACCAGAACCCGATCGGCAAGGCCCATCACCTCCGGGAGTTCCGACGTGATCAAAACGACCGCGAGCCCCTCGCTCGCCAGTTCGCCGATGAAATCATGCACAGCCGCCTTGGAGCCGACATCGATGCCTTTGGTCGGCTCGTCGAGCACGATCACTTTCGGCCGCGTGGCGAGCCATTTGGCGATCACCACCTTCTGCTGGTTGCCGCCGGAAAGCTCAGCCAGCTTCTGCTCCCAATTTGCCGCCTTCACGGCAAGGCGCTTGCCGAGGCGACGCGTTTCCGCTTGCTCGGACGTGCGGGACAGGAACAGGCCACGGATATATTTCGACAGATTGGCCAGGGTCACGTTCTCGCGGATGCCAAGCGACACGATCGCACCCTGTTCCTGGCGGTCTTCCGGAACGTAGGAAATGCCGGCCGTTATGGCGTCGGACGGAGCGCCGATCGACAATCTCCTGCCCTCCAGCGTAACGGTGCCGCGCGTCTTCGGCGTGATGCCGAACAAGCCCTGCATGGCTTCGGTGCGGCCAGCGCCGACAAGGCCATAGAGACCCAGGATCTCGCCCTTGCGCAGATCGAAGGAAACATCGGCATATTCCGTCGCATTGGAAAGGCCCGCGACCGACAGGACGACGTCTCCAATGGCAACGTCGCGCTTGGGGAACACTTGATCGACGGGACGCCCCACCATCATGCGCACCAACTGCGGCTCGGTAACGGAGGCTATTGCGCCCTCGCCCACTTTCTCGCCATCGCGCAGGCAGACGAAATCATCGGCTATGCGGAAGATTTCATCGAACTTGTGGGAGATAAACAGGACAGCGCGGCCTTCCGCCTTCAATTGCGCGACGATGCGGAAAAGGTCGTCAATCTCGTTGGCCGAGAGAGCGGCGGTCGGTTCGTCCATGATGACGACCTGAGCCTCATGGGAGAGCGCACGGGCGATTTCCACCAGGTGCTTCTGCGCGACCGAGAGGCGCTTAAGCTTGAATTCGGGAGGTATCGCGGCGTCGATGCGCTTCAGAAGGGCTGCCGCCCTGGCATGCATCTCGCTCCAGTCGACGAAACGCGCCGGGCCCGTCGGCATATGGCCCATGAAAATGTTCTCGGCCACCGAAAGCTCGTCGAACATCACCGTTTCCTGATGGATTGCGGCAATGCCGGCCGCCCATGCATCGCGCGGCGAGGAAAACGATTTCAGTTCACCGCGGACGCGAATTTCGCCATCGCTCGGGCGGTATATGCCGGTCAGAACTTTGACGATCGTGGACTTGCCGGCGCCGTTTTCGCCCAGAATGGCGGTGACGCTTCCCGGTCGAAGCGAAAGGCTGACATCGTGCAGCGCCCTGACGCCGGGAAAGCTCTTCGAAAGGCCGGAAAGGGTGAGAATGGGCTGAGACACGGCAATCCGGCGAATTCAGACACTCGGTTACAGTCATGACCGGAAAAGCACCCGGTCATGACCATTCACGCTTCCAGGCGCAGCGGCCTAGAAGATTTTCGCGAACTCTTCGACGTTGGTCTTGTTGAACTCGAATGGCTCGCCCATCACGGCCTCGCCATCCTTGCCCACCGTCGTCTCGCCCTTCTTGCCCATCGAGAGCTTTGCACCCTCGGCGGTGTCCTTGCCGCTGAGGATGTCGGCCATGATCATGGTCGAGGAGTAGCCATACTCGACAGGGTTCCAGATCGCGAAGGAATCGCAGGCCCCGGCAAGCACGTAGTCCTTCATTTCAGAAGGCAGGCCGAGACCCGTGATGAAGACCTTGCCGGTCAGGCCGCCGTCGACGATAGCCTTGGCGCCGGAGCGGATGCCGATGGTGGTCGGCGAGATCACGCCTTTCAGGTTCGGATGCGCCTTCACCAGGCCCTGCATCTCGCGGTAGCTCTTGTCATCCTGGTCGTCGCCATAGACGGTCGCCACCAGCGGCATATCCTTGTATTCCGGCTTCTTCCACTCCTCCTTCATGGCCTCGATCCAGGAATTCTGATTGGTCATGGTGGAGGCAGCCGAAAGAATGGCCACTTCGCCCTTGCCGCCGAGCGTCTTGGCGATCATCTGCACCTGCTTGGCGCCGATGAGCGGGGTCGACGACGCGGACAGATGGACGATGCGGCCGGCAGGCGCGATGGCGCTGTCGAAGCTGATCACCTTGATGCCGCGTTCCATCGCCTTCTTGCCGACCGGCACCAAGGCGTCGGCGTCGTTGGCCGAAACGATGATGCCGTCGACTTTCTGCGCGATCTGCGCGTCAATCACCGCGATCTGCTCTTCGGCGGTCGGCTTGGCTGAAGCGGTGTAGATGATCTCGATGCCGCCGAGTTCCTTGGCGGCTTCCTTGGCGCCGTTGGCGCAGGCGTCAAAGTAGCTGTTGCCGAGATTCTTGACGATCATGGCGATGCGCTTGTCGGCGGCGCGCGCCGGCCGCGTCAGGATCGCTGGAGCGGCGGCGACGAACACCGTTCCGCCGGCAAGTTTCAAAAGAGTGCGACGCGTAGTCTTCATGGCAATTCACCTCCCAATCTTCTTTTCACTTCCCCAGGCCGGCGCTTGCCGGCCTAACCGCCCGCTGGCATTTTCCTGCCGCGGAAACGATCTGCTTTACCGCGACGGACTGCCTCCTCATGCATTCCGTCATGGCATTCCTCCATGCGTCCGGCTCCTCAGCCCTGCCGGGCCTGCTTATCCTGCGTCGCCGACGCAGCAGCCGCAACGACCAATTTCACGCCCGCTTCTTCCAGCATCTTCGCATCGCGATCCTCGATGCCGGCGTCCGTCACCACCGTCGCGATGCGCGACAGGCGGCACAGGATGAGGCTCGAGCGCTGCCGGAATTTCGATGAATCGATCAGCACGACCAACTCGTCGGCCTGGTCGATAAGCTTCTGCTCGGCCTGGATCAGAAGCGGATCGCCTTCCATCAGGCCGAGCGGGCTGAGGCCCTGCGCGCCCATGAACATGCGCTTGGCGTAGAAGTTGCGCGTGACGTCATTCTCGAACGGCGAGAGGATGACGTTCTGCTCTCGGTAGATGACGCCGCCGGAGAGCATCACGGTGTTCTTCGAATGCTTCAGCAGGTGATCGGCGATCGGGAACGAATTTGTGAAAATCGTCATCCGCCGGTTCGACAGGAAATGCACCATCTGGAAGGTTGTGGTGCCGCCATTGATGATGATCGGCTCGCCGTCCCGGCACAGTTCGACCGCTTCCCTGGCGATGGCGCGCTTTTCCGCCTGATGCAGCGTTTCGTTGACGCTGAAGGGGCGGCCAGCAATGCCCATGAACTGGGGCGGCGTGATCGATTCAGCGCCACCGCGCACACGGCGCAGGCGCTTCTGCAGATGGAGGGCAGCGATATCGCGTCGGATCGTTGCCTCGGAAGAGTCCGTCAGTTCGACCAGCTCCGCCACCGTCGCAACAGGTTTTTCCTGGACGGCGGACAGAATGATCCTGTGGCGCTCTTTCTCGTGCATCTCTCCTCCCAGCCTTGCAATCTAGGCGGCAGCTTTGCGCAATGTCAATCAAGTTCGATCAGATTAATTCATTGTGCGATGCAATATGATTGCTCTTGATCGTTTCTGATTGACACTTTGGAAACGATCATGCGAGGCTTAACACCAAAATACGTGCCGGCTTCGCCGCACACGGGAGGATGCCTGTCATGCCTGAAACGCGAACCGCTTCGCGCCTCTCCAATCTTTGGAATGATGGAAAAGCTGCCGCGATGACTGAAGCGGAGCGGCTTCTTTACCGTTCGAACCTGCTTGGCTCGGACAAGCGCATCACCAATTATGGCGGCGGCAATACGTCGGCCAAGGCAATGGAAACCGATCCGCTGACCGGCGAAAGCGTCGAGGTGCTTTGGGTCAAAGGCTCCGGCGGCGACGTTGGTACGATCAAGCTCGACGGCTTCGCCACGCTTTACATGGAAAAGCTCGAAGCGCTGAAAAAACTCTACCGGGGCGTCGAGCACGAAGATGAGATGGTCGGCTATCTGCCGCATTGCACCTTCAACCTCAACCCGCGCGCCGCCTCGATCGACACGCCCCTGCACGCTTATGTGCCGAAGAAACATGTCGACCATATGCATCCGGACGCGGTGATCGCGATTGCCGCTTCGAAAAACAGCAAGGAACTGACGCAGAAGATCTACGGCGGCGAGATTGGCTGGCTGCCATGGAAGCGGCCGGGCTTCGAACTCGGCCTCTGGCTGGAAAAATTCGCTCGCGAAAACCCCGATGCGGTCGGCGTCGTGCTCGAAAGCCATGGTCTCTTCACATGGGCCGACACCGCCAGGGAGTGCTACGAAACGACGGTCCGCGTCATCAACCGCGCGATCGCATGGTTCGAGGCCGAGACGCGCGGCAAGACGATTTTCGGCGGCGAGGCGGTGAAAGCGCTGCCGGCCGAAACACGCCGTGCCATCGCCTCGAAACTGATGCCGGCGATCCGGGGCATGATCTCGGCCTCGGAGTACAAGGTCGGGCATTTCGACGACCAGGAAGCGGTGCTTGAGTTTGTCGGCTCGAAGGATGTTCGAAAACTCGCGGCCCTTGGCACCAGCTGTCCCGACCATTTCCTGCGCACCAAGATCAGCCCGCTGGTGATCGAGTTCGACCCGGCGCAACCGGATGTGGAAAAGACGCTTGCGGCTTTGCCCGCCGCGATCGAGGCCTACCGCCGGGGCCACACCGCCTATTACGAGCGGTGCAAGCTGGCGGATTCGCCGCCGATGCGCGACACCAACGCCGTCGTCTACCTCGTTCCCGGCGTCGGCATGATCACCTTCGCCAAGGACAAGGCAACCGCTCGCATCTCCGGCGAATTCTATGTCAACGCAATCAATGTGATGCGCGGCGCCTCGACCGTGTCAAGTTACATGGGCCTCCCGGAAAAGGAAGCATTCGGCATCGAATACTGGCAGCTCGAGGAAGCCAAGCTGCAACGCCTGCCGAAGCCGAGACCGCTTGCCGGGCAGATCGCGCTCGTGACCGGAGGCGCCGGCGGTATTGGCAAGGCAAGCGCCAGCCGTCTGCTCGCCGACGGAGCCTGCGTGGTGCTTGCCGATATCGACGAGGCGGCGCTGAATTCGGCCGCCGCAGAACTTGCCAAAACCGCAGGCAGCGATTTCGTCCGCGCGGTGACGCTCGACGTCACCAGGGAGGATGCGGTGATTGCCGGCTTTGGCGAGGCTTCGGTGGAGTTCGGCGGCATCGACATACTGGTTTCCAATGCCGGCCTTGCCTCGTCCGCGCCAATCGAGGAGACGACGCTTGCGCTCTGGAACAAGAACATGGACATCCTGTCGACAGGCTATTTCCTTGTCAGTCGCGAGGCGTTCAAGCTGTTTCGCGCGCAGGGGATCGGCGGCAAGGTGGTGTTCGTGGCGTCGAAGAATGGGCTTGCCGCGTCGCCCAATGCCGCCGCCTACTGCACGGCGAAGGCCGCGGAAATCCACCTCGCACGCTGCCTGGCGCTAGAGGGCGCGGAAGGGCAGATCAGGGTCAACGTTGTCAACCCGGATGCGGTTTTGCGCGGGTCCAAGATCTGGAGTGGAGAGTGGAAGGAACAGCGCGCCGCCGCCTACAAATTGTCGACCGACGAACTGGAAGAACATTACCGCTCCCGCTCCATGCTGAAGCGGTCTGTTTTTCCGGAGGACATCGCCGAGGCGGTCTATTTCTTCGCCTCGGAGCTGTCGGCCAAGTCGACCGGCAACATCATCAACGTCGACGCAGGCAACGCGATGAGCTTTCCGCGCTGAACGGGCGGCGCAGCACCCGGACCGGGAGGAACAATGTCGGAGCAGTTGATTGCCGCTGAGATCGTCGCCAGCGAGAATGCGTCGCGCGAAGCGGTCTTGAAGCGTGACTATGAGGCGCTTGGCGAACAGCTCTCTCGCCGGAACATCTCAATCGACGACATCAGGAAAAAGGTCGCGGAATTCGGCGTCGCCATCCCCTCCTGGGGCGTGGGCACCGGCGGAACACGCTTCGCGCGTTTTCCCGGCGGCGGCGAGCCGCGCGACATCTTCGACAAGATCGAAGACTGCGCGGTGATCGCACAACTGACCCAGGCGACGCCGACTGTTTCGCTGCACATCCCCTGGGACAAGGCCGACCCGAAACGCCTCAAACAGGCGGCGTCACGCTTCGGCCTGCGCTTCGACGCCATGAATTCCAACACTTTTTCGGACGCCCGGGATCAGAAGCTCTCCTACAAATACGGCTCGCTGAGCCACGCCGACGCCGCCGTGCGCAAGCAGGCGGTCGAGCACAACATCGAATGCATCGAGATCGGCAAGACGCTCGGGTCCAAGGCTCTGACGGTGTGGATCGGCGACGGGTCGAACTTTCCGGGCCAGGTGAATTTCGCTACAGCCTTTCGCCGCTATCTCGACGCCATGCAGGAGATTTACGCCGAACTGCCGGATGACTGGCGGCTGTTCACCGAACACAAGATGTACGAGCCGGCCTTCTACTCGACCGTCGTGCAGGACTGGGGCACAAATTACCTGATCGCGCAGGAGCTTGGCCCGAAGGCCTTTTGCCTGGTCGACCTTGGCCATCATGCGCCCAACGTCAACATCGAGATGATCGTTTCCCGCCTGATCCAGTTCGGCAAGCTCGGCGGCTTTCATTTCAACGATTCGAAGTATGGCGACGATGATCTCGACGCCGGCTCAATAGACCCCTACCGGCTCTTCCTCGTCTTCAACGAACTGGTCGACGCCGAGCTTTCGGGCGCCAAGGGGTTCGATCCCGCCCACATGCTCGACCAGAGCCACAACGTCACCGATCCGATCGAAAGCCTGATGCTCTCGGCGGTCGAAGTGCAGCGCGCTTATGCGCAGGCGCTGCTGGTGGATCGCAGGGCGCTGGAGACCTATCAAGGTTCAAACGACGCGCTGATGGCGACCCAAACGCTGAAGGCCGCCTACCGCACCGACGTGGAGCCGATCCTGGCCATGGCGCGTTTCGAAAAGGGCGGCGCCATCGATCCCGTCTCTGCCTATCGGGCGGCGGGCTATCGCGCCAAAGTCTCGACTGAGCGGCCCGCCGTTGCCTCGGCGGGCGGCGGGATTGTTTGACTGGAGCAGCGTGCGCACTTTCCGGCCCAACCCGCTGAAGTTGCCAGCGTTCCCGAAAATAAGTTCGCGTAGGCCTGGCCGGGGTTACGAGGTCGCCGGGGTGGTCGAGGAACTGGCTTCTTCCTGCTTTTCCGCCGCGAGACGCTCTTCCTCGCGTTTGCGTTCGACCATGCGGGCCGTCCAGATGGAAACCTCGTAGAGCAGGATGGTGGGGATGGCGAGGCCGATCTGGCTGACCGGATCAGGCGGCGTAAGCACCGCGGCGACAATGAAGGCAATCACGATCGCCCATTTGCGCTTGTCCTTGAGCCCCTGCGAGGTCAGAAGCCCGACGCGCGCCATCAGGGTCGTCACGACCGGCAGCTGGAAGACCAGGCCGAACGAGAAGATCAGCGTCATGATGAGGCTGAGATATTCCGAGACCTTCGGCAAAAGCGAGATCTGCACGTCGCTGCCGGGGCCGGTCTGCTGCATGGCGAGGAAGAACCACATAACCATGGGCGTGAAGAAGAAATAGACCAGCGAGGCGCCCATCAGGAACAGGACCGGCGACGCGATGAGGAAGGGCAGGAAGGCGGCGCGCTCGTTCTTGTAGAGGCCGGGCGCCACAAATTTGTAGAGCTGCGCGGCGATCAGCGGAAAGGCGATGATCAGGCCGCCGAACATTGCCAGCTTCACCTGCGTGAAGAAGAACTCCTGCGGCGCGGTATAGATCAACTCGACCTTCTGGTTGGCGAGGCCTGCCCAATGGACCGCCCATTTGAATGGGATGACCAGCAGGTTGAACAACTGTTTGGCGAAATAGAAGCAGACGAGGAAGGCGACGAAGAAGCCGCCGAGCGCCCATATCAGCCGCGAGCGCAGCTCGATCAGATGCTCGATCAGCGGCGCCGAGGATTTTTCGATTTCGTCGTCTTCGGCACTCACGAGGCGGTTCCCGCTTTCTTTTTCCCGGGCTTGGGGGCAGCCTGGGCTGCGATCTTGACCGGGGCAACTTTGGCCGCCGGCTTTGCGGGCGCTGATTTCGCAGCCGGCTTAGCAGGTGTCGCCTTCGCCGCCGCCGTGGATTTACCGGCCGCGGGTTTCGCTGCGACTTTTGCCTTGACCGCAGCAGTGGCTTTCGCCGGCTCGCTGTTCACTGCCGCAGGCACCGGATCAGACATGACCGGGAACAACGGTGCCGTGGAAGGCATCGCCGTCGGGCCGGCAACGATCGATGCGGTTGCACCGTTGACGACCGATGCGGTCGTGCTCGGCATTTCGGTGGCGCCGTTCTTCAACGGCTCTGCCGCATGAACGTCCGGCGCGGCCGGTTCGGCTGGCTGAGCGCTGGGTTGCTTCAGCGAATCGAGGCCGGCCCGCACGTCCTGTGCAGCCTTTTCGAACGGGTTGAGCTGCTTCCTGACCTCGTTGCGCGGATCGAGGCTGCGCAGCTCGTCGACCGATTTCTTGACGTCGTCTAGTTCGGCTTCCTTGAGCGCCTCGTTGAACTGTTTCTGGAAATCGCCGGCCATCGACCTGAGTTTCGCCGTGGTCTTGCCGAAGGTCCGCAGCATGCGCGGCAAATCCTTCGGTCCGACGACGACGATCATCACGATCGCGATGACCAGCATTTCGGTCCAGCCGATGTCAAACATGCGTTTCGTTCCGGCTCAGAGCGGCGGGATCACCAGGATCCTGTAAAAAATCAGGACTTGGTCGCCTTTTGCTTCGCCGCGTCGATGGTCTCATCGTTGCGGTGCTCGACGGTTTTGGCGTTTTCAGCCTCTTCCTCGTCCGACATGCCCTTCTTGAAGCTCTTGATGCCCTTGGCCATATCGCCCATCAGCTCCGGAATCTTGCCGCGCCCGAACAGCAACAGCACGACCACAAGCACGATGAGCCAGTGCCAGATTGAAAAGGAACCCATTATTTTGTCTCTCTTTCGACCGTTTCCCTAAGTATCGAGTTCAGCCGATGTATCCAGCCTGAATCTCAACACGCCCATTTGTTGATTTATGCGCTTTCGGTCTGTCTTTCAAACACAAGCACATCGGACTTCCGAAGCGACAGGTAAATATCGCGTGCGCCAGTGGACAAAGCGCCGCACCTCACCCGCGCCCTGACCGAAGTCTCGGAACCCTCTACAGCCAGATCGAGCAGTTCGACAACACCCAGATAGCGGCGTGACAGGATGCGCGCGGCAACCTCGCCTTCCGTTTCGCTGACGTCGAAGCCCGACATACGCACAGCGACCGTGGCCATGGCCCCCTCACCGAGCCCAGGTGCTGCGACCCTGCCGAGCGGCGTTTCCGCCATGCCGCCCCGGATTTTGGCCTCAAAAACGTTGAGTTCGGAAAAGAAACCGGCCGCGAACAGGTCGGCCGGCCGCTGGTAGAGCTCTTCGGCCTTGCCGATCTGCACCAGCCGGCCGTTCTTCAGAAGCGCGATGCGGTCGCCCATGCGCATTGCCTCCTCGGCATCGTGGGTGACAACGATGGCGGTGGCGCGGCTGTGACGCAGGATATCGAGCGTTTCGGCGCGCACGCTGTCCTTCAGCCGCGAATCCAGCCCGGAAAACGGTTCGTCCATCAAAAGCACCGAGGGCCGCGGCGCCAGCGCACGGGCGAGCGCGACGCGCTGCTGCTCGCCGCCGGAGAGCACGTGCGGATAGGAAGACGCATAATGTTCGAGCCCGACCCTGGACAGAGCGATCATAGCCTCGCGCCGGGCCTCGTCGCGTGAGAGGGCGGTGAGGCCGAAACGAACATTGTCGAGGATGGTCAAGTGCGGAAACAGCGCGAAATCCTGGAAAACCAGGCCGATTGAGCGCTGTTCTGGCGGCAAGAACACCGACGGGCCTGCGATTTCGCGGTCGTTCATCAAAACGCGGCCGGTGGACTGGCTCTCGATGCCCGCGGCGATCCGCAACAGCGTCGTCTTGCCGGAACCGGACGGCCCGAGCAGGCACAGCACTTCACCAGGCTCAGCCGACAGGCTGATATCGCTCAGTGTCTCGGTATCCGGGCCGAATGCATGGCTGATGTTCTCGAACGACAGGCGCGCAGCGAAGGTGACGCCGGCGGTGACGCGCGATGCCGGATGCGTTTCCTGCCTTGCCAAGGGAAAACCTTCAGACGCTGAACAACTTTACCCGGTCAATCATCCTCGACGCGGGGTGTCAACAGGCCGAGTTCCTCTAGGTCGATATCGGTCAGCGGATCCTCGTCGTCGGTCAGGGCATCGGGATCGGAGGGCGGCACCGGCATCGAGAAGTTCGAGGGCATGCGCGTGGACAACAGCCCTGCCCCCTTTAACTCTTCCATACCCGGCAGATCGCGGATCTCCTCGAGCTGGAAATGATCGAGGAACTTTTCGGTGGTGCCGTAGGTGACCGGCCTGCCGGGCGTCTTGCGGCGACCGCGCATTCTCACCCACTCGGTCTCCAGCAGCGTATCCAGCGTGCCCTTGGAAGTCTCGACGCCGCGGATATCCTCGATCTCGGCACGGGTTACCGGCTGGTGGTAGGCGATGATGGCCAGAACTTCGAGGGCGGCGCGGGAGAGTTTCTTCTGCTGCACCGTATCCCGGCTCATCAGGAAGGCAAGGTCGCCGGCGGTGCGGAAGGCCCAGCCGTCGCCGACATGGACCAGATTGACGCCGCGCTTCTCGTAGATCTTCTGTAGTTCCAGCATGACCGCCGGGATGCTGATGCCATCCGGAAGGCGGCCGGCAAGCTGTTTTTCCGAAATCGGCTCGGCACTGGCAAAGACCAGCGCTTCCGCCATGCGGACGGCTTCGGCAAGGAACAGCCGTTCGGCGGGATTGTCGTCGTGCATGTCGCCGTCGGCCTCCTCGTCGATAACGAAGGGGATCACCGCCGCGTTGCGGCTGTCGCTCATGCTGTCACCTCGATGGCTTTCGGCTTCTCAAGCCGGTTGCGCATGTAGAGCGGCGCGAACGCCTCGTGCTGGCGGATTTCGATCTGGCCTTCCCGTACCATTTCCAGTGAAGCGGCAAAGGAGCTGGCAAGGGCCGTCGCGCGATCTTCCGGGCTGGAGAGATACTTGATCAGGAAGCTGTCGAGCGCGGTCCAATCCTTGAATTCGCCGATCATGCGGCCGAGAACCTCGCGCGCCTGCTTCAACGACCAGACACCGCGCTTGGCGATCAAAACGTTGGTGATGGCCTGGCGCTGGCGCTGCGAGGCGTAGGCAGTCAGGAGGTCGTAGAGGCTCGCCGAATATTCATTGCGCTTCTCGACGATGACCAGTTCGGGCATGCCGCGCGCAAACACGTCGCGACCGAGCCGGTTGCGGTTGACCAGGCGGGCGGCGGCATCGCGCATTGCCTCTAGCCGCTTCAGCCGGAATTGCAGCACGGCGGCCAGTTCTTCGCCGCTTTCGCCCTCGTCGCCGGCCTGCTTGGGGATCAGAAGCTTGGATTTGAGATAGGCGAGCCAGGCGGCCATGACGAGGTAGTCGGCGGCAAGTTCCAGCCGCAGCGCCCGAGCCTGCTCGACAAAAATCAGATACTGCTCGGCCAGCGCCAGGATCGAGATGCGCGCCAGGTCGACTTTCTGGGTGCGCGCCAGATGCAGCAGGAGATCGAGCGGGCCTTCGAAACCGGTGACATCGACGACAAGCGAGGGCTCGCTGACACCGCGTGAATCGTCATTCTCGGCCCAGAGACGATCCATCGGTGCGGCCTTCCCCGCTTTTTTGTCTTCTGTCTCCGCCACCTTGCCTCGTTTTCACTCCATGCAGGTTATGCGACCGCCTCGAAATATTGTCCGAACTCGGCGCGCAGTTCCGTCTCGTCCTTGCCATCGTGGCCGCTGACCGAGGCAAGCGCCCGGTTGGCCCGCTCCAGCGCCTTGCCTTCCAGCGGCCTTGCCCGCGAAGCGATAGCGACCATTTCCTCCATGACGCCATTGCAGTGAAGTACCAGATCGACGCCCGCCGCAAGGATCGAGGCGGCCTTTGTCTGGAAATCCCCAGAAAGTGCCTTCATGGAGGTGTCGTCGGACACTAAGAGCCCGTCGAAACCGATCTCGCCGCGGATGATTTCCTCAACGACCCTGCCCGACGTCGTGGCCGGATTGTGCGGATCCACGGCGCTGAAGATGACATGCGCGGTCATCGCGATCGGCAGATGGTTGAGCGCCTGGAATGGGGCGAAATCATGCTTGCGCAGGTCCCTCAGAGGAGTCGTCACTGTCGGCAGTTCGAAATGGGTGTCGGCAAAAGCGCGGCCGTGGCCGGGAATGTGTTTCATCACCGGGATGACCCCGCCGGCCATCAGGCCTTCGGCCGATGCGCGCCCAAGCGCGGTGACGATGGAAGGATCCTTGCCGTAGGCCCGTGCGCCGATGACATCGCTGGCACCCTCGACCGGAACGTCGAGCACCGGCAGGCAGTCGGCGGTGATACCGTAGCGCGACAGGTCGATGGCATGCAGCCGGGCAAGCAGCCAGGCGGCGCGCAGGCCCGCCTCCTCGTCGTCGCGATAGAGCGCGCCAAGCGCCCCGCCCGCCGGATAGTTCGGCGCCAGAGGCGGCCGCAGCCGCTGCACGCGCCCGCCCTCCTGGTCTATGAAGACCGGTGCGCCAGGACGGTCGACGCAGTCGCGCATCTCGGCGACCAGATCGCGTATCTGCTCCGGCTCGGCGACGTTGCGGGCAAACAGGATGAAACCCCAGGGAGCTTCGCCCCGGTAGAAGCTTTTTTCCTCACGAGAGAGCGATTTCCCGGCACAGCCGAGGATGAGTGTTTGCGATTCGGTCATGCCTTAACTCTAAAGGTTTCGGCCGGCCAAGGGAATCCACGGCGGTGAACGGCCGCAAACCGTCCCTCTTTCCCGACCTTTAGCTCAAAACGCAGAAGGGCGCAGCCAAGGCCGCGCCCTTCCAGATGAAATCCGACTTAGGCTTACTTCGAGACGAAGCAGTTGCCGCCGGCGGCCTTGTAGCTCTCGCAGAGCGAGATGGCGTCGTTGCGCGAACCGGCCGGTACGCGAACCCGCCAGAAAGTGCCCTTGCCGGCGATCTCGGCCTTGACGATGTTGACACCCTTGTCGCCGATCACGCTGCCATAGCGGCGGGCGAGATCCTGATAGCTCGACTGGGCGGCGGCTTCGCTGGGCTGCGACGCGATTTGCATCGACCAGGAACCCGCGGCGGCGGCACCGCTGGCGGCAGCGACCTGCTGCGGCTTGACCTCGCCAACGACGTCGACCGGCTGATCCGCGGGACGCGACGGGGCGACCGGGCCGGAATCCGGCATCGCCGCCTGGGCAGCAGGCGCAGCCGGGGCAGCGGCGGCTGTTTCAGCCGGCGCGGCGGGCGTCAGCGATCCGGTTGCGTCCGTCGCGATCGGATCGGCAAGGCTCTTCGATGGATCGGCAGGTTCAAGCGCGGAAGCCGTGGCCTGGTCGGCCTGCGGCTCTGCGGCGACAGGCGCCGGTGCTTCGCTCGGAACCAGGGTGCCGTCGGCGCGGACGACCATCGTGCGGACACGGCGTGGCGCAACCGCTGCAACCTCGTTGTTGGCGGTGGTCGTCGTTGCGTCCGGCGCGAGACGGTCCTCGCCCTTCGGCGCCGCGGCGATCTCGGCGGCGACCGGATCCTCTCCGTCGGCGGCCATTTCGTCGTCGCCCGTCAACGGCGCGTCCTCGATGGCTGCCTCACCGTCTTCGGCTGTCTGCGGGGTAACATCGCGCGGCGCGGCGCGGGCTGCGACGTCAACCGGCTCTTCGGTTCCCGAAATCAGCTTTTCCTGCGTCGGGCCAGTCGCCTTGTCGGTCCCGTTCATGGTCTGGAAGACCTTGTTATCCTGGTTCGGTACGCTGGTGCCGCCGGGATTTTCCGGACGCACCTTGACCGGATCGGTGTCGGCGAGGACGACTGCGGGAGCATCAGAACCGCTGCCGCCACCGAACAGGACATAAGCACCGACACCGCCGATCAGAACCACGCCACCGACGATCGCCGCCATCATCAGGCCACGCCGGTTGCCGGAAGATTGGCGCTCGGCGGCTTCATGATAGGCCGGGATCGCCATGTCCTCGTTGAGCTCGGGATCGTAGGCGAGATCGTCATCGTCCATGGCGCGATCAGCGCCCTGTGCCTGGCCGCCAGCCGGAGTACGGCCGTTGGGGTCGGCATAACGGTCATCTGCATAAGCGGCCGGCTGAGCCGGCTGGGCCGGAGCATAGGCAGTAGACGCAGCCGCCGCAGCGGCTATCGCCGCAGCGCCATAATAGCCCTGCTCAGCTGGTGTCGGCTGCTGTTGGTACTGTGCATATTCGTGCTGGTAGGCCTGGCGCGGAACGTCGCGCACCGGCTCGGCAGCAGGGTGCGCAACCGGCTGCGGGTTGAATGCGCTCGCCAGTTCGGCTTCGAAATCGTCGAAATCGGTGGCCGGCGGCAGATCATCCTCGAAAGTGAGTTCCGGAATATCGAGATCGTCGGCAAGCGCCACCGCCGTCTCGGGCACATCGATGGTGTCGATGTCCGGCACGTTGACCGGTGCGCGATTGGCATGTGAACGGCTCTGATACTGATACTCGGTCGTCGACACTGAACTCTCACTGACTTTGGGAGCTTCGCTCCGCGGTAGATCCTGGAAACTCATGCTGGCCGAAGCCGGCGACCGGACAGTTTGCTGGGCGACCGGCGGGGTGTCCCGCACCATGGCGGCGAGCATCGCGAACGGATCTTCTTCCTCGGCCTCGACCGGCGCCGGCTGCGGCGCCCTGGGCGCCGACGGAGGCGCGAACGCGGCCTTTGTCGCCTGCGACTGTTCCGAAACAATCGGTTGCTCAGCCAAAGCGGCAGCGACCGGTTCGTCATCCAGCACCAGGTCGTCAAGACCGAGATCGATGTCATCCTCGAGCCCGGCAAGCTCGGCTTCAAGCTCCTGCTCGACGACAAACTCGCTCAGCGGGTCGTCTTCTTCCTGTCCAGACTGTTCCCAGGACATCGTCTCGGCGACGATTTCGGCGGGTGCTTCTGTCGGCGCGGCATAAGCCGCCGGCTGAACGATCGCGTAGGGAGCTGAGGTATAGGCCGGCTGTTCTGCGGCATAGGCCGGTGTCTCAACCGGCTGATAATCTGCATCCTCGGCAAATTCGTCCCGTTCGTCGGCCATGAGCGGCTCGTCGAAATACGGCTCGACATCGGCTTCAGCGGTTTCCGCTGCCGCCAAATATTCCGGCTCGGGGGAAATCTCCTCGGCAACAGCCTCGGCGACCATGGGCTGCGGGTCCTCGTGGTCTGCAGACCAGTCGTCCATGGACACCGCCGGTTCATCGGCGGAGTATTCTGGTTCGTCCTGCTCGGCGGCTTCCGCGATTGCCGGCGCCGCAACCGGCGTCAGGGCGGACTTGCCCTTGCCGAGCAACGCGCTCAATTCAGATTCGAGATCGTAATCGTCCGCCTCTGCCTCCCCGGCGGTGGCCGGAGCATCGAAGGACTGCGACCGTTCGCTGTTCAGTTCGGCGTCGAAGTTGCTATCGATCGAGGCAAAATGCTCGTCGGCATGCGCAAGATCGCGAGCCGCACCAAGCGGGATCAGCGGCGCATCCTCAACTTCGTCGCAGGCCCGGGCTTCTTCGGCAACCGGCTCGGGCGCTTCCACCGCGACAGCCGCGAATTCGGATTCGGAAACGAGGTGGGGTTCGGCCAAAAACTCCGGCTCGACCGCAGGTTCCTGCAGTTCCGGCTCGGCAGCCACCGGCTCCTCCGCCATATCGGCAGAAAGATGATCATCAAAATGCGCAGCGAAGGTATCGCCGATCTCGGCAGCCAGACCATCTGCAAGCGCTGCACCGTGCTCTTCGGCGACCGTGTCGTCGGCGTAAACCGTCTCGATTTCACCAACCGCCAGGTCGTCTTCCACCGCCTGCAACGGCGCAGGCTCTTCGGCTTCACCATCAAACGCGGTTTCGAACTCGTCCGCCAGGGCCTCGTCTTCGAGCGGAACAGGAACAAGCTCGGCAGCCACGGGTTGCTCGACGGGGATTTCGTCGGCAAATGCAACGGCGTCCATTTCGGCAGCACCTGATTCGCGGACCGGCTCGGCGCCGAAGGCAGCGTCCAGTTCGTCGGCAAGCGCCTGATGGGCGGCCGCGGCGATGGCGGGATCCTGTTCGGGAGCCGCTACATCGGCATCGAAGACAAAGTCGAAGTCTTCGACCGCAGCGTTGTCGACCGGCGCATTGTCCTGGTCGTGCGCCACCTGGGCGGCTGCATAAGACGTCACTTCAGCGTCTTCTTGCAAGCCGTCAAACTCGCCCATCAACTCCTTTTCGAGGTCGATCGAAAAATCGTCCTCTTGGGCGGCGAGCGCTGCAAGCTTTTCCATCGCTGGCGGCTGTCGCGGCGTAACCGGGACGCGCGGATCGAACCCCATGATACGGGTCAGTTCAGCGAACGGATCATCTTCTGCGATTGGCTTCTCGGGGGCTTTTTTAAGCTGATTTCTGTCTGCCATGGTCTTTTCCGCACTCACACTCAGTCGGACGCCGGCGACGTCACTTGGGGTTGGCCCTACCAGCGCAATGTGGGCAAATGGTGACAGGCAATCCCGTGGTTTTCCTAGCGCATCTCCGTCGGAGCCTCGGCTCCGATCAACGCCAGGCCGGATGTCAAAACATCCGAAACGGCCTGCACCAGCCCTAGTCTGGCATGAGTCAATTGTGGGTCGTTAACCTTAACAAAACGTAAGTCCACATTATCGGTGCCACGATTCCAGTGTCCATGGAACGTGCTGGCCAAGTCATAAAGGTAAAAAGCCAGCCTATGTGGCTCGTGCGCTAGCGCTGCACTTTCGATCAGCCGGGGATATTCAGCGAGCTTCTTGATGAGCGCGATCTCGCCCTCGTCGGTCAACCGGCCGGCAGCGGCCTTCAGCGACGCCCGGTCGAACGGCAGGTCGCCGAGCTGTTCCCGCGCCTGGCGGAACACCGAATGGGTGCGCGCCGAGGCATACTGGACGTAGAACACCGGGTTGTCCTTCGACTGCTCCGTTACCTTGGCGAAATCGAAATCGAGGGGCGCGTCGTTCTTGCGGTAGAGCATCATGAAGCGGATGGGATCGCGGCCCACCTCCTCCACCACTTCGCGCAGCGTCACGAATTCGCCCGCGCGCTTCGACATGCGGACTGGCTCGCCGTCGCGGTAGAGCTTGACCAGCTGGCAGATCAGGATGGTGAGCGATGCCGCGCCGCCGGACACGGCCTTGGCCAGCGCTTCCATGCGCTTGATGTAGCCGCTGTGGTCGGCGCCCAGCACGAAGATCAGGTCGTTGAAGCCCCGGTCGAGCTTGTCCTTGATGTAGGCGACGTCGGCGGCGAAATAGGTGTAGCTGCCGTCGGACTTGACCAGCGGCCTGTCGATGTCGTCGCCGACATCGGTGGAGCGAAACAGCGTCTGCTCGCGATCCTCCCAGTCCTCGTCCTTCTGGCCCTTGGGCGGCGGCAGCGTGCCCTTGTAGACGTGGCCCTTCAGGGTCAGGTCGGTGATCGCCGAACGGATCGCCTTGGCGTTGTCGGCGTGCAACTTGCGCTCGGAGAAAAACACTTCGTGGTTGACGTTGAGCAGCGCCAGATCCTCGCGGATCATCGCCAGCATGGCGTCGATCGTGCGATCGGCGATGAGGCCGAGTGCCTCGTCTTCCGGTTTCTGCAGCAGATCGCGGCCGAATTCCTTGGCCAGGGCCTGGCCAACCGGCACGAGATAATCGCCGGGATAGAGGCCCGCCGGTATTTCGCCGATGTCGTCGCCCAGCGCCTCCCGGTAGCGCAGCAGCGCCGAGCGGGCGAGGACGCCGATCTGCACGCCTGCGTCGTTGATGTAATATTCCTTGGTCACATCGTGGCCGGAGAACGCCAGGATGTTGGCCAGCGCGTCGCCGACGACGGCGCCACGGCAGTGACCGACATGCATCGGGCCGGTAGGGTTGGCCGAAACATATTCGACGTTGACCTTGCGACCGGCCCCGATCTCGGAGCGGCCATAGTCGGTGGCTTCGTCAAGTATGCCGGCAAGGCGGGCCTGCCAGAAACCGTCGTTGAGCCTCAAATTGACGAAACCCGGCCCGGCGACCTCCACACCGACCACATCGGCGTCGCGCTTCAGTTCGGCAGCGATGCGCTCGGCAACCGCGCGCGGATTTTCGCCCACCTGCTTAGCGAGAACCATCGCGGCGTTGATCGCCAGATCGCCATGCGATGCGTCGCGCGGCGGCTCGACGGCGATGCGCGAAAGGTCAAGCGCGCCGCCGTCTTGGGCTTTCAGTTCAAGCGTTTCTACGATCTTTTTGATCCGCTCGTTGAAATCGGCGAAAATGTTCATCATCAAGGTCCAGGAATTTCGGGGATGCGCCGGCAAAAAACAGCCGGAAAACTGGGTTCGCCCTAACTCAAATCCGGCGTGTGGTCAAACAAGCGGCGGTGTTCCTTGAGGGCGTAGGTGTCGGTCATGCCGGCCAGGAAGTCGGCCACATGGCGCGCCTTGATGCGGTCCTCGGCGCGGCCGAGGATTTCGCGCCAGCCCTCCGGCATGATCGCCGGGTCGGCGAAATAGGCGTCGAACAGGTCGCGCACCACCTGATCCGCATCGGCGCGCACCCGCATCACTTCTTCGGCTCGGTAAAGGTTCTTGTAAAGAAACGCCTTCAGCGACTTCTCCGCCTCGCCCATTTCCACGGAGAAGGAAACCATGGCCCGGCCGGCGGCGTGTACATCGTCGGGGCTTTGCGGGTCGATCTCGGCAATGTTTGCGGTTGCTGTCGCGATGACGTCCTCGACCATGTGGGTGATCTGCCGGCGCATCAGCTCGTGGCCAGTGCGGACGGGATCGAGGACCGGGTAGCGGGTGCGCACGCCTTTCAGGATTTCGCCCGACAGCGGCACCTCCTCCAGCATCTCCAGGCTGAGCAGCCCTGCCCTCAGGCCGTCGTCGATATCATGGGTGTTGTAGGCGATGTCGTCGGCAATCGCCGCGCACTGCGCTTCCACGCTGGCGAAACGGTCGAGTTCGAGGTCGTGCAGGGTGGAATAGTCGAGGATGGTCTTGGGCACCGGGCGTTTCATCGCGGCCCCGCTGGCGTCGGTGAGCGGGCCGTTGTGCTTGACCAGGCCTTCCAGCGTTTCCCAGGTCAGGTTCAGCCCGTCGAATTCGGCGTAGCGCTTCTCAAGACTGGTCACGACACGCAGCGACTGCGCGTTGTGGTCGAAGCCGCCCCATGCCGCCATCTTTTCGTTGAGCGCATCCTCGCCGGTGTGGCCAAATGGCGTGTGGCCGAAATCGTGGACCAGCGCCACCGCTTCGGCGAGATCCTCGTCGCAGCGCAGCGCACGCGCCAGAGCGCGGGCGATCTGCGCCACTTCAATGGTATGAGTAAGCCGGGTGCGGTAGTGGTCGCCTTCATGGGCGACAAACACTTGCGTCTTGTGCTTCAGCCGGCGGAAGGCGGTCGAATGAATGATGCGGTCGCGATCGCGCTGGAACGGCGTGCGGGTCGGGCTCTCGACCTCGTCGCAAAAGCGCCCGCGCGACTTCGCCGGATCGCAGGCATAGGCGGCCCGCGGCCGGTAGCCGAAGCCGATATCGCCGAGCTTTGCAGGTACCATCCGCTGATGCCGCCGGTTGACTTGCCCCTCGCCCGTTCATACCTATGGTGCAGAGACGAAAGCAAGGTGACGTCGATGGGCGCCGATGCCAAGACTGCCATGAAAGTGGAGATGACCGAAGCCGCGGCAAAGCGGATCGCCAAGATCGTCGCCGACGAGCCGGGCAAGATCGCGCTGCGCATCTCCGTCGAAGGCGGCGGCTGTTCCGGGTTTTCCTACAAGTTCGATCTGGTCGATGGCCGCAACGATGACGATGTCGCCATCGAAAAGGATGGCGCGACGCTGCTCGTCGATGACCTGTCCCTCGTCTACATGGGCGGCTCGGTGGTCGATTTCGTCGACGACCTGATGGGCCAGTCGTTCCAGATCAAGAACCCCAACGCGGTCGCTGGCTGCGGCTGCGGCACCAGTTTTTCAATCTGATCCAATGGGTGGGGCGGTCCAGCGCCCGAACGCGATACGACAGGTCGCACTTGCCGCCGGCCCCGATCTCGACGCCACGCTCGCCTATTGGCGCGACATTCTTCTCGTTCCCACCCACGCCCGCTTCGATCCCCCCGGCATCGCTTTCGTGATGATCGGCGGTGTGCGCCTGTTCTTTTCCGCCACCAATAAGCCGGCAACGACCTATCTCGACATCGCGGATATCGACAGCTTCTGTGCGGGAATTACGGTGAAAGGCGTCGACATCGCCATTCCCGCCGAACTTGTTCACACGGATATGGCCGGCCAGTTCGGCCCGGCCGGCGAAAGCGAGTGGATGGCTTTCGTGAAAGATCCTGCCGGCAATACAATCGCGCTGGTCGAGCGCAAGCCGAGCTGAACGCCCTCCCATACTTCGGCCCGCATCGAAACATCGCGCCATGGTGGCGCGCTAGAACAGCCTCATCGAAAACACATGAGGACGCCTGCGATGCCCGCCAAGACCAACCAACCCACCGAACTTGCCCTGCTTCTCGTGCTGGCGACGCTATGGGGCGCCTCTTACACCTTCATCAAGATCGGCGTGGAGACCATCCCGCCGCTGACGCTGATCGCCATGCGCACGCTGATTGCGGGATCGATCCTGCTGGCGGTGCTGCGCTGGCGCGGGCTGAGACTGCCGCTTGATGTGGCAACGTGGGGAAAATTCCTGTTCCAGGCCTGCCTGAACAGCGCCATCCCCTTTACGCTGATCGCCTGGGCCGAGCGTTCCATCGATGCCGGGCTGGCCGCCATCCTGAACTCGATGACGCCGATCTTCGCCTTCCTGCTCACCGTGCTGGTGACCCGCCACGAACAGGTGACGGCGCGAAAACTGTTCGGCGTGGTAGCGGGATTGGCCGGCGTCTGCCTGATCATCGGCGTGCAGGCGCTGAACGGTCTCGGCGACCAGTTGTGGGCGCAGCTCGCCGTCGTCGCCGCAACCGTCTGCTATGCCGCGGCCGCGACCTTCGGCAAAAGCTTCGGGGATTTCGATCCGATGGTGCCGGCTGCCGGTTCACTGATTTCGGGCGCAGCGATCCTGATGCCGCTAAGCCTTGTGATCGACCGGCCGTGGACGCTGACGCCGTCGATGGATTCCATGCTGGCGCTCGCCGCGCTTTCGGTCTTCTCGACCGCACTCGCCTTCGCCATCTATTTCAGGCTGCTCCGCACGCTGGGTTCGGTTGCCGCTACCGCGCAGGCCTACATAAGGGTGCCTGTCGGCGTAGCGATCGGTGTGGTCTTCCTCGGCGAAGCGGTTACCACCACCGCCGGCATCGGGCTGGTCTGTGTCATCGCAGGCGTGGTTGCCATGACGATGCCTGCCCGCAAGCGCGCGACAATAGCGGCTTGATGGACGCCAAACGCAGAAAGGGCCGCATTACGCAGGCCCTTTCCTTGTTTCAGGCGATCAAGCCTCGGCGGCCATCGCCGCTTCGCGCATTTCGGCCTCGTCGACGCGGGTGCCGTTGAAGAAGGCGTTGAGCACGACCGCCGATACCGTCGCCAGCAGGATGCCGGATTCGACCAGCGGATGGATGGCGTGAGGCAGCCACATCTTGAAGTCGGGCGCCACAAGCGGGATCATGCCGAGGCCAACCGACACCGCGACAACGAACATGTTGTTGCGCTGCGTCTTGAAGTCGACATTTGACAGGATGCGAATGCCCGTCGCGGCGACCATGCCGAACATCACCAGTCCGGCGCCGCCAAGCACCACGGTCGGCAGCGCCTCGACCAGCGCGCCCATCTTCGGCACCAGGCCGAAGATGACGAGGATGACACCGCCGGCGACGCAGACAAAGCGGCTCTTGATACCGGTGACCCCGACCAGTCCGACATTCTGCGAGAAGCTGGTGTAGGGAAACGTGTTGAAGATGCCGCCGATGACCGTGCCCAGACCATCGGTCCTGAGGCCGGCAGACAGGCTTGCCTGCGTCATTTTGCGCCCGGTGAGATCGGAAAGCGCGAGGAACATTCCGGTCGACTCGATCAGCGTGACGATCATCACCAGCGTCATGGTGATAATCAGCACGGGATCGAAGATCGGCATGCCGAAATGGAACGGCGTGATGATGGCGAACCACTCGGCATTGGCGACCTTGTCGAAATGCATCATGCCTAGGCCCGCAGTCAGCAGGCCGCCGATGACGATGCCGAGCAAGACTGCGATGTTGGAGACAAAACCCTTGCCGAATTTGGCGATCAGCAGGATCGACCCCAGCACGACCGCCGACACCGCAATGTTGGACAGCGGCGCATAGGCGGCATTCTCAAGCATCGGCGCCAGCGCGAGCTTGGCCGGAATGGCCGGAATGGCAGAGCCGGCGGTTCCAGCCATTTCGGTTACGGTCTTCAGCCACTCGGCGTGTTCGGGGGCCACGAGCCTCGGCGCGGTCGGACCGGCCGGCGTACCGAAAATCCAGTTGATGCCGACCCGCATCAGCGAGGCGCCGATCACCACGATGATGGTGCCGGTGACCACCGGGGGAAAGAACCGCAACATACGGCTGGCGAGCGGCGCAATGACGATGCCGATCAGGCCGGCACCAATGATGGCGCCAAACAGGATGCGGGCGCCATCCGGACCCGGGTTGGCATTGGCAATGGCGACCATCGGGCCGACAGCGGCGAAGGTGACACCCATCATCACTGGCAGCTTGATGCCGAACCATTGGGTGGCGCCGAACGACTGGATGATGGTGACGATGCCGCAGACGAATAGGTCGGCGGAAATCAGGAAGGCAACCTGTTCCGGGTCCAGCTTCAGGGCGCGCCCGACGATGAGCGGTACGGCGATGGCGCCGGCGTACATGACGAGGACATGCTGGATGCCGAGCGCGGCAAGACGCGGTGCGGGCAGCACCTCGTCCACGGGATGCGTGGTTGATGACATAACGGTATTCCCATTTATTTGCCGGCCGTTCCCTGGCCGGGTTCCCTTCCCTCGAAGGATATTGCAGGATCGACCGGTCCCGTGGATTCCGCCACCCAAGAATTCCTTGAAATAGTTGCGTGATTTTAATGAAAATAGTGACCTGGAACATAAACGGCGTCAGGGCCCGCATTGGAAACCTGCTGCATTGGCTCACCGAAAGCGCGCCGGACATCGTCTGCCTGCAGGAGATCAAGTCGGCCGACGACCAGTTTCCTCGCCTGGAAATCGAAGCGCTCGGCTATAATGTCGAGACCCTTGGCCAGAAAGGTTTCAACGGTGTCGCCATCCTGTCGAAGCTGCCGTTCGACGAGGTGAACCGGGGACTGCCGGGCGACGATGCCGACGACCATGCGCGATTCATCGAAGGCGTGTTTTCGACCGACAAGGGGGCGCTGCGCGTCGTCTCGCTCTACCTGCCCAACGGCAATCCGGTCGGCACGGAAAAATTTCCCTACAAGCTCGGCTGGATGCAGCGGCTGGAGCGCTGGGCCGCCCAGCGGCTGGAACTCGAGGAGCCTCTGGTGCTGGCCGGCGACTACAACGTCATCCCCGAGCCTATCGACGCGCGGTTTCCGGAAAACTGGGTCACCGATGCGCTGTTCCAGCCGGAAACCCGCCAGGCCTTCCGGCGTCTGGAAAACCTCGGCTTCACCGAGGCCCTCCGCGCGACAACCGACGCGGCGGGCGTCTACACGTTCTGGGACTATCAGGCAGGCGCCTGGCAGAAGAACAACGGCATCCGCATTGACCACCTGATGCTGTCGCCCGAAGCGGCCAATCGGTTGGCCTCGGCCTCGGTGGAAAAGCATGTGCGCGCCTGGGAAAAGCCGTCCGACCACGTGCCGACGGCTATTGAGCTGTCGCTGCAGGCAGCCTGACGCTGCCAAGAAAAGCCGAGGCCTGGTGTGGCGAGGCCAATGAATGGCAATGCAACAATCTTCTCTTCGCTCAAGCGATGGGCGCGAAGCGTCAAGCGAGACGTCGTTGCGCTCTGGCTGGCCGCCCGCGACCCCCGGGTGCCCTGGTATGCAAAGGCTGTAGCCGGCGCCGTCGCCGCCTATGCGCTGAGCCCGATCGATCTCATCCCGGACTTGATTCCGGTGGTCGGCTACCTCGATGATTTGATCATCGTGCCGCTTGGTATTCTGTTTGCCATAAAGCTCGTTCCAGCTGCACTGATGCAAGAATTTCGTGAGGAGGCAGTCCGGAGAGAGCTTCATCCGGCAAGCCGCGCCGGGCTGATCTTCATCGCGACGGTCTGGGTCGTAACCGCCACGTGGCTGGTCTGGTTTTTCTGGCCAAGTCGCGGCCGCTGATAACACCCGATCCTGACGCCGATCCCGCGTGCAAGCAGTGAGCCGGCGTGTTATTGTCGGGTCATGAAGGCGTTGATCGGATCATGCCTGATTGCCCTCGCGGTCCTTGTTGCATCGCAAGCGCCGGCGTACGCAGACTGCCAGTGCCGCGCCAACGGACGCGAATTCGAACAGGGCCAGCTAGCCTGCCTGAAACTGCCGGACGGCATGCAGCTTGCCCGCTGCGGCATGGAACTCAATAATTCGTCATGGAAGAAAGTGCAGGACGGCTGCCCCAGCGCATCCGCCGCCCCTATCGATCAATCGTGGCTTTCAGCTGCCGCATCTGCCCTTGTCGGTCATGTCCACACGGACAATCCAGAGAAGCCGACAGCCCGATAATTATTGTCCGAAGCCGAGCCGGCTCCCGCCGCCGCCATTGTCAGCCGCCGCATCGGCGCCATCTCCGCCGTCGGCCTCAGGTCCCTTGGTGAGGATATCCTCGGCCAGCGCAATCGCCGTGCGGCGATCCGATTCGCCGGCCAGCGAAAACGCTTCTTCCTGCATCGAACGGATCCAGATGCGGTCGATCGGATTGGCACGCTCCAGGGCTGCCGTCATCATGGCGAGGCCGCGCACCACCTTGCCTCTTTCGAAGAGGAGGTTGCCGAGCGTCGCCTGGGCGCCCGCATGGCCCTTTTCGGCGGCGAGCTGGAACCAGCGGCCGGCCTGGCGCAGGCTGGCCTTAACGCCGCCCTCGCCCTTGAGGAACATGTTGCCCATTTCGAACTGGGCGACCGGGTTGCGGTAATTGGCGGCCGCCCGCATGTAGAATTCCTGCGCCGCGGCCGGATTGGCGCGGACTGGACTGCCGGGAATGCCCTGCTTCAGGTATCCACCCAGCGCAACAAGAGCATCTGACACGTAGCTCTCTTCCGGGCTGCCGGGCTCGACATCCTGCTGCGCGATCTCGTTGAAGAACTTGAACGCCTCGTAGTCGTCGCGGGTGACGCCGTCGCCTTCCGCATACATGCGGGCGAGCTTCCAGGTGGCCCCGATCTGGCCGTTTTCGGCGGCGTAGCGATAAGCCTCCACGGCCTGGTCCTTGTGGCCGTTCTTGTATGCGGAGAAGCCGAACTTGAACACCGCCCAAGGGCTGGAGCGCTTCGGCGCTTCGTCCTGCGCAAACGCACCTCCGGCACAGCCGAAGGTCGCTGCGGCGACGACAGCCGACAGGATCGCGGTCCTCATGGTTTCAAATGTCGGCATAGCAATGCGTTTCTTTCGCTCCACCGGGATGGGTCACCGCGCCATTGCGGGCCGGACCCACCGTTTGTGCATATTTCCAAAGCGCGCCCGACTGATAGTCGGTGGTGCGCGGCTTCCAGCCCTTTGCCCGGGCTTTGAGTTCTTCGTCGGACAGCGCAACGTCCAGGACGCCATTCACGGCATCGATGGTGATGACATCGCCATCCCTCAGCAATCCGATGGGACCGCCGACGGCTGCCTCAGGGCCGACATGGCCGATACAGAAGCCGCGGGTGGCGCCTGAGAAGCGCCCGTCCGTTATCAAGGCGACCTTGCCGCCCATGCCCTGGCCATAGAGTGCCGCCGTCGTCGACAGCATCTCGCGCATGCCCGGGCCGCCCCTGGGGCCCTCGTAGCGGATGACGAGAACCTCGCCTTCCTTGTAATTACGACTGGACACCGCCTCGAAACACTCTTCCTCGCTGTCGAAGCAACGCGCCGGGCCGGAAAACTTCAACACGGCCATACCCGCAACCTTCACGATCGCGCCTTCAGGGGCCAAATTCCCCTTGAGCCCGACGACCCCGCCAGTCACGGTGATCGGCTTGTCGGCCGGATGTACCACGTCCTGGCTGTCATTCCAGCGAACATGCTCCATGTTTTCGGCCAAAGTGCGACCCGTCACGGTGAGGCAATCGCCGTGTAAGTAGCCGTTTTCCAACATTGTTTTCATCAGCAGCGGAATGCCGCCAGCCTCGAACATATCTTTCGCCACATATTTGCCACCCGGCTTCAGGTCGGCAATGTAAGGCGTCTTCGCAAAGATTTCGGCAACGTCGAAAAGATCGAACGAAATACCGGCTTCATGGGCGATCGCCGGCAGATGAAGTGCTGCATTGGTCGAGCCGCCGGTTGCGGAAACGACGGCGGCGGCATTTTCCAGCGATTTGCGGGTGACGATGTCGCGCGGCCGGATGTTTTTGGCGATCAGCTCCATCACCTTTTCGCCGGACGCGAAATTGAATCGGTCGCGCATCTCGTAGGGCGCCGGCGCACCGCAGGAATAGGGTAAGGCAAGGCCGATCGCCTCGGCGACCGTGGCCATGGTGTTGGCAGTGAATTGGGCGCCACACGAGCCGGCCGACGGGCACGCAGCCTGCTCGATCTCCAAAAGCTCGGCATCGTCGATGGCGCCGACCGAATGCTGGCCCACCGCCTCGAACACGTCTTGCACGGTGATCTGGCGACCGCGATAGCTGCCCGGCAGGATCGAGCCGCCATAGATGAAGACTGCCGGCACGTTGAGCCGCACCATGGCCATCATCATGCCTGGCAGCGACTTGTCGCAGCCGGCAAGCCCGACGATGGCGTCATAGCAATGGCCGCGCATGGTGAGCTCAATGGAATCGGCGATGACGTCGCGCGACACCAGCGACGACTTCATGCCCTGGTGCCCCATGGCGATACCGTCGGTAACGGTGATCGTGCAGAATTCGCGGGGTGTGCCGTTGGCGGCGGCGACGCCCTTCTTCACCACCTGCGCCTGGCGCATCAACGAGATGTTGCAAGGAGCCGCCTCATTCCAGCAACTCGCCACCCCGACAAGCGGCTGGGCGATCTCAGTGGCCGACAACCCCATGGCATATAAATAGGAGCGGTGCGGCGCACGCGCCGGCCCCTCGGTCACATGCCGGCTGGGAAGCTTGGCCTTTTTGGTTACGCTAGCGTCCATCGATGTCCTTGCCGCTGAGATCGCGGCGCCCTCATGCCGCGGTCATACTTTACGCGCACAAGAACTACCTTTCGGGTGCGCTTGGTTTATGGCGGGAAATGGGCAAATCAGGCGGCCGGAATATGTAGCCATTCGCATATCGAGACAGTGTTGCCGAATCGTCACAAATCGCTGAGCGGCCAACGCCAGACATGCGGCGTATAACGCCCGCTATCGCATGCTGAAGCCTTGGATAACTATCGGACCAGACAACAAAAAAGCCGGGCAGTGCCCGGCTTTTTCTCAGTCTGTTGCTGTTACCACTTGATCTTCAACTGTGCCGACAAGGCGCTGACCAGATCATTGTCGAAATCATAGGCCACGTCGTTGCCATAAGAGACGCCATCCTTGACGACCCGACCAGCGGAGCCGCTGGTCATTATGCCAAGGGCGCCGGCGAGACGAAGCTCGACGCTCTGGTTCGGCGTGTAGGCGACACCGCCACCGAACGTCCAGGTATCGGTCTGGGAGCTGAGACCGGTGGTGGTACCGCGATCCCAGGTAATGTTGGCTGCGCCGCTCCACTGATCGTTGAACTTGTGGCCGACACCGCCGGAAACCGTCCAGCCATCACGATAGAGCAGATCGAGAGACGTCACGAAGGTCGGGCCGCCCTGAACGCAAGGGATGGATTCCGTGCCGGCAACGCACAGGTCGACGGTCTGGAGCCGGCTCCAGTTGGTCCACTTGATCGAACCGAAAGCCAACCAATCGGGCGCGATGCCGGACTGAACCTTCAATTCAACCATTTCAGGCATGGTCGCTTCACCGAAGACCGATGTCACCCGACCGAAGATGGCGCGGCGTGGATCGGTGGGAGGCAGAATGATCGCCGGGATCTGCGTCAGATCCACCGTGCCGCTCAGGCCATCAAGATCGACCGAGGAGTTGTAAACCAGGCTCGCGCGCAGGGCGATTTCGGGGATTTCATAGGCCGCGCCAACGCGCCAGCCTACCCCCGAGTCGCCCAGGTCGAGACGGCCGACGCCGGTTCCGAGGGCCGCAGGCACGCCACCCACCACAAGGCGTTCCTTGAAGCCGTCGACTTCCTGATAGAAAACGCCGCCGAGCAAGCGGAACTGGCCGCTGCCTACCGGCATCTTGTACGAGCAGGTGGCTCCATAGTTGTCGCTGTTGATCTTTGTTTCGATGTTGTCGTTGGCGCCTGCCCAGTTGCGGCCCGGATTGGTGTGGGCGCCCCATGGCTGCGAATAATCGACCAGACAGTCGACACTCTCGCCTATGCCGGCCTTGAAGCCGATGCGCGGCACCCAATAGTCCTCGGTGTCCTTGACGCCGTTGGTCTGGCCACCGCCGCGGCCTGTGGCGCCGACGCCGTTGAGCGGGTTGGTGTCGCGCACGTTATTCAGTTCGCGATCCGGCATGACATAGGTGGCTGCCGCCTCAGCCGCGAAACGCGACGGATCGAACAGCAGGTCGATGTTGTAGCCACCGCGCTCCAGGCCGCCGGCATTCGCTGCTCCAACCATCGCGACAACCGCGCAGCCTGCCCCAAGCAGCGATTTGAATAGAGTGTTCATGAAAATCCTCTCCCCGAATTCCGTAAACGTAAGCTAGAGCGAATTCACCCGGTGCGTGCAACAGTGATTTTGTGGCCGAGAGGTTTCCAAAATCCGAAGCGGTGAGCGGACGGCCACAAAGCCGTGCGAAGCGGTCGGCAAAATGGCGTTTTCGTGAATGTATCGGCGGAAATTTCGCAATAAAATCGGTCAAGTCTGCGCGAAAACTGCCCGTTTTGGGCCTTCGCCGGTCAATTGTTACATTATGGCAACAATACGGCTTAAAATTGCAGCAGTCGCTGCATGTAACGCTGGGGAATGCCTATTTCAGGGGGAAAAAGCCCGCCTTCCCAAGGGGAAAGCGGGCTTTGGAATCACCCTCGATTTGCCGTCAATCGGCGTCGCGCAGACGCGACAGCGCGGCCTGCAATTTGTCCTGCGCTTCCTGAAATTCGGTAAGCTTCTGGCGCTCCGCCGCCACCACATCTTCCTTGGCGTTGGCGACGAACTTCTCGTTCGAAAGCTTCTTCAGGATGCGCGCGATTTCCTCCGTGACCTTCGCCACTTCCTTCTGCAGGCGCTGCGCCTCGGCCTTCAGGTCGATCAGGCTGCCGAGCGGCAGGCAGACGGTCGCCTCGTTGACGACGATCTGCGCGGAGCCCTTGGGGGCGCCAGCAGCGTGGGTGATGTCGCCGACACGCGCCAGGCGCTTGATCGCGGACTCATGCCGCACCAGGCGTTCCCGTGTCGCCGCGTTGGCGCCAACCATCACCAGCGGCGCAATGGCCGCCGGCGGGACGTTCATCTCGGCACGAACGGAACGGATGCCGCTGACAAGATCGACCAGCCAGTTGATCTCCGCCGCCGCCTCGACGTCCTGGAAACTAGGCTGCGGCCATGCGGCATGGCAGATCAACGTCGGGCGCTCACGCCCATTGCCCGCCGTATGGGCCCACAGCTCCTCGGTCATAAATGGCATGAAGGGATGCAGGAGCTTGTAGATCTCGTCGAGCACGAAGGCCGCGACCGCCTGGCTTTCCGCCTTGGCCGCCTCGTCGTCGCCCATGAACACCGGCTTGAGCAGTTCCAGATACCAGTCGCAGAACAGGTTCCAGACGAAACGGTAGGCAGCACCTGCCGCATCGTTGAACCGGAACGCGGTAATGCCTTCGGTTATTTCCCGTGTCGCCCGTGTGAGTTCGGTCAGGATCCAGCGGTTGATCGTCAGCTTGGCGTCGCCCAGCCAGAGATCGTCGTTGCGGGCAACCCCGTTCATTTCGGCAAAGCGCGTGGCGTTCCACAGCTTGGTGCCGAAATTGCGGTAGCCGGCGATGCGCGCCGGATCGAGCTTCACGTCCCTGCCCTGCGCGGCCATGATCGACAGCGTGAAACGTAGCGCGTCGGCGCCATATTCGTCGATCAGGTCGAGCGGATCGATGACGTTACCCTTCGACTTCGACATCTTGGCGCCGTTCTTGTCGCGCACCAGGGCATGCACATAGACGGTATGGAACGGCTCTTCGTCCATGAAATGCAGGCCCATCATCATCATGCGGGCGACCCAGAAGAAGATGATGTCGAAGCCGGTGACCAGAACGTCGGTCTGATAGTAGGTCTTCAGCTCCGGCGTATGGTCGGGCCAGCCAAGCGTCGAGAAAGGCCACAGCGCCGACGAGAACCAGGTATCGAGCACGTCCTCGTCGCGGGTGAGGATCTTGCCCGGTTCGTAGTTCTCCAGCTGGTCCTCGACCCAGGCCTTCCACGGTCCTTCCAGCGCGAGATAGTACTCGACAGCTGCGCTGAGGGCTTCCTCCTCCGTCTTCTCGACGAAGATGCGCCCGTCGGGACCATACCAGGCCGGGATCTGATGCCCCCACCAGAGCTGGCGGGAAATCGTCCAGGGCTGGATGTTCTCCATCCAGTCGAAATAGGTCTTTTCCCAGTTTTTCGGGACGAAGTTGGTGCGGCCCTCGCGCACCGAGGCGATCGCCGGCTTGGCCAGCTCGGCAGCGTTGACATACCACTGGTCGGTAAGGAAGGGCTCGATCGGCACACCGCCGCGGTCGCCATGTGGCACCGCATGCTTGTGGGACTCGACCTTTTCGAGGAAACCGCCCGCTTCCATCATCTCGACGACACGCTTGCGCGCCGCAAAACGGTCCTGGCCGTGCAGCGTGTCCAGCGTGTTTTCCAGTTCGGACGATGAATCAAGACCTTCCAGGAAGTCCTCGTTATCCCTGAGGTTTAGCGCCGCCTCCGTGGTCATGATGTTGATGGCGTGCAGTTTATGGCGCTTGCCGACATCGAAGTCGTTGAAATCGTGCGCCGGAGTGATCTTGACCGCTCCGGTGCCCTTTTCCGGATCGGAATAGGCGTCGGCGACAACGCGGATTTTCCGGCCGACAAGCGGCAGGATGACGTTCTTGCCGACGAGGTGGCGATAGCGCGCATCGTCGGGATGGACGGCCACGCCGGTGTCGCCAAGCATCGTCTCCGGCCGCGTCGTGGCGACCGTGATGAAGGTTTTGGGGTTTTCAGGATCGAATTTCTGGCCTTCGATCGGATAGCGGAAGTGCCAGAGGTTGCCGTTGACCTCCAGCTGCTCGACCTCGATGTCGGAAATCGCAGTCTGCAGCTTGGGATCCCAGCTGACAAGACGCTTGTCCTTGTAGATCAGCCCCTGCTTGTAGAGGGTGACGAAAACCTCGATCACCGCCTTGGACAGGCCCTCGTCCATGGTGAAGCGCTCGCGCGACCAGTCGCAGGAGGCGCCGAGCCGCTTCAGCTGGTTGAAGATCATGCCGCCGGATTCGGCCTTCCACTCCCAGACTTTATCGATGAACTCCTCGCGGCTGAGATCGCGGCGATGGATCTGCTTTTCCATGAGTTGGCGCTCGACCACCATCTGGGTGGCGATGCCGGCGTGATCCATGCCCGGCTGCCAGAGCACGTTCTTGCCGCGCATGCGCTCGAAGCGGACCATGATGTCCTGCAGCGTGTTGTTGAGCGCGTGGCCCATGTGCAGCGAGCCGGTGACGTTGGGCGGCGGGATGACGATGGCGAAAGGCTCGGCGCCGTCGGCGGCACCGGCGCCGGCGCGGAACGCGTCGGCATCCTCCCACAATTTGGCGATCTTCGGCTCGACGGCCTTGGCGTCGTAAGTCTTCTCAAGCATCGAAAAATGTCCGCAACTGTCGGGATACCGGATGGCCCGGTGTAAATCGGAAGGGTGGAGGCGAGTCAACTCCGCACCTTCCTAACACAAGCCGGGCGTTCCAGGTCGAACGATTGCGCGATCCTGTTTTAACGATGCTTCGCGTTTTCAGATGTATGCGACGGCGCAAATCCCGGCCCGGCCGATGGGTCGTCCGAACATGAGACAGTTCGAATGAAAACGGTCGCGACCGTTGCGACCGCGATTCTTAAGGCTGCTATGCGGTTCCGACATCCACCCTAGATGCACAGCCTCTGCGCACGGCACGCCTCGATGACATGCGCCGGCGGCAGCGAAGGCGCCACGGCCCGGCGCTCGGCACGTTTGAAGAGCAGCCTCAACTCTTCCGGCCGCACGCGGTCGCGCGCCATCACCAGTTGAACCATGGGATCGCTCAGAAGCTCGTCCAGTGTCTGGATACCGTCGGTCATCTTTTGCTCCTCGAAGCTTGCGCTGCCCCTTAGATAGGGATCAATCATGACCTGCCAATGATGGTTCGGCGGCTAACTCGTGACGGCCGGCATTTTTTCGAAACGGTTCGGGCCGGTGTTGCGCATCAGACCGGAGGCGGCGCTCCTTCATATTGCGGAAGACCGTCCTCCAACCTCACCCACGGCTGCTTGGAAGCAGTGAAAATATGCATCTCGGGCTCGAACAGCGACGGTTCGTCGAGCGAACCGCAGGTGAGCCCGATAATCCCGGCCTTCTGCCGCCGTGAAAAAATCGTGGTGCCACAAAGCGGGCAATAGCCACGCTCCAGGTCGGCCGATGAATTGACCGTCGCTGCCGGCCCATCGAGGATCACGTCACCGATGCCGAACAGCACTCGGGCGTTGAAGGCAGCGCCGATCGCCTTCTGGCAGAGCCGGCAATGGCAGACACGGCTGTTGATCGGCACCGCCTCGGCGCGATACCGCACTGTGCCGCAGAGGCATCCGCCTTCGTAAACCGCCATCGCCAATTCCTTCCGACAATGGCTGAACGCTAGCCACCCGGCCCTTGCGGTCAAACGAAAAGCCTTGATGGCTTCATCGACCGCCTTCATGCGTCGACCGACAGCGGCGCGCGATGGCTGTTCTAACCGTCGACCAGCGCGCCGCAGGATATGTTCACCTCCGGCTGGTGTTGGAGGTGGCAGTTCTGCCCCAAGAACGATTGGACGTTTTGTGATCCGACATTTTCTCCGGAATTTTTTCGAGGTGGACCGGCGCGGGATGCAATCTGAAGATCCGACTTCTGGAGACAAGCCTTGCTCCAGCCGGTTCACCACAAATTCTTGCCGTCGATCTCGAAGACCTCGATACTGCCGACGTCGAAATCGTCGAACAGGCGCGCATTGATGACGATCTGCGGGTTGTCGAAATTCGGCGCGCCGGTCGAGAAATCCGGCGTCTCGTTGTAAGTGGAGCAGCCGCACACGGAACAAAAATTGATCTTGCAGACCTTTGTCTGCCATTCGTAGCTCGACTTGGAATTATCCGAGATGAAACGCACGTCGGCCGGCTTGTAGTAGGCCCACAGTCCACCGCGCTTCGAGCAGATGGAGCAGGTACACCGTGTCACTGTTTCCGGCACATAGGCCACCTCGAACTGTGTTGCCTTGCAGTGGCAGCTTCCCTTGATAATCATGTCCGTGCTCCGTGGTTCGATGCTCCGGAGCTACCACCGCACTGCTGACAACCTACGTCAGCAACCCATCATGGGCACGGATTGCCTGTCCGCTGGTGGATGGCGTCGACCGCCTTCTGCATTTCGTCGGTCCATGTCACACCAGCCGAAGAGAGCGCCATGTCGAGTTGTTCGAGGCTGGTCGCCCCTACGATGTTGGACGTGACAAAGGGACGGTTCGTCACGAAGGCGTTGGCGAACAGTGCCGGCTCTATACCGAAATTCCTGGCAAGCTCGTTGTATTCGAGCTGAACTTCCGCGGCGTTGGGCGTCTCGTAACGCTGGCCGCGGTTGAAGAGCTGCGAGCGCGAGCCGGCCGGGCGGGCGCCGTGGTCGTATTTGCCGGTGAGATAGCCCTGCGCCAGCGGCGAATAGGCGAGCAGGCTCACCGTCTCGCGATCAGAGAGCTCGGCGAGGTTCACCTCAAAGCTGCGGTTTACCAGATTGTAGGCGTTCTGCAGCGAAACGGCGCGCGGACCGTTGCCTTTCTCGCTTTCGAACAGGAAACGCATGACGCCCCATGAACTTTCGTTCGAAAGGCCGAAATGGCGAATTTTTCCGGCCTTCACCAGTTCGTCGAAGACGGCGATCGTCTCGGCGATCGGTGTTTCGTCGGCGTCGCGCGACGCAGGCCAATTGCCGACCCGGCTCGGATTCGAGCCCCACGGCACCTGCCGTTCCGGGAAATGGATCTGGTAGAGATCGATATAGTCGGTCCGCAGCCGCTTCAGCGACTTTTCGACGGCGTCAAAAATGTCGGCGCGCACCAGTTTCGACGGATATCCGTCGCGAAACCAGGCATTGGCGGTGCGGCCAACAACCTTCGAGGCGACGATTATTCGGTCGCGATTGCCACGCGCCCGTATCCAGTTGCCGATGTAAGTTTCTGTCCGGCCTTGCGTTTCAGGCTTCGGGGGGATCGGGTACAGTTCGGCCGTATCGAGGAAGTTGACACCCCGCGCAACAGCGCGATCCATCTGCTGATGCGCCTCGTCTTCGGTATTCTGTTGGCCCCAGGTCATGGTGCCCAGGCAGATCGCCGATACGGACAGGTCAGTGCGGCCAAGCCGGCGCTGCTGCATGGCAAAAACTCTTCGGAACAGGAATTGTGCTCAAACCCGGCGCAGCCGGAGGCGTATGCCTTCCCGGCTTAGGTGACCAGCGCGACGATGGAGGCGATGCAGAATCCCGCCGAGACGATAATCAGGCCGCCGTAGATGCGTGGTCGGTCGAAAAGCACCGAAAAGCCTGAAAGCCAGCCAAAAAAACCACCACCTAGAGCCCACAGAAAGGCCGGCCGATCGCCCATCGACAACCCGGCTGCCATCAACCCGCCGACGATCAGCGCGCCAAAAACAATGATCACCGCAACGGCATATTTCTCGTAATTGTCTTCCATGTCTTCCTTCTCACAGGCGAGCTGTCCCACTCTGCCGGCGTAATCAATTCATCTCGGGATAGCGCGTGATGGCGACCGTCCCCAGCGGGACTAGAGAGGGCTTTGGCGCCGAAGTCAATTTTATGCCGGCGGCCGTTCACACCGTTTCGGCACAATCGACGGCATCGTTGCGCGGAAAACACACGCGGCCCTGCCCTTGACGGCACAACCGCAAAGGCTTGCCGTCATTCGTATGGAATCTTCAGTCAATACGAGCGCGGCGGCACGAACAGGCAGATCGTCCTGCTGTCGTTTTTGCCGGCAACGGAGCACCAGTGATATTCGCCGTCAGGCGAGTCACGCAGCCGTTTGTCGTGATAACCGACGACCTCGCCAGTGCCCGCGATCACATAACCTTCCGGTCGCTCGCTGATCGACTTGGCGTTCACTTCCCGGCAGTCGTAGCCGGAACAACAGGAGTAGGGATAGGTCCAGCCTTTCGGGGCGTCGTGGGCATTTGCCGGCGCTCCGATCAGGACTGCGAGTGTGGCAGCCGATGCAATTGAGGCCTTGAGGCCGAAGGGAAAGATTCCTGCGTAGAACATGTCATGTTCTCCAAGGTTTCCTCCCTGACTCTCGAATCTGCTCCCGCGTGATTAACCGAGTGTAAATTTCTTGCACGGAGCCCTGCCAGCAATAAACGATTCGCTGGTTCTTCGCTTCATACTATCTATCAAGCGCCGACCGATCTGTGCGCCAAGTCACAGCGGCCCAAAAATCTTGCATCGACTTCGACAGTAGCGGCGTATCGAAAATGAAAAGGCGGCTTAGGTCTGACCTGGCCGATCCCAACCTTCACCCGGCGAGAAATCGTGCTCGCAAATGCGCCTGTTTGCGCCGGTAAGCGCACTGATCGCCGCCATTTCGGCCCGCGAAAGCGCAAAATCGAAGATCGCGGCGTTTTCGGCGAGGCGCTCCTTTTTGGTTGTGCGGGGAATGGCGACGACGCCGTCCTGCTGCACATGCCAGCGCAGCACCACCTGCCCCGGCGTCTTGCCGAGGCGCGATGCCGCGGAAAGAACTGCCGGTTCATCGAGCAGTCCGCCGCCGCGATAGAGCGGGCAATAGGAGACCATGGCGATGCCGGCGGCGCGGCAGGCCACATGAACCTTCGTCTGATCGAGATAGGGATGATACTCGACCTGGTTTGCCGCCAAAGGCGCGTCGGAAAGCGCAATCGCTTCGGCAAGCAGCTTGGTTGGGAAGTTGGCGACGCCGATATGGCGGGTCAAACCCCTCTCCCGAATGCGGTTCAACGCCTTGATGGTGCCTTCGAGCGGGATACGCGCGTTTGGCCAGTGGATGAGTAGGAGGTCGACATGGTCGAGGCCGAGCCTTCCCAGGCTCCCCTCGGCCGACCGTTCGAAATCGACGGGCGCGAGATCGGTGTGCCACACTTTCGTGGTCAGGAAGATGTCGTCGCGCGGAACGGGAGAGGCCTTGATGCCGGCACCGACAGCAGCCTCATTGTCGTACATGCGCGCCGTGTCGATGTGCCGGTAGCCCACCGCCAGCGCATGGCTTACGAGATCGCTGCACTCGTCGCCCGTTAACGTCCAGGTGCCGAGCCCGATCGCCGGGATCATGGCACCGTTTGCCGCCACTTCATGCATGTCTCACCTCCGGCAAGCAGGACGCTATCATTGGTGACGCTTGCGCTTCACACAAAACCGGGCGACAGGAGGGCATGGATTCCGAACCAGCGTCAATGCAGCCCCGGCAGCGTATTCCCACAATCGACATTGCCCGCGGCGTCGCGCTGGTGGCGATGGCGATCTATCACTTCACCTGGGACTTGGAGTTCTTCGGCTATGCCGATGCCGGCCTGACGGCCGTCGGCGGCTGGCGGCTGTTTGCCCGCTGCATCGCCTCAAGTTTTCTGTTTCTGGTCGGCGTCAGTCTGTATCTTGGCCATGCCAAGGGTACTCGGTGGCCCGGTTTCCTGCGCCGGCTGGCGATGGTTGCCGGGGCTGCAATCGCGATCTCTATCGCAACCTACGTCGCTATACCGGGCGGCTTCATCTTCTTCGGCATCCTGCACCAGATAGCGCTGGCGAGCCTGCTCGGGCTCTTGTTCCTGCGCCTGCCCTCACTTGTCACGCTCCTGGCCGCGGCTGCGGTGATCGCCGCTCCGTCCTACTTGCGGTCGGCCTTTTTCGATCATCCGGCCTGGTGGTGGGTCGGCCTGTCGACCATCAATCCGCGCTCGAACGACTACGTTCCGCTGTTTCCGTGGTTCGGCGCCGTGCTGCTGGGCATTGCTGCCGCAAAGGCTGGCGAAGCGGCGGGGCTGTTCCGTTGGCTCGCCGGCATCATACCGGGCCGCTGGGCGCGGCCGCTGGACTTTGCCGGCCGGCACAGCCTGGCCTTCTACCTGATCCACCAGCCGGTGCTCATCGGCTGCGTCTGGCTGTTCTCGCAAGTGGTCCCCCCGCAGGTGGAAACGCCGGAGGTGCAATTCCGCAACTCCTGCGAACGCGTCTGCGAACAGGAGCGCAACGAGGAGTATTGCGCCTACTATTGCGTGTGCATGCTGGACAGGCTCCAAAGCGAAAAGGCGCTCGACAGCGTATTCGCCGGCGATCAGAATAATGTGCTGAAGACGCAGGTTCAGAATATCGCAGCCGCCTGCACCGCCGAAACGGACGAAAAAATGTCACGAGGGACGACCGAATGACCGAGATTCAGGCGCGGCCCAATCGCCTGCCCTGGCCTCCCCTGGTCTATCTCGCGGCAATAGCGGCGAGCATCGCACTGCACCTCCTCTATCCGCTGCCTTTCATCGGGCGGCCACTTTCCGACATCCTGTTCGCCGCCGGCGCGCTGCTGATTGTGGCAGTCGTCGCCATCGACCTTTCGGCGATCCGGGCCCTGCAGCGCGCTAAGACCACGGTGATGCCACATCGCGGCGCCGAGCATCTGGTGACCGACGGACCGTTCTCCTTCACCCGCAACCCGATCTATCTCGCCAACACCATGCTGATGTTCGGCGCAGGCCTGCTCTCTCAAATCACCTGGTTCTTTCCGCTTGCCCTTATCGCCGCCTTCATCACGCAGAAGCTGGCGATTGAACGCGAGGAAAAACACCTCGAAGTGCGTTTCGGCAAGAAATACCGCGACTACGCCAAGCGGGTGCGGCGCTGGATCTAGATTTGGATTTCTAGAATTCCGGCCAGACGGTCCGACGCAGGATCAGGTGTTGACGCCGAGTTCGACCAGCCGCTCGACACAGGATTCCTCGGCCTGATCGAGCTCTGCAAGCGTCTCCTCGAGATCGCGGCGCTTCTGGCGAAGATCCTCGCGCTTTTCCTCGATGCGCTTGATCATCAATTTGAGTTGCCCGACCTCGCCCGGAGGCTCGCGGTACATCTGGATGATTTCGCGAATCTCATTAATGGAGAAGCCAAGCCGCTTGCCGCGCATGATCTGCTTGACGAGATGGCGGTCGGATGGACGGAACAGACGTGTACGGCCACGGCGCACCGGCTGGATCAGCCCTTCGTCCTCGTAGAAGCGGAGCGTGCGCGTCGATATGTCGAATTCGCGGGTCAGCTCGGTAATCGAATAATATTCCCGCATCGCCTGCCTTGACCTGATGGATTCGCAGGCAAAAGCTTCGCACGGCATTTACGTAAAAGTCAATTCGGCCCGGGCAGCGGCCACCGCCGTCAGCCAAGGCGCAGCCACCAGGCGGCAAGCCCGAGAAAGACCATGAAGCCGGTCACATCGGTGATCATGGTCGTGAATATCGAAGACGAAATCGCCGGGTCGGCGCCATAGCGGTCGAGCACCAGCGGGATCAGGATGCCGGCCAGCGCCGCGGCAAGCATGTTGATGATCATCGCCGAGGCGATGACCAGGCCGAGGTGCGGGTTCTGGAACCACGCGCCGGCGACCAGACCGAGTATGGTGGCGATGACGGCGCCGTTGAGCAGCCCGACCATGACTTCGCGCCGGATGACGCGGCCGGCATTGTAAATGTCGAGATCCTTGGTCGCCAGCGCGCGCACCGTCACCGTCATCGTCTGCGTGCCGGCATTGCCGCCCAGCGACGCAACAATCGGCATCAGGGCCGCCAGCGCTACCATCTGCTCGATGGTCGCCCCGAACATGCTAATGACCGAAGCCGACAGGAACGCCGTCATCAGGTTGATCAACAGCCATGGCACCCGCGAACGCGACGTATCGACGACGGTGTCGGAAAGCTCTTCGTCGCCCACGCCGCCCATGCGCAACAGATCTTCCTCGGCTTCCTGCTGGATGACGTCGACGACATCGTCGATGGTGAGCACGCCGACCAGCCTTTCGTCCTCGTCGACGACGGCGGCCGAGAGCAGGTCGTATTGTTCGAATTCCCGCGCCGCCTCTTCCTGGTCCATCGTGGCCGGGATGGCATGGCGGGTCTCGTGCATGATCTCTTCGATCTTGACCGAACGCTTGGTGCGCAGGATCTGGTCGAGGTCGACGGCGCCGAGCAGCTTGAAGCTTGGATCGATGACGAAAATCTGGCTGAACCTGTCCGGCAGGTTGTGATCCTCGCGCATGTAGTCGATGGTCTGGCCCACGGTCCAGAATGGCGGCACCGCGACGAACTCTGTCTGCATGCGTCGACCGGCCGTTTCTTCCGGATAGTCGAGCGCCCTTCTCAGCCTGATCCGTTCGGTGAACGGCAACTGTGCAAGGATGTCTTCCTGATCCTCCTCGTCCAGGTCTTCCAGGATGTAGACGGCATCGTCGGAATCGAGCTCCTGCACCGCCTGGGCGATCTGGTCGTTGGGCAGGTTGTCGACGATGTCGAGGCGGATCGCCTCGTCGACTTCGGTCAGCGAGGAAAAGTCGAAATCCGACCCCATGAGTTCGACAAGGGCGCGCCGCTGCTCGGGCAGCAAGGCTTCCAACAGGTCACCGAGTTCGGACTGGTGAAGGCCGGCGACATCATGCTTGAGCGCCAGTGTGTCGCGGTCGGCGATGGCCGCGCCGATATGAGCGAGGAATGAAGCGCGGATGGCGCCGTCTTCTCCATAAATATCGGTTAGGCTGTCGGGCGCCCCGGAGCCGGGCGACTGCTCTTCTCGACCTTCCAACGGCGCCTCCCGTCCGGCTTCGTGCACGATCCGCGGATCATACGGAAATTCAAAGTGTTAGAGCATCTTGTGCGCGTTCGCAGGCGACGCATGGCGTTGGCTGCGAGTTCGCACCACTCCTATCGCGGGGCGCGACGGAATACAAAAGCAAATGCACCCGCGCCTGCGGCCAACGCTCACCGCATTCACACGTGCCCAAAAAGGGATTAGCGGTTCCGGATAAAGTTCATGCTAGAATAAATCAGATCGATTTCCAGTTGTCATAAGTCTTTCTTATCGAAAATCGCCAGGTACCGGAGGGAGACCCGATGGATAAGCAGAGCGTAGTGGCGTTGTTTGCGCACCTGGAGCAGGGACATGGCGAGAAATTCTTCGAACGCGTCTCCGACGATGTCGACTGGACGGTGGAAGGCACGCATCCACTTGCCGGCCGTTATCATTCGAAGAAGGACTTCTTCGCCGGCACCTTCGAGAAACTGCACCAGGTGTTACCCGAGGGGGCGCAACTTTTCACCGAAAACGTGCTGATCGATGGCGACTGGGCAATCGTCGAACTGCACTCGATGGCAACCGCGAAGAACGGCATGCGCTTCAACAACCATTATTGCTGGCTCTGTCGGTTTGCCAATGGCCAGATCGTGGAAGTCCGCGCCTATCTCGACAGTTGGCTGGTCGGCGAACTGTTCCGGCAGAACCCTGTTTGAAGAGGTGGCAAAGGTAGAGAGCGTGGAATGTCTTCATGCAGGCGATTTCCGCAAAATCGCCGCGTCGTGCTTCGACCAGCATCCCTGAGGAGGCCAGTGCCCGCACCTGGGACAACGCGTAGACCTGTCTATTTTGCAGAGAAGAAGAGTTCGGATGGTGCGGTCGAGAAGACTCGAACTTCCACGGGTTGCCCCACAGCGACCTCAACGCTGCGCGTCTACCAATTCCGCCACGACCGCACTGTCACGAAGGGCCGGCTCGCACCGGCCCGCGGCATGTAGCAAATCGTTTCCTGCGAAACAAGAGCGCTCGACGCATTAAGTTCCCACATATTTTCAGCCGAAAGCTGATACCCGGCACAGCCGGCGAACCGGGGAAAACTGGACGTCCGCGCCCTTTGCCGCCATATGTGGGAAAAGCGGAAACCAGAATGCCCGGACGCGATCACATCACCACGTCGTTCCTGCCCTTGCCCGGCTCGTCGCCGGTCGAGTGGCGAATCGAAACAAAGCCCGTTCCCTACCCGGAAGCGCTTGCCGCCATGGAGGAGCGCGCCGCCGCAATCCGCGATGGAACTGCGCCCGAAATGGTGTGGCTGATCGAACATCCGCCGCTTTATACCGCAGGGACAAGCGCCCGGTCGGACGATCTTATCGACGCCGAGCGGTTCCCGGTCTTCAACGCCGGGCGCGGCGGCGAATACACCTATCACGGCCCCGGCCAGCGGGTTGCCTATGTCATGCTCGACCTGAAGCGGCGGCGCGAGGACGTGCGCGCCTTCGTCGCGGCACTCGAAGACTGGATCATCCGCACGCTGGCGAGCTTCAACGTGAAGGGCGAGCGGCGCGAAGATCGCGTCGGCGTCTGGGTGGTGCGGCCCGACCGGCCGCCCTCGCCGGACGGTTCGCCCGCCGAGGACAAGATCGCTGCGATCGGCATCCGGCTGAGGCGCTGGGTGAGTTTTCACGGCATCGCCATCAACGTGGAGCCGGACCTTTCGCATTTCGGCGGCATCGTTCCGTGCGGAGTCGCTGACCATGGCGTCACCAGCCTGGTCGATCTGGGCCTGCCGGTGACGCTGGCCGACGTCGACGTTGCGCTGAAGGCCGCGTTCGAGGATGTTTTCGGACCGGCGGAGTTTTTTTCCGAGTTGGGGGATGCAGTCGAATCGCAGCGGAGGAGCGCCTGAGATGAAACTAGACAAATGGGCCACAGCGGCGTCGTTCGTTGCAGCGGCGGCGCTCTGGGTTGGTAGCACTGCTTTCGCGCAACAGGCGACGGATGCCGTCGCACCGGAGGCCGCCAGCGGCGTGGCTGCCAAACAGCTCGTGCATGCCAAGGACCGAATGGTCGTCGCCGCCAACCCGATCGCAGCGCAAGCCGGCCTCGACGTGCTGCGGGCAGGCGGCAATGCAGCCGACGCGCTGGTCGCCGTACAGACGATGCTAGGGCTTGTCGAGCCGCAATCGTCGGGCATCGGCGGAGGCGCCTTTCTCGTCTGGTACGATGCGGCAACCGGGAAGATCACCACTTTCGACGGACGCGAGACGGCGCCCGCAGCCGCGACCCCGTCGCTGTTTCTCGACAAGGACGGCAAGGCGATGCCCTTCTTCGAGGCGGTGGTGGGCGGCCGCTCGGTTGGCGTTCCCGGCGTCGTGCGGTTGATGGAAATGGTGCATCAACGCTATGGTAAGAAGCCGTGGGCCGAGCTGTTTACGCCCGCCGCCGATCTTGCCGAAAAAGGTTTTGCTGTTTCGCCGCGGCTTTCAGCGCTGATTGGCGACGAAGTCGGCCGGCTCGATGGACAGGCTGCGGCAAAAGCCTATTTCTTCGATGCTGGCGGCGCACCTCTGAAAGCCGGTGTGACGCTCCGGAACCCGGATTATGCGGCGACGTTGCGCAGCATCGCGGCAGGAGGCGCCAGCGCCTTTTATTCCGGCCCGATCGCAGAAGCCATCGTCAAGCAGGTCCAGGGGCATCCCACCAATCCGGGTTCGCTCAGCCTCGACGACCTCGCCAAATATCAGGTGAAGGAGCGCGAGGCCGTCTGCGCACCCTATCGCGGGATGGAGGTATGCGGCATGGGACCGCCCTCTTCCGGCGCGCTGACAATCGGCCAGATCCTTGCCATGACCGGCGAGTTCGACCTGCAAACATTGGGTCCCGACGATCCGGAGGCCTGGCGTATCATCGGCGAAGCGACGCGGCTCGCCTTCGCCGATCGCGACCGCTACATGGCCGACGCGGATTTCGTGAAAATGCCTGCCGGCCTGCTCGACCCCGACTACCTCAAAAGCCGCGCCGCGCTGATCCGCCGGGCGACGGCGCTTTCCGAGGACGAGGTCAGCGCCGGCGAACCGCCATGGGAAAAGGCCGAGCTGCGCCGCGACGGAAAAAGCTTCGAGGTGCCGGCGACCTCGCATTTCGTCATTGTCGACGACGCCGGCAACATCGCCTCGATGACCACCACGGTCGAAAGCGCCTTCGGCTCGCGGCTGATGGCGGCGGGTTTCGTGCTCAACAACCAGCTCACCGATTTTTCCTTCGTTCCCGAAGCCGACGGCAAGGCCGTCGCCAACCGGGTCGAACCGGGCAAGCGCCCCCGCTCCTCGATGGCGCCAACCATCGTACTGGAGGACGGCAAGCCGATCTATGCGCTGGGCTCACCCGGCGGCAGCACCATCATCCCTTATGTCGCCAACACCCTGATCGCGCTGGTCGAGTGGGACAAGGACATGCAGGCGGCGATCTCGCTGCCGCATCTCGCCAACCGCTTCGGCACCTACGAACTTGAAGCGGGCACCTCGGCCGAAGCTCTCGCGGACGATCTCGAAGCGCTGGGCTACGCGGTGAAGGTCGGCGAGCTGAATTCCGGCCTGCATGGCGTCAAGATCACGCCGCAAGGCCTCGAAGGCGGCGCCGATCCGCGTCGCGAAGGTGTGGCGGTCGGCGACTGATCAGGCGCGCCAGACGTTCGACCGGCTGGCATTGCCGGCCGATCTCCAAGCGGCAGCAACCAAAAACCATCAGGATCGCGATGGCGCATTTCATTCCTCCCGCGCTAGGCGCAGCGTAACAGCACGGTTAAAGGAAGCCTTTAGCAAGCGGCCCGGGCTCCAGCGGCACCGAACGAGCGGTGCCGCACCCTCGCATTTTTCAGAGTGCGCCGATCCACAAGGCGGTGGAAATGAGGAACGCGCTCATGCAAACCATCGATACGACATCCTGGACAAGATCGGTCATTGCTCTCTCCTGTATCCCGATTGTTCGTACTTTGTTCTAATTTTGTTCATGCGTCAAGCCAGGAATCCGACGGCTTGGTCCAGCAAGGTGAGAGCTTCCAGCGAGGGTTAAGAAGAGGTTACCCAGGGGTTACCTGCCCTACCCGGCCAGCGGCCCGGATGCTAAGCCTTGCCAGGCAGGCCGAGCGGGGACGATGGCGGTGAACACAAGCGGATTGCACGAGATTCTGGCGATGCCGGCGCGACGGCCGGCCAAGGCAACGCTGGTCGGACAAGCCGACAGACCGGGGTTCACCCTCGAACATCTGCATTTCGATCTCGGCGACGGACAGCCGGTGCGCGGGTTGCTGACGCGGCCGCCAACTTCCTTCGGCCGCATGCCCGCAGTGCTCTACTGCCATGCACATGGCGGCAAATACGGCATCGGCGCCGCTGAACTCATCGATGGCCGGCCAAGCCTACTAAGCCCTTATGGCTCGTTGCTCGCCCAGGCCGGGTTCGTAACGCTGGCGATAGACATGCCGACCTTCGGCGAGCGGCAGCTGCCCGGTGAAGATTCTCTGTCGAAAGCACTGCTCTGGCGAGGCGAGACGCTGATGGGAAAAATGCTCGGCGACCAGCTGGCAGCATTCGACTGGCTAGCTACGCGCGGCGATGTAGACGCTCAAAGGGTCGCCGCGTTCGGCCTGTCGATGGGGGCGACGCATGCCTTCTTCCTCGGCGCGCTTGAGCCGCGCCTCAACCGTATCGCGCATCTCTGCTGCTATGCCGACTGGGCGACACTGGTGGAAACCGGCGCGCATGACCTGCACGGCCACTACATGACCGTTCCGGGCCTGCTGGCGAAAACCTCGATCGTCAAAATCGCCGGGATGGTGGCGCCGCGCCCGCAACTGATCTGCGTCGGCGAAACCGACCCGCTGACGCCGCAGCAAGCGGTGGAGCGCGCCTATGACGAAACGCTGGCCGCGTACCGCGCTGCGGGCGCCGAATCCGCCTTGCGGCTGATCGTCGAGCCAGGCAGCGGCCATGTGGAGACGCCGGCTATGCGCCAGGCCGTCATGGCGTTTCTCGGCGAGATGTAGAACGAAACTCCGCGCCAGATGGCGTGAAGCGGATCAGGGCATATCAAAAACGCCTTTCGTCGCAAACAGCGCATCCGACCATGTGGTTGGCCGTTCTATCATGCGATGGACGCGCGGCGGCTCGGCCCCGCTGTGCAGTGCCCGGATCTTTTCGCCGACCACCGCGTCGGCATGGGTGGTGCGGAAATTGTGGCGGCGGTATTCGAGCCAGGTCGGCAGATGGTAGGTTTCCATCCAGGACTGCGGATTTTCGAGATCGCGCGACAGCGTCCAGTTGCGGGCGCCGTTGCGGCCGCGCACCCGCCGACGCTCAGCCATGGCTTCGAGGAAGGCGTGCGTGTCAGCCTCTTCGATAATGTATTCGATCATGATCACGATCGGCCCGCTGCGCGGTTTCAGCTCCAGCGCCAGCGGCGGCTCTTTCCAGCGGTTGAGCGGATCGAGATTGAGCGCGGTTTCTTCCGGAAGAGCGAATTTCAGCCCGAGCGACGCACCAGCCAGCAACAGCACGCAGGAGCCGAGCAACGCCTTGTCGGGACCGTATTCCTCGGCTGCCAGGCCCCATAGCCAACTGCCCAGGGCCATGCCGCCGAAGGTGGCCGTCTGGTAGATCGAAAGCGCCCGGCCGACCACCCACCGCGGCGTCGAAAGCTGCACGGTGACATTGAACAGAGACAAGGCCAGCACCCAGCAGGCGCCGCCGATCATCAGCGCCGGACCGGCCTGCCAGGGGCTCCACGCCACGGCCAGGCACAAAGCGCAGAAAGCGAAGCCGATAAAGGCCAACCGGACGATCCATTCGACGGTCATGCGCTGCCGCAGCTGGCTGCTGAGGAACGCACCGCCGATGGCGCCGATGCCGAAGCAGCCCAGCATGACGCCATAGACCAGCGGGCCGCCCTGCAGCAGGTCGCGCGCCACCAGCGGCAGCAAGGCCAGGATGGAGATCGCGGTGAGGCCGAACGCGAAGCTGCGCAGCAGCACCTTTTCGATGTTGGGCGACATCGCGACGTAGCGCAGGCCGGCGGTCATCGCCGTGCCCAGCGTTTCGCGCGGCAGCGTGCTCGCCTGCTCCACCGGCCGCCAGCGCCCGAGCACGAAAAGCAAGGCCAGGTAGCTGACCGTGTTGACGGCGAAAGCCGCCGCCGCGCCCGCCGCTGCCACGATGGCGCCGCCGATCGCCGGACCGACGCTGCGGGTCAGGTTGAAACCGACGCTGTTCAGCGCGACTGCCGCTGGCAAGTCGGATCTCGGCACGATGTCGCCCACCGAGGCCTGCCAGGACGGATTGTTCAACGCCACGCCGCAGCCGATCAGGAAAGTGAAGCCCAGCAGAAGCCAGGGCGTGATCAGGCCGAGATAGGCAAAGACGGTCAGCCCCGCCGAGACCACAAGCATGAACACCTGCGCCACCAGCATTACCCGCCGGCGGTTGAAATTGTCGGCAATGGCGCCGGACGCCAGCGAAAACAGCATGATCGGCAGGGAGGTTGAAGCCTGCACCAGCGCAACCATGCCAGCCGAATCGGTGATCGAGGTCATCATCCAGGCCGCCCCCACCGCCTGGATCAGCCCGCCGAAATTGGACGCAAGGCTCGCCACCCATATGGCGCGGAAGGTCGAATGCCGGAACGGCGCAAGCGAAGAAACCGGAGCTTTGTCGGGAGTGTCGATCATGGCCTCGAAACGGCGACTGCTCGAGTCGCCAAGCCGCACCTTAATAACCCCGGCCAGTCAGCGAAAGCGTCTTGGGCAGATAGAATGGGCGGCGCGAATTTCACGGCGGACGCCCTGTTCTCCTGCCTGCCGCCGATGCTAAACCGGCTGCGGACAAACCGGCTCTCTCGAAACGGACGCAAAGAAGACATGAACGCCAAACCGACAGCGCTTCCCCTCATCGAAATCTGCGTCGAAGGAATCGACGGACTTCTGGCCGCACAGGAAGCCGGCGCCGACCGTGTCGAACTCTGCGCCAGCCTGGTCGAGGGCGGCATCACGCCGAGCTTCGGCACGGTAAAGCTGGCGCTGCAGATGGCGACCATACCTTTTCATGTGATCGTGCGGCCGCGCGGCGGCGATTTTCTCTACAGCGATGCCGAATACCGGTCGATGCTGGCTGACGTCGAAGCGCTGAAGGAGATGGGGGTTGCCGGGGTCGTCATCGGGTGCCTCAACGCGGATGGAACGATCGACGAGGCCCGCATGGCCGCTCTCACGGCCGCTGCCGGCCCGCTCAATGTCACCTGCCACCGCGCCTTCGACATGACGCGCGACCCGGCCGAGGCGCTGGAAGCGCTGATCCGCTGCAAGGTCGGCCGCGTGCTGACCAGCGGCCAGCGCGACACGGCGGTCGAGGGCGCCGACCTGCTTGCCCAGCTGGTCGAGCAAGCGAAAGACCGTATCGTCATCATGGGCTGCGGCGAACTCGACGCTGAAAACATCGGCGGCGTGCTTGGGAAAACTGGCTTGAAGGAGATGCACTTCGCTGCGCTGAAGAACGTGCCGAGCGGCATGCTCTACCGCAACCCCCGCGTCGGCATGGGCGGTACCGATCTCGACCGCGAATACCGCAATACGATCACCGACGGGGCCGCGGTGAAAGCGACGATCCAGGCAGCGCGGGTGGGCTGAGCGCCTTGACCGCCTTCGGCAAGCCGCCGCTACAGCCGGATCACATATTCCTTGCGGGTCGTTTCAAGCACTTCCCAGCTTCCCTTGAAGCCGGGCCGCAGGACAAAACTGTCGCCCGCCTTCACGGTACGCGCCTCGCCGCCGTCCTCGGTGACCACCGAGACGCCGGACAGGATGTGGCAGAACTCCCACTCATCGTAAACGATGCGCCATTTACCGGGCGTCGCTTCCCAGATGCCGGCATAGAGGCCGCCCTCGGCCTCCTCGACATTCCAGGTGCGGAACTTCGGCGCGCCCGAAATAAGCCGGTCGGGCGCCGGAGCGCCCTCTTCCGGTTCCACTGAATCCGTATCGATGCTGAGGAAATGCGTCGGCATCGCTCAGGCCCTGACCAGCGCCTGTTCGAGATCGGCGATGATGTCCTCGACATTCTCGATGCCCACCGAAAGCCGCACCACATCCGGCCCTGCACCCGCAGCCGTCTTCTGCTCGTCGGAGAGCTGGCGATGCGTGGTCGACGCTGGATGGATGATCAGCGATTTTGTGTCGCCGATGTTGGCGAGATGCGAGAACAGTTCGACGCCTTCGACCAGCTTGACGCCGGCGGGATACCCGCCTTTCAGGCCGAAGGTAAACACCGAACCCGCGCCGAGCGGCGAATACTTTTTCTGCAGTGCGTTGTTCTTGTCGGACGGCAGACCTGGATAGGACACCCAGGCGACCTTATCCTGCTTCGACAGCCATTCGGCGACCTTCTGCGCGTTGTCGCAATGGCGCTGCATGCGCAGCGGCAAGGTTTCGAGGCCGGTCAGGATCAGGAACGCATTGAAGGGCGAGATCGCCGGGCCGAAATCGCGCAGGCCGAGCACACGGCAGGCGATCGCGAAGGCGAAATTGCCGAACGTCTCGTGCAGCACCACGCCGCCATATTCGGGCCGCGGCTCCGACAGCATCGGATAATTGCCGGATTTCGACCAGTCGAAGGTGCCGCCATCGATGATGGCGCCGCCCATGGAGTTGCCGTGGCCGCCGATGAACTTGGTCAGCGAATGCACGACAATGTCGGCGCCGTGCTCGATCGGGCGCAAGAGATAGGGGCTCGCCAGCGTGTTGTCGACGATCAGCGGCAGGCCGTGCTTGCGGGCGATATTGCCGATTGCCTCGATGTCGACGAACTCGCCGCCAGGGTTGGCAAGGCTCTCGATGAAGATGCCACGCGTCTTGTCGTCGATCTGCTTCTCGAAGGTGGAGACGTCATTGACATCGCCCCAGCGCACCTCCCAGCCGAAATTCTTGAAGGCATGGCCGAACTGGTTGATCGAACCGCCGTAAAGCTTTCTGGCAGCGATGAAATTTTCGCCGGGCTTGAGGATAGTGTGGAAGATCAGAAGCTGCGCGCCGTGGCCGGAAGACGTCGCTACGCAGGCGGTGCCTCCTTCGAGCGCCGCCATCCGCTCCTCCAGCACCGCCTGGGTGGGGTTCATGATGCGGGTGTAGATGTTGCCGAATGCTTTCAGTCCGAACAGCGAGGCGGCGTGATCGACATCGTCGAACACATAAGCCGTCGTCTGGTAGATCGGCGTGGCGCGCGCGCCGGTTGCCGGATCGGGTTTGGCACCCGCATGGACGGCAAGCGTATTGAAGCCCGGAGTGCGCTGAGACATGTTCCCTCTCCCGAAATCCTTAAAATCGCCGCGCTGGGACCGGGCGAAGACCGGCGGTTCGGTTCCTGCCCGTGCGGTGACAAATGACCGGCGCATTCTTGGCGAAGCTTGGCGTCGATTGCAAAGAAGAAAATGCTCCTCCAGGTGCTTTGTCTGCCGGTTGCGCGCCCAAAAACGCCTGCGCGGCGGAATGGTTTATTTCTGGCGGATGCCGAAACTCTGGAAACCTTGCCGCATTATCGGCCGCTTCGATGAGATCACGCCCGAATTGACGCCGTTCCAGCCAATTTCGCCGGAAAGGCGGCCATATTCGATCTTTGGACAACGGTTCATGACCACCTTGATTCCGGCGGCCTCGGCCCGCGCTGCAGCGGCATCGTGACGGACGGTCAGTTGCATCCAGATCACCGTCGGCAGCGGATCGAGGGCCAGCGCCTCATCGACGACGGGCGTCACCGCGTTCGAGGCACGGAAAATATCGACCATGTCGATCGGCCCTGGAACCTCGGCAAGCGATCCATAGACCGGACGCCCGAGGATTTCCTTGCCGGCCTGCCCCGGATTGACGGGAAAGACAGTAAATCCCTTGTCGATCAGATATTTGGTGACAAAGAAGCTTGGCCGCACGTCGTTGGCGGAGGCGCCGACGATTGCGATCGTCTTCACCGAGTTCAGGATGCCGGAAATATAGGCGTTGTCATAGGAATCGTGGTTCATGCCGGCAATGAGATATTGCCTTTCGCGTCGAGCGGAAAGTCCGGGTTGTGGGCCACCTCCCACAAATTGCCTTCGGGATCGCTGAAATATCCGTACCAGCCGCCCCAGAATGCCCTTTGCGCCGGCTTGACGATCTTGCCGCCGGCTTTCTCGGCCGTTGTCAGAACCTCGCCGACCTCCGCTTCGCTGCGTGTGTTGTAGGCGAGATAAACCCGCGAAACCCCTTCGCCGAACCGAATACTGGAGTCTTCCTCGGCGCTGGGCCGATGAAAAAGCCCGAGGATCACGCCCCCCATCTGGAAGAACGCCACATTGTCGGTGATGCCTTGATGACGTTTCAAACCCATCGCTTCGTAAAAGGCGGTTACGCGGTCGAGATCGTTGACGGCAATCGTGACGATGGAGATGCGCGGCTCCACCGTTACTCCCCCGTCCATTTCGGATCGCGCTTGGCGATAAAAGCGTCGATCCCCTCCTTGGCGTCGCAAGCCAGCATGTTCTCGACCATGACACGCGAGGCGTATTCATACGCTTGCGCCAACCCCATCTCGGCCTGCGCATAAAACGCCTCCTTGCCGAGCTTCAGCGTCAAAGGAGATTTGGAAGCAATGGTTTGTGCATATTTCATCACAATCTGATTCAAGTATTCGCGCGGCACCACGCGGTTGACGAGGCCGAATTCCCGCGCCGAGCTGGCGTCGATCATCTCGCCGGTGAGCAGCATCTCCATCGCATGTTTCGGCTGCAGGCCGCGCGCGAGTGCTACGCCGGGTGTCGTGCAAAACAGGCCGACATTGATGCCGTTGACGCCGAAGGTCGCCTGATCCGAGGCAATCGCTAGGTCGCAGCTTGCCACGAGCTGGCAGCCGGCGGCCGTGGCCACCCCGTCGACTTCGGCGATGACCGGTTTCGGATGCCTGACGATCGACTGCATGAGGCGCGAGCAGATGGCAAAGGTCTTCTCGAAGAATGCCTTGCCGCCGTCGGCATCGGCGCGGCGCGCGTTCATCTCCTTGAGATCATGCCCGCCGCTGAACAGCTTTCCGGTCGCCGCAAGCACGATCACCCGTACTGCCCTGTCGTCGCGGGCGCGGTCGAGCTCGCCTTGCAGGGCTTCCATGACGGCGATCGAAAGCGCGTTGGCCGGCGGGTTGGCGAGCGCGATGCGCAGCACCTCGCCGTGCTGTTCGACATGCAGCGGACCGGGAAACTCGGCGCGTTTCAAAGCCAGAACCTCGGCCATGGTGTCTCCTGCAATGCTTCGTCTCTGGCCGGCTGCGCGATGCCGAACCTGACCAAAGGATTACCACGCGACGGCTTGAAGAACAGCACCGAAATGTGGCTTGTTGGCTTCCGTTTACGGAAACGGAACAGCAATTTCGACGAACCGGGACGTCAGATTCCGGACTAGGAACAGGAAACAACGGATGCCAGCACAGGCCGGACTGACGCCGCTGATGAATGCGGACGAGGTCAACAAGCTCTTGAAGACCATCTATCCCCAACTCAACGACGATCTCGATTTGTATTATGCAACCGATGTCTTTGCCGGCGGCTGTACGGTGCGGCTCGATGCTGACGGCCGGCATCTCAGACCCGGCGGCACTGTATCGGGGCCCTCATTGTTCACGCTTGCCGACATCGGCGGCTATGTCTGTGTGCTTACCCACGCCGGACCGGACGCGCTGTCGGTCACCACGAACCTCAACATCAACTTCACACGCAAGGCGGAAGCCGGGCCGATCGATGGCCATTGCCGCATCCTCAAGCTTGGAAAAAGCTTGATGGTGTTCGATATCGACATCGTCGCCGGCCAGGAGAAACAGACGGTCGCGCATGCGACGGGAACCTATTCGATCCCGCCGAAACGAAAAACTGCATGAGGTAAAATAATACCTCTTTTCTAAAGCATTGAAATTGCTGCGGTATCCCGAGACGGTGAACTTTCCAGCAGCTTGACGCTGCGCTCTCACCTCCGTATAAGCCCATCCAGACAGCGGCCCGCGAAGGCCGCCGTTTTATTTTTGGCCGTTGGTGCAGACCATCGGTCGAATGCAAGCAACAAGAAACGCCTCTCTCTTTCCATCTGGATTGGGAAGGTTCGAACAGAAAGCAAGAAACCATGGCAACCTTTTCGCAGAAGCCTGCGGACGTGGTGAAGAAGTGGGTGCTGATCGACGCCGAGGGTCTCGTCGTCGGCCGTCTCGCCACCATCGTCGCCAACATCCTCCGCGGCAAAAACAAGCCCACCTTCACGCCTCACGTCGACGACGGCGACAACGTCATCGTCATCAACGCCGACAAGGTCGTGTTCACCGGCAAGAAGTTCACCGACAAGGTGTATTACTGGCACACCGGCCATCCCGGCGGCATCAAGGAGCGCACCGCGCGCCAGCTGCTGGAAGGCCGTTTCCCCGAGCGCGTCCTGGAAAAGGCCGTTGAGCGCATGATCCCGCGCGGTCCGCTCGGCCGTCGCCAGATGAAGAACCTCCGCGTCTATGCAGGCGCCGAGCATCCGCATACCGCCCAGCAGCCAGAGACGCTCGACGTCGGCGCGCTGAACGCCAAGAACAAGAGGGCTTGAAAATGGCTGAGCTGAACTCGCTCGCAGAACTCGGCACTGTTGCCGCCGTCGCACAGCCGGCCGCACCGGTGCATGTCCAGAAGCTCGACAAGTCGGGCCGCGCCTATGCCACCGGCAAGCGCAAGGACGCCATCGCCCGCGTCTGGGTCAAGCCGGGCTCCGGCAAGATCATTGTCAACGACAAGGAATTCGCGGCCTATTTCGCCCGCCCGGTGCTGCAGATGATCCTGAAGCAGCCGATCGTCGCGACCAACCGCGAAGGCCAGTTCGACATCGTCGCAACCGTCATCGGCGGTGGCCTTTCCGGCCAGGCCGGTGCCGTGCGCCACGGCATCTCGAAGGCGCTGACCTACTACGAGCCGGGCCTGCGCGCCGTTCTCAAGAAGGGCGGCTTCCTCACCCGCGACAGCCGTACCGTCGAGCGTAAGAAGTACGGCAAGGCGAAGGCCCGCCGTTCGTTCCAGTTCTCCAAGCGCTAAGCCGCTTTCGGAGACTTCATTTCGAAAGGCCGCCTCCGGGCGGCCTTTTTCGTTGAGGGTCATTTCCGCGAATTTGAGTAGCTTCGCCGGACGCCAAATTCCAACGAGCAGGGGCCGAAACGGAAAGAGGCCCCGGTTCCCTCGGGGCCTCTTAAATCTCAAAACCAGGTCGGGATTGACCTCAATCGTCGCGATAGACTTTTTCGCGACGCTCGTGGCGCTCCTGTGCCTCGATCGACAGGGTTGCGATCGGACGGGCATCGAGCCGCTTCAACGCGATCGGCTCGCCGGTTTCTTCGCAATAGCCGTAAGTTCCCTCGTCGATGCGGTTCAACGCCGCGTCGATCTTCGCGATCAGCTTGCGCTGACGATCACGCGCCCTGAGCTCGATCGCACGGTCGGTTTCGGAAGACGCACGGTCGGCAAGATCGGGAAGGTTGGCATTTTCCTGCTGAAGGATTTCGAGGGTCTCACGCGCTTCGCGCAGAATATCGTTCTTCCAGGAGACAAGCTTTGAACGGAAATACGACTTTTGCCGTTCGTTCATGAATGGCTCGTCTTCCGAGGGTATGTAATGGGCATCAACGACTGCGTTCATTCGACTCACCCTACCACCTCAATTGGGCGCCTATATATTCGGCGACCAAACGCCGCACAAGATCATTTGGCACACGGCTCACGTATTTGTTAGCGCGAGCTTATCCGTGCCCCCGCCCGTGGTGGTGGTGTCATTATAGCGCCGATTCGGCAGCCTCCGCACCTTGGCCTAAGGGCGTGTTGCGCGAGATGCTTCCCCCCACTAAACCGTCAATTGGATGAACCGTTCATCCGTCCGCGACGGTGACCATGACCAGGCTTTTTCTCCTGAGGCACTCAAAGGCCGGCTGGGCAGAGCCCGGAATGCGCGATTTCGACCGGCCGCTCGACGCCACCGGCAAGGCGGACGCGGAGGCCATGGGTGCTGCGATGCGGGCCTGCGGCTATGCCCCCGAACTGGTGATCTGCTCTTCGGCGCGCCGCTGTCGCGAAACGTTCGACGGGCTGCTCAGGCATTCTGCCATCGACCACCGGCGGGTTTCGCACCTGGACTCGCTCTACACCGAAGATGCGCACGGATATCTGACCATCATCCACGAATACGGCCAGAAAACCGCGTCGATGATGATCATCGGCCACAACCCGATGATGGAAGACCTCGCAATGGCGATCTCGGGCGACGGCGAGGACCAGGCGCGCGGCGCCATGATCGGTGGTTTCCCGACCTCCGGCCTTGCCGTCATCCGCTTCAACGACGGGATTTCCGAAGCCGCCCCGGGTAAAGGTTATCTGGAGGCATTTTTCACGCCGGCCGATCTTTGAACGCTTACAGCTTTCCACTTTGCGTAGAAGGCGTTTTGCCGATGTCCGATAGGGTCAGCAAGCCGAACACATCGTGACGATGCAGCGTGCGGACCGTGACGTCGGAAATTCCTGCCGGCGACGCCAACCATTTCCATCCCTGCCCGCAGTGCCTATATCGGGAGCCACGATTGGCCGGAACCGAACGATTGGCGTCTCTGACTACCTACACCGACGAGGCGCGCATCGCGCTCGATACCCTGGCCGGCCGTGCCACCGGCCTGTTGTCGTCACCATCTCTGAGGCTCGGAGTAACCGGACTTTCCCGCGCCGGCAAGACGGTGTTCATCTCGTCGCTGGTGCACAACCTGATCCATGGCGGCCGCCTGCCGCTGTTCGAGGCCCAGAAATCCGGCCGGATTTCCCGCGCTTTCCTGGAAGAACAGCCGGACGACGCAGTGCCCCGCTTCCAGTACGAGGATCACATCGACGCGCTGGTGACGAGCCGCGTCTGGCCGGATTCGACGCGCGCCATTTCGGAACTTCGACTGACCATCGAGTATGAATCCGCATCCGGCTGGAACCGGATGTTTTCAAGCGGAAAGCTTTCGGTCGACATCGTCGACTATCCCGGCGAATGGCTGCTCGACCTGCCGCTGCTTGGGAAAACCTACCGGGAATTCTCTGCCGAAGCCTTCGAAATGGCCGAACTGCCAGTGCGCGCCGACCTGTCGGCGGCATGGCGCAAGCTTTCGGCGACCATCGACCCGACCGCTGCGGCGGACGAAATGGTGGCGCGCAGCCTGGCCGAGAGCTTTTCGGCCTATCTGAAAGCCTGCAAGGATGATGGGCGGGCGTTGTCGACGCTGCCGCCCGGACGTTTCCTGATGCCGGGCGATCTCGACGGCTCGCCAGCGCTGACATTTGCGCCGCTGCCGGGCTTGTCCGACGACCGCGCACGCGCCGGCTCGCTGCTGGCGATGATGGAGCGGCGCTACGAGGCCTACAAGACCCATGTTGTGAAGCCGTTCTTCCGCGAACACATCACACGTCTCGACCGACAAATCGTGCTGATCGACGCCATGCAGGCGCTGAATGCCGGCCCCGGCGCCATGGCCGACCTCGAACGCGCGGTGATGGAGATCCTGGCCTGCTTCCGGCCTGGACGTGGCAGCTTCCTGACCGATCTTTTCTCGCGGCGGATCGACCGCATCCTAGTCGCCGCCACAAAAGCCGACCATCTGCACCACGAAAGCCATGACAGATTGCAGGCGATCGTGCGCCGCCTTGCCGACAGGGCGATCAAACGCGCAAACTTTTCAGGTGCCGAAGTGGACGTTCTGGCGATGGCGGCGGTGCGGGCGACCCGCGAAGGCACGGTCAAGCAGGGCCGCGAAACCTTGCCGGTGATCATAGGCACGCCGCTCAAGGGTGAGACCATCGGCGACGAGAAATTCGACGGTGAGACGGAAACGGCTATTTTCCCCGGCGACCTGCCGGCGAAGATCGACACAGTGTTCATGCAGGATGAAGATGCACCGGCCGCCGATCCGGCACTGCGTTTCGTGCGTTTCCGGCCGCCGAAACTCGAAAAGACCGCTGAGGGCATCACTCTGTCGCTGCCGCATATCCGGCTCGACAGGGCGCTGCAATTCCTGATTGGAGACCAGCTGGCATGACGGGAGAGCGCAAACCCGCCGCGTTCCGGCTCGAGCCGGAAGCACCGCGCAAATCGCAAGCGACGCCGCACGCCGAAGCGGAAGCTTCACGCAAGCCGCGCGCGCTGAAGGCGGTGGTGACGCCCGACGCCGTCGATATCTTCGACGAACCGGATATAGCTACCAGCGAACCGCCGCCGGCAACGCCGCCAAGGCGACGCTCCCGCCTCGGCGCGATCTTCTTCGGCGCCTTCGGCATCCTGGTTTCGCTGGCGGTCGGGCTGTGGACCGACCGGCTGATCCGCGATCTCTTCATGCGCGCCGACTGGCTGGGCTGGGTGGCGATCGCCGCGGCGGCTATCGCGGCGCTGGCGCTCGCCGTCATCCTGACGCGGGAACTCTTTGCGCTGTCGCGGCTGGCCTCGGTGGAAAAACTTCAAGACCGGGCCGCCGACGCGATCCTGCGCGACGATCCCAAGGCTGCGCGCGCCGTCGTCGACGAATTGTCTTCCTTGCTCACCAGCCGTCCAGAGACGGCCGCCGGCCGCCGCATGCTTGGCGAATTGCGCGACGATATCATCGACGGCGCCAATCTGGTGCGCCTGGCCGAGACCGAGATGCTCTTGCCGCTGGATGCTAAGGCGAAGCTGATTATCCTCGACGCGGCCAAGCGCGTGTCGCTGGTGACCGCGGTCAGCCCACGCGCGCTGGTCGACGTCGCCTATGTGGTGTTCGAGGCAGGACGGCTGATCCGCCGCCTGGCCGAACTTTATGGCGGCCGGCCGGGAACGCTCGGCTTCTTCCGGCTGGCCCGCAGCGTGCTGGCGCATCTTGCCGTCACCGGATCGATCGCCGTCGGCGACAGCTTTGTCCAGCAGATCGTTGGTCATGGGCTTGCCGCGCGGCTTTCGGCCAAGCTCGGTGAAGGCGTGGTCAACGGCATGATGACAGCGCGCATCGGCATTGCCGCCATGGAAACGGCGCGCCCCCTGCCCTTCACCGCCGTCAAGCGTCCAGGCATGGGCGATTTCCTGTCGGCGCTGACCTCTTTTGCGACTGCACGGCAGGCCGAAACAGCCAAGCCCGGAAAATGAACTTGCAGTCGTGGAACGACCGACGCATGGTGCGCTCGAAAGCTTAAATAGACGAAGCATTAACCATTGTTGTTCATGGTCGGGTGAGTTCCTTTCCAGTCTCTGTTGCCGGGTGTCCTCGATGAAACGCGCAATCCTGTCCGCTTTGCTGCCGCTCGTGGCCGCCACCGCAACCACCGGAATGGGCCTGGCAGCCGACGGCCCCGAGCGCGACAAGAAGTTCTTCCAGTCGGTGGAAGGCGAATGGGTCGGTCCCGGCGAAATCGTCGCCGGCAAATACAAGGGCACCAAATTCAACTGCACGTTCACCGGATCGACGCCCGACGTAAAGGTCGGAATGACGCTGGACGGTTCCTGCCGCGTCGGCGTGTTCACCCAGAAAATGAAGGCTACCGTCGAGCGCGCCGGCAAGGGTTATACCGGCAAATTCCTCGATGGCGCCGCCGGCAAGGGCCTCGATGTGGTCGCCGGCAGCGTCGACGGACGCAAGGTTGTGCTGTCACTCCACCGCAATCAGTTGAAAGGCGCGATGCTCGCCCGCCTGCCCGACGAAAACACGATGAACGTGACGGTTTCCGTCCGCGTCGAAGCGCAGATGGTGCCGGTGATCGGCATGAGCCTGAAGCGCGTCGATGCCGCGGCGGTCGGTTCGGTCGCGCAGCAGTAAATCCATACAGTTCAGCTGTCAAAAGCTGGGCAGCCTCGGTCGCCGCCCGATGCATCCTCGGGTTAGGATAAGCGAGCAGCGATCCAATCCCAAGCTGCCCATAGTATCTTCAGAGGCAAGAACTCTGGGAACAAAATCGAACCTGCAATCATCGCAGTGATTCCGGCCACAACTCCGGTCAATGCCAGGCTCTGAGACGATCGTTCGCGAAGAATTTCAATATTTGCACGTACGGATGTGATCCGGTTCGATCGATACAAAGATCTCTCGTATTCGAAAGCATCGTCGCTTGCCCGGCGGCTCATGAGCCACAATCCAACACCCCACCCGATCACCAGCAACGTTAAAATTACAAAGCTAATCAGGAAAAGGAATCCCCAAGGGAAGGCTGCCGCGCTGTCGACCGTGCTCCTTGCAATGTCCCTGGCCAGACAAGCCAAGCAAAATAGAGAGATCGGGATGACAATAAAATTTCCAATTTTCATTATATACTTCCCCAAATGAATTACAATTTTACCCCGAACACCATCCAAGTTCGATGCATCAAATTGATTAATATAACCTACACCAACAGTATATTTATATCCTGATTAATATACTCCGACGACGATGCATTTATACCCTCTTCCTCGCGGTTTGCGATTCCTCCGGCCTCAACGTCCAACGCGTCACGATTGCCTTTGCGCGATCGTCTCCTCATAGTCTGGATAACTTGAATGTTAAGAATCTGGAGACCACATGGCAGCGGAAGCGGCGGGGAACGACCTGGTGCAGGTGGTGGTGCTCCTCACGGCGGGCGTGGTGGCCGTGCCGATCTTCAAGCGCCTCGGCCTTGGATCCATCCTCGGCTACCTCGGGGGAGGCCTCCTCATCGGCCCCTTCGGCCTTGGCTTCTTCAGCGATTCGCAAGCAATCCTGCATGTCGCCGAACTCGGAGTGGTGATGTTCCTGTTCATCATCGGACTGGAGATGCAGCCGCTGCGGCTGTGGGGCCTGAGGCGGGAGATTTTCGGGTTGGGCATTCTCCAGGTCGGCCTGTGTTCCGCGCTCCTGACCTGTGTCGGCCTTGCCACCGGCTTTCCCATCGCTGTCTCATTCGTGGCAGGCGCCGGCTTCGTGCTGACCTCAACGGCGATCGTCATGCAGTTGCTGGAGGAAAGCGGCGACACAGCCACGCCGAAAGGCCAACGCATGATCTCGATCCTTTTGCTGGAGGATCTTGCCATCGTCCCGCTGCTGGCGCTGGTGGCGTTTCTGGCGCCGCTTGATCCGAATGCGGCCGAAACAGCGATGCGCTCGCGCTGGATCGATGTCGGCATCGGCCTTGCATCCATCCTCGGCCTGGTGATCGCCGGGCGTTACCTGCTCAATCCCTTCTTCCGCATCCTGGCCGATTCGCGCGCACGCGAGGTGATGACGGCGGCAGCCCTTCTGGTGGTTTTGGGTTCCGCACTCGCCATGCAGCTTAGTGGCCTGTCGATGGCGATGGGCGCCTTTCTGGCTGGCGTCCTGCTGTCCGAATCGACCTTCCGGCACCAGCTCGAGGCGGATGTCGAACCATTTCGCGGCATCCTGCTTGGCCTGTTCTTCATTGCGGTCGGCATGTCGCTCGACCTCTCGGTGGTGGCGGCCAATTGGCGGCTCGTCGTTTTCTACGTCTTCGCCTACATGGTGGTGAAGGCCATCGGCATCTATGTCGTCGCGCGCATCCTGAAATCGAACCACCGCGAGGCGCTTGAGCGCGCAGTGGTGATGGCGCAAGGCGGCGAATTCGCCTTCGTGCTCTATTCCTCGGCGACCGCAGTCGGCATCATCGACGGCGAGGCGAACGCCACACTGACGGCCATCATCATCATCTCGATGGTGCTGACGCCGCTGGCTATCACCGTGCTGCGCTATTTCACACCGAAGGAAGAACCCTCTATGGAAGGGATCGAAGTCGCCGACGGACTGACCGGCAGCGTGCTGGTCATCGGGTTCGGTCGTTTCGGCCAGATCGCCAGCCAGCCGCTGCTTTTGCGCGGCATCGACGTCTCCATCATCGACAACGACGTCGAGATGATCCAGGCCGCGGCGCGGTTCGGGTTTAAGGTCTATTATGGCGACGGCACACGCCTCGACATCCTGCATGCGGCAGGCGCCGGCCGCGCCAACGCCGTGTTGATCTGCGTCGACAAGGGCGAGACGGCGGTCAGGATCGCCGAACTCATGCGCCATGAATATCCCCTACTGCCTGTGCTGGCCCGTTCCTACGACCGAGGGGTTTCGCTTCAACTGATCAATGCCGGCGTCGATTACCAGGTGCGAGAGACCTTCGAATCCGCGCTGCTTTTCGGCCAAAGCACCCTGGTGAAACTCGGCGTGGGGGAAACGGAGGCTGCCGAAATCATCGAGGATGTCCGCCGCCGCGACCATGCGCGCTTCGACGAGCAGTTGGCCGGCATCGACCCCGTCCAGGCGGCGGGCAAGCTGCTGAAAGGCAACTTGCCGGTGCCGACGCCGCTCAGCCAACCACGCCGGCCCGGGCGGGCGCTGAACGAAGAAACTGCTGCCGTGCTTGAGGATGCGGAGAAGGAGCCGACTTAGACCTCATGGCCATAGCATTGAGGGACGCCTGCTTCCACAGGCCGGCGGCCAATACCAGCGCCGCTACAATGCTCAGCGGCGGCGGGTCACGAAAGAACAGAGGATGGCCGCCGCCCTGTCAGCCCTTCCACCAGTCGCGGCCGGGCAGTTTTTCGATGCCGCCGGCGTCCAGTTTCGCCAGATGGCCGGTAACGGGCAGCCCCTCAATCCGGTAGTCGGCGGCGATTTCGGCGAGCGGCACCAGCACAAAGGCGCGCTGCAACATGCGCGGATGCGGCAGTTCGAGGCCCTCCTCGTCAAGGACGCGGTCCCCGAACACCAGGATGTCCATGTCGATCAGGCGCGGCCCCCAGCGTTCGCGGCGGACGCGCTTGAGGCGGCGTTCAGCGTCGAGGCAAAGGTCGAGCAGCCCGCGCGGCGAAAGGTTCGTGCGCAGTTCGGCGGCTGCGTTGAGAAAATCCGGCTGATCGGTCTTGCCCCAAGGCGGTGTACGATAGAGCGATGAGACGGCAACGACACGCGTGTCGGGATCCGCGTCGAGCATGCGCAGCGCCTCGGCCATGGCCTTGGCCGGCTCGCCGAGGTTGCCCCCCAGGCTGAGGAAGACCCGCTCCGGGTTCTTTTCAGACAAGATCGCCTCGCCGCAGCAAGGCTACCTCGGATGCAGAAAAACAGAATCTCTTCAATGGCTTCCGGGTCGTCATTCCTGGCAAATTTTCCATCTTCTAACGCTGCCGCTCGAGCATAGCATCGGCAAACACCAGCGCATCCATGTTCATGCCGACATTGTGGACCCGAAAAAGGTCGGCGCCTTTCAGCCGCAAGATGACGCTGGTGGCTGCGGTGCCGGGATCGCGGGTTTCGGGATCGCGACCGGTAACATGGCCGACCAAACGTTTGCGGGAGGTGCCGACAAGCCAGGGGTGGCCCAGCCGGCGCAACTCCTCGAAGCGTGCCATCAGCTGCAGATTCTCCTCATAGTCCTTGGCGAAGCCGAAGCCCGGATCGAGCACGATCTGCTGTTGCGAAACGCCTGCCAGCCGCGCGATTTCCAGCGACTTTTCAAGGAAAAGAAACTGGTCGGCGATCACGTCGGCGAGTTTTTCTCGATCGCGGCCGGTGTGCATGATGACCAGCCCTGCCCCGGTCTCGGCGGCGACCCTTGCGATGCCCGGTTCGCGCTGCAGGCCATGGACATCGTTGACGATATGGGCGCCGGCGGCGACGGCCACGCGCGCCGTCTCCTCGCGGTAGGTGTCGACCGAGATCAGGATGTTTCCGGCGGACGACAATGCCTCGATGACCGGCAGGATGCGCGCCTGTTCCTCGGAGGCCGTCACCGGCACGGCGCCTGGGCGGGTCGATTCGCCACCGACGTCGATGATTGTGGCCCCCTCGCCGATCATGCGCTCGGCCTGCACGAGCGCAGTATCCAGCACGTCGAACCTGCCACCATCGGAAAAGCTGTCCGGGGTGACGTTCAGAATGCCCATGACCAGCGCCTTGGCGCCAAGATCGAGATGGCGGCCATGCGCCAGTTGCCAGCGTGTCATGTCGAAAGGTCCAGCGCGTTGCGTGCGGCTTCTTGCCGTTGCGCCGGCTCAAAAATCAAGTGGCAAAAGGTACTGGCATCGCCAACGTCAATTCAGGGTGTCGAAGAGGCGGAAGATGAAGGAAATCTGATAGACGAGGCTGGCCACGACGAAGGCTACGTGGAAGCGCCGGTCCGTAACATGCATGGCAACGAGACAGAGCAGTACATAGGCCGGAATGCGGATCATGTATTCCGGTCCGAACTGCTCGAAATGCGCGCGGCCCTTGATCAGCGTGTCGACGAGGTCGAGCAGATAGGACACCGCCAATATCCCGAAGAACCACTGCCTGCGCGACATGAAATAGTCGCGGTAGCCGGTGTATTCGGCGATGTCGTCGGGAAACAGCAGCGCGCAAAGCAGGAATAGAACGATCGTGTAGACGATCAGGAACAGGTAGATTCCGAACGTCCACATCGGTATGCCCGACAGCCAGAATTCCCACCACCAGAAATGCACCAGCATCAGGAGCAGCGAGAAAGCCCAGCCCAGATGCACCAGATCGGGCCGCTGGCGGTGCGGATGCTGGACGAATTTTGCGGCGCCGGCGAGCAGCCGCGTAATGCCGAAGCCAAGCACGATGCCCATCACCACGCGGATATGCAGGAATATTTCAGCTGTCGTCGGATCGGGCTGCACGGCGTTCTCCCGGGCCTGCGGGAAGTCGACCATCCCAAAAAGGAGGCTGCCGATCAACCGGTCGAAAATCGTCGCCCGAACGGGTTTTTTAATTGCCTGGAGAGGAGCGCTGGCGCATGGTCGGCCAAATGAGACCGCGCATGCTTGCTAGACTATCGCTGACTGCCCTTCTCGTTGCCGGCACGGTGTTGCCAGCGGCGGCCGCAAGCGTGAACAAGACCTACAGCTATTTCTCGATCGGCGGCCGCACTCTCGAGGAGATCGAAACGGAACTGGCCAAACGCGGACCGCATGTGAAAAACACCGGCAAACGGCATCCAGGCGCTACCCAGATGGAATTCACCACACGCCTCGCCTATGCGGAGAACACCGGCAGTTGCACCATCGTAAAGGCGTCAGTGAACGTGCGCGCAAAGATGATCTTGCCGCGTTGGGGTCAGCGGGCCGGGGCCGACCGCGATACAACGGTAATCTGGGACACGCTGTCGGCAGACATCAAACGGCACGAGGAAAGCCATGTGGTGATCGCCAAGAACCACGCCCGCGAGCTCGAGCAGGCGCTGAAGGCCATCGGCCGGCAGAAGAATTGCGCGATCGCAGCGACCAAGGCCAAGGCAACCTCCGAAAAGATACTCGCCCGGCACGACCGCGCGCAGGATGAGTTCGACCGGGTGGAAGGCATCAATTTCGAAAGCCGTATCATCCGGCTGCTGCACTACCGGATGGACCGCATCGCTGCCGCCAGGAAGCCGAGATAGCGGCTCCTGAGCAAGCGGATCTTTTGCCATCCGCGGGTCGACGGGAAAACCGCGGCCGGATATTCCCGCCCCGCAAATTTCAACCGGCGGTTTTGCGCCATACACGCAACCACAGAGCGAGCGCGCGGGAAAATTCCGCCGCATCGAGTGCGCCAGCCTGTTGGCGACCGGGTCAAGACCAGAGACGTTCTTCTTCCATCGAAGTAGTTTTTATGTTCAAATAGAAGCGAATTTGCTTCTTTTGTGAGGGGAGGAAGTCATGCATTTTTCTTCGAAGAAAACAGGCGGCTATCGTGTCTTTGCAGTGAGCGGTACGAACACCGTTTCTTTTTCCATAGATTTCAATGGAGCAGACACAAAGGGCCTTCTCGGCTTTGCAGTGGAGCGGGAAGACCCGAAGGAGAATGAACGTTACTTCATGTACGGCTTCAAGGTTTTCGAAACTGTCCTGCCTTCCCCCTCCGAAGACACGACGGTGTCGACATTCAACCATCCGGTGCAAAGCTTCATATGGGACGATTTCACCGGCAAACCGGGCCGCACCTACACCTACTGGTTCTATCCGCTCAAGGGAAAGCCCAAGAACCTCGACCGTTCGGCAAAGCCCATCGAAATCAAGGTAAAGACGGAAGGGCTTTTCACCAGAGGAAAGCATGACGTGTTCTTCAATCGCGGCGTCGCCTCGAGCCAGGCCTATGCCCGCAAGTTCAACAACCTCCCTCCGGACAAGCAGCCGACTGCGAAAAAGCGAACCGAAGCCCTGCAATGGCTGAGCCGCGAACTCGACGAAGCGATGCTGAAGTTCGTCGACAACGCCAAGGCCGGCGACACGCTGCTCGGCTGTTTCTATGAATTCCGCTACGGGCCGGTAGCCGACAGGCTCAAGGCAGCGGCGATACGCGGCGTCAATGTCCAACTGATCGTCGATGCCAAGGTCAATGAATCGACCGACAGCAACGGCAAATTCCACGAGAGTTTTCCGCGAGTCGAAAACCTCAAGCTGGTCGACGCCAAGGGGCTGCGGCCGCAGATCGCGCTTTTGCGCGTCAACAACCCGTCCAATATCCAACACAACAAGTTCATGGTGCTGCTGAAGGGTGCTGCCGCGAAACCCTCGGAGGTGTGGACCGGCTCGACCAACCTTTCCGAAGGCGGCATCCACGGACAGACCAATGTAGGGCATTGGGTGCGCGATGGCGCCGTCGCCACTTCATTCGCGCGTTATTGGAACCTTCTGCTGTCCGATCCGGGCTCAGCCGACGGCGACGACAGGACCACGGCGAGCAAGAAGAAGAAGGTTTTCCGCGAACAGGTCGCCGCACTGGAAGCGGTGCCCGAGGGATGGCCAGCGATCCCCGAGGGCGCGTCGACCGTCTTCAGCCCGCGCCCAGGAAGGTCAGTGCTGGAAATGTATGCGAAATCCATCGACGATGCCGCCGACACCACCTGCATCACGCTCGCCTTCGGGGTCAACAAGGCGTTCAAGGACCTGCTGAAGGACAACACCGCGCAGTCGGCGATCACCTTCCTGCTGCTCGAAAAGCGCGACCTCCCCAAAGCCAACGCCACGACGCCGTTCGTCGTCTTGAAAGCCAGCCACAACGTTTACCAGGCCTGGGGCTCTTTCCTGCGCGATCCGCTCTATCAGTGGACGCGCGAGACCAACGCAATGGGACTCGGCCTCAACAAGCATGTCGCCTATATCCACTCGAAGTTCCTGCTGAAAGACCCGCTCGGCCACGATCCGATCGTCGTCACCGGCTCGGCCAATTTTTCCGATCCTTCGACCAACGACAACGACGAGAACATGCTTCTGATCCGCGGCAACCAGCGTGTCGCCGACATCTATTTCACGGAATTCAACCGGCTGTTCTTCCACTATTATTTCCGCTCGGTGCAGGAGGCGCTCTTCGGCCGCAAGCCGACCGAGGCCAATGCCGCGGCGAACAGCAAATCGAGCCTGTTCCTGCGTGAAGACGACAGCTGGCTGAAAGACTACCGACCGGGGAAGCTGAAGCGCAAACGCATGGAAATGTTCACCCGCATGGCGAACCCCGTCACCTTGTGAGGAGTGGCCGGCAAGCGGTTGACTCAATTGGTAAATCGCCCCCCGGCGATACCCAGCCGTCAGGCTACGCCGAGTTTCTTCTGCAGGCTGGTCGACGAAGTGGTGTACTGGAACACGATCCTTTCGCCGGGGCTGACGATGCGCTTTGCCGCTTGCGCCATCAGCGCCACCTCGTGGAAGCCCGAAAGAATGAGTTTCAGCTTGCCCGGATACCAGTTGATGTCGCCGACGGCGAAGATGCCGGGCACCGATGTCTCGAATTTCTCGGTGTCCACCGGTATGAGGTTTTCGTGGAGATTGAGACCCCACTCGGAAATCGGGCCAAGCTTCATGGTCAGCCCGAAGAATGGCAGCATACGGGTGCAGGGAACCTCGGTATCGCCATCCGGTCCCTTGATGGTTGCCGAAGCAAGCTGACCGTCTGCACCGGAGAGGCCTGTGACCTGCCCGACCTGGAAGTCGAGCTGCTTCATCTCCTGCATGGCGTACATCTTGTTGACGCTGTCGGGCGCGGCGCGGAATTCGGGGCGGCGATGGACCAGGGTGACGCTTTTGGCAATCGGCTGAAGGTTGAGCGTCCAGTCGAGCGCCGAGTCGCCGCCGCCGACGATGACAAGGTCATGGCCGCGGAAATCCTCCATCCGGCGAACGGAATAGAAGACGCTCTTGGCTTCATAAGCCTCGATGCCGGGGATCGGCGGGCGCTTCGGCTGGAATGAGCCCCCGCCGGCGGCAATCACCACGATTTTCGCTTCGATCGTCTCGTTTTCGTCCGTGGTGACGCGGAAACTGCCGTCCTCCACCCTTTCCAGCCCCGAAACCATGCGGTTGTAGGTGAATTGCGGATTGAAGGGCGCAATCTGCTGCATCAGTTGGTCGACCAGGCCCTGCGCCGAAATCTTCGGCCATGCCGGTATGTCGTAGATCGGCTTTTCCGGATAGAGCTCGGCGCATTGTCCGCCCGGACGGTCGAGAATATCGATCAGATGGCATTTCATATCGAAGAGGCCGAGCTCGAACACGGCGAACAGGCCGACAGGCCCTGCCCCGATGATGACGACGTCGGTCTTGGTGGTGTTCATGCTGTTCATCCGGCGATCCTAGGCTCCCAACGCCGCAGTCTTTCAGAAGCGGCGCGGCAAGGCCAGCGGGCCAGCGGCGGAAAGTCTTTGGACGTAAACCGAGGCTGGTTTCAGCCCTGGCGCTCGGGCACCTGCACGACCAGGCCGTCGAGTTCGTCGCTCACCTTGATCTGGCACGACAACCGCGAAGTGGGCCTGACGTCGAAGGCGAAATCCAGCATGTCCTCTTCCATCGCCTCGGGCTCGCCCACGACATCGGTCCATGCCTCGTCGACATAGACATGGCAGGTCGCGCAGGCGCAGGCGCCGCCGCATTCGGCCTCGATGCCCGGCACCGCATGGCGGATGGCGTTCTCCATCACCGTCGAGCCATTTTCGGCCTCGACGTCGAAACGCGTGCCGTCAAAGGCGATGTAAGAAATCTTGGTCATGCGACGGCCTTCTGAAGCACTGTCCCCGAAATTATCCCCCGCCGAGATAATCACTCCGGCGGTCAAGTCAACTGCGGCTGAAAAGCGCCGCGATATGGCGTATTTGCGGGAAAGTCCGCCGAAACGATATCAGCGGCTGATAGCGGCGATGAAGTCGCGGACGTCGTCGATGAGGACTGCGAGGCGTTTCAAGGCTGCGCGGTCGTCGGGAGACTTCTCGATGCGGTCGGCGCAGTCGGCAAGCGTGAAGGCGCCGATGCCGCGAGCCGAACCCTTAAGGCCATGCGCAAGCTGGAACCGTTCGCTGGCGTCGGCTTGCAGTATGCGGTCGCGGACGGCGAGCGCCTGGCCGACAAACAGCGCCAGAACCTCCTGCTCCACCTTGCGGTCGCCGAGAGTTTGGCGACTGAGGTGTTCCAGGTCGATCGGCCGGGACGGCGAAGCGAGCGACGTTTCACCTCCTGGGCGGTCGAGACCGACGGCCCGGGAACCCTGCGATGCCATGGGAAGTCCCACTCCTAAATTTTGGTAGCGATTATCGCTCAAACTACGTCATTCCTGTGGATAGCGGGTTAATGTGTGTCTCTTATAGAGACTGCCGGGTGGCTTGCCGGAAAAAGGCCTAAAAGGCCTGGGGTGTTAACCCTATGTTTAAACTTTTACGCATGTGGCCAAATCCGGGTTTCCTTTACCGGTGTGTCTCACTACGATACGGCAAGACCATAATATGCCACGCGCGCAGCCGACGAGGAACCGGTTTTGGTTCGGCTGCGCCTTTTTGTACAGGGTAATGGCGGCATGGCGCGTAAGACAACGACAACACAGAATCTCGACAGCGACGTCGCCAAGGAACTTGAAGAGGCGCTCGATTTTGACCTGACCGGGAGCGGCGATCTCGACATCGCCGCCTCCATGGAAGATCTGGAAGCGCAGATTTCGCAAGCCGCAGACGAGTTGGCGCGCGAAAGCCGCAACGGAAACAACAAGCCCGCCGCCGCGCAGCCGCCGAAGGCGGAAGCCAGTAGGCCGGCCGCTAAGCCAGCCAAGCCAGCCAAGGCGCCGCTGCCCCAGCCCGAACCGCACCTGCCGATGGGCTTGCGCCCCGCGGACGAACCGATGGGTTTGCGCCCCGTGGACGAACCGGCTGAAAACGGGCGGCCGGCCGGACCCGGATTCGCCCCGGCCAATGACGACCGGCAAAAAGACTTCCGCGCTGCCGTCAACGGCCTCAATCGGCGCTCCTCGAATGCGATCTACTGGATGGTCGCGCTGCTGACGGTCGCCTGGATCGGCGGCGGTCTCCTTTTGGCACAGGCGCTGTTCGGTCCCGAGATCTGGCAGATCCGCAACGGGCAGCAACTCGCCGCCCGCCCCTATCTGGTCCTGCTCGCGGTCGGCACCCTCCTTCCCGTTATCATGTTCTGGGCTTTCGCCGTCATGATGCGCCGCGCCCAGGAAATGCGCATGGCGGCGCGCTCGATGACCGAGCTGGCGTATCGCCTTGTCGAGCCGGAATCGATTGCCCAGGATCGTGTCATGATGGTCGGCCAGGCGGTTCGCCGCGAGGTCGCCGCCATGGGCGAAGGCATCGAACGCACGCTGGCGCGTGCGGTCGAACTGGAAACGCTCGTCCATACCGAGGTCAACGAACTCGAACGCGCTTATTCGCAGAACGAAATGCGCATCCGTACCCTGGTCGATGGCCTCGGCAGCGAGCGCGACGCGCTTATCAGCCACGCGGAGCGCGTGCGCTCCTCGATTTCCGGCGCCCACGAGACGCTGCGCGACGAACTCGGCTCCGCCACCGACATGATCCGTGACAGCATCCTGGCCGCGTCGACAAAGCTGTCGATGACGATCACCGATTCGGGTGGCACGCTGATCGACCGCATCAACGAAAGCGGGCTGTCGATCTACGATTCGATCGACCAGCGCATGGATACGATCTCGGAGCGCATCTCCACCTCCGGCGAAGCCTTCGCCAGCCTGCTCGACACGCGCATCGCAACATTGACCCAGAGCACCGACGACGTCACCCGCTCGCTGTCGCAGATGCTCGACGAACGCGCCACCGGCATGGTTTCGCTGCTTGGCGGCGCCACCGATAGCCTGAATGCCGAACTCGAAACGCGCCTGAGGAGCATCGAGACGACGCTTGCCGAACGCGGCCAGGCGCTTATCGGCGAATTCGAGACGCGTGCCGAAGCGCTGGATACCGGGACGCAGAAGCTCAACGCCGCACTGGAAGCGCGCGCGCGCCAGATCAACGACACGCTGGTCGAGCGTGCCCGCGAGATCGCAACGACCTTCACCGCAGGCAAGCAGGACCTGTCTGCGATGATCGACGAGGGCAAGGCGCTGATCGGCGCCGAGATGGCTGACATTGTCATGTCCACCTCGACCATGCTGGAAGCCCGCGCCTCGGAATTCGCCAACCGTCTCGAAGCCGGCCGCAGCGTGATTGGCCAGGCCTTCGAAGCCGACATCCAGAAACTCGCGGACGCACGCGACGACCTCGACGCCGCGGTGGAAAACAACGCCCAGAAGCTCGCCGAAAGCCGCCAGCGCATGGCTGCGGCCCTGCATGACGACCTGCAGAAATTTGCCGACGGCCGCGCCGAGATCGACCTTGCCATCGGCTCGCACCTGCAGAAGCTGTCCGAAGGACGAAGCCTGCTCTCCAAGGCGCTTGACGACGACCTGCGCAAGGTTACCGAACAGCGCGCGACGATCGACGCGGAACTGGGCACCCAACTGGAGCGGCTGGATGCAGGCCGCACCGCGCTCGCCCGCGCCTTGAGCGAGGACGTCAACAAGCTTGGCCAGACAAGGGCGGCGATCGACGAAACGATCACCACGCATGTCAGCAAGCTTGCCGAAGGCCGCAACATCCTGGCCCAGGCGCTGGAAGCCGATTTGCAGAAGTTGCAGGAAAGCCGTTCCGGCATCGACAACATCGTTGCCGGACAGGTCGCGAAGCTCGCCGAGGGCCGCGACATCCTTTCGCGTGCGCTCGAAGCCGACCTGCAGAAGCTCAACGAAAGCCGCACCGGCATCGACAACATCGTCGCCGGACAGGTCGAAAAGCTGGCTGAAGGCCGCGACATCCTTTCGCGTGCGCTCGAAGCCGACTTGCAAAAGCTCAACGAAAGCCGCACCGGCATCGACAACATCGTCGCCGGACAGGTCGAAAAGCTGGCGGAAGGCCGCGATATCCTTTCGCGTGCGCTGGAAGCCGACCTGGAAAAGCTCAACGAGAGCCGCGCCGGCATCGACGGCATCGTGGCCGGACAGGTGGGCAAGCTCGCCGAGGGCCGCGACATCCTTTCGCGCGCCCTGGAGGCGGACTTGCGCAAGCTGAACGACAGCCGCTCCGAAATCGACGGCATCATCGCCGGGCAGGTCGCGAAGCTGGCAGAGAGCCGGGGCGTGCTCACCAGTGCGCTCGAAGGAGATCTGGAGAAGCTCGCCGAGGCCCGCTCCAGCATCGACGACACGATTGCCGGCCAGGTCGGCAAGCTCGCCGAAGGCCGCAACATACTGACACGGGCGCTTGAAGACGATCTGCGCCGGCTCGGCGACACCCGCGCCGACATCGACAATGCTGTCGTCGCGCATATCCAGACGCTCGCAGACCGCCGCGCCGACATTTCCGAAGCGCTCTCCTCCGACGTGGAGAAGATAGAGGACGCGTTCCGCCGCCAGACCGGCATCATCGAGGAACGCACGGGCACGATGGAACGCGCGTTGGCGACCGGCATCGAAAACGTTCGCGGCGTGCTGGAACGCAGTGCTGGCGCGGTTGCCGGAGCGCTGCGCGACAAAGTGCTGGAGATTACCTCGGCGCTCAGCCAGGAGGCCGACAAGGCGCTCGGCGATGCCGACGATCGGATCGCCCGTCGTGCGGAACAGACGGCCGAAAACCTTGCAATGCGGACTGCCGAAATCGCCCAGACGTTCGACCAGGCCGACGAACGGCTTTCAGCGCGTGCGCTGGAATCGGCCGGCTCGCTGATCAACCGCGTCGCCGACGTCACGCGCACCTTCGAGGAAGCTGACCGCCGCCTCGTGACCCGCGTCGAGGAAACCGCCGACGCAATCGCGGCGCGAGCCGATGTCGTGGTTCAGGCTTTCGACACCGCGGACCAGCGTCTCTCGGCGCGCGCCGAGGAAACCGCGGGAGCACTGGTTGCCCGGGCCGAAGAAACGGCAAGTGCGCTTGCCGCCCGAGCCGAAGAGATCGCCCGTTCGTTCGACGACGCCGATCGCCGCCTCATCGCCCGCGCTGAGGAGACCAGCAACGCCATCCAGGTCAAGGCATCGGAGACCGCCGGCGCGATCGTCGCCAAGGCCGCCGACATCGCCCGCTCGTTCGAAGATGCCGACAAGCAGCTTGCTGCCCGCGTCGGTGAAACAGCCGAGACGCTGCAGGCGCGCGCCGATGCGATCGCCCGCACCTTCGAGGACGCCGACAAGCGGCTTGTCGCCCGCGCCGAGGAAACCTCCGGTGTCATCGCCGCGCGCGCTTCGGAGGCCGCCGGCACGATCGTCGCCAAAGCTGCCGATATCGTCCGGTCCTTCGACGAAGCCGACATGCGGCTTGTGGCGCGGGTCAGCGAAACGGCGTCCTCGCTTGAGGGCCGGGCCGCCGAACTTGCCCGTGCATTCGAAGCCGCCGACCAGCAGCTCGCCGCACGCGTCGACGACACGGCCTCGGCGATAACGGCGCGCGCCGCCGACATCGCCAACGTCTTCGACGAGACCGAGCAACGCATTATCGCCCGGACGCACCAGACATCCGCCGAGCTCGACGCACGCGCAGTCGCGATAGCCGGGGCGCTCGCCTCCGCCGATGAGCGGCTGGCGGCAGGCGTCGACGCGATTGCGGCCCGCGTCGCCGGCCACGCCTCGGACGTGGAAAGCCGCTTCGCGGCGAGCGCCGAGGCGATCGGCCAGAAGCTCAACGACCAGGTCGCCGAAAGCGAGGCGCGCCTTGCCCAGCGCGCCAATGTGATTGCCGAGACGTTCAGCGCCGTCGGCCAGCACATCAGCCAGCGCACCAACGAGGCCGCCAAGTCGATCGGCGAGAACACCCGCGAACTGAACGCCATGCTGGCCAGCCGCTCGTCGGAAATCTCGCAGATCCTCGATGAGACCGCCCGGCCGCTGGTCGCGCGTTTCGCCGAGAGCGGCGGCGAGCTACAGCGGAGCCTGGAAGAGGCCACGCAACACGCAACCGAACGGCTGCGCATGGAGAATGCCGCGCTCGTCAACGCACTGGCCAACCGTACGGCCGAAACGCTGACGGCGCTCGACAGCGCCAAGATGAACCTCGCCGACGGCGTCGGCGCGCTGATCGAACGCCTCTCGCATTCCAACTCACAACTTGGCGAGCTCATCGAAAAGGCGGCGGAGAACCTCACGGGAGTGGACGAGCGGCTGTCCTCGACGACACGCAGCTTCCTGGTGACCACCGAGAAGGCTGCGCAAACCTTCGCCAGCTCGGCCCGGCTGATCGACGCCAATGCCGGCCGGTTGACCGAACTGTCGTCGCACACGCTCAAGGACATCGCCGCGATCGCCGACCGCTTCGACGATCACAGCAAGCTTCTGTCCGGTGCTTCCGACTTGCTCGGCTCGGCGCAGACCAACCTTGCCTCGACGCTCGGCGAGCGGCAGACGGCGCTGGAGGAACTGGCTGTCGGCCTGGTCAAGAAGTCCGAGGACATCGAGCGCATGATGCATTCGTTCGAAGGCATCGTGAGCCGCGCCCTGGAGTCCGCCGAGGGCCGCACCCGCAAGTCGACCGACCAGATCCGCGGCTCCATTTCGGAAGTGGTCGAGGCGGCGACGCAGCGTTTCGCCACCGCAACCGAGGAAATGCGGCGTACAGCCGGCACCATCCGCCAGGAACTGGAGCAGACCCGCGCCGAACTGAAGCGGGGCGTGCTCGACATGCCGGCAGAAGCGAAGGAGTCGACCACGGCGATCCGCCGCGCCGTCACCGAGCAGATCAACGCGCTGAAGGAACTTTCCGAGATCGTTGCCCGTTCGGGCCGCACGGTCGACGTTTCCGAAAGCCGCCGACCGGCAGCAGCCGCACCGCAGCCGCGCCCTGCCGAACCGGCACGCCGGCCGACATCTGCTCCGGCGCCGGTGACCGAGCGTCCGGCCACGCCGGCCGCCCGCAACAGCAACGGACAGCAGCGTCCGGGCGGCTGGGTCAGTGATCTCCTCACCAACGCGTCGCGCGATGAGCCGGAGGCCAAGCCGGCCGGCGCGCCACGGACAGCGGCCAGCCAACGTTCGCCGCTTCATGTGGTCGAATCGCTGAACTCGCTGTCGGTCGATATCGCCCGCGCCATCGATCACGAAGCGTCGATCGAGCTGTGGGACCGCTATCGCCGTGGCGAACGCGATGTGTTCACCCGCCGCCTCTACACGCTCAAGGGCCAGCAGACCTTCGACGAGATTCGCCGCAAGTATCAGGCGGATCCGGAGTTCCGCGCCGCCGTCGACCGCTACTGCGACGATTTCGAGAAGCTGCTAAACGATGTCGCCCGCAACGACCGCGAAAACATCATGACGCAGACTTATCTCACTTCGGATACCGGCAAGGTCTACACCATGCTGGCCCACGCCAGCGGCCGCCTGCGGTAAGCGCATACATAGAGCAATCAAAAAAGGCGGGATGATTTCCCGCCTTTTTTCGTCTCCGCAAAAAGGTCCGAAATGCCACCGGTCGAACGAGGCTGTCTTCGCCGCAACGTTGCGGTGGCTACATCACGCTGGCCGACCAGCGGACGACTTCGCTGGCGACATCGCCAAAGGCGGCGTCGAGCGCCCTGACATAGGCATCGTTGCCGGCGGCGGCGCCGCCCACCGTCGCGCTGGCCTCGAAGGTACGCGAGGCGCGAACCACGCCGTTGCGGTCGTTCAGCACCTTCACGAAAATCTCCACGTCGGCGCGGCTGCCCTGGCCGACATCGATCTGGAAGGAGCGGATTTCCGAAAGCACCTGATAGTCGATGGCAAGGCCCTCGCCCGGCTTGCCGACGCCGGCAAAGCTGCCGGAGCGCTGAAAGGCCTCGGCCAGGCGCGCCTGCACGACCTTTGGCAGGCGGTCGGCCCACTGGGCGCCCTTGAGAAACTGGATGACGCCCGGCGACGGCACGATGACGATGTTCTGGCCGTCGAGCGATTTCAGCGCCGACGGCTCGCCAATCAACACCTGTATGCCACGGCGGTTGCGAGCGGCGTCGGGTGTGGGTGCGGAAAGTTCGTAGGTGTCGAGGGGGGCCGGGCCGCCGCCCGGAAAAAGAGCGCAGCCGGAGAGAACAAGGGCCAGGAACGCTGCCCCGGACAAAAGCTTACCAAATCTCACGTGCGGCTCCCCGGAGACTCAAATGCAAAAGCCTACATCCCTCACGGATTCTCTCTTGCGGGGTGGCGCAAGCGATGTCAACGGCGCGCCCGGCCGTCGAATTGGCGAACCTCGCCGTCTCCACCGCTCAATATGCGTTGCGGGTTGCGTTCGAGGTCGCTGACGGCTTGCTCGATGCGATTGATGGACCGCCGGCTGTCCACCGCCAACGCCTCGATCTCGCGCAGGCCCTGATTGGAGAAGCGGGCAAAGCCATCGGTGATGGTGCCGAGCCGCTTGTTCAGCGTATCCGCTACTTCCTTGAATGATTTCAGCGTCGCACTGGCGTCGGCCATCACGCCCTGCGCCTCGCCGGAGCCGAGCAGGCTGTCGACCTTGGCCAGAACGCCATCGACCCGCACCGAGGCCTGATTCAGGCGCTGCGTCAGTTGCTGGGCGTCCGAAATCATCTGGTCGATGTCGTCGGCACGATCGCCGAATTTATCCGTCACCTTGGCCACCTCCTCGGCGACACGATTGGCGGTTTCGCTGGCCTTGCCGATGTTGGAGAGCGCCTCGCGGACAGTCCCCGGATCGACCGCGCCGATGACGCCATCGACCTTGTCGAGCGTGGCCGTCGCCTTGCCGGCGAATTGGTTCACCGAACTTACCGTGGTGTCCACGTTGGCGATGATCTTTTCGAGATCCTGGCTCCTGTTGCTGAGGCTCTTGGTGAAGGTCTCGACATTTGCAACGATCGTGGCGACCCTTTCCCGATCTACCGAACGCAGCAATTGCTCCGCCGCATCGAGCGTCCCGTCGAGCTTGCCGGAGACACCCGCCAGTTCGTCGGAAAGGGCGCTCACGCTTGACAGGAACTTCTGCACGCCGTCGGCATTGGCGGCCAGCGCGTCGGAAAACTTCTGCGCGTTCTGGACCGTTTTGGTCAACGGCCCACGGGCATCGCCGACAAATCCTTCAAGTTGCGTCAGCACGCTGTCGGCGCGCTTGAAGATATCCTGGGCGGTTTGCAGAAGGTTGGTCACCGCCGACGGATTGGCGACGATCTCGGCGACTGTGCCGTTCGCCTCGGCTTCATCGAGGATGTTGGGCTCCTTGGAAACCGCGCCTTTCAGCTCGATGTTGGCCTGGCCGGTGAGGCCGGCAAGGCCGATGTCGGCCTGCGTCGAACGGGTGATCGGCGTATAGCGGTCGACGATCGTATCGGCGATCGCGACGCTCGGATTGTCGACGTCGATGAAGACGCGGCGAACATCACCTACCTTGACGCCGTTGAACAGCACAGCGCTGCCCCGCGTCAGTCCGGAGGCCGAGCCCGGAATGCGGACGCGCAGTTCGATCGTCTCGCCACGGTCGCCGATGGCAGCCGTCCAGTAGACGAAACCGAAAGCCGCGAGAATCGCGGCCAGCGTGAAAATACCGACAATGACGTAGTTGGCTTTGGTTTCCATGCGCCTAGTTCCTCGCCGCGAGGTCGAGTTGCCGCGCCCTCTTGCCGCGGAAGTAGGATTTAACCCAAGGTTCTTCGCTTGCCAGCATGTCCTTCACGGTGCCTTCCACAAGGACTTTCTTGTTTCCGAGCACCGCTATTCTGTCACAGACCGAGAACAGGCTGTCGAGGTCATGCGTGACCATATAAACGGTCAATCCCATCGTGTCCCGCAACTTGGCGACAAGTTCGTCGAAATCCGCCGCACCGATCGGGTCGAGGCCCGAGGTCGGCTCATCGAGAAAGACTATATCCGGATCAAGCGCCAGCGCACGTGCGAGCGCCGCGCGCTTGATCATGCCACCCGAAAGTTCGGAAGGGAATTTCACCGCCGCGTCGCGCGGCAGCCCGACGAGCTCGATCTTGAGCAGGGCCAGTTCGTCCATGAGTTTCTTCGGCAGATCCAGATATTCGCGCATCGGCACCTGCACATTCTCCTGCACGGTAAGCGCCGAGAACAGCGCCCCGTGCTGGAACAGGACGCCAAGCCGCATGTCGAGCCGCTGGCGGTCGAGCTCGTTCGCCTTGTCAACGTCGATGCCGAAGAGCTTGATTGCGCCGGCCTTTTTCTTGTTGAGACCGAGAATAGTGCGCAGAAGCACCGATTTGCCAGCGCCGGATGCGCCGACGAAGCCCAGAATCTCGCCCCGGTAGATATCGAGCGACAGCTTGTCGAGCACCACCTTGTCGCCGAAAGCGACCGTGACGTCGCGCGCCGACAGAACGACCTCGTGCTCGCCGTTCGACCGCGGGGCGTCTTCTATGATGGTATTTTTCCTACCGAGCATCCGCCGCCCTAAAAATCGATCGCCGCGTAGAACATCGCAAACAATCCGTCGACGATGATGACGACAAAAATGGACTTCACCACCGACGACGTCACATGGAGGCCCAGCGATTCGGCGCTGCCACCGACCTTCATGCCCTCGACCGAACCGATGATGCCGATGATCAGCGCCATGAACGGGGCCTTGATAAGACCCGCGAAGATCGTCGAAACATCGATGCTGGCGCGCATGCGGTCGATGAAAGCTTCCGGTGGAATGCCGGAATAAAGCCACGAGACGGCGATCGCCCCGCCGATCGCCGCGAAATTCGCGGCAATGGTCAGGCAAGGCAGCGCGATCACCAGGGCGACGAGGCGCGGAAACACAAGGACGCCGACCGGGTTCAGGCCGATGACGGTCAGCGCGTCGACCTCTTCGCGCATCTTCATCGAGCCGATTTCGGCTGTGATGGCGCTGCCGGAGCGGCCGGCGATCATGATGGCGGTGAGCAGGACGCCGAGTTCGCGCAGCACAAGGATGCCGACCAGATCGACGACGAAAATCTCGGCGCCGAAGTAGCGCAGTTGGAAAGCGCCTTGCTGGGCGACGATGGCGCCGACGATGGCCGACATCAGGAGGACGACGGGTATGGCGCCGACGCCCATGCGGTCTATCTGGGCGACGATCGCCGCGAGATTGACGGCATTGCCGCGGCCAAGCTTCATCTGCGCGCCGCGTATGGTCGACCCCAGAATGTACATGCCGGCGATGAAATCGTCCCGGCCGGCATATACGCCGCGCCCGAGCGTTTCGAGAAAGCGGATGAAGATGTTGTCGCTAGCCGGCGCCGCCGGGGCTTCCTTGCCCCTCGTCGCTTCCGCCACTGCATGAAGCAGGATGCCGGCAGCCTCGCTTTCGCCGACCACAGTGGTCTCGACGCCGCGGGCCGCGTTGGCCGCGATCAGGCGCTCGACAAGCCAGGCGCCAGCGGTGTCGATGCGCTGGATGCCCGAAATGTCCAATGTCATCTTTCTGACGTCGCCACGCAATTCGAGCGCACGCACATCGTGGTCGACAAAATGCACGCGGCGCGTCGTCCAGTTGCCCGAAAACGCGACAGCCAGCCCGTCCTTGTCCTCGCGGACATTGACCTCGGGCTGATTCTGCGCGTCCGGCGTGCGGCTTGCTTGCAGCGGAGCATCATTCAACATGGCGTGGAGTCTTAACCCGCCGCCTGCGGTCTGTCACTTTGTGCGGAACCTAGCGCACTGATTCCAAGGAAGAAAAATATGCCGCGTGACATTTCCGTCCAGGCCGAGCGTTTTCCGATCGCCGGAACCTTCACCATTTCGCGCGGCTCGAAGACGGAAGCCGAGGTGTTGACCTGCACGATCACCGAGGGAAAGCACGGCGGGCGCGGCGAATGCGTGCCCTACCGCCGCTATGGCGAGACGATGGAAAGCGTGCGCCAGGCGATCGAGGCCGTGCGGGCAGATATCGCGGGCGGCGCCGACCGCAACGCGCTGCTCTCCATCATGCCGGCTGGAGCTGCACGAAACGCGGTGGACTGCGCGCTCTGGGACCTCGAGGCGAAAATCTCCGGCAGGCGCGTCGCCGAAAGCATAGGCAAGGCAAAGCCGAGCCCGCTGACGACAGCATTCACGCTGTCTCTCGGCGAGCCCGAGGCAATGGCGGCGCAAGCCCGGGCCAATGCCGGGCGGCCGCTGCTCAAGGTGAAGATCGGCGGCGATGGCGACATTGCCCGCATCCGCGCCGTCGTCGAAGCGGCGCCCGACAGCAGGATCATCCTCGATGCCAACGAGGGCTGGAGCGACGCCAACATCCGCGAAAACCTGACGGCGGCCGCCGAACTTGGAATCGTGCTGATCGAACAGCCCCTGCCCGCCGGTAAAGACCAGATTCTGCGGGAGATCACGCATCCCGTGCCCATCTGCGCCGACGAAAGCGTCCACACCGCCGAGGGACTCGAAGCCCTGAAAGGGCTTTACGACGCGGTCAACATCAAGCTGGACAAGGCCGGAGGGCTGACGGCTGCGATCGCATTGCGCGACCGGGCCCGCGACATGGGCTTCGGCGTCATGGTGGGCTGCATGGTCGGCACATCGCTGGCGATGGCGCCGGCGGTGCTGCTGGCCCAGGACGCCGATTTCGTCGACCTCGACGGACCCCTACTGCTGGCGCAAGACCGTTCGCCGGGACTGGTCTACGAAGGGTCGATGGTGTCAGCGCCAGAGGCCGCGCTTTGGGGCTGAGCGGCGCGCCATGATGCCAAGGCCGAGGCCTCCCAACGCAACGGCGGCCATCACGTAGAAACCAGACTGCGCCATCGCCTCGTAAATGGGACCGGACAACAGCGTCATGATGGCCAGGCCGAAACCGCTGGCGAAAAAGTTGATGCCCTGGGCTGCTCCCGTCCGGGCTTCCGAAACGGTCTCGGCGATCATTTTCTGCAGGCTGAGCAGGATCAGCCCGGTCGACACCGCATGCAGGGCCTGCACGAGGAAAAAGCCGAAGACGCCGAGGCCCAGCGGCCAGATCAGCGGAAACGCGATCCAGCGGACCATCGCGGCGATCGAAGCGAGCATCAGCGTTGTGGTGGCCGGCACCCGGCCAAAGAGCCGCGTGAACACCATGAACATGCCGACTTCGGCAACCACCGCGAATGCCCATAGAATGCCGATCGTCGAATCGGAAATGCCAAGCGATTTCCAGTAGATGGAGACGAAAGCGTAGAGAAGGGCGTGGCTGGCGACGGTGACACCGGCGCTGGCGACGAAAAACAGGAAGTAAGGCCGCATCAGCGAGGGCGCTGCTTCCGGAAGGTCGGCGGTCGAAAGCGGAGAAGCAAGCCGCGGGCGGCCGAGGCGCGGCGCCAGGAAAGAGACAGCAAGCCCGACCGCCAGCCCCACCGAGATCATAACCGGTACGATCTGCTCACTGGTCTGGGCGATGATGACGCCACCGAAAAAATTGGCGCAGAAGAAGATCACCGAGCCCCAGATGCGCATTTTCGAATAGTCGCAGCCGAACCGCCGCACGCCCGACAGCGCCAGCGAATCGACCAGCGGCGAATGCGGCGTCCAGACGATTGCCAGAAGCAGCGAAACGCCGAGCACGATGCCGTAGGTCGGCGGCAGGAAATAGCCCGACGATATCGCCAGGGATGCGCCGCAAAGCCCGATCAGCACGTCGGCCCGATCGTTGGCCCGGTCGGCCAATGTCGAGATGATGGGCGTGGTAACGACGCGCAGGAACATCGGCGCAGCAAGGATGACCGCGATCTCTTCGGCGTTGAAGCCGTTCGCTTCGAGCCACACCGGAAAATAGGGAAGATGCACGCCCGACGAAATGAAGATCGCCATGAAGATCAGCGAAATGCGCAACTCGAAATGGCGCGGTTTGATAAGCTGTTCGGGCGTGAGCGGCGGGAGCGACATCGAGGAAGGCCGGAAGGAGCAGGCACGGGCAAGCAGCATGGTTTGCCAGCTGCAGGCTCCCATAACATGATGGCCGCGGGCGCGATACCGGTGGCCTAATCGATTTATGTCAACAACCCGGACGTTCGAAACAATCGGCTGACACATGCGTTGGCGGATCGGGCGTGCAGGCTGGCCGCCGCCGGACGCGTGCGTGATCGCCGGGCTTCCGCGTCAGTGGAACAACGATTTGCCGCTCCGAAACCTTGCGCCCCGCGCCGGCTTCAAAACAACCGAGCACGCCGAGCCGCACGGCGTGACGGGACGCCGGCGAGAGTTCCGGCAAACCCGCCGGCATGGTACCAAACGACTGCATTCCTGCCCGAGAGATATTCCGGGGTTTCGGGCACATAGCCCACCTCAGGCCGCTTCCGCGGCATCGCCGTCGATGACGACGGGAACGAACCTGCCGCTCGAGGCCGGCACGTCGGCCAGCACATGCGCCCAGTGGATGATTTCCATCGAGCCGTCGAAATGTTCGGCTATCGCCGTACAGCTTTCGACCCAATCGCCGGTGTTGACGTATTCGATGCCTTCGATGCGCTCCATTGCGGCGTGATGGATATGGCCGCAGATGACCCCGTCGACATTGGAGCGGCGCGCCTCCTGGGCGACGATCTGCTGGAAATGGCTGATGAAGTTGACGGCTTTCTTGACCTTCACCTTCGCCCATGAGGAAAACGACCAGTAGGGCATGCCGAAAAGGCGGCGGAACCGCGCGACCACCCGGTTGACGATGATGGCGGCGTCGTAAGCCTTGTCGCCGAGATAGGCGAGCCAGCGGACATTGTGGACGATGGAATCGAACTGATCGCCGTGGATGACCAGGAAACGCCGGCCGTCGGCTGTTTCGTGGATGGCGCGATCGGCAACCACGATGCCGCCGAAATGGGTGCCCTGGAAGTTGCGCAGGAATTCATCGTGATTGCCGGCGATATAGGTGATCCGGGTGCCCTTGCGCGCCTGGCGCAGCAACTTCTGCACGACGTCATTGTGCGTCTGCGGCCAGTGCCAGGAGCGGCGCAGCCGCCAGCCGTCAACGATGTCGCCGACCAGGAAGAGCGTCTCGGCCTCATGATGGCGCAGGAAATCGATCAGGAACTCCGCCTTGGCCGGTTTCGAGCCAAGATGGACATCGGAGATGAACAAAGTGCGGAAATTGCGTGTCTTGTCGCAGGACATCGAGCTTTCCCAACCGGTTGCGGCGCGTTTGCTATGCCCCGATTCATGCAACAGGCGTATGACGGTTGCGGCTGAAGCGTCGGCCGCGATAGGTTGCCGCAGCATCGTGAAAAGGAGTGCATCATGGATCTCGGCATCCGGGGAAAGAAGGCGATCGTCTGTGCGTCGAGCAAGGGGCTCGGCCGCGGCTGCGCCACCGCGCTGGCTGAAGCCGGCTGCGATATCGTGGTCAACGGACGCGATGCAGACACCGTTGCCGCAACCGCCGCCGACATTCGCCAGCGTTTCGGCGTGACGGTAGCGGAAGTGCCGGGCGATGTATCGAAACCCGAAATCCAGAAGGCGCTGCTCGCCGCCTGCCCGCAGCCCGATATCCTGGTCAACAACAATGGCGGCCCGCCGCGCCGCGACTTCGCGGACCTGACGCGCGCGCAGATTCTCGAAGGAGTGACCAACAACATGGTGACGCCGCTGGAACTCATCCAGGCGGTCATCCCAGGCATGGCGGAGCGCGGTTTCGGCCGTATCGTCAACATCACATCGCTGTCGGTCTACATGCCGATCCCCGGCCTCGACCTGTCGTCCGGCGCGCGGGCCGGGCTGACCTCGTTTCTCGCCGGCGTCGCCCGTACCGTCGCCGACAGAAACGTCACCATCAACAGCCTCCTGCCCGGCAAGCTCGATACCGAGCGGCTGCGCGGCGCAAACCGCGCCGGGCACGAGCTTGCCGACGACGAAAAGAAGATGCTGGCCGATATTCCTGCAAAGCGCCTGGGAACTCCGGAAGAATTCGGCCAGATCTGCGCATTCTTCTGCTCGGTGCATGCCGGCTACCTGACCGGGCAGAACATCCCGGTCGACGGCGGCAGCTACGTCAGCGCGTTTTAAGGTCACGCCGTGCGCGCCAGCCATTGCGCCCTGACTGAGATTTTGGGGGTAACCGTTTGCAACAATATGCTTTTCCGCCGCACCTGTTCGGAAGGCTTTTTGAGGCATGGCACTCGCCAATATGATTTCGCGTGCTAAAACCGGAGAGAAAACCGCAGAGGAGCTCGCTGGATGAACATCGAGAACAAGAAGGCCGAGCTCTCGGACTTGGACGAGGCAGCGCTCTTCTTCCACAAGCACCCGACGCCCGGAAAGCTTGAAATCCAGGCGACGAAGCCCCTCGGTAACCAGCGCGACCTGGCGCTCGCCTATTCGCCGGGCGTTGCTGCTCCCTGCCTTGCGATCAAGGACGATCCGGCGACGGCCGCCGACTACACGGCGCGCGGCAACCTCGTCGCCGTCATTTCAAACGGCTCGGCGGTGCTCGGTCTCGGCAATATCGGCCCTCTCGCCTCCAAGCCGGTGATGGAAGGCAAGGCCGTCCTGTTCAAGAAGTTCGCCGGCATCGACGTCTTCGACATCGAGATCGACGCGCCTGAGATCGACCGGATGGTGCAGACGGTGGCGGCGCTCGAACCCACCTTCGGCGGCATCAACCTCGAAGACATCAAGGCGCCGGAATGTTTCGAGGTCGAGGAACAGCTGAAGGCGCGCATGGCCATTCCTGTGTTCCATGACGACCAGCACGGAACCGCCATCATCGTCGCAGCGGCGGTGCTGAACGGGCTCGAATTCGCCGGCAAGAAAATCGAGGACATCAAGATCGTCACCTCAGGCGCCGGGGCGGCAGCGCTTGCCTGCCTCAATCTGCTGGTATCGCTTGGCGCCAAACACGAGAATATCTGGGTCACCGACCGCCACGGCGTCGCCTTCAAGGGCCGCCTGGAAGAGATGGACCGCTGGAAGGACCCTTACGTCAAGGAGACCAACGCACGCACGCTGGCGGACGTGATCGGCGGCGCAGATGTTTTCCTGGGATTGTCGGCCGCGGGCGTGTTGAAACCCGAACTCCTGGCCGGCATGGCTGAAAAGCCGCTGATCCTGGCGCTCGCCAATCCGACGCCGGAGATCATGCCGGAACTGGCGCGGACGGCGCGGCCCGACGCGATGATCTGCACCGGGCGTTCGGATTTTCCGAACCAGGTCAACAATGTTCTGTGCTTCCCCTACATTTTCCGCGGCGCGCTGGATTGCGGCGCAACCGCCATCAACGAGGAAATGAAGATGGCAGCGGTGCGCGCCATCGCGGCGTTGGCGCGCGAAGAGCCTTCCGACATCGCGGCGCGCGCCTATTCCGGCGAGACGCCGACCTTCGGTCCGGATTTCCTCATCCCCTCGCCTTTCGATCCAAGGCTGATCCTGCGCATTGCGCCGGCCGTTGCCAAAGCCGCCTGCGAAAGCGGTGTCGCCAAGCGACCGATCGAGGACTGGCCGGCCTATCTCGACCGGTTGAGCCGCTTCGTATTCCGCTCCGGCCTGGTGATGAAGCCGGTGTTTTCGGCGGCCAAGAGCGCCAACGCCAAGCGCGTGATCTATGCCGACGGCGAGGACGAGCGGGTGTTGCGCGCCGCGCAAGTGGTGCTTGAGGAAGGCACCGCGCTGCCGATCCTGATCGGCCGCCCGCATGTCGTCGACGTCCGGCTGCGCCGCTATGGCCTGAAGATCAGGCCGGGCATCGACTTCGAACTGATCAATCCGGAAGACGATCCGCGCTATCGCGGCTATGTCGACCTGCTGATCGAGCTTGGCGGGCGCCGCGGCGTCACGCCGGAAGCAGCGCGCACCATGGTGCGCACCAATACCACTGTGATCGCCGCGCTGGCGCTGAAACGTGGCGACGCCGACGCGATGATCTGCGGGCTGGAAGGCCGGTTCGAGCGGCATTTGCGCAATGTGCAGTTGATCATCGGCCCGCGCGCCGGCGTCACCGACCGCGACCTGTCGGCGCTGTCGATGCTGATCACGCAGCGTGGCGTGGTTTTCTTCACCGACACCTATGTATCGGTCGACCCCTCGGCGGAGGAAATCGCCGAGATGACCGTGCTTGCCGCCGAGGAGATCAGCCGCTTCGGCATCGAACCGAAGGCGGCGTTGCTTTCGCACTCGAATTTCGGCTCGCGCGATTCGGCCAGTGCATTGAAAATGCGCGAAGCAGCAGCGATTCTGCAGCGCATCGCGCCCAAACTTCAGGCCGATGGCGAGATGCACGGTGATTCAGCGCTTTCGGAGCAGCTCCGCCACCGTGTCAACCCGCACTCGACGCTGAAGGGCGAAGCCAATCTCCTGGTGTTCCCGAACCTCGATTCGGCCAACATCGCTTTGACCACAGTCAAACAGATGATGGACGCGCTGCATGTCGGGCCGATCCTGCTCGGCGCGGCCAAGCCGGCGCATATCCTGACCCCATCGGTCACCTCGCGGGGCGTTGTCAACATGACGGCGCTGGCGGTGGTGGAAGCCGCGCAGCAGGCGCAGAACCCCGCCTGACATAAATGCGGCAGACAGCCGGTAACCATGCCGTTCAAGCCGGGATTAACCCGGCGGCTGGTAGGGTCTAGACTTCAGGTGCCGGCGCCCGGCTCGGGAGGTTGCATGGCTGCGCGGATGCAAGGGCTGAAACGGCTTGTCGCGACAATCGCGGCGATTGCCGCCTGTCTCGTCCTTCACACCGGCGCAGCACTTGCCGACGCGCGGCTCTGCCGACAGCTTGAAGCCCAGCTTGCAGCGCTTTCGCCGGGCGGTGGCGGCGGAGCGCAATACAGGAAATACGACAAGGCCGTCGCGACCCAGCGCGACCAGTTGCGCCAGGCGCGCGGACGCGCGCGTGCGTCAGGCTGCGGGTTTTCACTCTTCGGCGGTGGTGGCGGCGGTGAGTGCGCGAGGCTGAACCGCACCATTGACCGCATGGAGAGGAATCTTTCGGCCTTGCAAAGTAAGCGCACGCAGCTCGCCGGCGCCGGCGGGATGAAACGACAGCGCAACCGCCTGCTGGCTTCGCTCGACGCCAACGGCTGTCGCGACATGCCGGCACAACAGCGAGAGGCCCGGCGCTCGCTTGAGGAAACCGGCCGCGGCATGACCCTCTTCGACCGGCTCTTCAATGGTGGCGTCAGGCCTCTCGAGGAACTCGAGGCGGAGATGCCGGATAATCTGCGTCGCGTGCCGAGCGACGAGTGGCAGTCATCGGGCGGACAGTACCGCACATTGTGCGTGCGCACCTGCGACGGCTACTATTTCCCGATCTCGCCATCCTCCTCGATGCGAGACTTCGACCGGGACCAGCAGAATTGCGAGGCCATGTGCCCTGGCACCGAGGCCCAGATCTACTACCAGGATGCCGCCGAGGAGAGCGCGGAAACCATGCTGTCGACTGCGACCGGCGCACCTTATGCGGATCTGCCGACGGCATTTCTCTACCGGCGGGCCGGCACTGTGCGCCCGACCCAATGCGGCTGCAACCCGGACAAAAACTTCTCGATCATCGCGGGAACGCCACCGGCCGACGAATGGCGGACCGTCGACCCCGAGTCCGCAACCGTTGCCGCTCCGCCCACCGAGGGCAGCATAACCACGTTCGGCGAGGCGCCGGCCAGCCCGGCGGCGGAGCCGCCCGCACCGGCTGAAGTCACCACCTTGCCGCCGCCCGGTGAACGCAAGGTCAGGGTCGTCGGGCCAGTGTTCCTTCCCGACCAAGAAGGGGCAATAGATCTGCGAGCTCCGGCCCGGAGTGGAGCCCAGTGAGCGCCAGGCGCAGCGGCATGAACAGCGCCTTGCCCTTGCGACCGGTCTTTTCCCGGACCTGACCGGTCCATGTCTTCCAGGTCGAGCCATCCCATGGTTCTTCGGGCAGCAGGTCGAAGGCTTCGCCGACGAAGTCGCGATCCTCATCTGAAAGCTGCTCGCCCTGCTCAGGGCTTTCGTTGACGATCCGCCACCACTTCTGCGCGTCTGCCAGCGTGTCGAGATTGCCCCGCACCGCCAGCCAGAAAGGCTCGGCGCGCTCGCCATCGACGCCAAAGGCCAGCAGGCGTGTCTGCGCCTCCTCGAAGGGCATTGCATGCAACAGCACGCGGTTCAGGACGCCGAGTTCGGCGGGATCGAATTTGGAGGCGGACTTGGAGGTCGAGGCGGGGTCGAAATTTTCGGCAAGCTCTTCCATCGTGCGTACTGCCGAGACATTCTCGGAGGTGCCGATCAGCACTGCGAGCGAGGCGATCGCCATCGGCTCGATGCCGCTTTCGCGCAGGCCGGATATCGACAGGGCGCCGGTGCGCTTGGACAGCCCTTCACCCGACGTCGTGGTGAGCAGATTGTGATGGCCGAAGGCCGGCGGCTCGGCGCCAAGGGCCTGGAAAAGCGCGATCTGGACGCCGGTGTTGGTGACGTGGTCGTCGCCGCGGATGACGTGGCTGACCCCCATGTCGATGTCATCGGCAACGGAGGGGAGCGTGTAGAGATAGGTGCCGTCGGCGCGCACCAGCACTGGATCCGACAGCGATCCAAGATCGACCGTTTCCTCGCCGCGCACGACATCGTTCCAGTGGATTTCTGTGCGTTCGGTCTCAAACGGATCTGTGCGGAAGTTCGGCAGCAGGAAACGCCAGTGCGGCTGGCGGCCCTCTCCTTCAAGATCAGCCTTCTCGGCTTCGGTAAGCTTCAGCGCCTCGCGGCCATAGACCGGCGGCAAACGGCGTGACAGCTGCACCTTGCGCTTGAGTTCCAGCTCTTCCGCTGTCTCGTAGCAGGGATAAAGCCGGCCGGAAGCCTTCAGCCGCTCGACCGCGGCATCATAGGTGTCGAAGCGCCGCGACTGGTAATCCACCGCATCGGGGAAAATACCCAGCCAATGCAGGTCGTAGAGAATGCCGTCGGCATATTCCTGTTTCGAGCGGCCAATGTCGGTGTCGTCGAAACGCTGGATGAAACGGCCCTTGTTCTTCAGCGCAAACAGCCAGTTGAACAGCGCGGTACGCGCATTGCCGATGTGGATATGGCCGGTCGGCGACGGGGCAAAACGGACGGTTACGGTCATGGCCGGGGGCGTAACCGATGCGGTGGGCCTTGGCAAGGCATCCGGTCATCCCCAAGAAAAAGGCCGCGCCCGAGGCGCGGCCTTTTCAAGTCACAGAAGGCCTTTGGTCAGTTCCAGCGCCTGCCGTTCGAACAGCCGGCGATAGATGCCGCCGTCGAGCCGGATCAGCTGGTCGTGATCGCCCTCCTCGGTGATCCTGCCATTGTCGAATACCAGCAGCCGGTCGAGCGCACGAACCGTCGACAGCCGGTGCGCGATGACCAGCGTCGTGCGGCCCACCATCAGGCGCTCCATCGCCTGCTGGATCAGCACCTCCGATTCCGAATCGAGGCTGGACGTCGCCTCGTCGAGGATCAGGATCGGTGCATCGGCGAGGAAGGCCCGGGCAATCGCCACACGCTGGCGCTCGCCGCCCGACAGTTTCACGCCGCGTTCGCCGACCAGCGTTCCATAGCCCTTGGGCAGCCGCATGATGAAATCATGGGCGCTGGCGAGCTTGGCCGCTTCCTCGATCTCCGCCTGGCTGGCTCCGGGCCGCGCGTAGGCGATGTTCTCGGCGAGCGAACGGTGGAACAGGATCGGCTCCTGCTGCACGATAGCGATCTGCTGGCGCAGCGACGCCTGGCTGACCTTCGCGATGTCCTGGCCGTCGATCAGGATCTGGCCCGACGTCAGGTCGTAAAGTCGCTGGATCAGCTTGACGAAGGTCGTCTTGCCCGAACCCGAGTGGCCGACCAGGCCTACCCGCTCGCCCGCTTCGATCGTCACCGAGAAGTCGCGATAGAGCGGCAACCGGTGCTGGCCGTAGTGGAACGTCACGTTGTCGAACTCGATGCGGCCGGCGCCGATGCGAATCGGCCTGGCGCCCGGCCGGTCCGCGATGCCCAGAGGCTGACCCTGAATGTCGACCAGTTCCTCCATGTCGTTGACGGAGCGCTGCACGTTGCGGACATGCATGCCGACGTCGCGCAGATAGCCCTGCAGCACGAAGAACGAAGTCAGAACGAAGGTGATGTCGCCGGCGCTCGCCTGGCCACGCGACCACAAAAGCAGCGCAAAGCCGATCACCGCCGCCCTTAACGCGAGCAGCGTCACGCCTTGCGTGGTGCCGTTGATGGTGCCTCTCGCCCAGGTCCGCTGCGTGCGATGCCGCCACTTGGCTGTGACCTTCGCCAGGCGGGCGTCTTCGCGCTCCTCGGCGCCAAAACCCTTGACCACCGCGTTGCAGGAGACCGCATCGGCCAGCGCACCGCCCAGCCGCGTGTCCCAGCTGTTGGCGAGGCTCGCCGCCGGCGCGACATAGCCGAGCGACAGCGACACGGTCAACGCCACGTAGATGATGGAGCCGACGGCGATGATGAGGCCCATCATCGGCCAGTACCAGCCGAGCAGCAGCGTCGAGCCTATCAGCATGACCAGCGACGGAAACAGCGCCACCAGGATCGTGTCGTTCAGGAGGTCGAGCGCCCACATGCCGCGCGTCACCTTACGCACGGTCGAACCAGCGAAGCTGTTGGCATGCCAGTCGGTGGAGAAGCGCTGGACACGATGGAAGGCGTCACCGGCGATGTCCGACATCATCTTCAGCGTCAGGTCGATGATCCCCGAGAAGGCGATGTGACGCATGACGATGGCGCTGCCTGCCAGCGCTATTAGTGTGGAAAACGCTGCGATTGCCGCATTCCAGGCAACTTCGTCGGAAGCCGCGCCGCGAGCGACGGCGTCAACCAGCCGGCCGGAATAGAGCGGCGTCAAAACGTCGGCGAGCGTCGACACCAGTACGGCGCCCATGATGATGACAAGCCGGCCGGGCTGGCGCCGCCAGTGCACGGCGGTGAATTTGAAAACGCTGCGGAAAGCCCCGCCGCGCAGGTCGATACGAAAACGAGCCATGGTGTCATTTCGGGCGCAAAAAACGCCCGGCCTCACAAAAGATGGAAAAGAAACGCCGCGGTGAGGACGGAAAAATGTCGCTCGAATGCGGAGTACGAACAGATTCGGCGATCAAGCCTGTCAATTCAGGCGGTGATCGCGGCCAGCGAACGCCAGTTCTGCAGCTGATCGCTCCTCGCAGAGCGAAGCTGAAGACCTAGGCCTCGCGGCCTCGTGTAACAACACTGTTGAATACTGCCATTTGTACCTCCCGCAAGAAATTGCGGAGAGGCGCTTATAAAAGAGGCAACACGCTTCGCCAACCCCTTTGCTGCACGAATTCGCCGTTGGCATAGCCGGTGCGGCAGCTCTGCAACAATTCAGCAATCCTAATCAAGCAGGCAGGGATGCCAACGCGGGTTGGTTCGCACCAAGGCCAAGCCGCCTAAAAGATTATTATTCCGACCGAGGACGCGGCGGGCGCACGAGGCGCATGTATATGCCGTCATTGGAGGTCACGAAGCCGAACCGTTCGTAGAGCGCATGCGCGTCGGTGGTGCGCAGGCTCCAGCCGCTGACGGATGCGAGTTCGGGGTGATCGAGCAGCGCCTGTATCAGCTTTTTGCCGATGCCGGCGCCTTGGTGCTCCGGCCAGATGATGACATCGGCGATATAGGCGAAATGCGCATAATCCGTGATGACGCGACCGAAACCGACCTGCTTGCCGTCGAGATAGGCGCCAACGCACAGCGAATTGTCGAAGGCCCGGCGATGACTTTCATCGCTACGGCCCTCGCCCCAGTAGCTGGCCTTGATCATGTCGGAGGTCGCCCGGAAATCGATCCGCGACCGGTCGAAGCTGATTTCGAGATTGTTCATCGGTCTTCCTAGAAGTGAGAGGCAATCAGTGCCACGGACCGGGCAAGATCAATGGGCTAGGTCGCATATCCGATTGTGCCTGCTGCATTTGCAACCTTCGGGTTGGCTATTGTCGCGCCGACCGCGCCAAGTCAGTCGAATCGTGTTATGTTGGTGCGGTTGACAGCGCGAAGGCATGTACGATGGCCAAGGTGCGACACGACAGTTTCGAACGTTTCTATTACGAGAAGATCGGGCTCGGCGAAGGCTGCGGCTGCGCCGAGCATGTCACACGCATCCGCGATCTCGACGCGCTGGCTGCGCAAATAGCTGCGCATCGCGCGCGGCCCCAAACATGGGCCACAGTCTCCGTCTGGCTGCGGAGTTTGGTTGCTCCCGCCGGACGCAAGGCCGCATCGGCCCTAGCCCGCAATCCGGCCCCCGTTAGCCGCGATCCCTGAAGCGGTTGGTGATGGGATAGCGGCGGTCGCGGCCGAAGTTCTTCTTGGTGATTTTCACTCCCGGCGCTGCCTGCCGGCGCTTGTATTCGGCAATGTAGAGAAGGTGTTCGACGCGCGTCACAGTCTCGCGCGGATGGCCGCGCGCAACGATCTCGTCGACACCCATCTCGTTCTCGACCAGGCATTCCAGAATGTCGTCCAGCACCGGATAGGGCGGCAGCGAGTCCTGGTCGGTCTGGTTTTCGCGCAATTCCGCCGACGGCGCCTTGTCGATGATGTTTTTCGGGATCACCTCGCCCGAAGGCCCCAGCGCACCGGGTGGCACCGTGGTGTTGCGCCACGCCGACAGCGCATAGACCTGCATCTTGTAGAGGTCCTTGATCGGGTTGAAGCCGCCGTTCATGTCGCCGTAAAGCGTCGCGTAGCCGACCGACATCTCGCTCTTGTTGCCGGTGGTGACGACCATCGAGCCGAACTTGTTGGAGATTGCCATCAGAATAGTGCCGCGCGCACGGCTCTGCAGGTTTTCCTCGGTGATGCCTTCCTTGGTGCCCTCGAAAAGCTGCGTCAGCGCGTGCGAAAAGCCCTCGACCGGCTCGGCGATCGGCACGATGTCATAGCGACAGCCGAGCGCGCGGGCGCAATCCTCGGCATCTTTTAGCGAGTCCTTCGAGGTGTAGCGGTAGGGCATCATCACCGTGCGCAGCCGCTCCTCACCGAGAGCGTCAACGGCAAGCGCCGCACAGATCGCCGAATCGATGCCGCCGGAAAGGCCGAGAACGACGTTCTTGAAGCCGTTCTTGTTCACATAATCGCGCAAGCCCAGCATGCAGGCGCGGTAATCGGCCTCGTCGCGCTCTGGGATTTTCGACATCGGCCCGCCGGTACAGGCCCAGCCGTCGGACTTTTCTTCGTTTTGCGCGCCTGCGGCGTCGCGGCGTTTCCAGGTGGTAACAGCGACTGCCTCTTCGAACTGACTCATCTGACATGCCAGCGACTTGTCGGCGTTGATGGCGAAGCTGGCGCCGTCGAAGACCAGTTCATCCTGGCCGCCAAGCTGGTTGGCGAACAGGATCGGCAGTCCAGCCTCGATGACCTGGCGCAACACCACCTGATGGCGCACATCGACCTTGCCGCGATAGTAGGGCGAACCGTTCGGCACCAGCAGGATCTCCGCCCCGTTTTCGGCCAGCGTCTCGCAAATGCCGAGGTCGTTCCAGATCTCCTCGCAGATCGGGATGCCTATCTTCACGCCTCGGAAATTGTACGGCCCCTGGATCGAGCCCTCGTCGAAGACGCGTTTTTCATCGAACTCGCCGTAATTCGGCAGATCGACCTTGTAGCGTTCGGCGATGATCTTGCCGCCGTCGGCGACAACGACCGAATTGTGGGTGCCCGTCTTGCGTTTCAGCGGCGTGCCGACGACGACGCCCGGACCGCCATCGGCGGTATCGGCGGCAAACTCCTTCACCGCGCGCTCGCAGGCGGCGAGGAAGGCCGGCTTCAGCACTAGGTCTTCCGGTGGGTAACCGGAAATGAACAGCTCGGTGTAGAGCACCAGGTCGGCGCCCTGCCGCGCGGCGTCCGCCCTCGCCTCCCGAGCTTTGGCCAGATTGCCGGCGATGTCGCCGACAGTCGGGTTCAGTTGGGCGACGGCGATACGAAGGACATCGGGGCGTTTGGTCATGGCAGCGGTTTAGCGCGACACCATTCGAGCGGCAATGCCGTTCGCTTGTGCCACGTTCGGGATCAGGCTTAATCCCCCATATACTCCCGCAGCACTTCAGGCGGATGGTTCTCGCCGATCGACATCGAGAGAATGCGCGAAAGATGCCGGTAAGGCAGTCCGGTTTTTTCGGCCCAGGCGTTCATCTGTTCCTGGATACGGGCAAGGTCCTTCTTCGAAGTCGGCGTTTCGGCGACATCGAGGCCGCTGTCACGCAGTGCTGCGACGAAGTCGCGCGACACGATGAAACAGTCCCAGCCGATCCAGCGCAGGAAATACTGGCCCGTGTTGCCGCCGAGCCGGCTGCCATGCTTGCTAAGGTAAGCGGTCAGGCCGATCTGGTCATCTTTCGGCCAGTTGGCGAGAAATTTGCCGAACCCGCCATGCTCATTCGAGACGCGCTCCACGAAGGCGGCATTCTCCCTGACCGACTTGATCTTCTGCGGGTTGCGCACGATGCGCTTGTCGGATGCCAGCTCGTACCAGAAATCGTCCGGCTGGAAGAGCAGGCGCTTCGGTTCGAACCCGAGAAACGCTTCCTCGAAGCCCGGCCATTTGTTCTCGATGACGCTCCACACGAAACCGGCCGAGAAAACCCGGCCCGCCATGGTTGAAAGGATGCGGTCGTCGGTGACATCGGCGACGGAGGCATTATCGGGCAGCGGCCCGAGCAGCGACCGCAGGACGTCGTCGCCACCTTTGCGTTTCGCCGCGCGGGCGCGGATTTTCGCGAAATCGGACATCGGTTCACCCTCCCCTTAGAACAGCCCAGGCGAAAAAGTCCCGATGGCTTGCCGTACCATCTTCATATAGTTCGGCCATGACGTGCAACCGGGGTGTAATGGAGGAAAGGCGAGATGAACAAGACCGTGGCCGACCTGGCTCACCGCTGGCTTTCCCGCAACAGCGAAACACTGAGCGACGCAGAACGACGGGTCCTCCAAAGCGCCATCGAACGCAGGCCGGTGGCGCGCGACACGAACAAGAAGCACTTGGACACATCCAGTCTGGGCGAGCGGGTCGCCGACGCGGTGGCGCGGGTCGGCGGGTCCTGGAACTTCATCATCGGGTTCCTCGTTTTCCTCGCCGCATGGACCTCTCTGAACTCCGTTCTGCTCTTGAGCCATGCTTTCGATCCCTATCCCTACATTTTCCTCAACCTCATCCTGTCGATGCTGGCCGCCTTACAGGCGCCGGTGATCATGATGTCACAGAACCGGCAGGCCGAACGCGACCGCCTCGACGCGGCGCACGACTACGAGGTCAATCTGAAGGCGGAGATCGAAATCATGGCGTTGCACGAAAAGCTCGACGAACTGCGGCACCAGGAGATGCTGGGGATACGCGACCAGCTCGCGGAACTAACCCAGGCCGTACGCCGGCTCGACCGGCGGCCTGGCGGGGCGGAGCCGGCCTGAATGGCCGACACGATCCATGTCCTGATTGCGAAATACGGGTTGCTTGCCGTCTTTCTAGGCTGCATTGCCGAGGGCGAAAGTGCAGCCATCCTCGGCGGCTTCTTTGCGCATCAGCGCGTCTTCATTCCGTGGCAGGTCTTTTCGGCGGCTTTCGCCGGCGCCTATCTCGGAGATGCCGCGCTGTTCTTCCTCGGCCGCCGGTATTCCGGGAATTCCTTCGTGTTGCGCATGCGCGAAAAGCCGGGCTTCAGCCATGCGCACCGCTTCATCACCACCCATCCCAACACATTCGTGTTCTTCAACCGCTACGCTTACGGCATGCGCGTCATCGGCGGCATCACAGCCGGACTGTCGGGCATTCCGGTCAGCCGTTTCCTTCTCCTCAACGCACTCTCGGCACTGATCTGGGTCACCCTGTTCGGATCGATCGGCTATCTCGGCGGCATGGGCGCGGAAAAGCTGCTTGGCGAAACGCTGGCCGAGCATCAGCGCCTGATCCTCGCATTGGTCGGCGGACTGACGGTTACCGCGCTCGCCTGGTACGCGGCGCATCACTTCTTCCGGAACGGCAACGGCAAAGAGGACGGTTAGCCGACGCCCAGCCCCTGATCGCCGCGATCGAGGATCAGCGGAATGATCAGGTCTTCCTCGTCGGCAAGGTGGCGGGTGAGCATGGCGACCAGCCGGGTGTTCTCGTCGGCATAGGCATCGGCCGCGAAGCGCTGCTTGTCGGTGTCTTCCTGCAAGGCGCGCAGAAATCCGTTTGCCGTGTCGGCATTGCGGTCGAGCGCTTCGTGGATGAGATGATGGTCGGCATCGAGAATGTCGAAACCGCGCTTCAGCTTTTTCTCGGCAGCCGCGAAAATCGGAAAGTAGTGCTGATCCTCGACATTGTGGTGACCGTCGAGCTGACCGAGGAAGAATTGCAGCCTGGGCGCGAAGAACCGAGCGAACTCGGGTGCGGTCGCCCTGCCCTCGCGGTAATCGGAGATAGCGCCGCTCAAAAGGCCGCCAAGCTCGCGAAGCATGTCATGGCGCTGCAGCCACATCGAGGCCATGCCGCCGATATTGGCGTGGCCCTGCCACGCCTCGCGCGGATATTTTTCAACGAGATAACGCAGGTCGTCAGGCAGACCGGCGCGGCGCTCAAGTCCCAGTTCGGTTTCAATGCCGGCCATGTCGGTCTCCTTTGGTAACCGACATATAGGAAGGGGAGCGTCAGATCGTAAGCCCGGTGAGACGTTCGACGATGGCGATGCCCCAGACGCCGGCGGCAATCACTACTGAGATCAGCACGGCAAGCGAGCCGCAATCCTTGGCGAGCTTGATGTCGATGTTGAATTCACGCGAGACTGCGTCGCAGGCGGCCTCGATGGCGGTGTTCAACACCTCCACCACGAGCAAAAACAGCACCGACCCGATCAGTAGCGCATAGCCGCGCCAGGTGGTCGCAACGAACCAGCCGAGCGGCAGCGCCAGCACCAGAAGGAAAAGCTCCTGCTGGAATGCAGCCTCGTGGCGCATCAGGTAGCGCGCCGCGCGCATCGAGTTCTGGAATGCCTTTATCAGCCGCTCCATTCAGCCGAATCCCCTTGCGATTTCCCAAACGCGATCATGTAGCGCAGAGGATAGTCCGTGGAACAGCCGGGAATCGTCGGCACGGCCGATGCATGCAGTTTGGTCGGTTCAACTGCCGGCGACCTTTATCGACGGCGTCGAGCCGGCGTGCCGGGGCAGATCATCGTCGATCTCGTAATAGTCGCCCTTGTCGCCGACAAAAATATGCACTTCGCCTTTAAGCACGGAAGGCTGGTCGAACGCGCCGGCCATGACCGATATCTCGGCGAGTTCGTTGTGTTTCCAGAAAAGAGCCGAGCCGCAGATCTTGCAGAAGCCGCGGCGGGCGACATCGCTGGCGCTGTACCAGGTCAGGTTTTCTCCGCCGGTCACGTCGAGATCGATATCGGCGACATTCGTCGCGGCGTAATAGTGCCCTGACTGCTTACGGCACTGCGAGCAATGGCAGTAGATCACGCCGCGCAACGCGCCGCCGGTCTTGAAACGCACCGCGCCGCAAAGGCACGAACCCGTATGGATATCCGTCATCTTTCCCCCATCGTCCGGTCAACTCCCTTCGCACAGTAGCGTGTCGACATGAATGGCGAAATTTTCAACCGAGGATCAGATAATTGCGACGTGTCGCGCGCCCGGCGTACCGAGGGAAAACCAGAAGCGTTGCATAGATGAAAAACTTCTTCATTCATCAATATAAAATCCATGGATACTGTTCTGAGTGCACTCCTTTTGGATTTTTTGGTTTTTAAGAAAACTTTAGCGGCATCGCTTTATATTGCGTACTGAAATCGCATTCAGGCACGGCGCCGCCGCTGCAGAATGCCCGAGGGGTGGCCCGCATTTTCCGTCCATGACGACAGTCGGCAGTAGGAAGATCGCGGGCTCGGGGGTCGAGCGGACGGAATGCAAGCTGCCAGTACAGTGGAAGAACGGGTCACCGACATTGCGACAACGATCGCGATGACCATGCGGCAAACGGGCGTGCTCGGATTGCCCCGTAACTATGAGATCTTCTACGAGGCGCTGACCGGGGCAAACCATGCGTTGAGCCTCGAGCTCGTGTCGCTCGGCAATCGGCCCAAGCAAGAGGATCTCGACAAGATCGGACGCAAGTATTTTGCCCAGCACCATGGCCACGGCATCGTCGAGAACGCGCGCGAAATCATCGCACGTGAGCTCGAAGAGATCGCAGCGATCATGCGCAACGAACGCATCCATCTGGAAAAATACGGCAAGATTCTCGGCGAAACATCGGATGGCCTTGCCAATCGCACCGTCAACAAGGACCTGCTGCAAAAGATCATCGGCGTGATGGCGGTCGCCACCAAGTCGACCATCGACCACGGCAACCAGGCGACGGCCTCGCTGGGCGACAAGACCGCCGAGCTCGAAACGGTGAAGACGAAGCTTGAGGAATACAAGAAACTCGCCGACACCGATCCGCTGACGCACATATGGAATCGCCGCGCCTTCGACACGCGTATGGCCGGTATCTACAACAACAACACCCGCATTCTGTTCAACGCGCTGATCCTGGCCGATATCGACCGCTTCAAGGAAATCAACGACCGCTACGGCCATCCCGTCGGCGACAGAATCCTGCAAATCATCGCCGAGATCCTGCGCGAGAATGTCAGCGAAAGCGCTTTCGTGGCGCGCACCGGCGGGGAGGAATTCGCACTCATCATCGAAGGGGCCGGTGAGGAAGCCATTTTCGAACTGGCCGACCGCATCCGCAACGCGATCCACCAGACGCCGTTCGGCAACGTCCAGACCGGCGAAAGTTATGGACCGATCTCCATCTCGATGGGCATCTGCATGGCGGCGGACGCAGACGGTCCGGACGATCTCTATGCAAAGGCTGATCGCGCGATGTACCGTTCCAAGGTGGGCGGGCGCAATCAGGTGACCAAATACGCCGCCCCGGCGAAGCCGAGCAAGAACTGGTTGCTCTACCGACCGGACTGAGAGCGCGACGAACCCTTTCCCTGGGAAACTTTTTGCACTATATTTCCCACAGAAAGGAAATCTCGATGCTGAAGCCGATTCCGCAGCCAACATCCCAGGCAGACGCCGTCATCACCAAGGCAGCCTTGCGCGCCGCCGACCAGCTCGACGTCACTGCCCGCACCTTCGCGGCGGTGATCGGCGTTTCCGAAGCCACCGTATCGCGGATGCGCAAGCAGGAATTCGCTCTGGAACAGGGCACCAAGCCGTTCGAACTCGCGGTGCTGTTTGTACGGCTGTTTCGTTCGCTCGACGCCATTACCGGTGGCGACGAAACCGTCTCCCGTGCCTGGCTGAAGAGTTTCAACACCGCGCTCGACGGCAAGCCGCTCGAGAAAATCCTCACGATCGTCGGGCTCGTCGATGTCATTGCCTACCTGGACGCCCGCCGCGCTCTCGTCTGAGACCGTCCGTCTCGACGGCAAATGCTGGCGCATGGTCGAGGCACAGCACCGCGTCTCGACGCTGAAGCTGGTCGACAGCCTGGATGAGCAGGCGGTGCTGGAAGACCTGATAGAGGAAACCAAGCCCGCCATTCCCGTCGAATGCCGGCATCTCGACTACCTGCTGGCGACGCCGTTCCGCTACGGGTCGCCTTACCCGTATGGTTCACGGTTCCGCCGGGCCGGCCGGACGCGGGGCGTCTATTACGCCGCCGAACACGTGACGACGGCGGTCGCTGAGATGGCCTTCTACCGGCTGCTGTTCTTTGCCGAGTCGCCGGAAACGCCATGGCCGCGCGACGCCGCCGAATATACGGCGTTTTCCGCATCCGTTCGCGCCGAAAGGGCGATCGATCTTACCTTGCCGCCGCTCGACCGCGACGACGCGAAATGGACAGACCCCACCGATTACGAAGCTTGCCAGCAGCTTGCCGACGTCGCCCGCGAAGCCGGGATCGAAGCCATCCGCTATCGATCGGTGCGCGACCCACAGCGGCAAGCCAATATCGCCCTGCTTTCCTGCCGTGCCTTCGCCAAGCCAAGGCCGGTCGACCGCCAGACGTGGCGGATCCGCCTCAGCGCTTCGGGCGTGCACGCGCTGTGCGAATTCCCGGAAAGGCGCATCGGTTTCGATCGAACCGCGTTCGATGATCCGCGGCTGGCGTCACTGCGCTGGGACCGCCGGCGCTGAGCGGGTCGCGGCCGCTTCGGCGATGATCCAGTCGCGGAAAAGCTGGACCTTCCGCGACCGGCGGCGCGCTTCGGGATAAACCAGGAAATAGCCGCGGCCATCCTCGACGACATGGCTGAAAGGCTGCACCAGCCGCCCGCTCTTCAATTCTTCCGCGAAGAATGTGGTGACCACCATGGCGACACCCTGCCCCAGCAGCGTCACCGCCACGTCCATCGCCTGGACGCCCAGCATCAGCCCCACGTCGTTGCCGTCGTCGAGATTTTTGACGCCGGCCTCCGTCAGCCAGCGCCGCCACCAGTTGGCGGAACCGAAGCGGCGGACCGTCAACAGGTCGGCGGGGTTGGCCAGCCGGTGACGGTCGCGGAATTCCGGTGTGCAGACCGGTGCGTAGACCATCGGAAACAGCAGGAAGACATCGTTGCCCGGCCAGTTGCCGCCGCCGCTTCGCACCACCAGATCGATATCATCCCTGATGAAATCGACCATCTCGTTCGACGTATGCAGCCTGATCTTGATGTTTGGATTGGCGGCCTGAAACGACGAGAGGCGCGGAACCAGCCATGCCGAAGCGACCGTCGGCAGCACCGAAATGGCAAGCTCGAGGGTGGCCTTCTCGGCGACCTCCGCAAAAGCCGAGCCAAGCAGGTCAAGCGCTTCGGTGACTTTGGGCGACAATCTGCGCCCGGTCTCGGTCAGCGTCACCTGCCGCGGCTCGCGGGTGAACAGCGGTGTACCGATCCGCTCCTCGAGCAGCCTTATCTGGTAGCTCACCGCGGCCTGCGTCATGCCGAGTTCGTCGGCGGCCTTGGTAAAACTCTGATGGCGTGCGGCGGCTTCGAAGGCGCGGATGGCAGCAATAGGCGGCAGCTTCATGCGCATACATAAGCATTCTTTATGGCAGATGGCGATAATTCGCTTTGTGAATCCGCTTCTCAGACCCCAACTTCCCTATCAGGAGCGAGCCGTGTGGGAGGAAAGGATGAGAGCAGCGTTCAAGAAGGTAGCAAAAACGCTGTTGAACCCGCGTTTCTGGAAAACGGCGGTGGGAGGCGGACATGCGAGGCGGTTTCGTGCGCCCGGTCTCGACGGCTTCGGCGACGGTCAGCTCGGCGACATCGCGGTCAGCCGCGAAACCGAGCACCGATACAGCAGACTGCGCGAGCCGCGGGAGCTGGGAACTCTGTTCCCGAAACCCGGCGGAATGCCAGCCGGCGATATCGAGTTCGGCCCGACCGAGCCGCGCCGCCGCGAGCCCGTCAAGCAGCTGACCGAGGTGTAACCCTATCTCTTTGTTGGAGCATGATCTTTTCCGAAAACCGGTCCCCACTTTTCGGGATCATACTCTAGCCGGCGCCATCAGTTGGTGAGGTCGTAAGGGATGCGATAGCCGTTGGCGGTCAGCCAGTCGATCGCAGCCTTCGGCTCGTCGGTCTGGATGACGGTGACGCCACGGTCGACCCAAAAGCCGAACGCCTCGCCCGGAGCGTCGGCAAGCACCGCTAGCTTGTCGCCGCGTCCACCCGACAGATAACCGCCAGCTTTGTTGACGATCGAATAGGTGTTGACCCAGAGGTGCCAGTCGCCCCGCGCAGCCACCGCCCGGGCCCGGGTCGTGAAGAGTGCACCGCCTGTATCGGTCATCGCTTCGCCCGCCTGGTGCCAGTTGATCATTTCGACGGCATCCGCCGAGAAGGCTCGGCTGGCGGTTTCCAGGAAACGCACGTCCTTCACCGCATCGTCGGCGATGATCGGCATGAATTTCACGCCCTCGCCGATGGCCGCGACCGTACGCTTCATTTCGGCGATCTTTTCAGCGCTCCAGAGGTTCTGCTTGATCACCACCTCCTCGGCCATGCCAAGGTCGCGAGCCACCGCCACCATCCCGGTAAGGTCCTCGATCTCAAGCTTGTTGTCGATGTTGACCAGCACCTTACCCCTGGTGAAGGCAAGCATCTCGCGCAGCGTCGGCACGCGCTCGTCCGTCACTCGGCCATTTCCCTCGACCGCCAGCCGGCATTGTTTCAGTTCGGCGACGGTGCGCTGCACCACCTCACCCCTGCAATCGGTGGTGCGGTCGAGCCAGCTGTCGTGCATGACAACATACTCACCGTCCTTCGATCTGCGGACATCGATCTCCACCATCTCGACACCGAGTTCAATGGCGCTGGCAATTCCCTCGAAAGAGTTCTCGGGGTGCACGATCATGCCTTTTTCCATCCAGCCACCGCGATGCGCGACGATCATCACGTGGTCGCGCCACTGGTTGGCGTGCTCGAACCGTTCGAGAATCTGGCTGGCGCGCGTGGTTTCTGCAAAGGCCGGCGCCGCAAGCCAGAGGGCAACCGCCGCAAGGATCGCGCCCAAACGAATCATCCGCATCCAATCGCTCCATCGGAGGCTGTCAGACGCATGACGCCCTAAACACGATGGATGACAGCGCAATGAATCAACGTGACGAGGCGATGACAGCCGGACCCGGACAAACGTGACGAAAGGGGTCGCATTTCGGAAAAGAATGTCCAATAAGAGCCGTTCCGAAGATGACAGAGGGGACACCAAATGCCATCGACTTCGATCGACAACGCCTTCACCGCACGCAAGACGACGGGTGCCGCCAGTGACCCGACCTATGCCGGCGCGCTCTCTTTCATGCGCCGCAAGTTCAGCAAGGACGTGAAGGGCGCCGATGCCGTGGTGTGGGGAATCCCGTTCGATGCTGCAGTCTCCAACCGCCCAGGCGCGCGCTTCGGCCCGCAGGCGATCCGGCGCGCATCGGCGATCTTCGACAACGATCCGCAGTATCCGTTCAACCGCGACCTGTTCGAGGCGATGAGCGTCATCGACTACGGCGACTGCCTGCTCGACTACGGCAACCACCAGAAGACGCCGGCAACCATTGAGCGCGAAGCGGCCAAGATCCTCAAATCGGGCGCATTTCTCTTGTCGCTCGGCGGCGACCATTTCGTCACCTGGCCGCTGTTGAAGGCGCATGCGGCGGTGCACGGGCCGCTGGCTCTTGTCCATTTTGACGCACACCAGGACACGTGGCTGGACGACAACAAGCGCATTGACCACGGGTCCTTCGTGGCGCGCGCGGTGCGTGATGGCATCATCGATCCCGATCGCTCCATCCAGATTGGCATCCGCACCCATGCGCCTGATGATTTCGGCATCAGGATCATCTACGGTTATGAGGTCGAGGACATGCGGCCGGCAGACATCGCCTATGCGATCGCCGAGCGCACGGGCGGCAAGAAAACCTACCTGACCTTCGATATCGACTGCCTTGACCCGGCGTTCGCGCCAGGCACCGGCACCCCGGTTTCGGGCGGCCCGACGCCGGCGAAAATCCTTTCGGTGCTGCGCCAGCTCGGCCATGTCGACATTGTCGGCGCCGACGTCGTCGAGGTTGCGCCGGCCTATGATCATGCCGATATAACGGCGATTGCCGGCGCCACCGTCGCGATGCATTTTCTCGGCCTTCTGGCCGAGCAGAAGGCGCGCAGCGCGGCGCTGGCGGATTGATTCAATAGCTTGCGGGATTGAATCCGGAAACGGGCCTATCCCTTTGAATTCTCGATCGGAATGCGACCATGAAACCGAAAATCTTCATCGACGGCGAACACGGCACCACTGGCCTGCAGATCAGGGCGCTGCTTTCCGGCCGCGATGACCTCGAAATTATCTCCATTCCAACCGAACGGCGCAAGGAAGCCGCGGCAAGGGCCGAATATCTGAACGCGGCCGATGTCGCGATCCTCTGCCTGCCCGACGATGCCGCGCGCGAAAGCGTGGCGCTGATCGCCAACGACACCACCCGCGTCATCGACGCCTCGACGGCACATCGCGTGGCCGACGGCTGGACATACGGTTTTCCAGAGATGGACAATGCGCAAACCGCGGCAATCGCCAAGGCGAAGCGCCTCGCCAATCCGGGCTGCTGGCCGCAGGGGCCGATCGCGGTGTTGCGTCCGCTGGTGACGGCGGGGCTGATGCCCGCCGATTTCCCTATAACCGTCAACGGCATTTCCGGCTATTCCGGTGGCGGTCGGCCGATGATCGAGGACTATGTCGCCAAGGGCGAGGACGCGCCGGAGTTCCTGCCCTATGGGCTGACGCTCAAGCACAAGCATGTGCCCGAACTGCGCACTTATGCCAGGCTCGAGCACGACCCGCTGATGCAGCCAGCAGTCGGCAATTTCGCGCAAGGCATGATTACGGTGGTGCCCTTGCAGCTTGGAAGCCTGAAGAATGTGCCGACCGGCGCCGAACTCCACGCGGCAATCGCCGATCACTACGCCGGCCTTGCCGGCGGCGTCGTCGAGGTCGCGCCGCTCGGCGATCTGGAGCGTACGCCGGAGATCGATCCCGAGGTCTACAACGGCACCAACCGCATGAAGCTGCACGTCTTTGCAAACGACAAAAGGGCTCAGGCGCTGCTGATCGCGGTCTACGACAATCTCGGCAAGGGCGCGTCGGGTGCTGCGGTCCAGAACATGGACCTGATGCTGGGGCTCAAACACTAACGCGAATTCGCTTCACATGGATTTGCCTTCCCTTCCGGATCGCTGGAACGTCAGCGATCCCATCCTGATTGCCGAGACGTTTTCGAGCCGCATCTGGAAGGTGCGGCGCGAGGACGGCAGCCTTGCCGTGATCAAGGCGCTCAAGCCATTCGACGATGTCGCCGACGAACTGCGCGGTGCGCATTATCTGTCGTGGCGCGATGGCGTCGGCGCGGTGCGGCTGCTCGGTTTCGAGCGGCAAAGCATGCTGCTCGAATATGCCGGCGACCGGCTGCTTGTCGACGAACTGAACGAGAATGGCGACCGGCGCGCGACAGAAATCGCAGCCGAAGTCATGGCGATGTTGTTCTCGCCGTCCGATGTCCCTCCTCCCGCCGATCTGCAGCCGTTGCGGGAGCGCTTTGCCAGCCTGTTCAAGAAAGCCGGGGCCGATCGCGACGCCGGGCTGGAGAGCCCGTACAGGGAAGCGGCGGAAATCGCGGAACGCCTGCTTTCGAACCCGGTCGAATTGCGCGTTCTGCATGGCGACCTGCACCACGACAACATCCTGCATGGCGAGCGCGGCTGGCTGGCGATCGATCCCAAGGGTATTCTCGGCGACCCCGGCTTCGACGCCGCGAACTTTCTGTTCAATCCGTTGGATCGCCACGACCTTACGCGCGATCCGGAGCGCATCGCCCACATGGCCGAGACCTTCGCCACGGTGCTCGGGCAAAGCCCCGCCGCGATCCTCGATCACGCCATCGCCTGGGGTTGCCTGTCGGCGTCATGGCATGCCGAAGACCGGAACGAGGTTGAAGAAACCAGCGAACTGGCGGTCGCCGCCGCTGTTCGCGCGGTTCGCGCTAACTTCTGAGCATGATCCAGAAAAGTGGAAACCTCTTTTCGGAAGAGATCATGCTCCAACAAAGATAGAGCCCATTCCGATTCGAGGATTAGGCTCTGAGCGCCGCCTCGCCTGGCAGGGGATAAGCCCCCTTGGTGCCACGCCAGTGGGCGGTGGCGAAAATCAGCACCACCATGGCGAAGGCCTGGTGCAGCAGCGCCCAATGCATGTGCGCCTGCATCAGCAAGGTGCCGACGCCGATCGCCGCCTGCCCCAGCACCAGCACCGCCAGCAGCCAGGCGCGGCGCGCATGCGTGCTGCCCGGCATCGCCCGCGACGTCGCGAAGGCGTGCCAGAAGGCAGCGGCGAGCACAGCGTAGGCCACCATGCGGTGCACGAACTGCACCGTTTTCGGGTTCTCGAAGAAATTGCGCCAGGCCGGGTCGATAATCAGCAAGTCGCCAGGCACGATCGCTCCGTCCATCAGCGGCCAGGTGTTGTAGCTCAAACCGGCATGCAGGCCGGCGACGAGCCCGCCGAGATAGATCTGCACCAGAATGAGTAGCACCATGATGCCGGCGAAACGCTGGACGCCGCGATCGGCGGGCGCTTCCGTGTGGGTCGCCAGTCCGCGCGCGATATAGACCGTCGCGGTGATGATGATGCAGGCGAGAGTCAGATGCGTCGCGAGCCGGTACTGGCTGACCGAAACGCGTTCAACCAGCCCCGATGCAACCATCCACCAGCCGATGAAGCCTTGTAGGCCGCCGAGCGCCAGCAGTCCGACCATCCGCCATTTCAGCGGGCGCTCCAGCCGGCCGGTCAGCCAGAAGAAAGCCAGCGGAATGGCGACGAGAAAACCGACGCCGCGGGCCAAAATGCGATGCGCCCATTCCCACCAGAAGATGCCCTTGAACTCGTCGAGGCTCATGCCCTTGTTGAGCTTTTCATACTGCGGAATCTGCTGGTACTTTTCGAACTCTTCCTGCCATTCCGCAGGGTTGAGCGGCGGAATGACGCCGTGGATTGGTTTCCACTCGGTGATCGAAAGGCCGGACCCGGTCATGCGTGTGGCGCCGCCCACCATGACGATGGCGAACAGGACGACCAGCACTGCATAGAGCCATAGCCGGACCATCCTGCGGTTGCTCTGGACTCGGTCGGTCGTGGCCGACGCAGATGTGTTGGTGATCGAAGCCATGTCGCCGTTCAGGTTCCTTATCCGCCGGATAGGTGAACCATTGGCGCAGCGCTTGCAAGGGAAAGGCTCGCGCGACACGCCGTCGCGCCGCGCTGGCCGACCGGCGGCCGGTGTTGCGCTAAGATGCGCGAAGCCTTACGACGCCTGCATGAATTCCGGAGCATGAGAGCGCCAACGATCAAGCGGCTCTCCAAAGGACAAAGATGCCCGTTCGCCTGAGGAAGCTCATCGGAACCATCCTTCTGGTTCTCCTGGTGATCGTCTACGCCATCGTCGCGACAATCATTGCCGTCGCGCAACTTGCGGAATCCGGGCCTGTCGTCCACCTGGCCTTCTTCCTGTTCAGCGGCTTGCTCTGGATCCTGCCTGCAATGGCGATCATCAAGTGGATGCTGAAGGCGCCGAAGACCACCTCCTGACTGTGGAGCCCAGGCACCTCAGACGGTGACCAGCACCTTGCCCCTGTTGGTGAGCGGCGCGGTGATGCCGGAAAGCATAGTCCGCAGATACCGGATGCGCTGGTAGCGGCCGTTGAGCGAAATGCGCGGCAACGCATGAAGATGGCCGGCATGTTGGGAGTGCAGCAGGCCGTGACGCGTTGTTACCGCCGAGACGAAGCCGGCTTCCCCCGCAATGCCGGCTTCTCGAGGGCCGACGGCTGAAACATAGCCATAGGGATAGGCCAAGTGCAGCGGCGCGCGGCCAAGCCGGTCTTCCAGGATGGCCCGGGCTTCCGTCATCTCGCGCATCGCCTTCTCCGCCGGCAACCGGCGCAGGCTGTAGTGATGCACTGTATGGGCGCCGATCGTCGCCAGCGGATGGCCGGCAATAGTGCGCAGTTCGTCCCAGTTCATCAGCGTTTTGCAGCGCGGCAGGTCGAAATCGACGCCGGCGCGACGGGCAAGTTCCCGAACCACCGCGCACTGTTCTTCTTCCGGGATTTCGCCGGTTAGATAGTTCTCCAGGCGCCGGTTCGCCTCGGCCTTCTTCTTGGGGCTCGAAGCATCGAGCGTGATAGTGCCTTTCGCAGCCGGCAGATCGATCCGGTCGCTGGCGCCGACGATATCTTCGATCACGTTCCACCACAGGTCGACGGCGCCGTCGATCAGCCCCGGTGCGACATAGATGGTGAACGGCGTTCCGTGCTTCTCGAAAACCGGCAGCGCTTCGGTCAGATTGTCCCGGTAGGCGTCGTCGGCGGTGATCGTCGCGAACAGTTCATGGCCCGTCCCTGCCCGGATACGGTCGACCGCTTCGTCCATCGAAACAAAGCGATAGCCGCGACCCTTCATGTCGCCGATCACCTGGTCGAGGAAGTCCGGCGTGATGCTCAGATGTCTGTTGAAACCAAGCGGGCCGCCCGGCTGGGCGGTGACCCGGTGCAGCATCAAAATGGCGCCGATACCGCCGACCAGCGGCTTGGCCAGCGATGCCAATCCCGAATAGTGGGCGGCATCCAGGGCGAGCTTGCGCAAAACCTCCGCCCTGTCGAACATTCATTCACCTTTTGCGGCTAGAGCATTTTGCAGCCCGGTGGATTTACCTGGCGTCGCACAAATGCGGCTAAAACGAACAGATAGAGCGAAAAGCCCATTTCAACCTGAACGCATTTCGCTCTAACGTCGCGCGGCATGAAATGCGAACGGACCATACCGCCTGCGTCGGATGATTACGCGTGAAGGATTGAAGTATGGTTGACGCGTCCTCCGAAGCCGCGACCGGAGCAGCCAGCGGGCGGACGCCCGATGCCGCGCCGAAAGCCACCGTCCACCTCGCCGCCGAAGACGCCATCGACGCCTATCGCGCGGCCTGTGCCGATGCGGTTGTCTCCCCGGCGCAGAGTTTCGCCTGGATCAACGCGTGGGTTGCCAGCATCCGGCCGGATTTCCTTGTGGCCGCGCTGGACGCCGGGGACGGCCCGGCCTTCGCCATCGCGCTTGAAGTCACGCGGTCGGGGCCATGCCGGGTCGCACGTTTCATGAGCGGCCGCCATGCCAACGGCAATTTCCCGCCCTTGCCTCGAAAAACAGCACAATCCGTCACGCCGGGCGACCTCGACGCAATCGTCGCGGCGATCAGAGTTGCCAGGCCCGATGTCGACATGCTGGCTTTCGAACGTCTCGCCGACCGGATGGAAGACCGCGAAAACCCGCTGCTTGCGCTGCCGCATTCGCCAAGCGCCAACCTGTCGCTGGGCGTCGATCTCGCCGGCGGCTTCGACGAACTTCTCGACCGCGCCAATGGCAAGCGCAAACGCAAGAAGCACCGCTCGCAAGTGCGCAAGTTCGAGGCCGCAGGCGGTTTCCGGCGGATCGAAGCGAAGACACCGACCGAAGCCACCGCCATGCTCGACGCGTTCTTCGTGATGAAGGAAGACCGCTTCCGCGAGATGGGCATCACCAATGTGTTCGGCGAACCCTCGGTCCGGTCGTTTTTTCGCGCCTTGTTCGCCGAGGCCCTTGCCGAGGAGGAGCCTGCCTTCTTGCTACATGGCCTCGAGATCGGCGGCAGGTTGCGCGCCGTCACCGGTTCCAGCCGCGCTGCGGATCGGCTGATCTGCGAATTCGGCTCGATTGCAAAGGGCGACCTCGGCAATGCCAGCCCGGGCGATTTCCTGTTCTTCGACAACATTCGCGAAGCCTGTGAGAAAGGCTTCGCGATCTACGACTTCAGCGTTGGCGACGAGCCCTACAAGCGCCTGTGGTGCGATATCGAGACCACCCATTTCGATGTCTTCGTGCCGCTGACCGTCAAAGGCCGCCTGATGGCCGCCAGCATGCGCGCGACAAGCCGCTTGAAATCCGCGGTAAAGAAGAGCCCAACGGTCTGGCGCATCGCCAAGGCGCTGCGCAGGCGCGGTAGCGCTCCTGCTCACACCCAGGACGATTAGAGCATCGGACCGAAAGTGTGAGGCGTTTTCTGACCGATTTAGCGTTCGCAGCTAAGCGGCCGAACGGTCCGGCTGCGGCGACGCCGGAGGCACGTGGCCCGACGGCGACACCAGCGTCAGCTTGTCGTAGCCGCCCGCTGCCAGGTCCGCCGCCGTTTCGGCGATTGCCTTGTCATCCGGTTGGATCACACTGACCAGTATCTCGGTGCCATCGGACACCAGGCGACGGATGCCTTCGGCGTCGGCCGGGCCGCATTCGACAACAACCACATCGTAGGCAGTCGTCAGCGAATTCATGATGATCGGCAGACGGTCGGCATGCCGCATGGCGAGTTCGGGGTCGACGGTGCCCAGCGGAATGACATGGCAATCCGAATAGAGATCGCCGTGGATCACCTCGGAGAACTGCGCTTCCAAGGCGAGCAGGTCGGTAATGCCGGGGTAAGATGCGCGTTCCAGCATCGGCAGCGATGCCGCCCCGTGCGAGGTCAGGTCGAGCAGCAGCACGCGCAGGCCGGCATCGGAGACCTCGCGGGCCACCATCACCGCCGCCGCCGCCGCCTCGTCGCCCTCGGGCGAAACGAAGATGGCGCGCGACGCGCCTCCGGCAATCAGCTTCTCGGCTGCCATCTCGACGGTGATTTCTCCGAGGCTGGACGGTTTCGCAATCTTTCGCTCTACCCGGGGCCGCGCGCGCGCCGGCGCAACCGGCTTTCGCGCCTCCGTGGGTTGCGCGGCAGGGGCCGGCTCGGCCTGCGGCTCCGGCATCGAGACCTGCTCGATTGGCTGTGGCCGCGCACCCGGAGCCGGCCGCATCGCGCGCCCGCTGAACAATTCCTGCAGCAACGTCACGATCGCCATGATCAGCAGCGAGGCGGCAAACGCCGCACCGACGATCGGCACTGTTTTGGGGAAATACGGCTCGGACGGAACGATCGCGCGCGAAAAGATGCGCGCATCGACCGGCAGGTAGTTGCGTTCCTTGCGCGAGGTCGCCTCGCGGTAGCGTGTCAGATAGGATTCGAGCAGCTCGCGCTGTGCGGCCGCTTCGCGCTCCAGCGCCCGCAATTCGACTTCCTCTTCCCCGGCGCGTGCCGATTCCGCCTTCAGCGTGTTGAGGCTCGCCACCAGCTCGTTCTCGCGGAATGACGATGTCTTGGCCTCGGTCTCCAGGCCCTTCAGCACCTTCTCCGTCTCGTTGCGGATCTGGCCGTCGAGGTCAGCAAGCTGCGAACGCAGCGCACGGATGCGCGGATGCCCATCGAGCAGCGTGGTCGACAGATCGGCAATGTCGGCCTTCAGCTGCACCTGGCGCTCGCGCAGGCGCTGGATGAGGCCGGAAGACAGCACTTCCGGCAGCGTATCGAGCGACGTGCCACTCCTCAGCGCCGCACGCACGCCTTCCGCATTAGCCTGTGCCGCCGCACGGTTGGCGCGCACGCGGGCCAGTTCGGTCGACAGTTCGGAGAGCTGCTGGGTGGCGAGCACCGAATTGTTCTGGCCGACCAGCAGGTCGGATTTCGAGCGGAAGGCCGCGACTTTCGATTCAGCCTCTTTCACTCTTGTCCTGAGATCGGCGATTTCCGGCTCCAGCCAGTCCGTCGCATCGGCATTCGACTGCGATTTCGCGTCGCGCTGCATGGCGAGATAAGTGTCGGCGAGCACGTTCGGAACTTCGGCGGCGAGCTTCGGATCCTCCGACGAAAAACCGATCACGATGACGCGCGACTTCTCCACCCGGTAGACCGTCAGCTTCTCGCGAAACGCCTTAAGCACGCGCTCCTCAGGTGGGATTTCGTTGGGATCGGACTTCAGCCCGGCCATGACCATGATCCGGCCGATCATCGACATGTCGGCCGTCTCGTCGAACTCCGGCAGGCTGGCGAGATTGAGCTTCTGCGCCACCCGCTTCAGGATGTCGGTCGAGCCGATCACCTCCACCTGGCTGGTCACCCCCTCCTCGTCGAAGATGGGGCTGGTGTCGCTGGTGTTGTTCGTATCCGGCCGCGTGAAGACAGATTCACGCGTTTCGATCAGCAGCCGTGTCTCGCCCATATAGCGCGGCGTCGCCAGCCAGGCGAAAACCAGCGCCAGACCGGTAATCACCAGCGAAACGACGAGGATGCGAAACCAGTTCGCGGCAAGGCTGGAGAAAAGCCTGCCGAGGTCGACGTCGACATCGTTCGCACTGTTATGAACGCCAGACATGCATTCCGACTCCGGACTTCCAAGCCCGCAACGTAAACAACTATGGTAACTCAGGAGTTAAGGTGCATGCCAGTGGCCGCCGCGGCGGCTGGCGGCCGGCATGTAATCCGCGCTATCCACCCGCCCCTGTTTTCCGTCGATGTCGCGGCAATTGCCCGTCTGCCAGCGGAAGTTTTACCACCCATTAACCCTAACAGGATGATAACGGGCCGATCCGAAGTGTGCCGGTGGGTGTCCGGCCGACGCTTAAAGGTAAATGCCCGGCCATGAAATGCCTTCGTTTCCTTGTTCACGCGATGCTGGCGGTGGTCGTGCTGGCCGGCTGCTCCAGCTACCGGCCGGCGCCGGCGGCGTTTCATGAGGTTCTCGATCAGCCCTACCGGCTGGGCGCCGGCGACCGCATCCGCGTCACCGTGTTCGAACAGGAAGGCCTGACCAACACCTACAGCGTCGACCAGTCCGGCTACATCGCCTTCCCGTTGGTCGGCGCCATCGCCGCACGCGGCCACTCGGCCCAGGAAATCGAAGGCCAGCTCGCCGCCAAACTGCGGCAGGGCTATCTGCGCGACCCCGATGTTTCCGTCGAGGTCGACCGTTACCGTCCAATCTTCGTCATGGGCGAAGTGGGTGCGGCCGGCCAGTATTCCTACGTTCCCGGCATGACCGTGCAGAAAGCCATTGCGGCTGCCGGCGGGTTTTCGGCTCGCGCCAACCAGGCAAATGTCGATATTACGCGAGACATCAACGGAAAGGTCATGACTGGCCGGGTATTGACGTCCGATCCGCTCTTGCCCGGCGACACGATCTATGTCCGCGAACGACTGTTTTGATCCATATGCTCCGGCGACCCGACCGTGACGACGAAGCTGCGCATCGTGCACTGCTTCCGCTCGCCCGTGGGGGGAATCTTCCGCCATGTGCGCGATCTGACCGAGGCACAGGTCGCGGCGGGTCACGTGGTAGGCATCGTCTGCGATTCGACCACCGGCGGCGAGTTCGAGGAGCGGCTCTTCGACGACCTGGAGAGCACGCTGGCGCTGGGCGTGCGGCGCACCCCGATGCAGCGTCATATCGGCCCCGGCGACATCGCCTCGGCCTGGAGAACATACAAGCTTATCAAGGAATTGCAGCCGGACGTTATACACGGGCACGGCGCCAAGGGTGGCGTCTACGCGCGTGTGTTCGGTTCATTGTTGCGGGTTTCAAGGTCTCGCGTCGCCCGCCTTTATTCGCCGCATGGCGGCAGCCTGCACTACGACGAAACGACAATGACGGGGAAATTCTTCTTCGGGCTTGAACGCCTGATGGAACACTTCACCGACCACCTGCTTTTCGTTTCCGAGTACGAGCGGCGGGCCTTCCGTCGCAAAATCGGCAGGCCCCATGCGCCCAACAGCCTCGTCTACAACGGCCTGCGGGAGAGCGAGTTCGAGCCGGTCGCGCCGGCGCCGGACGCCGCCGATCTGCTTTACATCGGCATGATGCGCGATCTGAAGGGACCGGACATCTTCATCGACGCGCTGGCCGCGGCGGAAAAGACGCTCGGCAGGCCGATCAGCGCCGTCATGGTCGGCGACGGCGACGACCTGCCGCGCTATCAGGCGCAGGTCGCCCGCCTCGGGCTTGCCGACCGCGTGCAATTCAAACCGGCCATGCCGGCGCGTCAGGCGTTCGCGCTGGCCCGCCTCGTCGTCGTGCCATCGCGCGCCGAAGCCATGCCCTACATCGTGCTCGAGGCGCTGGGCGCCGGAAAACCGATGATCGCCAGCGCTGTCGGCGGCATTCCAGAGATCTTTGGCGCCGGTGCGCCGGGCCTCGTGGTTCCAGTCCCAGCAGAATTGGCCAGCCTCATGGCGACAGCCCTTCAGGACATGTCGGCCTATTCAGCGCTGATGCCGCAACTGCCGGACCTCAGGCTCCGTTTTGGGTCCGACGTGATGGCCCACCAGATCGAACAGATCTACTTTTCGGCGCTCGGCAAAGCCGTCTGATCCGGGCCAACTGGCGCAACCGCTAAATGAAACTAGACCTGCAAGGGTTTCTTAGCCCATGTTTGATATTCGTCCGCCAACGCCTGCGGGACCGGATATGAACGAAAACGACCCCTCGAAACGCTTTTCGAAGGATGCCGTCCGCAAATTCGACGACGGCGCCAATCGCAAGAATACGCGGACCGAGCTCAACGACGTCGCCCGTCAGGTGGCTTCGCAGTACCGGCGCGACACCATGTCCCCGGTCATGGTCAGCGGCGTGCTCAGATTGGTCGAGTTCGGCCTTCTCTTCCTGTCGGGCATGGTGCTCTACGCATTCTATCTCGGTTTCTCGACACATCTTGCCTGGGAATATCCAACGATCATATTCGGCGCCTCGCTGATCGCCGTCATCCTGCTCGACGTCACCGACTGCTATCAGGTGCAGGCGCTGTTCCAGCCATGGGCCAATTTCGGGCGCATCCTTTTCGTCTGGTCGGGCACCTTCGCGCTTCTGGCGCTTGCCGGCTTCTTCTTGAAAATATCGTCGGATTTTTCCCGCTTCTGGTTCGGCTTGTGGTTCGCAAGCGGTTTCGTGCTGCTGTTCGGGCTGCGGCTGGTATTGTCCGGCATGATCAGGCGTTGGGCCCGCAACGGCACGATGGAACGCCGGGCGGTCATCGTCGGCGGCGGCCAGGCGGCGGAATCGCTGATCCGCTCGGTCGAAAAGCAGCCCTACAACGACATCCGAATCTGCGGCATCTTCGACGACCGCGACAACCGCCGCTCGCCCCCGGTGGTCGCTGGTTATCCCAAGCTCGGCAATGTCGCCGAACTCATCGAGTTCGCCCGCATCGCCCGCATCGACATGCTGATCGTTTCACTGCCGCTGACGGCCGAATCGCGCGTTCTGTCGCTGTTGAAGAAACTCTGGGTCCTGCCCGTCGATATTCGGCTGTCGGCGCATTCGAACCAGTTGCGATTCCGGCCGCGCTCCTATTCCTTCATCGGCTCGGTGCCGATGCTCGACATCTTCGACAGGCCGATCAACGATTGGGATTCGGTCGCCAAGCGGGCCTTCGACATCGTCTTTTCCGTGTTCGGCATCATCGTGTTCTCGCCGATCATGCTGGCCACGGCGATCGCCATCAAGCTGGACAGCAAGGGGCCGGTGATCTTCCGGCAGAAGCGGCACGGCTTCAACAATGAGATCATCGACGTCTACAAATTCCGTTCGATGTATGCCGACCAGGCCGATCCGACCGCCAGGAAGGCGGTCACCAAAAACGACCCGCGGGTCACCAGGGTCGGCCGTTTCATCCGCAAGACGTCGATCGACGAACTGCCGCAATTCTTCAACGCGCTGTTCGGCAGCCTGTCGCTGGTCGGCCCTCGCCCGCACGCCATCACTGCGCAGTCGCACAACAAGCTCTATCACGAGGTTGTCGACGGATACTTCGCCCGCCATCGCGTCAAGCCGGGCGTAACCGGCTGGGCGCAGATCAATGGCTGGCGCGGCGAGATCGACAATGACGAGAAGATCAAGATGCGGACGGAGTACGATCTCCACTACATCGAGAACTGGTCGCTCTGGTTCGATCTGAAGATCCTGTTCCTGACGCCGGTGCGGCTGCTCAACACGGAAAACGCCTATTGAGCGCGATCAGCCATGAACTGCCCCGGCAAGCGGTCAACGCCAAGCTGATTTCGCTGATCACGGCCGCCGCGGTGTCGCTCGGCGTCCTGCTTTCGGGCTTTGTCATCAATGAGCCGGCGCCCTACGAACTCTACATGGCCGCGCTGATCGGCGTCTGGGCGCTGTTTGGCCTGCGCATCTCGAAACCCATCGTCCCGCTGGTCGTGCTCCTCGTCACTTTCAACATCGGCGGCATGATTTCGATGACGCAGATGGCGGAGTTGTTCAACACGCCGCTCTACCTCGCCGTCTCGCTCTTCCTCGCCCTCACCGCCATTTTCTTCGCGGCGGTCACCGAAGCGCAGCCCGGCCTCTACCGGCTGATATTCGGCGCCTGGGTGACGGCCGCAATCGTCACGGCGGCGCTCGGCATTCTCGGCTATTTCCAGGCTTTTCCCGGCGCCGACATCTTCACCAAGTTCGAGCGGGCCTCAGGCGCTTTCCAGGACCCGAACGTCTTCGGCCCGTTCCTCACCCTGCCCGGCATCTACCTGCTGCACCGCCTGCTGACCGGCAGCGTGGCGAGGATGCCGCTTTACGCGGTCCCGCTGCTGATCATCGTCGGCGGTGTCTTCCTGTCGTTCTCGCGCGGAGCCTGGGGATTGTTCGGCGCATCGGCCATCCTGCTGGTCGCCGGGCTTTTCCTGCAAAGCGCCAGTGGCGTCTTCCGGCTGCGCATAGCGGTGATGACCATCGTCGCGGTCCTGCTGCTCGCCATGACCATCATGGTCGCGTTGCAGGTTCCCGCGGTCGCCGAACTCTTTTCAGCCCGCGCCAGGCTGGCGCAGGACTATGACAGCGCCCAGTTCGGCCGTTTCGCCCGCTACGGCATCGGCTTCCTGATGGCGATGGAACACCCGCTCGGCATAGGCCCGCTGAACTTCGGCCGCATCTTCAAGGAAGACACGCACGATATCTGGCTGAAAGCGCTGCTTGACTACGGCTGGCTCGGTTTCGTCTCCTATCTCATGCTGATCTGCTGGACGGTCGCCGCAGGCTTCCGCATCCTGTTCCGCGATCGGCCGTGGCAGCCCTACCTGCTCTGCGCCTATGTCGTGTTCCTCGGACACATCGCGCTCGGCACCGTCATCGATACCGACCATTGGCGGCATTTCTACCTGCTTCTCGGCCTGATCTGGGGAGCGATCGCGCTGGAGTATCGCTACCAGCGCCGGCATCGTGTGGACTTTGCGTAAGCAGCTCAAGCTCCTTCTTTCGAGCACATCGTGCCGGGAACGATTGGGCTGCGCGTCCCGCCTTTAGGTGGGCGAGTGCTCGAAACACGCTGAATTCTGTTGCTTCCTAAAGATAATTCCCCTTTCCTTGCGCAGGAAGACTTGGCGAAATGGAACCAAAATTGGTTTTTCAACAAGATACACTGCGCAACTTGCACCAGCTCCATGACGAATATGGGCAAGGAGAGAAAAACTATTTCGTCGGCACTCATCGCGCCGTTCATCCATCCGTAACGGTTGCGCGGGTGCGCGAGCTGATGCCGCTCATGGGCATTACGCGCGTCGCCAACGTCACCGGGCTCGATCGCATCGGCATCCCTGTGGTCATGGTATGCCGCCCAAATGCTCGGTCGCTTGCGGTTTCGCAAGGCAAGGGTATCGATCTGGAGGCCGCTATTGCTTCGGGCCTCATGGAAGCAGCCGAGCTCTTTCACGCTGAGCACATAGAATTGCCTTTGAAGCTCGGGAGCAATTCGGAGCTGTCCCATTCGCATAGATTTGTCGATATCGATCGCCTGCCGCGCGTTGCCGGCGGCCGGTTCGACCGGAACCTGGTGACGCTGTGGATCGAAGGTGTCGACCTCCTTTCCGACGAGCCGCGCTGGCTGCCATTCGAGTCTGTCCGCACAAACTTCACGCTTCCGTTGCCTCCAGGCAGTGGTTGCTTCGATTGCAGCAGCAACGGTCTCGCCTCCGGCAACACCGCCGCCGAGGCCAGTTGCCACGCTATCTGCGAGATCGTCGAACGCGATGCGACCGCGCTGTGGAACCGGATCGCACCGAGCGCACGCGCCGGGACCGGTGTTAACCTCGAGAGCGTGAAGGACGAAACCTGCCGCGGGATCCTTCGCAAGCTCGAACATGCGGATTTCGATGTGGCCGTCTGGGAGACAACGACCGACGTCGGTGTTCCTTCGTTCTTCTGCCTCATTGAAGACCGGCGCAGTTCCGCCAGCCACAGCGGCATCGGAGCAGGTACGCATCCAGCGCCGGAGATCGCCCTGCTCAGGGCGCTGACCGAGGCCGTCCAGGTGCGCACGACCTATATTTCGGGAACACGGGATGACATTCTGCCGGAGGAATATGGCGAGCGGCATCGCGCGGGCAGAAGGCGGATCGCTGCGCGCCTGCTGGCCGAGCACTCACCGGTCCGGGATTTCGGGGCCATCGCCGACCGATCTCAGAACTCCTTTGCCGCGGACTTGGCGTGGCTTCTCGAACGCCTGAAGGCGGTAGGCGTACGAGAAGTGGTGTCGGTCGACCTGAGCAGGTCCGGATTCGGCATATCGGTGGTGCGCGTCGTTATCCCGGGCCTCGAGGGACCCGACGATCATGACGCTTACGTGCCCGGTGAGCGGGCACGCCGACTGCTCGGGATGGCGACATGAGTGCAGTCATTTTCTGCGGGCCGACCCTACAGATGGAGGAACGCGCAGCCTACGCGGCTTTCGAGTTCCGCTCGCCCGTCCGTCAGGGCGAACTCTACGCGGCTGCCCGCGAGGCCCCGAGGGTGATCGGCGTGATCGACGGCTATTTCGACGGCCAGCCGGCCGTTTGGCACAAGGAAATACTTTGGGCGCTGGCCAACGGCGTTGCAGTGTTCGGTGCCTCGAGCATGGGCGCGCTTCGCGCAGCAGAACTCCATACCTTCGGGATGCGCGGCGTTGGATCGATCTTCGAAGCCTATCGCGACGGCCGATTGACCGACGACGACGAAGTGGCTTTGGTCCACGGCCCTGCCGAAACCGGCTATCTTCGCCTGAGCGAACCGATGGTCAATATTCGCGCAACGCTCGAGCGTGCCGTTTCAGAGCATGTTCTGGATGGGGTTGCAGCTGAAACGATCCTCGCGTTGGCGAAGGCGCAATTTTACCAGGAGCGAAGCTGGGCCAGTGTTCTAGCCGACGCCGCAAATGGACTGCCGGCGGACTCTTATGAACGTTTTTCGGCATGGCTCAAGAAAGGCAAGGTCGATCGAAAGCGTGACGATGCGCTGCTTCTGCTCGACGCGGTGCAAGCGTTTCTGGCAGAGGGAGGAAAGGCGGAATCCCCGACCTTCTCCTTCGAATGGACCGAAACATGGGCAAACGCGCCTTGGCGAAACGCACCGCCAGAAGTCGGCAACGCCGAGGACGAAGAGGCGATCCTCGACGAATTGCGGCTTGATGGAGCTTATGCGCGGGCAAGAAAGGAGGCGCTGTCGCGCCTGCTCGCCAGCAACGAGGTCGCCGCGACAGGCGCTGTTCCCGATCGCAGGGAGATAGCGCGCGAGATGATGGCGTTTCGCTCGCCGCGCGGCCTCGTTCGTCAGACCGACGTGCTTCATTGGGCGGCGGAAAACGATACCAGCGCCGAGCATTTCGAGCAGATGATGGCTGGCCGAGCAAACGTCGAGAAACTCGCCCGGTTGCGGGACGCCGAACTTCGCCCGCTCATTCTTGACCAGTTGCGGGAAGACGACGCCTATGTGGCATTGCGGGAGCGCGCGCGGAGGAAAGCGAGGCTGCATCTGGAACCGGCAAACAAGATCCCCTCGCCGCTGCTCGTCTCCTGGTATTTCGGCAAACGGCTCGGAGTTTCAACGCCGGACGATCTCGGCAACTACGCCGCATCGATCGGGCTTGCCAACCTCGACCGGTTCTACGCGCTGCTCGCCGTGGAATATGTATTTCGCAGTATTCGCTCCAAAGAAATACTCGCTGGCGGCGACTGACAAAAAGCTTTAGTATGTATATCTGTGGGCGGCGTTTGATGACTTGGCCGCCAGTTGCTGCTTTCACTCCGTCTTGCGGAGACAGAAATGCCAGAGAGGGGAAACGGAACCGGGCGTGAGGCGGGAACGCGGTTCCGGCTGTTTGCCCAGCCGCCGTTTCTGAAACCATTTCGGGAGCCGGAGACGGTATGGGTGTCATCGCCCGCTGGCTCTGTAGGCCCCGGCCCTGCCGACGATCGCATGTATGTCGTCGATCCGATCGGCAAGCGGGCAGCCTATGGCCTTTCCGAGGATCGGTTCGGCAATGCCGCCTATGTCCTGCCGCCTTGGCCCGGCCCGGCCTTTCCGCCGGCCCTCCCCGATGCCGACGGCCATTTCGATGGCATCGAGGTTGAAAGTCCGGAATTTGAGGCAGCGCACCTTTTCGGTGTCGTACGGAGAACGCTCGATGTCTGGGAGGGCTATTTCGGCCATCCAATCGAATGGCACTTCGCCCGCGACTTCGACCAACTCGAGTTGGTTCTGCAGCGCAATCTCGTAGAGAATGCCTTCATGGGATACGGCTTCCTGGAGGTAGGAATTCATCGCGCGTCCAACGGGGCCGTCCATCCCTTCAGCTTGAATTTCGACATCATCGCGCATGAAGTCGGCCATTGCATTGTCTATGCAGTGGTGGGCGTTCCCAACCCGGAGACTACATACGCCGAATATTACGGATTTCATGAATCCGCTGCCGATCTGACGGCGCTGATTGCAGCGTTGCACTTCGATTCCGTGATCGATGAGTTGCTGGCCGCCACGCACGGCAATCTCTACACGCTGAACCTCGTCAACCGCATCGCCGAACTGACGGGCAACGACCAGATTCGGCTCGCCGCAAATCCGCTTTCGCTTCTCGACTTCGTCGGCGGGTGGCGCGACGAACATGATCTGGCGCAGCCGCTGACCGGCGCGATCTTCGACATGCTCGTCGACATCTTTCACGAAGAACTGGTGGAGCGCGGACTGTTCAGCGCCGACGCCGAGGATCTTTCAGACCGGATGGAGGATCAGCCCGACTACCATCAGATAGTGCAGCCGATTTTCGATGAGACATATGCCGCCGCTCCGGACGGATTTCGCGAGGCCCTTGTCTCGGCGCGCGATACCGTCGGGATTTATCTGGCGGAAACCTGGCGCCGTCTTTCGCCGGATTATCTCGGCTACGACGATGTCGGTCGAACGCTCTTTGCTGTCGATCAAATGCTCACCGGCGGCCGTTACAGTCGCATCATCGACGTCAACCTGCGCCGCCGCGCTATTGGGGCGGCGCGCGTCGGCCCGCAACTCGCGCCTCGCGACCGGAAGAGCCACTTTGAGTTGCCGCGCGTGTTCATGCCGGAAAGGCAGAGCAACTGCTGTCGTCGACGGTCGAGTTATAGGGAGCGGCTTGAGATGTCGCGACGTCGGGTATGAGATTTCTTTTTAACAATCGACAATTTTCATTCGCGATTGAGAGTGAAGCTCATCTAATGTAAAGATAGAGAAACTTAAAATGATAGAAAATAGGAGAATTAGCGTGAATGACGACTGTTAGCCATTCCGCCTTTCAGAGGGGACGCATCGATGACTGAAACACTGCTTAGCCCGTCAAATGTTTTGCTTTTCGGACGCAAGGTTGAGGATCTTCAAATTGTCGAACCAAAAGACCTTCCCCCCCTTGTACGCAGGATGGTGCATCTCGCCTCGGCTGCTGCGGTCGATTTTGCCAACCCGCTGCCAACAGAGTTGGACAATATTAAAATTCCAACCAGGGGAAAAACAATAATATTATTGAAAAACCAACCAGCTGGTGATCCACATAAAAATGGACTTTATAAGATAAAAGATGGCGTTTGGACTCCGGTCCCACTTACAAAAAAAGTTTTAATTCATGTGCAGCTTGGCAAAAAAAATTCGGGAAAATATTTCACATTGAGTCCTTCGGGAACAGTTGCAGAACAATCAAACCAAGATGATCGGCATGGTCCGTTTTCGGCAGATAGGATAGGACTGGTTAGCCAACTTGAGGAACAGCTTCAATCGGCACAATTCCCTTGTTTTGCCCGTATTTACGGTTTCAGCTTTGAAGGCTTCTATTATGATCTGCCACGCCCGATGCTCTTCTTAGTGCACGGAGAAGGTCTCCCCGCAAGCGAACTCAGGATAAATGCTTCGGGTGCGCCGAGGATTGCACGCGCTCCCGGTAGCCCCTCATTGACCGGACTGGGGCAGGCGGATTTCCAGTTTTCAGACGACATCATGGTCTGGTCCTACGAAAAGGCCGACTATACCATCCGCATGGATGTCGAGACCGGCATGTTCGAACAGGTGCTGCTCGATGCCATGCTCGACGGGCCAGGCGGCTTCGATGCACGCGGTGCTAACGCGCGCGGCGCAAACGCCCGCGGTGCGAATGCGCGCGGCGCAAACGCCCGCGGTGCCAACGCGCGCGGCGCAAACGCCCGCGGTGGCGGGAACAGCGACTGATCGAAGCCCCGGGAGGTCTATGAATCCGGTTCCCACACCATGTCGAAGATCGGCGTGGCGTCGGGATCGATGACGCGGAAGCCGAGCCGCTCATAGAGCCCGATCGCCCTGTTCGTACGAACGACGGCGAGCGATACCGTTCTTCCCTCGCTCCGTGCGCGCTCGAGGAGTTCGGTGATTAGCCGCGTTCCAATTCCTTGCCCGCAATATTCCTCGATCAGGTGGATCTGCGCCAGATTGTAGTCCGTATCGCGCTCACTCACCTGCATCCAGCCAATGTCCGTCCCGTTGAGGGAGATGATGTTCACATCGTCGGCCTTGAAGGACCGGCGAAGCGCAGCGCTGCGCTCCACTTCGTTCCATGATCCGAGTTCGGTCATGAGTGGGCGCATCGAGTTGATATAAATCTTTTCCGCGAAGGCGAATTCATTGCGCCTTGCGCGCCTTACGTCGAATTCCGGATGCTGCACCATTTGGCAAGTATAGATAATTTACAATTATGTCGTGTGGTGAACTTCACATAAGCATGATGGGATTTCTTTGCGTGCAGTGCAATACTGTCACATGATATGTTGACCTTGTTCTGCACGACATTGGGCGCTTTAGAGAAAGGTTGAAACCAGACGATGCCAGGCACCCGCCAGGAACGGCTTAATCACAAACTGTCGGCGATTCTCTATGCCGACGTTCATGGCTATACGCGCCTGATGGACCACGACGAGGCCGGAACGGTGGTGCGCCTTACGCGCTCGCTGGCCCTCATACGCAATCTGGTGGGCGACTACGGCGGCGCTGTCGTGAATACCGCCGGTGACGGACTCGTCGCGATTTTTCCGAGCGCGAGCCAGGCGCTGCATTTCGCCATGGAAATGCAGCTGGAACTCTCCAACGAATCCGCCTGGTCCAGCGGACAGGAACCCTTTGCCTACCGTATCGGCATCACCATCGGCGACACCATCGCCGGCGACGACGGCGTCTACGGGCACAATGTCAACATGGCGGCCCGCATCCAGGCGCTCGCAACTCCCGGCGGAATTTGCATAACCGATACGGTCTACCAGCTTGTGAGGAGCAACCCTGAACTCTCCTTGCGGTCGCTCGGCAAGCAGAAGTTGAAGAATATCGAGGAGCAGGTCGAAGTCTACGCTGTCGAACTCGACGCGGCCGCGGCGCGCGCCGAGCCGATGCCCCTCATGTCGCTGTCGCGGGTGACACAGCGCCTGGTGCCGGACAGTTCGCTTGCGGTGCTGCCGCTAAGAAACGTTTCAGGCGATCCGGCCGATGCGCATCTGTGCCAGGGTGTCGTGGCCGATCTCATTTCAAACCTGTGCCGCTTCCGCAGTCTGATGGTTATTGCGCGGCACTCGTCTTTTCTCGTTTCCGCTCATCTCAAGTCGCTGCGCGAGATCGGGCAGCAACTCGGGGTCCGCTATCTCTTGTCCGGCAGGTTCCGCCGCGTCGGCAACGAGATCCGGTTTTCTTTCGACCTGAACGAGACCGACACGGAAAATACGATCTGGTCGGAACGTTATGAGGGCTCCATCGCGGATATTTTCGCTTTCCAGGACGATGTCACCGCCACCACGGCCGCGCGGCTTGCGGTTCACATCGACATGGCCGAGAACCGCCGCCTTTCGGCGCAGAACCATCCCAATCTCCATGCCTACGGCCTCATCCTGCGTGGCCAAGACCTGAGCTTCCGCTTCAGGCCGGAGAGCAACTCGCACGCAAGGCGGCTTTTCGAGGAGGCTCGCCTGCTCGACCCGCGCTACGGGCGCAGCTACGCCGCAATCTCGCGCACATTCAATTTCGAATGGCGCTACAACTGGACCACTGACCCGGACGCTGCGCTGAACGAGGCGCTCAATCTCGCCCAGCTTGCTGTCAAGTATGACGACCTCGACGCGCGAGGGTATTCGGAAATGGGCCTTGCTCATCTCTACAAGAAGGAGCACGACGAGGCGCTTGCGGCCTATGAGCGCGCATTGCAGCTCAACCCGAATGACGCCGACCTCCTGGCGGAGATGGGCGATTGCCTTGTCTACGTTCGTCAAGCCGAGCGCGCGGTGACGCTGCTTGAGCGGGCGATCAGGCTCAATCCTTATCACCCGGATTCTTATCTCTGGTATCTGGGAGATGCGTATTTCCACCTCGGCGAATATGAAAAGACAATCCAGACGCTTCGCAGGATGCGCGACAACTCGGAAGGGCACCGGCTGCTCGCGGCAAGCCACGCCCTACTCGGTCAATCGGATGAAGCCGAGAGGCACGCTCGTGCGGTGATGGAAGTGCACCCGAATTTCACCGTGGAGCATTGGCGAAAGGTTCCGCCCAATAAATTTCCGGAAGACCTGGAGGTTTTTGTAGAAGGCCTTCGCAAGGCAGGCTTGCGGTAAGTCACCGGGAACATGCCGGCCGCGGCACCGCCTATGTGGTGGGTTGACGCCACCTTCCAATTTGTTCCGTTTTGTCGCCTGCGAAAGATTTTAGCCCTTGCGCCGCAAACCTTGAGAATATAGGGCTCTTTCCGGTTCGGAGCGTAGCGCAGCCCGGTAGCGCACTTGACTGGGGGTCAAGGGGTCGTGGGTTCGAATCCCGCCGCTCCGACCAAAAATTCCGGGAAATCTCACCAGATTGGCCGCCTGCAAACGGCAGGCGGCTATCTTGCCATACACCGAGCGGCCGTGCTTTCGTAAGGGCACTTGCGGCTTTGGCGGTTTTGGCACTGGCGGCTCTGGCCGTTCCGCCGTCGCGCGTCAGATCAACGATCCGGCGCGGCGGCGGGCTGGCGGATCATCGATCGCCATCGCCAGCCAACCCTGCCTTTTTAACCACTTCGAATCTGAATGACTTCTCGTCCTCGAAAACCTGCATGGCGAGATTGAACCCGCCGGTGGCGTCGAGTTCTTTGGCGGGCATGTCGACGGTGCCGCCCAGCCTGTTGACCAGCGCAATCAGCAACTGCGGCAGCATTGCCTGCACCAGCTGCTGGTGCTCATAGGACAGGTTGCGGATCAAACTCATCGCCAGGGTCATTTCAATCGTTAGCCTGACAAATGTATGAACTCCTTGGAGACCAAAGAGTTTCGTTCCGTGCAAAAACTGTAGCAACCGTTCACAAAAGTCGAACGAGATCGCCGCCGTCTTACTCGATTCGGTGAACGGCGCTTATTCTCGCCAGTCTGATGACTGCGCGCGTCCAAGTCGATTTCGCCTCGATGATCAACGGCCTGACTGCATCGGGCTTGTCGCACCAGGAAATTACCCAATCGGCTTGTTTACGCATAGGATCTTTCCGAAAGCCGCTTCGCGCTTTTCGGTCTGATGCTCTAGCCGGTTGAGGCCCTACCGTACCTGATCGAGCAGGCGCTTGCATTCGAGCAGGTCGAACAGCGCCTCCTGCAGCAGCGCCCGGTTGTCGCGCGACAGCTTTCCCGATCCCGGCGGCACCGGGCCTTCGTCATCGGCCTTGCCGAGGCCGAAGAAGCGGCGGTTTGGCTTGGCTTTCGCTTCGCCGACCAGCATTTCGTCGTCGGGCCCGCGCGGCGCCCCCGCGGCGGCAGGCGGCGGGGCGGCTTCGGCCTGCTTGCGCTGCGTGATCGCCTCGATCGCCGTCACATCGCCGGCGCCGATCGCCACCAGGAAATGGTTGCCGTTGTCGCGCAGCAGCTTCTGCACGCCCTTGATCGTATAGCCCTGGTCGTAGAGCATATGGCGGATGCCCTTGATCAGTTCGACATCCTGCGGCCGGTAGTAGCGCCGTCCGCCGCCACGCTTCATCGGCTTGATCTGGTTGAAACGGGTCTCCCAGAAGCGCAGCACATGCTGGGGAAGGTCGAGGTCTTCGGCGACCTCGCTGATGGTACGGAATGCGTCGGGGCTCTTGTCCATGGAAATCACCCGCTGGCTTGACCGATTCGTCACCATTTCAGCGGTTTGAACGACAATATTCAAGCCCGGCGTCAGTTTCGCCGGGTTATCAACCGCTGAAAATGACGCTACGGCAACCGGCGCTTATTTCCCGGATTTGACCTTGTTCGACTGATGTGACCGAAGAATGCGGTTTTTCAAGACGTTAGAGGCCTTGAAGGTCATCACGCGGCGCGGCAGGATCGGCACTTCCTCGCCGGTCTTGGGGTTGCGCCCGACGCGTTCGTTCTTGCCGCGCACATGGAAAGTGGCAAAGGAAGACAGTTTCACTGTCTCGCCGCGCACGATCGCTTCGCAGATTTCATCGAGAACCGTTTCGACCAGTTCAGCGGATTCGGTGCGGGATAGGCCGACTTTGCGGTAAACCGCTTCGGCGAGATCGGCGCGCGTAAGTGTCTTTGCCCCCATGCGACCGTCCAGCCATCCTTAAAAACACAATCGAAACAAGCGACAACGTTAGAAAATTGGTTTGGCAAGGTCAAGGACTGTCGGGCCGGAAGACCGGAATAAAGCTTTACCAGCGCAGCAGCACCGCCCCCCAGGTGAATCCGCCCCCCATTGCCTCCAAAAGTACCAGATCGCCCTTCCTGATGCGGCCGTCCTTGACCGCTACCGCGAGAGCCAGCGGCACCGAGGCGGCCGACGTGTTGCCATGCCTGTCCACCGTGATCACCACTTTTGCGTCGGCGATGCCAAGTTTCTTTGCCGAAGCATCGATGATGCGCTTGTTGGCCTGGTGCGGCACGAACCAGTCGAGATCCTCCGCGGTGATGCCGGCCTCAGAAAACGTCGCCTCGATGACGTCGGTAATCATGCCGACCGCATGCTTGAACACCTCGCGGCCTTCCATACGCAGGTGGCCGACGGTGCCGGTCGTCGACGGCCCGCCGTCGACATAGAGCTTTTCCCTATGGGTTCCGTCGGAGCGCAGGCTGGCGGCCAGGACGCCTTGGTCGGCAATCGTGCCAGCGCCTTCCTGCGCTTCCACCACCAGCGCGCCGGCGCCGTCGCCGAACAGCACGCAGGTGGAGCGGTCGTTCCAGTCGAGAATGCGCGAAAAGGTTTCCGAGCCGATGATAAGCACCCGCCTCGCAAGACCGCCGCGAATGTAGAGGTCGGCCGTGGTGACCGCGTAGACGAAACCCGAGCACACCGCCTGCATGTCGAAGGCGAAGCCGTGGCGCATGCCAAGGCGCTGCTGGATCTCAACCGCGGTCGCGGGAAATGTGTTGTTCGGCGTCGAGGTGGCAAGCACGATCAGGTCGATGTCGTCCGGCGTCAGCCCGGCATTGTCGAGCGCTTCGCGCGCCGCCGCCTCGCCCAGCGAGGCGGTCGTCTCGTCGTCGGCTGCAATGTGGCGCTGGCGGATGCCGGTGCGCTGGGCGATCCACTCGTCGGAGGTTTCGACCATGCCCTCGAAATCGGTGTTCTTCATGATGCGCCGGGGCAGCGCCGAGCCGATGCCGCGCACGACTGATCTGATCATCATAATTCCTACTCGTCGCCGTCGCCGGCTGCTGCGGGTATTTCCGCCTGCAACTGCGGCTGGCGTGCGTGAAACGTATCGAGATCGCTCTTGATCTTCTCGATCAGGCGATTTCGCACCATATCGTAGCCGAGTTCGATGGCGGCGGCGAAACCTTCGTCGTCGGTGCCGCCATGGCTCTTCACCACGATGCCGTTGAGGCCGAGGAAGACGCCGCCATTGACCTTGCGGACGTCCATCTTCTCGCGCAGGCGGTCGAAGGCGCTCTTGGCGAACAGATAGCCGATGCGCGCCATCAGCGTGCGGCTCATGGCGGCGCGCAGATATTCGCCGATCTGCTTTGCCGTGCCCTCCGCCGTTTTCAGCGCGATATTGCCGGCGAAGCCTTCCGTCACCACCACGTCGACAGTGCCCTTGCCGAGGTCGTCGCCTTCGACGAAGCCGCGATAATCCATGGACTTGAGGTTGGCCTCGCGCAGCAGCAGCCCGGCTTCCTTGACCTCTTCCTGGCCCTTGATCTCCTCGACACCGACATTGAGCAGTCCGACAGTCGGGCGGTCGAGCGCAAGCAGGGCGCGCGCCATCGCAGCGCCCAGGATTGCGAAATCGATCAGCTGGTGGGCATCCGCGCCAATCGTCGCGCCGACATCGAGCACCACGCTTTCGCCGCGCACCGTCGGCCACAGGGCGGCGATCGCCGGCCGGTCGATCGAGGCCATGGTGCGCAAGCAGAATTTTGACATGGCCATCAGCGCGCCGGTGTTGCCGGCGGAAATGCAGACGTCGGCATGGCCGTTCTTGACCGCCTCTACCGCCTTCCACATCGAGGATTTCCAGCGCCCGTGGCGCAACGCCTGGCTCGGCTTGTCGTCCATGCGCACCGCCACCTCGCAGTGGACGAACTCGCTGACGCCGGCAAGCCTGGGCAGCTGGTCGAGAACCGGGCGCACCGCGTCGTCGCGGCCGTAGATCAGGAACCTTACGTCAGGGCGGCGCTCGATCACCTTCACGAGGGCCGGCAGGATCACTTTGGGGCCGTGATCACCGCCCATGGCGTCAATGGAGATACGTATCACGCGGCGATCATCTCACAGGTTCTCGGGGTGAAGCGAGGTTTCGAAAAGCTTGGCGAAAATAGCGGTTTTGCGTCCCGGCACAACATCGATTTCGCGCCGCAGCAGCGGAATTCAGGAGTTTTGTGTCGCACTTCCCCAGCGCTTGCCGTCCGGGTAGCATGTTTTTTCACAAGTTCCCAAACGCAAGAGCATCGGAATGGGCAGTTTGTTCCTGGCATTTCTCGGGGTCTCGATCGTCGTCATCGTGACCCCGGGACCGGATACGGCGATCACCATCCGCAACACGCTGCTCGGCGGCCGTGCCGGCGGCGTGTTCACCGCGCTCGGAATCGCGGCCGGCCAAACGGTCTGGGCTGTCGCGACGAGTGCGGGAATGGTCGCGATTCTCGTCGCTTCCGAACCGCTGTTCCTCGCCGTCAAATATGCCGGCGCCCTCTATCTCGTCTATCTCGGCATCCAGGCGCTGCGCGAAGCAATGGCGCCATCGCAGGCTGCCGCGGTCGGCAATGGCCTCGTTCAGCCGTCCTTCCGGCTGCGGCCGCCCGTCGCCTTCCGCCAGGGGCTGATCAGCGATCTCGGCAATCCGAAAATGGCCGTGTTCTTCGCCAGCCTGCTGCCGCAATTCCTACCGCCCGGCCAGGCGAGCTTTTCCGCGTTGCTGCTTCTCGGCGTGGTTTTCGCCGCGATGACGTTCGCCTGGCTGGCCTTCTACGCCGCGGTGATCGCCAAAGCCGGCGATTTCCTGCGCAGGCCGGCAATCAGGCGCGCCGTCGAAGGCGTTACAGGCGTGCTCCTCATCGGGCTCGGCATGCGCATCGCCGCCGAACAGCGATAGTCACCTCAGGAGGGCTTTTTCAGTGCCGACAGGCGCGCGAAGGGCGAATCAGGCACATCCTCGGCCTCATCCTCGGCCTGCCCCAGATCTGCCCCCTGCTTGCGCGGGTAAGGATCGATCGCCAGTTCGAAAAACTCTTCCGCCAGCGCGCCAACGTCGATCGTGTCGCCGGTAAACGTCTCCGGACTGTCCGGCCCATCGGCGGCGAGCAGGATTTCTCCGCCGGCATGGAAGCCTTCACGGCCGAGCTTGGAATCCTCGGGCAGGTAGAGCGCCGACACCTCCTCGAAAATGCGGCTCTCGACCGGTTCCAGGGTGATGATGCATTCCTGGACGATATCGGCCTCGACGTTGCCGCTGACCTTGACCCCGTTGCGCTTCCACGAGGTGACCAGCAGCTCGGCGCGGTAGCGTTCCACCGAGGCAAGCCCGTGCAATTGCGCCAGCCTCGCGCGTTGCCCGGCATCGGCCTCGATCACCACGGGCAAACCCTTGTTGGGCAGCCGCGCGACGTTGGCGAGGAAGGAGACCGGGCTTTCCGGGTTGTGTTTCATGATGGATGTCCTCCTTCCTGTTCGGGTGTCTGCTGGGGATAGCGAATGGTTCCGCCGAGAATCCCTTCGATCCCCTGCCCCGCCAGATGGCGGTCGGCCTCCATCACATAACCCGCAAGCGCGTCGGCTTCCGGCCATTCGCCACTGTCGGGCCGTATGTTGCGGGCAAGGGCTGCCGCCAGAGCCGGCCGGTCGCCGCGGTCCAGCGCCTCGGCATAGGCCATCGTGCGGCCGTAGAACATTTTTGCCAGCTTCTTCATGCGCTTCGGCACGCCGAGATCGCCGATACCGAGTTCGCGCAGCGACAATTCCACGTCGGCAAAGAACTCGTCGGTGAGAACCTGGGCGACCTCGCGCGCCGCGCCGGTTTCGTTGCGCATGCGGTGCAGGAACAGGAAGACGTGCACGGACAGCATTTCGAAGCGGCCGAGCGGCGTATCGGGCACATTCCAGTCGGAATAAAAAGCCGGCTGCCGCGCCGCTGCCACGATTTCACCGTACAGCGCGTCGGTAATCGTCCGGTTGGCTCGACGCTGACGGCCGAACAGGCGTTGGAACATGAGGCGGTCTCCTGGGGACCCGTTTCATTTGCGGCCTTGTTGCATCGGCGCGCAAGCTGGTTTACCGGTTTTGCGGCCTCGTGCAAGCCGGGCCGGGGACAGGGGAATTATGGAGTTGTTGTTGGGCTCGCCAAAATTCAAGACGGGATCGTTGTCGAATTCCGCAATCGCCATTTCACTGCTGGGAGTGGTCGCCGTGCTCAGCGGCTGCAATTCCCCCACCACGAAATCGCTTGGGCTTAATCCGAGCGAAACGCTGACGCAGGGTTACGTCATCGACCAGCAGCAGATCGATCAAGTTCCCGTCGGCTCGAGCCGTGAGCAGGTCATCCTGGCGCTGGGCAGCCCGTCGACCACCGCGACGTTCGACAACGAGGTGTTCTACTACATCTCGCAGACCCGCAAGCGTCCGGTCGCCTTCTTGAACCCGCGCATCGTCGACCAGCGCGTGCTTGCCGTCTATTTCGGCGAGGATGGCCGGGTCGCCAACATCGCCAACTACGGCAAGAAGGACGGCAAGGTGTTCGATTTCATCTCGCGCACGACGCCGACCGCCGGCAAGGACCAGAATTTCATCGGCCAGCTCATGGCCGGCGCCAGTGGCATGCCCCAGAGCCTGCCAGGCATGCCGCAACAGCAGTGATGCGGCTGAGCCGTTAGAGTATTTGCAGCACCGCGCGGCAACGGCCGAGGCGCTCTCAAAGAAAAACCCGCGGGAGCGATCCCGCGGGTTTTGTTTTGTCCGCCCGGTAGAACCGGTCAGGCGCTGTGCGCCAGCACCGCCAGCAGCAGCAAGGCCACGATGTTGGTGATCTTGATCGCCGGGTTGACGGCCGGTCCGGCGGTATCCTTGTAGGGATCGCCGACGGTATCGCCGGTCACCGAAGCCTTGTGCGCCTCGGAGCCCTTGAGGTGCTTGACGCCGTCCTTGTCGACGAAGCCGTCCTCGAAGCTCTTCTTGGCGTTATCCCACGCGCCGCCGCCGGAGGTCATCGAGATGGCGACGAACAGGCCGTTGACGATAACGCCGAGCAGCGAGGCGCCGAGCGCGGCAAAGGCCGAAGCCTTGGAGCCGGAGATCAGCAGCACGCCGAAATAGACGACCAGCGGCGCCAGCACCGGCAGCAGCGACGGGATGATCATCTCCTTGATAGCCGCCTTGGTCAAAAGGTCGACGGCGCGGGCATAATCGGGTTTGGAAGTGCCCTTCATGATGCCCGAATCCTCACGGAACTGACGCCGCACTTCCTCGACGATCGAACCCGCCGCACGGCCGACCGCCGTCATCGCGATGCCGCCGAACAGGTACGGGATCAGGCCGCCGAAGATCAGGCCCGCGACCACATACGGGTTCGACAGGTCGAACGAGACCGTGCCGATGTCGGCGAAGTACGGGAACTGCGTCGGATTGGCCGCGAAGTACTGCAGGTCGTAGCTGTAGGCGGCAAACAGCACCAGCGCGCCGAGACCGGCGGAGCCGATCGCATAACCCTTGGTGACTGCCTTGGTGGTGTTGCCGACGGCGTCGAGCGCGTCGGTCGATTGCCGCACTTCCTTGGGCAGGCCCGACATTTCGGCGATGCCGCCGGCATTGTCCGTCACCGGTCCGAAGGCGTCGAGCGCGACGATCATGCCGGCGAGGCCGAGCATGGTGGTCACCGCGATCGCCGTGCCGTAGAGGCCGGCAAGCTGGAACGTCGCGATGATGCCGCCGACGATGACGATGGCAGGCAGCGCCGTCGATTCCAGCGAGACCGCGAGACCCTGGATGACGTTGGTGCCGTGGCCGGTCACCGACGCCTGGGCGATCGAGTTGACCGGACGCTTGTTGGTTCCGGTGTAGTACTCGGTGATGACGACGATCAGGCCGGTCACCAGAAGGCCGATGAGGCCGCAGACGAACAGGTTCTGACCGGTGATCACGACACCGCCGCCGGTGCCGATTTCGCCCCAGCCGACGGTCAGGGAGGTAGCCGCGCCGAGACCGACGATCGACAGAAGGCCGGTGACGATCAGGCCCTTGTAGAGGGCGCCCATGATCGAGCCGTTGGAGCCGAGCTTGACGAAGAAGGTGCCGACGATCGACGTGATGATGCAGGCGCCGCAGATGGCGAGCGGGTAGATCATGACGCTGCCCAGCACCGCGGTGCCGCCGAAGAAGATGGCGCCCAGAACCATGGTGGCGACCACGGTCACGGCGTAGGTTTCGAACAGATCGGCCGCCATGCCCGCGCAGTCGCCGACATTGTCGCCGACGTTGTCGGCGATGGTCGCCGGGTTGCGCGGATCGTCTTCCGGAATGCCCGCCTCGACCTTGCCGACGAGATCGCCGCCGACGTCCGCACCCTTGGTGAAGATGCCGCCGCCGAGACGCGCGAAGATCGAGATCAGCGAAGCGCCGAAGCCGAGCGCCACCAGCGAGTCGATGACCATGCGGTCGGCCGGCTGATAACCCATCGGACCAGTCAGCACCCAGTAGTAGACGGAGACGCCAAGCAGCGCGAGGCCGGCAACCAGCATGCCGGTGATGGCGCCCGACTTGAAGGCGATGTCGAGACCGGCGGCAAGGCTGTTGGAAGCGGCCTGCGCGGTGCGCACATTGGCGCGCACGGAGACGTGCATGCCGATGAAGCCGGCGGCGCCCGAAAGCACCGCACCGATCAGGAAGCCGATCGCGGCGGTGCCGGAAAGCAGCCACCAGGCAAGCAGGAAGACGACGACGCCGACAATGGCGATGGTGGTGTACTGACGAGCGAGATAGGCCTGCGCACCTTCACGGATGGCGCCGGCAATCTCCTGCATGCGTGCATTGCCCTGGTCGGACGCGAGAACCGATCGCGTTGCCCAGATGGCGTAGACGACTGAAAGCACGCCGCACAGAATGACTACGGAAAGCATGGTCATTAGCGGATTGTTCCTCGATTGTTGCCCGAAAGAACCCCTCCCCGGGCCGTTGAGCAGGGCCGGATGTCCTCAGACGGAATCCGACCCATCGCAGGCGCTTATGCGAAACAGGCTTGTGAACGTCAAGATATTGTTCGGTTTTTGCCCTGATTTCGCCTTGAAAGGTCAGGCCTGCGGTGCATCCGCCAATGGCAGGCGCATCTCCTTCGCCAATTCGAAACCGATCCTGCGATAGACGCCTTCGCCGGCATCCGAGGCGTGCAGGATGACTTTGGTGCAGCCAAGCGACTGCAAATGCCCGACCGCCGCCTTCACCAGCTCGGTTGCGATGCCTTTGCCGCGATGCTCGGCGTCCACAAAGACATGCCAGATGTAGCCGTCGAGTTGAATTTCAGGCTTTCTCACGACCGGATAAGGGGAAACGTAGAGGCCGCAAGCGGCGGAGCCGACGCGCTTGCCATCGATCAGCGCAAAGAATGCGCCGAGGCGGCGCTGCTCCCGTGCTTCTCGAATGAATTGACGCACCCTGGCATCGGCGTCGGCAAGCAGATGTTCCTTCGGCGTCCGGTAGCTCTCCCAAATCGCCAGATAATGCTGAACGAGAATATCGTCCTCATCCCCGGTGATTTCTCGGATTTCCATCATATCGTGGATTTCGCGGTGTTTCGGGCGCGGCCAACGACCAACACTCCCAAGGCCCCAAGACAAAGCGCCACGACTGGAAATACCACCCAGTTCAGCATTTCCCAGCCATAGGCATTGTAGACGGCGCCCGACATCAGCGATGCGAATGCGACGGAACCGAACAGCACGAAATCGTGGAAGCCCTGCACCCTGCCCTTCTCGGAGGGCCGGTAGCTGTCGGCCACCATGGCGGTGGCGCCGATGAAGCCGAAATTCCAGCCGAGTCCAAGCAGGATCAACGCTGTCCAGAACTGCCAGAGTTGGATGCCCGAGAGGCCGACGAGGGCGCAGGCGATCAAAAGCAGCAGCCCGGTTGCAACGATGCGTTCGGCGCCGAAGCGATGGATCAGCCGGCCGGTGAAGAAGCTCGGTCCGAACATTGCCATCACATGCCAGGAAATGCCAAGGGTGGCCTGGTCGGTGGAAAGGCCGCAGCCGACCATGGCAAGCGGTGCGCCGGTCATCACGAAGGTCATCAGCGTGTACGAGCCGATGCCGCAGACCAACCCGATGACGAAGCGCGGTTGCCGGGCTATTTCGCTGAGCGGCCTTGCCGGCATTTGTTCATGCCCATCTTCGCCGGACACGGCTGCGTGCGGGCGCAGGAACGACAGAATGATTGCACCGGCTCCGGCGACGACGATGATCGACATGAAGGAGCCGGCAAACATCACCGGCGCCAGCAATTCCTTGGTGAAGATGACGATCTGCGGTCCGAGGATCGCCGTTACGATGCCGCCGGCGAGCACGAAGGAGATGGCGCGCGCCTTGAATTCTGGGGGTGCGTTGTCGGCCGCCGCGAAGCGGAACTGCTGCACGAAGGCGCCGCCGATGCCGACGATCATCATGCCAATCGCAAACAGCCAGAAATTGCCCTGCAAAAGGGCTGTGCCCGCTAGCGCGCCGCCGCAGCCGGTGACAACTGTACCGGTCATGAAACCGTTGCGCTGTCCCATGCGGCGGATGATGGCGGCAGCCGGCAGGGCGCCGAGTGCGACGCCGAGGTTGAAGCCGGTCACCGGCGCGGTCGCCAGCGACTTGTCGGCGCCGAGCAGGTAGTGGCCCGCGAGCCCACCAATGGAGAGGCAGATCGGAGCGGCCGAGCCGACGATTGCCTGCGAGGCCGCCAGGATGATCGCCGTGCGGCGCGCCTCGCGGGGGGCTGCCGTCACCTGGCGTCCTTGCCGCGTCCTTCGCCACGCACGCGGCGAGAAACCCTGTCGAGCACCGCGTTCACCAGTTTCGGCTCGTCCTCTTCGTAGAACGCCTTGGCGATATCGACATATTCGGAAACGATCACCGCCACCGGCACGTCCGCCCGTTCGGTGAGCTCGTAGACGCCGGCGCGCAGGATGGCGCGCAAGGTCGAATCGAGCCGCGACAGCGGCCAGTCCTCGGTCAGCGACTGGCGGATGACCGGGTCGATCGTCTTCTGGTTCTCGACAACGCCGGCGAGAATGGCGCGGAACCATTGCGCATCGGCCTCGCGATACGTCGCGCCGTCGACTTCTTTGCCGAGCCGGAAGGCTTCATATTCGGCGGTGATTTCAAGCAGTCCGCTGCCAGCGACGTCCATCTGGTAAAGCGCCTGCACAGCGGCAAGCCGTGCTGCGCCGCGCTTGTTGGCGTGGCGTATGCCGTTCGATCCGTCCTTGCCGGCAGATTGCGTCACGGCGATCAAGCTCCCAGCCGTTCGCGGATGGCGATCATGGTGAGCGCGGCGCGTGCCGCAAAGCCACCCTTGTCGCCTTCGCTGCGTTTCGCCCGGACCCAGGCCTGCGCATCGTTTTCGACGGTCAGGATGCCGTTGCCGATGGCCAGCGATTCCTCGACGGCGAGATCCATCAGGGCGCGGCTCGATTCGTTGGCGACGATATCGAAATGATAGGTATCGCCGCGAATGATGGTGCCCAGCGCGACGAAACCGTCATAATCGGTGCCCTCTTCTTCCGCCGCATCCAGCGCAAATGAAATAACGGCCGGGATTTCCAGCGCGCCGGGAACCGTCACCACCTCGTAGGTGGCGCCAGCCTCGTCGAGCGCTGTCTTGGCGCCGTCGAGCAGCGCATCGGCCAGGTCGTCGTGGAACCGCGCCTCTATGATCAGCACATGCGCCTTGTCGGGGCGAATGAATGCCTTGCCGTGTTGTGAGGTGCCTGCCATTTCAGTCTCCGGGGGTCGCCGGTGACTTAGGCCGAAGCGGACGCAACCGCAAGCGATGTGTGATTGTCAGGGGCGACTATTTTGGAGCGCCAGAGTGAACCGTCATATCGACGGACACCGTATCGTCAGCTGTCACGTTGATCTTCCGCCTGACATTCGTCTTCAGCGGCAATAGATAAGTCTCGTTCTTGGGAAAGAGCGATGTGGAGAAAACGACGCCCCCAATCACGGCTTCGACGGGTATCATTCCCCATCCATAGGTGACAACCTTCGATATCCGCCTGATTTCCTCACTGTGCTGCAAAGGTATGGGCACGAAGAAGAACGGGGACGGGCCTCTCCAATAGATTACCTTAGCCTCAAATCGAAACTGAGCCATAGGATCACTGTGGCGCACGCTTCCCTCCTGCAGAGACGATTGCCGTCAAAGGCCCTCCGCCGCCGCTTCCGACAGCCTTGCCGCGTAACGCGCCATGGTGTCGATCTCCAGGTTGACGCGGTCGCCGACCTGGCGTGCCCCCCAGGTCGTTACCTGCAGCGAGTGGTTGATCAGCAATACGTCGAAGCGGACGCCTTCTACCTTGTTGACCGTCAGCGACGTGCCGTCGAGCGCCACCGAGCCTTTCGGCGCGATGAACCTGGCGAGGTCGCGCGGCGCTTCGAGGGTAAAGCGCACCGCTCCCCCCTCTTCTTCCCGCGCGACGATTTCGGCCATGCCGTCGACATGCCCGGAGACGATATGACCGCCGAGTTCGTCGCCGATCTTCAGCGCCCGCTCCAGATTGATCTGCGCGCCCGCCGACCACGTCGACGCCGTCGTCAGCCGCAACGCCTCTTCCCAGGCCTCGACCTCGAACCAGCGCCGGTTCGAGCCGTCCTCCGGCAGGCCCGTCACCGTCAGGCAGACGCCCCCGCAAGCGATCGAAGCGCCGATCGGGATCGTCGCCGGGTCGTATTTCGTCTCGATGCGCAGGCGCACACCTTCCGCCAGCGGAGAAACCCCCGCTACCGTTCCGACATCGGTGACAATTCCGGTAAACATCAGAGTGCCTTCGTCCATTCCGCCAAAGCGTCGTCGCCAAACCGTGCCTCGCGGACCAGCCGGAAGCCATCGGGTATATGATTGCGGTCGAGCGGCGAAACAATGCCTCCGGCGCCGACAGTGCCCGGCCCGGTGAACAGCGCGATGCGGTCGACCAATCCTTCATCGAGGAAATTTCGGGCCGTTTCGGCGCCACCTTCGACCATCAGGCTCGACATGCCGAGGGCCGCCAGGTCTTCCAGCAGTTCGGGCAGCGCGATACGGCCTTCATAGGTTTCGGTGGCGAGGAATTTCACGCCCAGTGCTTCCAGCGCCGATTTCCTCGCTGCATCCGCGTCCAGTCCCACGGCGGCGAGCACGGGCACGCTGCGCGCTGTCGTTGCTAGCTTCGACGCCGGCGAAAGACGAGCCTCCCGGTCGAGCACGATGCGCGCCGGCGAACGGCCTTCCAGCCCCGGCAGCCTGACCGTCAACTCCGGGTCGTCGGCCAGCGCCGTGCCGATGCCGACCAGGATCGCATCCGACGCGGCGCGCATCAGGCGCACCTGGCGGCGGGCGACGGCGCCGGTGATCGCCACTTGCCCTTCACCCAGCCGGCCGATCATGCCGTCGGCGGAAACCGCAAGCTTCAGAGTCACTTCCGGGCGTTTTTGGAGAGATCGAACGAGGTATCCGGCGATGCGCTCGGCGGCTTCGTCGGCCAGCACCCGCTCGACCACCTCCACGCCGGCCGCGCGCAGAATGGCGTAACCCCTGCCCGAAACCCGCGGATCGGGATCGCTCGCCGCTCCCACTACCCGCACGATGCCTGCCGAGACAAGCGCGTTGGCGCATGGCGGCGTGCGGCCATGATGAGCGCAGGGTTCGAGCGTGACATAGGCGGTCGCGCCCCGCGCCAGTTCGCCGGCCTCCGCCAGCGCCTCGGTCTCGGCATGCGGCCGCCCGCCGATCGCGGTGACGCCGCTGCCGACGATCACCGGCCCGGCGCCGTCGTCGCGCACGACCAGCGTGCCGACCGAGGGATTGGTCGAGGTGCGGCCCGAATTTTTCTGCGCCAGCCTGATCGCCGCCGCCATGAAACGGCGATCGGCGGCTTCCTGTTCAGCGCTGGCCGGCGTGGAGACCATCGTTCACTCGAGGTCCTCGTCGCCCTTCAACTCGCCAAGGACATCGTGGAAATCCTTGGCTTCGCGGAAATTGCGGTAGACCGAGGCGAAGCGCACATAGGCGACGTCGTCGAGCGACTTCAGCGCCTCCATCACCAGCCGTCCGATCTCGCCCGACGGCACCTCGGTCTCGCCCGAGCTTTCGAGCTGGCGCACGATGCCGGTCACCGCGCGGTCGATGCGTTCCGGGTCGACATTGCGCTTGCGCACCGCGATTTCCATCGAGCGCAGCAGCTTGTCGCGGCTGAAAGGCACCTTGCGCCCGGATTTCTTGACCACCACCAGGTCGCGCAGTTGCACGCGTTCGAAGGTGGTGAAGCGGCCGCCGCAATCCGGACAGACGCGCCGCCTGCGGATCGCCGCCCCGTCTTCGGCGGGGCGCGAATCCTTCACCTGCGTATCTTCGGACTGGCAGTACGGACAACGCATGGATCGATCCTCGACTGCGATTCTGTTTCGCGAAGAGGCTTAAAGCATTTTGCAGCCAGGTGGAATCATCTGGCGTCGCACAAATGCGGCCAAACAACCTGCATTTTGCAGCCAGGTGGAATCACCTGGCGTCGCACAAATGCGGCCAAATAAACGAAGCCTTTCAGAATTTTTGTAAAAGCCGCGAGGCGCGCGGGGACCGTGCGCGCCTCGCGGAAAGGTCACCCGAGATAGGGATAGAGCGGAAAACGGTCGGCCAGCGCGACCACCTTCTGCTTCACCGCCGCCTCGACCGAAGCGTTGCCTTCGTCGGAGTTGGCGGCCTTCAGCCCGTCCAGCACTTCGGTGATCAGGTTGCCGATCTCGCGGAACTCGGCCTGGCCGAAGCCGCGCGTCGTGCCGGCAGGCGTGCCGAGGCGCACGCCCGAGGTGACGAACGGCTTTTCCGGATCGAACGGGATGCCGTTCTTGTTGCAGGTGATGTTGGCGCGTCCGAGTGCGGCTTCCGCGCGCTTGCCCGTAGCGTTCTTCGGGCGCAGGTCGACCAGCATCAGATGGTTGTCGGTGCCGCCCGACACGATGTCGAGGCCGGCCTCCTTCAGGCTCGAAGCCAGCGCCTTGGCGTTGGCCACGACATCCTGCGCGTAGGCCTTGAACTCCGGCCGCAGCGCCTCGCCGAAGGCAACCGCCTTGGCCGCGATCACATGCATCAGCGGGCCGCCCTGCAGGCCGGGGAACACCGCCGAATTCATCTTCTTGGCGATGTCCTCGTCATTGGTGAGGATCATGCCGCCACGCGGGCCGCGCAGCGATTTGTGGGTGGTCGTGGTCACCACATGCGCATGCGGCAGCGGCGAAGGATGGACGCCGCCGGCGACCAGGCCAGCGATATGCGCCATGTCGACCATCAGGTAAGCGCCGACGCTGTCTGCGATCTCGCGGAAGCGCTTCCAGTCCCAGATGCGGGAATAGGCGGTGCCGCCGGCCAGGATCAACTTCGGCTTGGTCTCATGCGCCTGCTTCTCGATGGCGTCCATGTCAAGGAGATGGTCGTCCTTGCGCACGCCGTAGGAGACGACCTTGAACCACTTGCCGGACATGTTGACCGGCGAGCCATGGGTCAGATGCCCGCCGGAATTGAGATCGAGACCCATGAAGGTATCGCCGGGCTGCAGAAGGGCCAGGAAAACCGCCTGGTTCATCTGGCTGCCGGAGTTGGGCTGCACATTGGCGAAATTGCAGGAAAACAGCTTTTTCGCCCGCTCGATGGCCAGTTCTTCAGCGATATCGACGAATTGGCAGCCGCCGTAATAGCGCTTGCCGGGGTAACCCTCGGCATATTTGTTGGTCATGATCGAGCCCTGCGCTTCCAGCACGGCGCGCGACACGATGTTCTCGGAAGCAATCAACTCGATCTCGTGCCGCTGGCGGCCAAGCTCGCTGCGGATCGAGCCGAAAACCTCGGGATCGGCCTCCGAAAGCGGCGTGTTGAAGAAGGATTCGAAATCTTTCGAGGCGGCCGTTGCAATTGCCATGGCGGTAATCCTTGCTTTCCGGGGTCAGCGGTTGCGCGCATTAGAGCGCCGCGCGTCCTTTTGGACGCGCAAAGGACGCTCTAAGACTTTGAATCTCTGCATCGTGCTTTCCGAAAATCGGAATCGATTTTCGGGCCGATGCAGTAACACAGTTGCGCACGCCCCGCCACGTTCGCGGTGCGAAATTTGATGGCCGCTTTGCGCCAGCGGAAAATGAAAAAGCCGCCCTTTCGAGGCGGCCTTTCCAGAAAACCGGAGGGTTTTCGCAAGTATCAGAGCGTGGTCGAGGAAATCTGCAATTCGTCGACGCCGTCGCGGCCGTAGATGTCGTCGCGGAAATGCACCACGCCGTCGCCGGTCGACCAGGCCGAGATATAGGTGAAATAGACCGGCACCGGGTTGGTGACGGCCACGGGGATGTTCTCGCCGCTCTTGATCGCCTGCTCGAAATGCTGGCGGTCCCAGCCTGGCGTGTCGCGCAGGATCCAGGTGACGAGGTCGCGGACGTTCTGGACGCGCACGCAGCCCGAAGAATCGAAGCGCATCAGCTTCGAGAACAGGCTCTGCTGCGGGGTGTCGTGCATGTAGACACCGTCCGGACTCGGGAAGTTGATTTTCACCGACGACATGGCGTTGCCGGCGCCCGGATCCTGGCGCAGCCGGAACTTCGCCGCGTCCTCGGTGTTCCAGTCGATGGTGGTCGGGTCGATCTCGCCTTCCGGCCCAAGAATGCGGATGTTGTTCTTGGAGAGGTAGGTCGGGTCCTTGCGCATCAGCGGGATGATGTCCTTGCGGACGATCGATTCCGGCGCGTTCCAGTAAGGATTGACGACGATCTCGTTGATCTTGGAGTTGAGGATCGGCGTCTGGCGGTCGACCTTGCCTACGATCGCGGTGTGGCGCAGCACGACGCGGTCGTTTTCGACGGCCTCGATCTGCGCGGCCGGAACGTTGACCATCACATAGCGCTGGCCGAGTTCGCCCGACATAGAGCGCAGCCGCACCAGATTGGTCTCAAGCTGGCCGAGGCGGACCGGCGCCGAGATGTTCATGGCGGCGTAGCTGTATTTGCCGAGCACGCCGTCAGCCGGCAGGCCGTGACGGGCCTGGAAACGCTTCACCGCCGCGTCGACATAAGTATCGAAGGCTTCGGAAATGCCGGCGCTCTGCGGCAGGTCGCCGGAAACCATCAGGCGCTTGCGCAACGGCACCACGTCGGGATCGACGACACCAAGCTTGAGCTTCTTGGTGTCCGGCACCGGCTGCCAGCCGCCCTGAGCGACAATGTTGGAATACTGCGCGATCGCCTGCTCCACATAGCCGACGGTATGCAGGCTGAAGATCGGAAGGTTGGAAGCCACCTTGCCGCCTTCGGCGGCGCGCGCGTCGAACGTATCGTCCCAATTGCCGCGGCTTGGCGAATTGAGGATATCCCCGATCACGTCCTGCGCACTGGCGGCCCCGGAAAATGCGGCAGCAGCAGCGATGGCGCTCGCACCGGTGATGAAAAGGCGACGGTTTGTTTTCATGAACATTCCAGACATCTACACCCAATTACTGCCGACAGAAATTGACACATCGCACAGGCTAGTTGGTCACTCTTAACAATTTGCCAACCATAAGAGGCACGTCACAGGCTCGCACAATGCGCAAATGTGAACTTGAGTTCCCCGCCGCTTGCATTCGGCACGGCAATACTCTCCGACCTTGGGTAAGTCATCGGAATATGGCGGCAGCGTGACCATCCACCACACAACGGTGTGAAGCATCGCTCAAAACGGCAAAACCGGCGCCGTGCGGGCGCCGGTTTTTGATTGGGCATGTTCGGTTCCGGTTACATGCGGTAGGCGATGGTGTCGTTCCAGAAGCGGTCGAGGCGCTGCAGGGCGCGGTTCATCTGCTTGAACTCGTCGGTGTTGATACCGCCGACCTGCTCGATCGAACCGATGTGGCGCTCGTAAAGACCGGCGACCACTTCGGCCACGTCATTGCCCTTCGGGGTTAGGCTGACGCGGACCGAACGGCGGTCGATGCGCGAGCGCTGGTGGTTGATGAAACCGAGGTCGACCAGCTTCTTCAGGTTGTAGGAAACGTTGGAGCCGAGATAGTAGCCACGCGAGCGCAGCTCGCCGGCGGTCAGTTCGGCATTGCCGATATTGAACAGCAGCAGCGCCTGGATAGCATTGATGTCGCTGCGGCCGTTGCGATCGAACTCATCCTTGATGACATCGAGCAAACGGCGGTGCAACCGCTCAACAAGCTGCAGCGATTCCATATAAAGGGAACGGATCGCTTCACGGCGATCGTCGGATACACTTGCGGTCTTTGCCGCGGGACGCGAATTGATCATTGTCTTGCCTCTCGTTTGTCGCCCGGTGATTGTTTTTTATTTCTCACCTTGATCGCGACCCTATCGAATACACCTAAAATTCGACTTAAAGGCCAAGGCTAACAAGAGCTTACCGGAGAGAGGTTTCGAAAGAGGATTAACAAAACCTTTCACGAGGGTAAGTTGTTAACCATGCGTGTTCGCACATTGCGGAGCGCGTGCGCGAAAGCCTGGGAAGAGTGGCTTCCCGTCTAGCGGGTGGCGGCGCGTTTCTGGGCACTGAGAACCGGAAGCGGAGTAAGCCGCCATTTGCAGGCCGGCATCACCTGAACATCAATACGTCCTAGCGGGCAGCGGCGCGTTTCTGGAAATAGATGACCAGCCGCAAGGCCGCATAGAGCAAAGCCACGCACAGATGCGAGACGACGATCAGGAGCTTGTCGGCGAAGAGTTCGGGGAAGCCGGCATACATCACTGTTTCAGTGGCTGCGCAGATGAACCATATCACCGGCCCCCACGAGGCAAGCATCCACAGGCCGATTGCCGCGAATGGGAAAAACACGGCCAGGATCACGCTCGGCACCTGCCAGTAGGTGGGCATCAGGTCGAAGCGCCACGTCGGGCCGTCGTAGATGCCGATCAGCCGGACCCAATAGAGCATGCCGAACATCAGGCAGTAGGCGGCGACCACGCGGTGGAACCAGTAGAAGGTCAGTTCCGCCGTCGAAGGCTCTAGGCTCGACTGCCTGGTCACTTCGTCGTTCAAAGCGCCAGTTCCTTTTCGAGCGGTGCGAAATAGGCATCGATCGCTGCCGGGTCAACATCGCTCAACGCGGCAGGACGCCACTGCGGCTTGGAGCCCTTCTCTATAATCGCCGCGCGGATGCCTTCGTAGAAATCGTCACCGGTCAGCATGCGGTTGAGAATGCGGAACTCCATCCGCATGCAGTCGTCCATGGAAAGCGTCAGCCCGGCGGAGATCTGGCGAAAGGCGACATTGAGGCTGGTCGGAGACTTCAGCCGAATGGTGGCAAGGGTCTTGGCCGCGAATTCGTCGCTGTCGGCGGAACGCCGCAGGCTTTCCACCACGTCGTACAACGAGGCTTGCGAAAAATGCTTGGCGATGGCTTCGAGCGTCGGCCGATCCGTTTCGCGCCGGGCGGCGCTGAAATAGCTGCGCAACACCGCCTCCGGCTCGCCGGTTTCGGTCAGGCGCTGGATAAAACCGGGCTGTCCTTCGGCCTTGATCGTATGCGTCGCCAGGCCCGACCAGAGCGCATCGCCATAACCGATGCGGTTTCCCGTCAGCGCCAGATACATGCCGAAGCTGCCGCCGAGGTCGGGGAGCAGGTGGCTGCCGCCGACATCAGGGAAGAAGCCGATGCCGACTTCCGGCATGGCGAACTGGGCGTTTTCGGTAAGCACGCGGTGCGAGCCATGAAACGACAGGCCGACGCCGCCGCCCATGACGATGCCGTCGATCAGCGCCACATAGGGCTTCCTGAAACGTGCGATCTGGGCATTGAGCCGGTACTCGTCGGCGAAAAACCCGACCATCGAACCGCTGTTTGCCCTGCCCGCGTAAACCGCCTGGATATCGCCGCCAGCGGAAAAGGCCCTGCCCTCGCCCTTGATCAGCACCACCGCGACACTTGCGTCGTGTTCCCACGCGGTCAGGGCCCTGGACAGCGCCTTGATCATGCGGTGCGTAAGGGCGTTGAGCGCTTGCGGACGCGTCAGCGTTACGACACCCGCCACACCGATCCGTTCGAATCGGATTTCGTCACCGCCATCAAAATCCACGCACAAATCCTTTTCGGACATCAGGAGACGTGCAGTGCTAGCGCATGGTCCCGCTTGCGGCAATGCTGCTGCTGGTGGCGAGTGTCCGTTTGAATTTCAGCTTAGGATAGAATCGAAAGGGCGGTTTCGCGCCAATTGACGCCCACCCAGGCCAGTGAGAAATTGCAGACGAGAGCATAGCGGTCGGCCACAATCACGGGGATGCGCCGTGTTCTGTTTGCACGTTTTCGCACGCTCCCGGAAAAAACGGAGTAGCCATCATGAACGGAAAATGGGTAACGACGCTCGGCACCGCAGCATTGCTGATGGCGGCTGCTCTCTTTTCTGCCACCGCGCAGACGCAGCCCCAACCAGCAACGGAAGCAGGCGCAATTTCGATCCCTGACGAAGAAGCGCAGGCCATCGCGAGGGACGCCTATGTCTACGCCTATCCGTTGATGTTGACGAATGCCATGCTAAGGAAGTTGAGCAACTTCGCGGAGGCTCCTCCCGGAGACGCGTTCGGGCCGCCGAACCAGTTTCACCACGCCCGCGCCTTTCCAAATCCCGACGACAGGCTCGTCATTCGCACGAATGGCGGCAAAGACTGGGTCTACACGACCCGCAGCGGCACCTATGGAACGGACTATCTCTACCGCGCGGCCATCGCTCAATGCTGCGTTGGCGAAAATCTGCCACAGGACGCGGTGTACCCCTCGCTATCCAGCGACAGCGAGGGCCCCGCGCTCGATGGCGGCAGCAACTACGTGCTGCACTTCGACAAGGGCAAGCTGCCGCCGGTGGATGCGTTCTGGTCGGTGACGGCCTATGACATCGAGGGCTATTTCATCCCCAACTCACTGAAGCGGCAGGCGATTGGCGATCGCGACAAGCTTGTCACCAACAGCGACGGTTCAGTGGACATCTACGTTCAGGCGACCTCGCCCGGCAGCGACAAGGAGGCAAACTGGCTCCCTGTCGGCAAGGGCCCCGTCACATTGCCGATGCGGCTCTACTCGCCGCGGGAGGAGTTTCTTAAAGGAGCCTGGGCGCCACCGCCCGTTAAGAAGGTGGACTGAGGAAACGCACTCCGGATCGAAAGCCGCATCAACTGCGACACCGCTGCGGCCGGGACGGGACTTGGTTCGCAAACGGCGCGCGTGTTAGAAGGCGCGGGTCTGGAGAGCCGAGATGAACAAGATCAGCCGTCCGAAAGCCGCGGGGAACCGCAGCGTTGACGAAATCACCGGCAGCCGCAGGCTGAGGCGCATGCGCAAGGCCGACTGGTCGCGCCGCCTGGTTCAGGAAAATCACCTGACCGTCGACGACCTGATCTGGCCGATCTTCATCATCGACGGCGAAAGCAGGCGCGAGCCGATCCCGGCAATGCCCGGCGTCTTCCGGCTGACGCCCGATCTCGCCGTCAAGGAAGCCGAACGCGCCGCCAGGCTCGGCATTCCGGCACTCGCCACCTTCCCCAACGTCGACATGAAGTTCCGCGACCAGACCGGTTCGCACATTCTGGAAGCCGACAATCTGATCAACCGCGTGACCCGCGCCATCAAGGACGCGGTGCCGGAAATCGGCGTCATCACCGATGTCGCGCTCGACCCCTTCACCACGCATGGCCATGACGGCATCCTGCGTGACGGCATCATCGTCAACGACGAGACGGTGGAACAGGTGGCGGCAGCGGCGGTGCTGCAGGCAGCCGCCGGCGCCGACATCATCGCGCCGTCGGACATGATGGACGGGCGCGTCGGCGCCATCCGCGACGCGCTCGACGCCAACGGTTTTTCCGATGTGGCGATCATGTCCTACGCGACGAAGTTCGCTTCCGCCTTCTACGGCCCATACCGCGAGGCGATCGGCACCAGCGGCCTGCTCAAGGGCGACAAGAAAACCTATTACCTCGACCACGCCAATTCCGACGAGGCGGTGCGCGAGGCCGAGCAGGACCTTGCCGAAGGCGCCGACATGCTGATGGTGAAACCCGGCCTGCCCTATCTCGACATCATCCGGCGGCTGAAGGACGAGTTCCAGATGCCGACCTTCGCCTACCAGGTGTCGGGCGAGTATTCGATGATCAAGGCAGCTGCCGCCAATGGCTGGATCGACGGCGACAAGGCCATGATGGAAAGCCTGCTCGCCTTCAAGCGCGCTGGCTGCGACGGCATCCTGACCTATTTCGCGCCGCAGGTGGCGGAGATGCTGAAGGGCTGACGAATTGCCCCGACAGCATATATAGTCGCTGCATGCGACGCACCGAGATTATACGCACACTGCGACACAACGCCGATGCGGTGAAACGCATGGGCGCTACATCGCTTTACCTGTTCGGGTCCGTTGCGCGGGGAGACGCGCGAGCAGACAGCGACGTGGATATTTTCATCGACTATGACGGCTCCAGCGGGTTTTCTCTGGTCGAGCTCGTCGGCATCAAGCAGTTCCTCGAGGAAAAGATTGCGATGGAAGTCGACGTGACGACCCGCGACAGCCTTCATCCCACGCTGAAGAAAGACATCGAGAACACAGCCTATCGTGTGTTTTGATGGCGCAACGCAAAGTCGAACCCGTTCTGGTCGAAATCCTTGCCGCCATTGACGGAATCGTTGCTGCAACAAAAGGCAAGACAATCAGCGACTTCCGCAGCGAATGGCTGCTACGGCATGGCGTCGAGCGCGGTATCGAGATCATTTCGGAAGCGGCGCGGCATCTTCCCGAGAGTTATGCAGCCCGTGCTCCCGAAATTCCCTGGAAAGAGATACGAGGCATCGGAAACGTCCTTCGGCACGAATATCACAAGTCATCCGATCGTCTGGGCGGTCGTCACCAACCACCTGCCGCCGTTGCGATCCGCCGTTCAACGCATGATGTCCGAGAAGTAGGCCAGGCTCGTTTCCTCGCGCCACCTCAGTTTCTAATACTTCTCCGGCACATAAAGCTCGCGCGGCAGCACCTGGCGCTCGTATTCCGGGTTGAACACCCGCTCCGGCAAGGTGATCTCCTCGTGCGGCACGTCCTCGTAGGGCACCCGCTGCAGCAGGTGGTCGATGCAGTTTAGCCGCGCCCGCTTCTTGTCGTTTCCTTCGACGATGTACCAGGGCGCTTCCGGGATGTTGGTGCGCGCGAACATCTCTTCCTTGGCCTTGGTGTACTGTTCCCAGCGGACCCGCGATTCCAGATCCATCGGCGACAGTTTCCATTGCTTCATCGGATCGTGGATGCGCATCAGGAAGCGCATCTGCTGTTCCTCGTCCGTGATCGAGAACCAGTATTTGACGAGCGTGATGCCGGAGCGCACCAGCATGCGCTCGAAATCCGGCACGTCACGGAAGAATTCCTCGACCTGGCCGTCGTCGGCAAAGCCCATCACCCGCTCGACCCCGGCCCGGTTGTACCAGGAACGGTCGAACAGCACGATCTCGCCGCCGGCCGGCAGATGCGGCACGTAACGCTGGAAATACCATTGCGACCGTTCGCGCTCGGTGGGCGCAGGCAGCGCGACGACGCGGCAGATGCGCGGGTTGAGCCGCTGCGAGATGCGCTTGATGACGCCGCCCTTGCCGGCGGAGTCGCGGCCTTCGAAAACCACCACCACCTTCGACTTGGTGTAGGCCACCCATGACTGCAGCCGGATCAGTTCGGACTGGAGCCTGAGCAGTTCGCGGAAATAGAGATGGCGGTCGATCGCCGCCGGATGCGCCTTCTTGTAGATTTTGGCGATCTCCAGCGAAAGCGTCGGTTCCGAAATCTCCAGTTCGTAGTCTTCGTCGAGCGTGTCGGCGAGTTCGGCCTCCAGCCAATCCCGGGCGCCGTTCCTGTCTACAGATTCTTTCATCTCCACTCCCCTGACCAGGTATTGCCCTGCCCGACTTCCTCCCGCAGAGCCGGAAGATGCCGCTGAGCCAACTCAGTATCCGCAACCGGTGACGGTTTTATTTCAAGCATCGCACATTGCGCCGTTCGATGCGCCCGCCACGCGCAATGCCATGAATGCGACCGCCAGACGGTTTCCAAAACGCGGCGGCCCCGGCTATGAGAAGCGGCAATCATCCATGGGGCTTCGAATGATCCAGCGTATCCTGATATTGGCCGCAGGACTTTGCGGTGCGGCGGGCGTCGCCCTGTCGGCGGCGGCAGCGCATGGCGGTGGTGGCAACACCTCCACCGCGGCATCGTTCCTGCTTATGCATGCGCCGGTTTTCCTCGCTATCGGGCTGACCGGCGCCAACAGATTGCTGCGCGGCGGTGGCCTGACGCTGCTTGCCGGCCTTCTCGTGTTCGCTGGCGATCTGCTCATGCGCGACCATGCCGGCGTCAGGCTGTTTCCGATGGCGGCGCCGGCCGGCGGCATGCTTCTTATTGCCGGCTGGCTGATCGTCGCGGCCTCGGCTTTCGGAAAAATTTCGAGAACGGACTGAACGTCGGCGTCAAACCGCCGAGCTCGTCCTGTATGGTGACCGCAATCTCGGACAATGGCGGTTGTCTTTGGCCGCCAATACCCCTACGCAGCCCTGAACAGAAAGAGGAACGGCATGGCGCGGACACCGAACTACAATTACGAACGCCAGGAACGCGACCGGCAGAAGGCCGCCAAGAAGGCCGAAAAGCTCGCCGCCAAGGCAGCGGCGAAGGAAGACCGGACGAAATCCGGCGCGGCGACAGACACTGAATCGGAAACCGAGGAATAATTCCCGACAGGCAGAAGGCCTCAGCCCGGCGCCCTGTCGCTGATGAAGACGTTGACCTCGCGTGCCGCCGCAATGAAGGCGCGGCGCGCGTTCATCGCCGGCTTGTCGCCAGCCAGCGCATCGTGGCAGGCCTGCAGGGCCGCCCGATGCTTCGGGCTCTTCTTGCCCGGCCAGTTGTTCATCAGATTATGCGAAATCTCACGAACGGTGTGCAGCAACTGGCTGCCTGTTTCGCCGGATTTGACGGTGACGGGTATGTCGAAACGGTTGTTTTCCATCGCTGCTCTTAACACCAACGGCGGCGGCGAAGCGAGTGTAAAGCGCCGAAGGCCCGCGGAATTGTCGGCGATCGGCATGCAGGCCAGCGCGAACCGACAAGATCACTACCCCGCGCGCATGCGGTTCCAGGCGGCGGCAAGCGCGGAATTCGAACCGCCGCCGCTCAGAGTGGCAAAACCTTGAATCGCGGTTGCGATTTAACCATCTGAAGAGTGAAGCCTTGCCGCCATGACGGCCAAGGCAGGGAAGGACGCGATGAACACGACTGTACTCGACGGCGAGATCATGACGAACAGGTTCGACGACACCCGTGTCTACGAGGGCGTGAGGACCCGGCGTGTTCTCGCGTTCTGCATCGACTACCTGATCGTCGGGTTGCTCCTGATCCCCTTCGCCATCCTCGTCTTCCTGTTCGGCATTTTAACGCTCGGCCTCGGCTGGATGCTGTTCGGCATTCTCGTTCCGGCCGTCGCACTCGTCTATATCTGGAACACGCTCGGCGGCCCCAGGCAGGCGACCACCGGCATGCAGATGATGGGTATCCGCCTCGACCGCCTCGACGGCAAGCCAGTCGACGGGCTGTTCGCGATCGTCCACTCGGTGCTTTTCTGGGCGGGGAACGTGGTGCTTTCGCCGCTGATCCTGCTCGCGACGCTGTTCCTCGACCGCAAGCGCACCGTTCACGACCTGCTTCTCGGCACGGTTGTCACCCGCAGCGACCGCTAATTATGAGCATTTTGCAGCCAGGTGGAAATCACCTGGCGTCGCACAAATGCGGCTAAAAGAAACCGATAGAGCGGGATGCCCGTGCAGCGGGAGAGCATTCCGCTCTAGCGGGCGCTGCGAAAAGCTCATGCAAGATGCAGAATTTTTGAAGGCTGCTCCGCGTCCGGCCTTCATTCTTCTGTTGAATTTTTTGCGGCTAGCGCCAAGGTATGGTGATTCGAGGATCCAACCCGACGAGCGATGACGCACCACCCGACACAGTCTCCCCAATTCTTCCTGACCGCACCCTCGCCGTGCCCCTACATTGAAGGTCAGTTCGAACGGAAGGTGTTTACGCACCTGGTCGGCGACAAGGCTCCGGAACTCAACGACCTCTTGACGCAAGGCGGTTTCCGCCGTTCACAGAACATTGCCTACCGGCCGGCCTGCGAAAGCTGCCGGGCCTGCATTTCGGTGCGCATCCTGGCGGGTGAATTCAAGCCGACGAAAAACATGCGGCGGGTGTCGCAGCGCAATGCCGACCTCATCGGTGCGTTGCACGACGCCGAACCGAGCACCGAGCAATATTCGCTGTTCCGATCCTATCTCGACCATCGGCACCGCAAGGGCGGCATGTCGGACATGACGGTGCTCGACTACGCGATGATGGTCGAAGACACTCATGTGACGACCAAGATCATCGAGTACCGCAAGCGCGGGCCCGATACCTTTATCACCGGCAAGGGCGTCGGCGAACTGATCGCGGTGGCGCTGACCGACCAGATGTCGGACGGGCTGTCGATGGTCTACTCCTACTTCAACCCGGAACTGGAGGACCGCTCGCTCGGTACCTTCATGATCCTCGACCACATCGCGCGCGCCCGCGCCGCCGGCCTGCCCCACGTCTATCTCGGCTACTGGGTCAACGGTTCGCGCAAGATGAACTATAAGGTCCGCTTCACGCCACAGGAACATCTCGGCCCGAAAGGCTGGGAACGCTACGACCACGAAGCCGTCACGCCGTGAGCTTCGTAAAACGCTAGCCACCCGAAGAGTGTTTCAAGGAAGACGCCGCTGGTTCAGCTGCTGGCTGCGCTGTAGGCACGTTTCTGCTGCGACTGCGTTTTCCGTCTTGCCGTGAAAGTTCCTGAAGAATGTCTTCCCCGGATACCCATCTGAAAGGCCTGCTGCTCACCGCCATCGGCGGCATGACGCTGACTGTCGACATTCCGCTGATCCGGCTCGCCGATGGCGACCACTGGACGATCCTGCTCTTGCGCTCCTCGACCACGCTTGTTGCCACGCTGCTGATCTGGCTTGCCTGGCGCGCGCTTCGCGGCGATGCGCCAAGACTTGTGCCGGGCCGCAGCGGCCTCGTCGTCGCCGCCCTCTACGGCCTGGCGTCGATCACCTTCATTTCGGCCGTCTACAACACCTCCACCGCCAACCTGGTGTTCATTCTGGCCTTCAACACCATGTTTGCAGCACTTCTGTCCTGGATATTCCTGAAGGAGCGGCCGCGCCCGGTGACGCTTGCCGCGATGGCCGCGATGATCGTCGGCGTGCTGATCATCGTCTTCGACGGCATCGGCACGGGCAATTTCCTTGGCGACATGCTGGCGGTCACTTCGGCCTTCCTGCTGGCCTCGGCCATCACCATCACCCGGGCGACAGGCAAGGATATGGGTTTCACCGCCCTGGTGGCGGTGGTGCTGCCGATGATCGTTGCCGCCATAATGGTTCAGAAGACCGGCTTCCGGGTCGAAGCGCCGTGGTGGATCATCTTCAATGGCGCCGTCATCATGCCGATCTCGTTCTTCTGCCTGGCGACCGGCCCGCGCTATATATCGGCGCCGGAAGTATCGATGTTCTACCTCCTGGAAACGATCCTGGCACCGGTATGGATCTGGATGATCTTTGCCGAGGTGCCGAGCCGCAACAGCCTGATTGGCGGCATGATCCTGATCGTCACCCTGGTCATCCATTCGCTGTGGCAGCTGAACGAGGGCCGCAAGCGCCGCACGGCACCAGTGCGCAGCCCCGCCTGAAAACACGAAAGGCGCCGGCCGAAGCCTGGCGCCTTCCAACTTGTCGTTTCCGCGTAAGGCGGGCGACCGAATTACCTGTCGAACTGATTCGTCGGCGTCGGCCCATTGCTGGAATGGGTGCGCGAGAGCGCCGCGCTGCCGGAATAGTTCGGGGCGGAAGGCGCCTTGACCACGACTGAGCGCGGAGCAGCGTCGCCATAGCGGTTGTTGTGCATCTGGTGACTTGCCTTGGGGGTCTCGTATTGGAGCCCGCCAGTGTAGTCGTTGGCCATGGCAATACCCGAAGTCGCCAAAACGGCGGCAAGCGCAACAATAGTCTTCTTCATTTCATTCTCCATTCGGAAAGCCAGGCGATAAGCCCCTGATTCTCCTTGAAATTACCAGACTCGGGGGATCAATCGCCGCCCGCCCTGTTTCCCGTCTCTTGCAGAACCCGGGAATTTGTCGGGCGCCTTGAGCCCCGCCTGGCCTTACGTCATCGAAAGGCTTCCGCGTTCCGATGGATGTGAGGTAAGAGCGTCGTTCAACACCTTCAAATCAACTGGGCGCGACAGTGGAACGGCACCGCTTCACATGTTCGTGTGGAGCTTGAACGCTGCAGCTTTGTCGCCTAAGCGGCAGGCCGCATTGGAAAATTCCAATGCCGTAACCTACTTGTCATGGTGCCGGGACAGCCTCGTTCGGAACCCTTGGAGCATCCTGCAGTTGTTTCCAATGCCAGGGTTTTCGTTTAGGAAGCCCGCTTCTCAAAATTCGAAAGTCGCCCGGTGCCCGCATGACCAAGCGTTTCATTATTGCCCTGATCCTCCTTGTAATCGTTTGCGGAGGCATCGTCGGCTACAACCTCTTTCGCGACAAAATGATCGCGCAGTACTTCGCCAACATGCAGCCGCCGGCGGCTACGGTGTCGACCGTCGTGGTGAAGCCGATAAGCTGGAGCCCCGGCATCGAGGCGATCGGCACCGTCAGCGCGGTGCGCGGCGTCGACCTGAATGTCGAGACGAGCGGCATCGTCAAGGATATCCTGTTCAGCGCCAATCAGAAGGTCGAAGCCGGCGACGTGCTCGTGCAACTCGACGACGCGATCCAGAAAGCCGACCTCGATGCCACCAAGGCACAGGCCGTGCTGGACAAGACCTCGCTCGAACGGGCGTTGGAACTGCAGAAGCGGCGCGTCGGATCGGACGTCAATGTGGATTCCGCCCGCGCGGCCGCCGAAGCGTCCCAATCGAGGGTCGCCAGCCTGCAGGCAGCACTCAACCAGAAACAGCTGAAGGCGCCGTTCGACGGCACCGTCGGCATTTCGCGCATCGACCTCGGCCAGTACATCGCGCCGGGCACCACTGTCGTCACGCTGCAGGATCTCGAGACCATGCGTGTCGACTTCACCGTTCCCGAGCAGCAGTTCGCCAACCTGAAGATCGGCCAGGCGGTGCGTCTGGGCACGGGCGGCGAAGCCTCGGACGAACTGCCGTTCACCGGCACGATCCGGGGTATCGACCCCAAGATCGATCCTGCGTCGCGGCTGGTTACGGTGCGCGCGGAAGTCGCCAACCCGGAAGGCAAGCTCACCCCCGGCCAGTTCGTGCAGGTCCGCGTGGAGCTGCCGAAGGAAGACAATGTGATGGCGCTGCCGCAAACCGCGCTGACCACCAGCCTCTATGGCGATTATGTCTTCGTGGTGCGTCCGGCCGAGGCAGCCGGAAAGCCTGCCGCCGATGCCGCCGCATCCGAAGCTGAAAAACCCGCCGACGCCGCCAAACCGGCCGACGACGCATCGAAAGCCGCCGAGGAACAGAAGCCGCATCTCGTTCTGAACCAGGTGTTCGTCAAGCCCGGCCGCCGCTACGCCGGGCTGGTGGAGATCCTGGAAGGCATCTCGGCCGGCGACGAAGTCGTCACCGCCGGCCAGAACCGGCTGTCCAACGGCATGTCCGTCGCTGTCGACAACTCCATCGATCCGTCTAGGCCCGCCAACCAGCAGGCAGCGCAGAAATGAGTTTTTCCGACCTCTTCATCCGCCGTCCGGTCCTCTCGACCGTGCTCGGCTTCATGATCCTGCTGCTCGGTTTCCAGGGCATCTTCAACCTTTCGATCCGGCAGTATCCCGAGGTCGAGGAAACGGCGATCACGATCACGACCGCCTATCCCGGCGCCAGCGCCGACCTGATCCAGGGCTTCATCTCGGCGCCGATCGCGCGCGCTGTCGCGTCGACCGAAAACATCGACTACGTCACCTCGTCGAGCCGGCCCTCGTCGAGCACGGTGACGGTGCAGATGAAGCTCGGCTCCAATCCGGACGTGGCGCTAACCGAGGTGCTGTCCAAGGTGCAGGGCGTGCGCGGCCTGCTGCCGGAGGAAGCCAAGGACCCGGTGATCGTCAAGGGCACCGGCCAGGATTTCGCGATGATGTATATCGCGATGCAAAACCCCAACATGACGGATGAGCAGCTCACCGAATACATCGAGCGCGTCATCCGGCCTCGCATGACGACGGTCGAGGGTGTCGCCGACGTGCAGATCTTCGGCGCCGCCGAATATTCGATGCGCGTCTGGGTCGATCCGGTCAAGCTTGCCGCGCGCGGCGTGACGGCGGCCGAAGTGCTGACCGCGATCAACGAATCGAACTTCCTGTCGGCGCCCGGCAAGACCGAAAACGAATATGTCGTGTCCTCGATCACCGTGCGCTCGACCTTGCAGACGCCGGAGGCCTTCGCGGCCCTGCCGCTGCGCTCCAAGGACGGCCAGGTGGTGCGGCTGCGCGACGTGGCGCGCGTCGAGCTTGCGGCGGAAAACACCGACGCCAGGATTACGTTCAACGGCAAGTCGGGCACCTTCCTTGCGGTGTTCCCGACGCCCGCCGCCAACCCGCTGACCACGGCGGAGGCGATCCAGAAGCTGGTTCCGACGATCCAGGAAACGCTTCCCGTCGGCATGACGATCGAGGTCGTCTATGATTCGACCGAGCAGATCAGCGCCTCGATCGAGGAGGTGTTCAAGACGATCGGCGAAGCGGTCGCGATCGTGGTCGTCGTCATCCTGCTCTTCCTCGGCTCGTTCCGCTCGGTGCTGATGCCGATCCTGACCATTCCGCTGTCGCTGATCGGCGTCTGCTTCGTGCTGTTCTTCATGGGTTACTCGATCAACCTCCTGTCGCTGCTGGCGATGGTGCTGGCGATCGGCCTCGTCGTCGACGACGCCATCGTGGTGGTGGAAAACATCCACCGCCACATGGAAGAAGACCACATGTCGGCGATCCAGGCGGCGTTCAACGGCATGCGGGAAATCTCCTCCGCCGTGGTCGCCATGACAATCACGCTGGCCGCCGTTTTCGCGCCGCTCGCCTTCACCGGCGGCCTCACCGGCGCGCTGTTCCGCGAATTCGCGGTGACGCTCGCGGGCTCGGTGATCATCTCCGGCATCGTCGCCTTGACCATCACGCCGATGATGTCGGCGCGCTTGCTCAAGGCCGGCCAGCACAGCCGCTTCCAGCGCATCGTCGACGGGGCCTTCGAGCGCGTCGAGCGCGTCTACGAACGGCTGGTCGCCGGCTCGCTCAACTACCGTCCGGTGACGCTGATGATCGTGATTGCGCTGGTCGCGGTGACCGGCTTCATGTTCACCAAGACAGCGACGGAACTGGCGCCCGAAGAGGACCAGGGCTTCCTGATGTCCATCGTGACGGCGCCGCGTTACGCCACGTCGGACTACACCGCCACCTATGTCGACCAGTTGCTCGGCATGGTCAGCGACCTGCCGGAAACGCGGGCGGTGTTTTCGGCCGTCGCCTTCGGCGGCGATACCAATTCGGCTTTCGTCGGCTTCGCCTTCAAGGACTGGGCCGAACGCGAACGCTCCACCAAGCAGATCCAGGAGGATATCCAGGGCCGCATCGGCAAGCTGGCGGGCGTGGAAGCCTTCGTCTTCGCGCCACCGACCCTGCCCGGCTCGGGTGGCGGCCTGCCGATCTCGGTGGTGGTGCGTTCGACCGGCGAATCCTCCCAGGTCTTCGAAGTGGCCGAAGAGATCAAGAACAAGGCGCAGGCTTCCGGCCGCTTCATCGTCGTGCAGAACTCGATGACCTTCGATGCGCCGCAGATCACGGTGACGATCGACCGCGACCGCGCCGCCGCGCTCAACATACCGGTCGCCGACATCGGCCGCACGCTGACGCTTCTGGTCGGCGGCGGCGAAATCGCGCAATTCGACCGCGATTCCAACAGCTACGACATCATCCTTCAAGTGCCAAAGGAATATCGCAACAATCCGCAGAAGCTCGGCGAATTCTTCGTGCGCAGCGTCACCGGCGAGATGGTACCGCTGTCGGCGGTGGTGACGATCTCCAACAACGCCGCACCCGCCGCGATCGAACAGTTCAACCAGCTGAACTCGGCGACGATTTCGGCGCTGCCCCTGCCCGGCGTGACGACCGGCGACGGGCTAGCCGCGATCGAACAGATCGCCAGCCAAGTGCTGCCCGAAAGCTTCTTCATCGACTATTCCGGCCAGTCGCGGCAGGAGAAGGAACAGGGCAACACCATCCTGATCGCCTTCATTCTGGCCGTCATCGTCATCTACCTGGTGCTGGCTGCGCAGTTCGAAAGCTTCCGCGACCCGCTGATCATCATGATGTCGGTGCCGCTTTCGATCTTCGGCGCCCTCATCCCGCTCAATCTCGGCCTGGGCACGCTCAACATCTACACCCAGGTCGGACTGATCACGCTGATCGGCCTGATCACCAAGCACGGCATCCTGCTCGTGGAATTCGCCAACCAGCAGCGCGAAGTCCACGGCATGCGGCGGCGCGATGCCATCATCGCCTCGGCCAGGGTACGGCTCAGGCCGATCCTGATGACGACCGCGGCGATGGCGCTCGGCGTGGTGCCACTGATCGTCGCGCAAGGTGCGGGCGCTGCCGCGCGCTATTCGATGGGTCTGGTGATCTTCACCGGCATCATCGTGGGCACGATGTTCACGCTGTTCGTGGTGCCGATGTTCTACACCTACATTGCCAGCAAGGACCTGCCGCACCACGCCGAGAAGCCCGATCCCAAGCTGATGCCGGTGTTGCCCGACTGACGCAAACGGCCTCCTCGGGAGGCCGTTTTGCTTTTCCGTCCCCAATGTCGGCGATTGGCGGCGGCCGCAGCGCCGGCCTTATCTCCCCCCTCGTGGGAGAGAATGCCCGCCCCCTGTCACCATCTGTCAGCAGTCTTCATTTTGTTTTATCCACACCCCTTTCGGGCTGCCGCATAGTTGTCGGCAGTTTCTCCTGCGGGAACGCCGATCATGACGGTGGTTTGCGGGGAGGAACCGGCGCTTCGGGCAAGCGGCTAACGTGGCCGTGGAGACGAAGGGCTGTCCCAGAGTCTCTACGATTTCCCGCGTTGACGGGAACCAGGCGCGGTATGATCTGGCGCTGACACGTAGAAACCACCGGTGCATACCGGAAGGTCCGATGTTGGGAGATGGGATGGCCGAAAAACGCCGGCGGGGCGCTGGGAAGGCGCCAGATTACTTACTTACGAGGTGCTGACCCAGCGCCCCGCTTCCCACT
>NZ_FOSL01000004.1 GCF_900114255.1 Neomesorhizobium albiziae | reverse complement strand
TCCGTATGTTTCCGTGTGTAACCCTACAGCCCGAATAGCTCGTTAACCGGCACTATTCGATGCATTTCAATAACTTGACGACGGTCAAAAGAAATTTCACCGGACGGATTGTGCTGACGGACGACAATCTGGTCGTCCCGTATGGATACCAATTCCTTAACCCAGGATTCGACGCTGCCCGATTCGTCGAACTTGATTTGAATGACGATGTCGTCGCCCGGCCGCGGTGGGCGATGGGGCGCGATAAAAACCGGGTCACCCTGACGAAAGCGCGGTTCCATAGAGGATCCGACAACATAGAGGGCATAGACGTCGCGCACGCCCTCGATGCCTGGCGGGCACGGCAGCCATTCAATGACGTCGCTGCCGATATGGAGGGCGCCGCCCTCGCTGCCCGCGGCCGTGCCAAACACCGGAACGCTGCGGGCTCGCGCCGTTTGCGGGTCCGGCGGTTCCGGCAATGCGGCATCGTCGCCCTGCAGCCAAGGGACTGTCGTTTCAAGTTCATGTGCGATGCGCGCCGCCGCTTCGGCGTTCATAGTGCCTTTTCGACCCGCCAAAAAATCGCGGATGAAATCTGGCCCGTATCCGGCCGAGCGCGAAACCGCGGCGGCCTTCTTTCCTGTTTCCTGTAGGCGTCTAGCGATTCGCTCGCGAAGCCGCTGAGCGCCATGACCGTTACTGTCAAGCATCGTTTTAACCTTCCCTAGCCCCTTATGCACAATTTTACACGTTTTTTTCCGCATCGAAAGCGGGAATCCTCCGGTTGACAATACGGAAATTTCCGTATGGTATACGCCCTATGGCTAAACAACCCGACATTGAAACCATTCGAGAGCGCTTTGCGGCCGCTGTGACCGCATCCGCAAGATCAGTTGCAGACATAGAATCGGCCGCAGGAATGAAGCGTGACGGCTTACGCGATTTTCTCGCGCACCGAAAGCATCGGCTAAGTCTTTCTGATGCCGCCGCGTTAGCGGTCGAGCTTGGCACTTCGCTTGAATGGCTCGCCGGCATGAGCCGCGCCAAGGTTGAAATTTGAATGTTCGCCGTCGTGTTCATGCCGCGATTTATGCGGCTCGACGGCGCGGGGGTCACGGAAAAAACCGTACACCGATTTTCCGTAGGGGGCTTTGAATGAAAACGAGACCGACGTCCGACCACGATCGCGAAAAGCTGAAAGCGGCGACCGGCCGCTCTATCGATCGCGCCGGCGGCGGCACGCTGCTCGCCGGTCAGACGCGCGTCGAGGCTGCGGCTCTTTCAAAATACAAGGCGCCGCACGAGGACGCGGCGTTCATGCCGATCGACGTTGCGCTCGACGCCGACATGGCCGCCGGGTCGCCCGTCATCCTGTCGGCGATGGCCTCGATCCTTGGTTATGCCGTCACCCCGATCGAGAGCACGACGGGAAAGACAACGCCGGCGCTGGTCGGATCGCTCATTCGCGAGACTGGCGAGGTATCAGCCGCCGTTCTTGAGGCTATGGCCGACGGCCATCTGTCGCCGAATGAGCGCAATGCGATCTCGAAAGAAATCGACGAGGCGCTTGCCGCTTTGTGGCAACTGCGCGCCGGCATTCGCGTCGAGTAACCCACAATGGTCGGCGGCTGCTTTACGATCGTAATCCTCGCACTCGGCTCGATCGCCGTCATTCTCCGCCGCGCATATGCCGCGCCGGGCGCGTTATGTGTGCGCGATTTTCTATTGCTGGCGATCGCCGCCGGCGCGGCGCTTGGCGCCTGGGCTGTCGGCCTCGTGGCGCTCGCCCTGCAGGTGGCGGCATGAGGTCGCTCCGCATTCTCGTTGCCTGCGAATTCACCGGCACGGTTCGCCGCGCTTTTGCGGCGCGAGGCTACGATGCATGGTCATGCGATTTGCTGCCGGCCGAGGACGGTAACAACAAGCATTTGATCGGCGACGTGCGAAACCATCTTAATGATGGATGGGACATGCTCGTGGTCGCGCATCCACCATGCACGCGCCTTTGCAATTCCGGCGTGCGTTGGCTGTCGGCACCTCCCCGCGGCAAGACCCTCGATCAAATGTGGAACGAGTTGGACGAAGGCGCTGCGCTTTTTTCCGATTGTTGGAACGCGCCGATCGAGCGAGTCGCCGTCGAAAATCCGGTAATGCACAAGCATGCTCGGGCGCGCATCCGAAACTATCAGCCGCCGGCGCAAACCGTGCAACCCTGGTGGTTCGGGGACCCCGAATTCAAGGCTACAGGGCTTTATCTTCGCGGACTGCCACCCCTCACGCCAACCAACAAGCTTACCCCGCCTGCCAAGGGCACAGACGAACACAGGACATGGTCGCGCGTGCACCGGATGCCGCCCGGCCCAAATCGCGGAAAGGAGCGGTCGCGCTTCTTTCCTGGCGTCGCCGACGCGATGGCCGATCAGTGGGGTGCGCACGCTCTTGCCGAAATGGAAAGGGCGGCCGCATGAATACCGCCGAGCGCATCCCGCAAGAGACGATCGACAAGGCTCGCGCCTTCGATGTGTTTGCAGTGGCCGCGCGTTACGGCTTCGCCGGCCGCGCTAATCCGTCGGGTGAATCGGTCGGGCCTTGCCCTGGTTGCGGCGGCCGTGACCGCTTTTCGGTTAACAGCAAAAAGAACATATGGCGATGCCGTCAGGGCGCCGGCGACGCGATCGGCGGCGACGCGATAGCGCTCGTGCGGCACGTCGAGAATTGCGGCCTGCGGCGCGCGGTCGAAATCCTGACCGGCAACCTTGCCGACGTCGCGCCGAAAGTCGATTCGACGAAAGCGCAGGCCGAGGAAAACACATTCAGGGAAAAGGAACGGCGCCGCGCTTTCGATCTCTGGCGCGCCGGCATCCCTTTTCCTGACGGCGGCGCGGTTGCCGTCTATCTTTCCCGCCGCAGCTTAGACGCGTTGCCTGCCCGCATGCCTGGCGCACATTGCCGGGAGCATGCCGACTTTCCCTATTGGCACCATGTCGACACTGGTCGCACCGATGCCGCCGGCCGTCCCGTAAAGGAATGGCGCATCATCCATCGCGGCCCGGCGATGCTGTGGCCGATCGTAGCTGCCGACGGGCATTTCCTCGGCCTGCATGCGACATGGGTCAATCCGCGCGGCCCAAAGGGTAAGGCGGAAATCTTCGATCCCACGACCGGCGAACAGCTGCCGGCAAAGAAAGTGCGCGGCTCGAAAAAGGGCGGCCGCATTGTCCTGCGCGACGCGATCCGCAGCGAGCCGGATGCCGGCGTCGGTGAGGGCGTCGAAACGGTGCTGTCCTGGTCCATCCTGCGGAATTTCCGTGGTTCGCTCTATTCGAGCGTCGACCTCGGCAACCTCGCAGGCCGTGCCGCCCGCACGGTCGCGCACCCGTCTCTCAAGATCATTCGTCGCGACGATCGTCAAATGCCGGTGCGCGTCCCCGGTCCAGACCCGCACCCCGACGAGGATCCGGCGAAACTGTTTTCCCCGCACCCCGGCATTGAGCGGCTTTACCTGCTCGGCGACGGCGATAGCGACCCCTTTGCGACCCGTGCCGCCATGTTACGTGCGCAGTCGCGGTTAACGCCGACCGGCCTCGACTGCCCCATCGATTGGGCGCCGGCGCCGCACGATTTCAACTCGCTTTTGATGGAAAGGATCAAGGCCGATGGCATGGAATGAAGCGCAAAAGGCAGAGATCATAAAAGCCTTTTTCGAAACCGGAGACAGCGCCAGCGTGATCGCCTCGCGCTATGGCTGCTCACGCAATGCGATTATTGGCCTCGCTCACCGGCATCGCGCGCGAAACGGCATAGCCCCGCAGACCCGCGCCGCCGTCGGACGTTCGACGCACCGCAAGCCGCAAGGCAAGCCAACTGCGCGGCCGGTGACAAAGCGGCCCGCCCTTGCCATCGGGAAATCGGCGGCATTTGCAGCGGGCCGCGCCGGCACCGCAATGCTTACCAAGGAATTCGCGGCGATCGGGGTGCGGCTGTTGCCGCTTCCGCCGACCGCCCGTTCCGTGCCGCTCGTCGAGCTTGCCGCCGGCGAATGCCGTTTTTCTGTTACGCCGCACCATGCTGGCCGCGATCAACATCGCTTCTGCGGCGCGCCGGCCGACGGCTCCTATTGCGCGCATCACGCGCGTCTTGCTCACGCCTGATCAATCCCAAACGAGGGGGCTTCACTCACAATGGACGCTTTGTTCAATCCGCCGGTTTTCCGCTATACCGTGCGCACACCCGAAACCCGGCACGCCGCCCTGAAAAAGGCCGCCGAACGCGTCGGTATGACGCCCGGTGAGCTTGTGCAGTCGCTGTTCGATTGCCTCGACCTGTCACGCGCCGACGGGGAGGTCAGGATCGCGCGGGAGCATTTCGAAAAGCTGTTTCCGCGGCATGAAACGACAAGGGAACTGGCCGAACGTGCTGCGGCCTGCGGCCTTACGGTGCGTGAATTGAAGGTGTTTCGGGCGCTTGCCGCAGCCGCCGGCGCTATTCGCATCGTGCGGCCCTCGCCGATGGACATCACGACGCGCTCCGGCGTCGCTCCGGCCTATCTCGACACCGTCTATGACAAGCTGCTCGAAAAGGGCTTCATTGCCGTTTCGCCAAGCCAGGGCCGCGGCCGCCGCGCCTTCACAATCGCTCGGATACCGGAGCTTTAAGGCGTGGAAAGTCGCACCTTCCTCGACGGCCGGGTGACGCTCTATCCCGGCGACTGCCTCGACGTGCTCGATCGGCTGGCGCCGAATTCCGTCGAAGCTGTTATCACCGATCCGCCCTACCATTTCGACACGATCGTCGAGCGGTTCGGTAAGTCTGGCGCTGCGCCAGCAAAGTTCGGCAGCGATGGCGTCTTTTCCCGAGCATCGGCCGGCTTCATGGGTAAGGATTGGGACGGCGGCGACATCGCATTCCGGCCCGAGACTTGGGTCAAGGTGTTGCGCGTTCTCAAGCCCGGCGGGCACCTGGCGGCGTTTTCCGCGCCGAAATGCGTGCACAAGATGGCGTTCGGGATCGAGGCCGCCGGCTTCGAAGTGCGCGACAGGATCGTCAATCTGATTGACCCCGACGAACGGGTTGTCGCCTTCCTAGAAAGTCTCTCCCGCTCACAGGCCGACGCCTTGTTCCGGTTGCTCGAGCAATTCGGGTCGCTTGGCGAGGCTTTTTGGGTGTTCGGTTCGGGCTTTCCGAAGAACCATGATCTCGCCAAGGCGATCGACAAGACGTTCGGCAAAAAGGGTGACGTCAACGCCACCGGCGAGCCGGTCAAACGCATGATCCCCGGTGCCGATCAGCATCGGTCGGGATGGGAAAAGAACAATGGTCGGGAATACCAGCCCGGCGACTATGTGCCCGCCACGCCGCAAGCGGCAGCATGGGATGGATGGGGGACGGCGCTCAAGCCCGCCTATGAGCCGATCGTCATCGCCCGTAAGCCGATCGAGGAAAAATCCGTAGCGCGCCAGGTGCTTAAGACCGGCACCGGCGCGATCAATATCGATGCGGGTCGTGTAGAGATCGACGAGGCCGATCGGGCTGCGACCGAACGCAAGAACGCTCATACAAAATTCGGAAGCCGATCACGTGCTAGCGGCACCGTCTATGGCGACGATCATCGAGACCGCAGCGATTACGATGCTTCGCGCGGCCGATTCCCCGCCAACCTGACCCATGACGGCATTGACGGCACGACGGAAGCTTTTCCAGCCGAAGCGCGCAGCGCCGGCATCTATGGCAACGAGCGCAACTCATCCGACGGCATGTTCGGCCGGCGCGTCGGCGGCGCCACCTTTGCCGATAGCGGCTCAGCCGCTCGGTTCTTCTACACGGCCAAAGCCGACGCACATGATCGCATCGGCTCGGGCCATCCGACCGTCAAACCGCTCGACCTGATGCAATGGCTCTGCCGCATGCTGTGCCCGCCCGGCGGCACCATCCTCGACCTTTTCGGCGGGTCCGGCTCGACCGGCGAGGCCGCCTATCGCGAGGGCTTCAACGCGATCCTGATAGAGCGCGACCCGGAATATCAGGCGGACATTGCGCGACGCCTTGAGCACGCGACGGCCGGGCCTGTCAGCCGGCGCCACGCCTCGACCAAGGCGAAAGCCGAGCGGCAGGCGAACGCGACCCCGCACCCCGTCGGCGTCGTCGACGACTTGTTCGGAGTCTAATGGATCGTGACAGCGCATACCCGATCAGACGCCGAACGCGAGGCGATCGCCAAGTGCGCCGCCGAACCGGAACACGATATTGGCAACGCCCGTCGCTTCCTGATTTGGGCGGGTCATGACGTGCGCCATGTGACGCACGTCGGGTGGCACGCCTTTGACGGGCAGCGCTGGCAAGAGGACGAGTCTGGCGCGATTGTCCGGCGTCTCGCTCACAACGCCGCCGAAGCGATTTTCGAAGAGGCAAAAATTCTCGCGCCGAGCATCGCCGATCAAGAAAAGATTGACGCCGCCAAGATTGCCCGCGAGTCGCTTGTCGCGCCGTTTGATGCGCGCGGCGCAAGTCGCGAGGACATGCTCAAGCACACTGCCGACCGGAAGGCCTGGGCGGATGCGATCGCCGCCGCCGAGATCGCCGAGGAACGCGTCGCCGAAAAGCGAGGCACCCGTTTGCGCCATGCGAAGTCGACCTGCGGTTCGTCAAAAATAACCAACATGCTCGCCGAGGCCGCTGCCTATCGCCCGGCGAGCGTCGACGACCTTAATACCGACCTTTACGCCTTCAACGTCGGTAATGGCACCTTGCGCTTTTCGCGAACCGAGGATGAGGAAAGCGACCCGCAAGACCCTCGTTATCGATGGGACGTCCGCCTTGATCCACACAACCGCGACGACCTGATTTCGAAGCTCGCGCCGGTCGACTATCTCGACAATGCGCAGCGGCCGAAGGCTTGGGAAAAGTTTCTCGTGCGCGTGCAACCGTCAAAACCGATGCGCGACTATCTGCAAAGGCTGACCGGCTATGCGCTGCTCGGCCTCAATACCGAACAAATGATCGCGTTTTTCTTCGGCATCGGCCGCAACGGCAAATCGACCTTTGTCGACACGCTGGCGCGCATCTTCGCCGACTATGCGGTGACGCTCTCGATCGACAGTTTCGCCGGCGAGGATCGCCGCTCCGGCGCCGAGGCTACACCCGACCTTGCCCGGCTACCAGGCGCGCGCCTCGTCGCCGCTTCCGAACCTGAGTCCGGGGTGCGCTTCAAGGAAGCCTTGATCAAGCGCCTGACCGGCGGCGAGGCTTTGGCGGTGCGTCGGCTACATCAAGACTTTTTCGAATTCAGCCCTCAATTCACTCTGATTGTGTCGGGAAACCACAAGCCCGTTATCGTCGGCAATGACGACGGCATATGGCGCCGCATCCACCTTGTGCCGTGGAACGAACAAATTCCCAAAGACGAGGTCGACAAGGAACTGCCGCGCAAGCTGCTCGCCGAGGCGCCCGGTATCCTGAAATGGGCGGTCGAAGGGGCGATCGACTTCCTGAATTCTGGCGGCCTGCACCCGCCGCGCGACATTCTCGACGCGACGCAGGAATACCGCGAGGAAGAGGATCCGATCGGCTCTTTCATTCGCAGCGCGTGCGACATTACCGGCGACGAGAGCGACCAGGAAAAGCCGTTCGATCTCTACATGGCTTATGACCGGTACTGCGTCGCGACCGGCACAGTGAAGGTAAAGGACACGACCTTTTATCGCCGCCTGCCTGATGCGGCGCGCCGCACTTGGCCGTCGCCGGATGGCACGACCTCGCAACAATTCCACAAGGCCAAAACCAACGGCACGCCTGTCTATCGCGGCCTACGCGTCCGCGACGAATGGATTGGCCGGGGCATGGCTGATCAAACCGGAAAAGAAGGAACGGGATAAATGGCAAAGGCAGAAGTCCCCGCACAACCCGTCGCCGCTCTTGGTGACGTTGTCGCCTACATTGACAGGAACGGCCGCGAGCAAGAGGGGGAAATCATATGCATCGAGGCCAATTGGAGGAAAGGGCACCCGCCGTCGATCGGTTACACCGTCCGCCATCCCACCTACCGAAACGGCATGTTCCACACAACCGCCGACAGCTTTGTGAAGGTGTTGCCGTGAAGCCCGCCCGCTTGTCGACGGGCGCACCGATGCCGCCGCCTGTTTGGCAAATTTTGTGCGAGTTCGCCAACGGCTCGTGCGTGTGCGCTCACACGGAAAAAGACGATCCGCCTTGCCATGCGGTGACCGTGGTCGAGCGGCGGATCCGCGACCGGCTCTATCACGACATCGCCGAAACGCACCACGTTCGCAGGAAGGCGGCGCGGCCATGACTGACATCGGTTTGGCGCTGGTCATCATTGTTTTCGGGTTGCCGATACTGGCGATCGAGGCCGTTGTGATCGCCGGCGTGGTCTGGTTGATATTCGCGATCGTTGCCGGGAGGATTCGGCTGTGATGCAGGCTATTCAGCATTCGCTAGGCTATGACGAGTTCGGGAACAATCCCGACCTGCTCACGCGGGCCGACAAGCGCAACCTCGATAGAGGCCGGATCGCCAGGGTGAGCGGTGACGCTACCTGCCCCGCTTGCGGCGAGGCGTACAGGCTTCACCCGCCGGTGCAAGGTGCCCTTTGGGCCACACGCGGCTGTTTCGGGCTGGTCAAGCTATGAGCGGGTCAGTTTGTGACCAGCAAGCTCGGGATTTGTTCGCCTTGGCTGCCAAACTTCGCTTGCCCCATCGCACAGGCGCCGTCGGCCGACAACTGGCCTACACGCTCAAGGACGCCCGTGCTGATCTCGTTTGCCTCGGCGTGAAAAACGCCGCTTATTGCAAAAGCGTTGCGAGGTATGCCCGCGCTATCCATGGCATCATTCGCCACGCGCTCATTAGCGACCAGGTAAGGGCATTTCTTGGCGATCATGGTCGCTTCCAGCAAATACCGGATCACCGTCCGCTGTGCCTCTGTCGCTCGCTCTGCCGATGCTGCAGTCGTTCCGGCAATCAGAACGGCCGCAACGATGAGTTTTCGTTTCATCTCCCCGCCTCCATTTTTCGGCACCTTAGCGTTGCGGCTTGCTGCTTCGCAAGCGCGCGCCCTTCTCCCCCTTTCAGCTTCGCAGCGGAGATAGGGTCGATTTGCTGCCCCAACGGGGTCGCAAGGGTCGATAGCGGCCCTGTCGGGGTCGCAAGAAAACGGGGGAAGGGGTGAAAAGCCATGCAAAATCAATAGGTCTGGACGATAGGGACGATAGGGACGATCGTTCGCGCCCTTTTTTATATGTGTGGCGTTTAAGAAAAGAAGAAATTCCTGCGAAATTTTATACACATTATGGGATTTATCCTCCCTAGCGTCCCTACCCTCCCCAATTCAAAAATGAATATAAAGAAATCAAGAGGTTAGAGAAATGATCTTTGGGGACGCAAGCCCGAAAGTTGGGGACGCTAGGGAGGGTAGCGCCCCGCGAAAGCGCAAAATGACGATGTCAGACGCCTTGCGATGGGCGTGGGGTGACGAATTGCCAAAGCTGCATGAGGCCGGCGCATCCGGCGCGCCGTCGGGCTATTCGTCGGGGTGGGGATCGATGATCGCCTATGGCGAACTCAATTCGATCGTCGACAGGCAGCCTAACCGGTTCGGGTGCATTCCGTTCGATCAGGTTGGTTGGCCGCACGCCGATGCCCTGCTTATCGCCGATGCGGTTTCCAGCTTGGCGCAATGCACCGTCGACGTGCCGGAAGGATGGCACCCCATGCCGGAACTGGTAGAGATCGACGAGGCCTTGGCAAGCCGCGCCGTCGGCGACGCGCTGATCAAGGCGACTGTTTCGGACAATGAGGGCGCAATGCATTTTCGCGCTCGGCCCGACGTCCTGGTCGTGCGTCATGCGATCCTCGGCCTTGTGCCCGACTGGCGTCTTTCGCATCGGCCGGTAAAGGAATTCGAGGTCTGGCCGAACGGTCGCCATCGCTGGTTTGTTCGCCGCGACGTCCGCACCGTGGTCGGCGAGGATGCCGACGGAAGCGATCGGATCGCGGTGCAAACGACCGAGGTCGACGGCTGGTCGACGCGCCTGCAGCGCCCCGCGGCTGGTGCATACCGTAAAGCGCGCTTCGCGCCCGACCCGGTGCCGGTCATGGTGGCCCGCGCAGAATATGAAATCTTCTGTGCCGCAATGTGCATGCTGTACGATCAACTCGACGGCACGCTCGAAACGGTTGAGCTTCAGGCGGTCGATTGGCCTGTGCAGCCGTGGGGAGATTCGCCCGAGCGCTCGACAGATTCGCGACGCGGGCGAATTCTGCCCGACCTGTCGGCCGTTTCGCCGTCAAATGGACTGCCGGAAAGCGTAGCGAAATCAAAGGCAAGGAGGCGAAGGAAGCCGGCCGCAAAAGCGGCTTGACGCGCGGACGGAATTTTGAGCATTACTTGTCACGCACCAAAAGGCAGAAGCGACCCGCCCGGCAAAACAGCCCGGCGGGTTTTTCTTTGCCTAGTCGCCATCCCAATACGTGATCTGCTCGACGGGTCGAAGGGAGTAAGCGCCCTTTGCGAAAGGCGCGGGGCGGTGTTCGCATGCTAACCGATGAGGTTCGCCATGAAGCCGGCGGCCAAAACCGCCACAACTGCCGAGGCCTTCGCCCGTGATTATTGCCAACGCTTCCGAATATCTGGCGCTGTCGCGCGCGTTTCGTAAGCTACCTGGCGAAATCAAGGCGAAGGCCTTCGCGCGGGCCGGCAAGCGTGCAACCCAAATGGCGCGCACCGCTTATCTCAAGCGTGCCGCACCGCGGTTGAAACTGCCGCAGAAAGTTATTCGTGAGCGCACGAGCGCAAGGTTCAACGCCGGCGGCAATACGTCCGACGTCGTGGTGCGATCCGGGTGGATACCGCTTCACAAGCTCGGTGCGACGCAAACGTCGAAGGGTGTGCGTGTGAGGCTGCGCGGATCGTACCGCCATGCCTTCATTGCGAAGATGGACTCGGGGCACGTTGGCGTGATGCTGCGCGAGGGATCGAGTAGGCTTCCCATTCGGGAACTGTTCGGCCCCAACCCGGCGCACGACATCACGAACAACGATGCTGTCTATCTGGAACTGCTCGCCGAAGTGATCGACGAGGCGCTTGCGCCTCGCGTCCTTCATGAGATTGATCGCCTCCTGCCCTGACCTCCCGAGGCAGACAGGAGGCAGGGGGTCGGTGGGTCCCTCCCGCACCCCTGCCCCTAGCGGGCCGGGGCGACCCCGAGATATCGCTAGCGAGGCTGCCCGAAACTTGGGTTAACACGGTTAACACCACGGCGGCCGGTTAACACAGAAAAGGCAACCGCAGGCATGGATCCAAACGAAGCCGACAGCGGCGGCGTTTGGGTGACGTGCGCCGAGCTTGCTCGCCGGCGCGGCGTATCCCGCGCCGCCATCACCAAGCGGGTCGACCAACTTGAGAGCGATGGCAAGATTGCCACGAGGCGCGACGGCAAATCGCGCATGGTCGAGCTTGTATCTTTTGACCGCGCCGTCGGCCAAACCGGCGACGCGGTTAAGGAACACGCGGCAGAAACCCGCAAAGAGACCGCCAACAATTCGGCGGCAATGCGTGATGCGCAGACTGAACGCGCTCAGTATGACGCCCGTCTCAAGGCGCTCGACCTCGCCGAGCGGCAAGGGGCGGTGCTGCCGATCAAAGGCGAGCACGGGATCGAGGCGGCCGCGGCGGCAATCGGGATCGTGCTGGCACGCGACCTCGACGGCCTCGCGCGCTACGCCGACGAGATCGCTGCTGTCGTCAGCCGGGAAGGCGTCGCGGGCGTGCGGCGCCTGCTCAAGGAAATCAGCGTGAAGGTGCGCGGCGAGATCGCCGCAGCGCTTTCGCAAATCGCAGCACAAGGCCAGGCCGCCGAGAGCGCCGGACCGATCGAGACAGTGATACCCGACGAATGAAAATCTCTCTCGCCCGTTCCGCCCTGGCGGTGATTGCTGGCGCGATGGCGCTTGCCGTGACACCGCCGGCGCCGCTGCCACCGTCGGCATGGGCGGGTGAAAATCTGGTCGTGCCCGACGGTCCGCGCGCCAACGAAAGATGGGATCGCGCGCTCGGGCTGCATTGCGTCGAGATCGTCGACGCCCTCGGGCCGGATTCGCTCGAAAACGAAATAGCGGTCATGAAGTCGGCACAAACCGGTTTCACGACCGTCCTGATCATTTCGGCCGGCCATTCGATCGACCGCGATCCTTGCCGCATGATGATCGTGCAGCCGACGTCCGGCGCGCTGTCTGACTTCAACAAGGAAAAGCTGCAGCCGGCGATCGAGGCCTCGCCGGCGCTGGCGAAAAAGGTTCGCGGCGTCACGTCCCGGTCGGCGGAGGGTTCGACGGCGACGTCGAAGCAGTTCGCCGGCGGTTCACTCACGTTGGCGATCGCGTCGTCGGCGGCCGACCTCCGGTCTAAAACGATCAAGAAAGCGTTCCTCGACGAGATCGACGAGTATCCCGACGACCTCGATGGCCAGGGCGACCCGATCGAAATGGTCGAGGCTCGGCAGATTTCGTTTTTGGCGACTGGCGATTGGAAGCGGCTGAAAATTTCGACACCGACCGTCAAGGGCGCGTCGAAGATCGAGGCCGCTTATCTCGCCGGCGATCAACGGCGATGGCACGTAGCCTGCCCCGGCTGCGGCGATCGTTTCGTTTTCGAATTCGACAGGAAGCATTTCCGGTTCAATGACGAGCATCCTTACCAGGCTCACTATGTGACGCCGTGCTGCGGGACGATCATTGAAGGCCACGAAAAGAACGCGGTCTATCGCGCTGGCGAATACCGCCCGACGGCGACGCGGCCGGGTGTGGGGCGCAGCTATCATTTCTGCGCAATGTCGTCGCCGCTCGTGCCGTGGGATGAAATCGCCCGCAAATTCGTCGAGGCAAACGGCGATCCGCTCAAGCTGAAGGCCTTCTATAACCTATGGCTCGGCCTGCCGTATGAGGTCCGCGGCGACGCGCCCGATCACGTTCGGCTTATGGAGCGCCGCGAGTCGGACATGACGCGCGGCCATATCCCGCCGCTCGGCCTCATTCTGGTCGGATCGGCCGATGTGCAGATGCGCGGCATTTACTACGAGATCAAGGCTTACGGCCCCGATCGGCAAAAATGGATCGTCGACGCCGGCATCATTGAGGGCGAAACCAACGACCCGCACGCCGGCGCGTTCCTGAAGCTCGCCGAGGTCTATGAGCGGGCTTGGCCCGACGCATATGGCGGATACCGCCGGGTCGACGCGTTCGGCGTCGACTCCGGTTTCCGCAGCCATGTCGTCTATACGTGGGTTCGCGGGCGCAACGGTGCTTTCGCCCTCAAGGGTCTTGACGGATGGTCGCGCCCGGCGCTCGGCACCGGCACGGCAGTCGATATCGATTTCAACGGCAAGCGGATCCGCAACGGCGTTCATGTATGGGGCGTTGGGACCTGGCCGCTTAAAGGCGCGCACTATGACGACCTGCGCAAGGAAGGCATGAAGGCCGGTCAGGAGCGCGATCCTTCCGGCTACTGTCATTTCGGAACTTGGCTCGACGAGGTCTATTTCCGGCAAATCACGTCGGAATATCTGGCGAACGAGAATTTCCGCGGTCGCGTCCGCCGCGTCTGGAAAGTCCGCGCCGGCGAGGAAAACCACTTCCTCGACTGCACGATCTACAACGACGCACTTGCCGATTATCTCGGCCTCTCGCGCATGACGACCGATGAATGGGCGACGCTCGCGTCGGAGCGTTGCGCACCGGAAGTCGTCAAAAGACCTGACCTGTTTTCGCCGCAACCGCTGGCGGTACAGAAACCTAACCGGCCTGATGCGCCGCCTGCCACCGATGGCGCCGAGACCGGCGATGTCGATGAACGCACGGCATCTGCTGGCGGCGACTCTTTTTGGGATGAATATTGATGGCATGGACGCAAAGCGACCTCGACCGTATCGAGGCGGCGATCGCGAGCGGCACGCGCCGCGTTCGCTTTCAGACGCATGAGGTCGAGTATCAATCGACCGGGGACATGCTCAAAGCGCGCGATGTGATCAAGGCGGAAATCGACGCAAGCGCCCGGCCGGGCGTGTCCTTTGCCGAGTATGAGGGCGGTTATTAAATGAACGCGCTTGACCGCATCATTGGCGCGATTTCGCCCGTGTGGGGCGCCCGCCGCGTCGCTGCGCGCCAGGTGCTAGACACCTATGGCGAACGCGCCTATGCGGCCGCGAAGTCCGGCCGCCGCAATAAGGGGTGGAGCGGTCGCTCTACGTCGGCCAACGGCGAAATCGGGTCCTCGCTGCGCGATCTCCGCAACCGTTCGCGCGAGTTTGTGCGCGACTCTTGGGCAGGTCAGCGCATGCTCGACGTGCTGACGTCTCACGTCGTCGGCACTGGCATTGTGACGGTTCCGAATACCGGTTCCGACCGGCTCGACAAAGAGGTCAAGCTCGTTTTCGAGGAATGGGCCGAGCAGGCCGATGTCGAGGGCTTCCTCGACTGGTCTGGCATTCAGGCGTTGACGGTTCGATCAATGATCGAGGGCGGCGATACGGTCGTTCGCTATGTCGACATTCCGTTGGCCGACGCCGGGCGAACCGTTCCATTCCGACTGCAGGGACTCGAAGGCGATTCCATTGACACGTCGAAGGATACGGCGGCGATCGTGCAGGCAGGGCGCCGAATTCGCCTCGGCGTTCAAATGGGTGTGTTGGGTCGCCGCGAAGGCCTGCATCTGTTCGAAGATCACCCGAGCGAGTTGGGCCTCAATGCGGTCCAATCGAATTTCGTGGCCTGGTCGGACCTCAGCCATATCTATCGGCCGCTGCGCTTTGGCCAGGTCCGCGGCGTTCCATGGTTCGCTTCAATCCTGTTGAATGCGCGCGAAGTGCAGGACTTGATCGAGGCGACGCTCGTCAAGGCGCGCACCGAGGCGTGCTTTGCCGGATTTATCCGTCGCACGTCAGGGGGCATGTCGCCGCTGGCCAGGCAAAACAAGGATGACACGGACGGTAAAAAGCTGACCCGCATCGAGCCTGGCATGCTGGCCGACATCGGGGACGGCGAGATCACGTTCGCCAGCCCGTCATCGCAGACGGCGTTCGGTGAGGTCTATATGACCGCCATGCAGGCTATGGCCGCCGGAGCGGGCATTACCTATGACCAACTCACGGGTGACCTGCGCCAGGCGAATTATTCCAGCCTCCGCGCCGGCAAGATCGAGTTTCGGCGGCTGGTCGAGCAAGTGCAATGGACGGTCGCCGTCCCGCAGCTGATTGCGCCGGTGCATCGCCGGCTGATTCACCGCGCTGTTTTCCACGGCAGACTTAAACGCCGCCGTGACGGCTATCCGATCGACCACATTATGCCGGCGGTCGAGCCTATCGATCCGAAAAAGGATCTTGAGGCCGACATTCTGGCCGTGCGCGCGGGTCGAACCTCGCCACAGGAATTCATCGCCGCTTGGGGTCGCGACTGGCGCAAGGTCGTCGAGGATACTGCAGCGTTTTACGAAACGATCGACAAACAGCGCGACGGCGCCGGACTGGCGCTCGATATCGACGCGCGCAAGCCAATGAAAGGATCGCCTGACAATGGCAAGCAAACCGGAAACGGCAAGGCCGACGAAGATGAGTGACGGCAATCGCGACCTGCCGATCGAGACGCGGGCGGCGGCGATTACGTCTGTAAATGCCGAGACACGCACAATCGAGGTGACATGGACAACCGGCGCGGCCGGCGACCGTTTCGACTGGATGAGCGGCCAGCGCTACGTCGAGGAATTGGTCGTTTCCGATAAGGCGGTGCGGCTAGGTCGGCTCAATTCCGGCGCGCCGGTTCTTGACAGTCACGATCGCCATAGCGGGATTCAGGGCATGCTCGCGGTCGTCGAGCGGGCATGGATCGAAAAGGGCGAAGGCCGCGCGACGATCCGCTTTCCAAAGGAGGGCGTTGACGAAAAGTCTGACGCCGCTTTCCGCAAGGCAACCGACCTCGGCCCCGATGGGCGCCCGTTCCTCCGATCGCTTTCAGTCGGTTATCGCCGGCTGAAAATCGAAGTCGACAAGAGCAAGGATCCGCAGGTTTGGCGCGTCGTCGACTGGGAACCGTTCGAGATTTCTTTCGTCACGGTTCCTTTCGACGTCGGCGCTCAAGTCCGCAGTGACAAAGCGGAAACCTTCCGCTGCGAATTCCGGGCACTGCCCGGCCAGAATGAGGCGCGACGCATCCGCATGCGAATGCGTGCCCTCGAAACGGCCCGCTAAAGCACGCGCCTCGCGAGCCAACTGCCCTCAACCCGGCCTTTGGGCAAGGCGTCAACCAGGAGCAATCCGAAAATGAAGAAGCTGCTTAAGAAGCTGCGGGACCTCGAAACCCGCGCGGCCGCGAAGCTTGCCGAGATCAAAGACGACACGACCGATGAGGCCGCGCGCTCGATCGAGGCGGAACATCAGGCCATCCTTACCGAAATTACCGCGACCCGCGCCGCGATCGACGCAATGGCCGACGAGGATGACACCGACCCTGCCACCACGCCGGCGCCGGCTGCCGGTGACGCCGCTCGCGCCGCTGACATCATGGCGCTCGGTCGCGATGCCGAAATGGACGCCGGCGATATCGAGCAGGCCGTGCGCAATGGGACCTCTGTCGAAGAGTTCCGGAGTCGTGCTTGGGATCAAATGGTTTCGCGTTCGCGACAGGTCCGCACCGAACCCGGCCGTGTTATCCGCGACCAGGCAGAAACCCGCCGCGCCGGCATCGTTGCCGCCTTGGCGTTCCGCCTCGGCGGTGAAGCGCCGACCGGCGACCGCGCTGAAATGGCACGCGGCTTCATGGAGTTCCGCGACGCCGTCGAATTTGCCGGCGCGGCGATCGACTATCGCGGCGCAATCCGCACCGTTCGGGAGCGTGAAGAGGTTCTTTCGCGAGCTTTCCACACCGCAAGCGACTTCCCGGCGATTTTCTCCGATGCCATCAACGTGACGCTTGAGCGTCGTTATGCGCTGGCGAATCCGACCTATCGCCAAGTCTCGCGGCGCCGCGATTTCATGGATTTCCGCCCGCATACCGCCGTCGGTATCGGCGAATTCCCAATGCTGGAAAAGCTGACCGAAGCCGGAGAAATCAAATTCGGCACCTTCGGCGAAGGCAAAGAGCAGATTGCCGTCGTGCCCTATGCCAAGGGGTTGCGTATCTCGCGCCAAATGCTGGTCAATGACCGGCTCGGCGCAATCGCCGATATTTTCGGCGGTTATGGGCGCACCGTTTCGCGGTTCGAGGAAATCACCTTCTACGCGATGATGCTGTCGGCCAACACAAAGCTTGCCGATGGCAAGGTCGTGTTCCATGTCGACCATGCCAACCTTGCCGGCGCAGGCGCCGCGATTTCCGTCGCCTCGATCGGCGCCGGGCAGGCTGCGATGCGAAAGCAGAAAGGACTCGATGGCGCGACGCTCAATGTAACGCCGAGCATTCTGCTCGTCTCGCCCGACAAGGAAACCGAGGCGCTGCAGTATGTGGCGCCGATCGCCGCAAACGACTCGGTTAAGGTCAACCCGTTCGTCGGGACCCTGACGCCGGTCGTCGCGGCTGAGCTTTCCGGCAACGGCTGGTATCTGTTCGCCAATCCCGAGGATGCGGCGGTCTACCAGTGGGGCTATCTCGACGGCTATTCGGCGCCGCGTGTGCGCTTCGACGAGCCGTTCGGAACCCAGGGCATCGGCATGACCGTCGAGCACGATTTCGGCGTCGGCGCCATCGACTATCGCGGCGGCTACAAGAACCCCGGCGCATAAGCGGGCCGATTAGCGACAAGCCGGGCGGCTCAAGGCGGGCCGCCCGCCCTACACCCCGTCCCATCAATCTCGCGGCCGCGGCCGCATTGTCGAAAGAAACTTCGATGAAGAACTATATCCAGCCCGGCAATTCCATCACCATCCCGGCGCCCGCGGGCGGCGTCGTCTCCGGTCAGCCTGTCGCTGTCGGCTCGTTGCGTGGCTTTGCCGCCGCCACCGCTGCCGATGGCGTCGACGTCGCGATTGTCCGCAACGGTGTTTTCGGCGTGGTCAAGGTGGCCGGCGAGGCATGGGCCATTGGCGACAAGGTCTACTACAACGCCACCAACGGCAATTTCACCAAGACTGCGGCCGGCGCCGTGCTCTTTGGCTTTGCCACGGCGGCGGCGCTCTCGGCTGCAACTGCTGGTGAAGTGGCTCTCGGCGACACGCTCTAAGAGCCGCACGTGACCAGTGAATTCGCGCACCTCGCCATGCTCGCCCGACACGCCGTCGACGCGGTGCATGGCGAGGCCGCGACCCTCAAGCCGCAGGATCGAGCCAAGGGGCCGCACGGCGCCGGCGCGCCGTCGGCAACCCGCGCCGAGCAGCCGATCGTTGTCGCGTTTTTCCAGGACACGGAATTTGCCGCTCGCCGTCGTGCCTGGCCAACTATCGGACAGGCTGGCGATCGCATGCTCAATAGGTCGCCAGAAATATACGGCTCGACCAGCTTTGCCGGCGAGATCGCGATCGGCGACAGGATCCTGCGCGACCCGGATGGTTCCCGCAAATTGTTTGAGGTCGTATCGCGTGATCCCGACGGTATCGGAAACGCCATTCTCGGCCTCGCCTCGATCGCGAACGGATAAGCTACATGCTCGCCGCTGAAGCCGCCCGTCTGGCCGCTCTTGAGGTGCTGTGCCCCAAATCGGCACTTGACGCGGACGGGCCTTATCCGACGCTCGCCGGTCATAAGGTATTCGACAGTCGGCTTGTCGGGATCGACGATCTCGATCCGACAGCGAAATTCACGCCCGTCCTGGCGTTGTTTACGGCCGATAGTGCGGCCGTGATGCGCGGCGAGGCCGCTTCATTCGACGATGCCGAGGCGACGTCTACACTTGAAATCATCGCTGAACTCGCGGTCGCCTCGACCGACGAGGCCGGCGAGCCGTTCGCCGACGCAATGCCGGCCGACGATTGGGATGCCCGTCTCGTGCTCGCGGCGCTGTGCGGCCAAGTTCGCCGCCTTCTGCAATACGACGAGCGCGGGTGGTTGTTCCGCCGCTTCGTCCGGCGCGTTGTTCGCGTGACCGAGGAAACGTTTGCCATTCCGCAGCTTGGCGCGAGATGGCACCGGGTAACCATGCGTTTCGAATTGAGCCTGCCGGATGACGTGTTCGTCGACGCGGCCGGCATGCCGGAACCGCTCAAGACGCTGGCGGCCCTTTTGCCATCGGGGTCGCCGGCACGGAACAAGCTCACAGTGCTTGCGGCGCATTTCAACGCCGTGACGCGCACCCCGCTCGCTGGTGTTGATTTCGCCGACCCGGCTTTGGATGTCGGCCTTACCGCCAATATGGAGTGATAGCCGATATGGCCAATACAAAACTCTATGCGCCGGCGCGCCCCGGTCTGTTGATCCCGATGCCGGATCGAGACAACCGCCCCATTCCGGCCGAAGGCATCGCGGCCGACCTGGCCAAACTTTATTACCGCCGGCTTTTCGATGATGGCGACATTGTCGAGGTCAAACCGACAACCGACCGGCCCGCCGCGAAGCGTGCCGCCCTTAACCGCAAGTGAGGCTCGACCACATGTTCAACCAAATCCCCGGCAACATCATTGCCCCGATCGTCGCTTTCGAAGTCAATTCCGGCGGACAGTTCGAAAACCGCTCGCGCCTGCTCCTGATCGGTCATGCGCTCGCGGCCGGCGCAGTCATTGCCGCAAACACGCCGACGCCCTGCCCGACGATCGCCGAGGCGCGCCGCCTCGCCGGTGCCGGATCGATGCTTGATGACATGGTTCGGATGGCCCGCCGCAACGCGCCCGCGCAGGAAATCTGGATCCTCGCCGTCCCCGAAACCGGGACCAAAGGCACCCGCACGATCACGATCGACTCCGCGCCGTCGGCCGGGGTCGGCGCAATCCAGATTGCCGGTGAGACGCTGATGGTAACCGTGGCATCCGGTGACACAGTAGCGGCCGTCGCGACCGCGATCGCCGCCAAGATCAATGCGTATTTCAACGCGCTCACCGGCGCCAGCCTGCCTTATACCGCGACCTCGGCGCTCGGCGTTGTGACCCTGACGCCGCGCCATGCCGGCGCGGTCATGGACGGGATCGACATCAACATTCCGGTGCTCGACGGTTCAAACGTGTTTTCCGGCAAGGCAACGCTCGGGGCGACCGCTGGCGCCGGCACGCCCGACCTTAGCGCTGGCCTGGCAGCACTCGGCGACGATGAATTCGACTGGATCGTCAGCCCGTTTTCGGACGCGACCAACGTCGGCCGCTATGCGACGCTTTTGTCCGACACTTCCGGGCGTTGGGCATGGAACCGGCAGATTTACGGTCATGTGTTCTATCCGCTGTCCGACTCGATCGCCAACCTGACGACGCACGGCCTCGCGCGTGACAGCCGGCATCTGTCGGTTATTCCGATCATCGCCTCGTCGAATGCGCCGAACCCGGTTTGGCAATGGGCGGCCGGCCTTGTTGCCCGCATTGTGCCCTGGCTGTCCGATGGTGCGACAGGTAACGTTTCCCGCAATCAGACGGGACTTGTGGTCGAGGGCTTGCTGCCGCCCCGCGACCGCGCCGGGTGGCTCGATTTCGCGACCCGCGACGCCTTCCTCGGATCCGGCCTGTCGACTTGGAAAGTCAACACTGGCGGCAATGTGGTGATTGACAAGATCGTCACCACATCGCGCACGTTCAATGGCGTTCCCGACACGACGTTCCGCGACGTCCAGAAGATCGGCCAGCTTGTTTATGCGCTGCGCCTTTTCCGTACCGATCTCACGATCGAGCACGGCCAAAAGGCAGTCGCTGACGACAATCCCGGCAACCTGCACACGATCTCGACGCCCGCCGACATCAAGGCCACGTTCATGCATTCCTATCAGCGCATGGTGATGACCGGTGTTCTGGAAAACGCCGTGAAGGCCGCCGAGCTTATCGAGGTCAAGCGCAATATCGACAACCCGAACCGGGTCGACATCTACGCGCCGATCGACGTCGTCAACCCGCTCGACGTCATCGCCGCCAACGCAGTCGTCTATTCGCAGTTTTCGCCGGTCTAGCGACCGGCGGAACGCGCCTTCGCCTTTCCCCCAATTCGAAACTAACCCCGAGGAGTCCAGCCAATGGCCGGAAAAGATTTTGGCGGCGTGATGAAATTTCGCGATTCCAGCGGCCGCAACATGTCGCTGCGCGGCACATTCACGTGCTACCCGGCGACCAGTTCGGTCGAGGGCATAGTCAACCAGGACGGCAGCCCCGATCGTGTCGTCACGCCTTCGGCGCCGCGCGCAGAAATCAACTTCGCTGACAAGGGCGTCGACCTTGCGGCGATGATGGGCGATGCCCGCCGAGACGTCACGATCGTCGAGGAATTCACGGGCATCATCCACCTCTATACCCAGGCCTTCTACACCGGCGAACCGGCATCAAACCGGGTCAATGGTGAGGTCTCGGGCGTCGGGATCATGGCCGAAAGCTACAGGAAAATCGGCTAATGGGTGACGCTACGGTTGCGCTGTCGCGCACCTACACCGAAACGGGTAAGCCCGTTTCGGTGCTTCAGTTCCGGGGTCCGCGGTGGCAGGATTTTGTCGATCTCGGCGAAATCGAAGAATGGCAGCCGATTGGCGATCAACGCATGGTGCTTGTGCGGCATCACGACGTCGTCGCCAAATATGCCGAGCGGTGCGTTAAAGAGCCGTCCGGCGCCGCCGACCTGGCGGTTCTCGACCTGGCCGATACGATCGCGGTGCATGAAGCGATCCGCGATTTTTTCGTCTCTGCCCGCTCGTCGAGGAAGCAGCTGACCGACTCCTCTGGCGATTCGGAAAAGGCTTCGACGAAGTCGGGCGCCTGACCTTCGACGAGATCTTGACATACGGCAATCGCGCCGCAGCCTGGGAAAACCGCAGACATGTCTAATCGCACGATCGAGGCGATCCTCCGATTGTCGTCTAAGCTCGGCTCGATGGCCGCGTTTAGTCAGCTTTCCGGTCACCTCGACAAGGTCGATCGTAAGGCCAAGGCATTCAACCGAAGCCAAAGCATGATCGCCGCTGGCGCTCGCGATATGCATGGCATGCTGTTGCGCTATGCCGCGCCGGCCGCGCTCGCCTTTGGCGCCAAGCAGGCCTTTGTCGACTTCGCTGAACTTGAGCGGCGCATGACCAGGATCGGCATCACTGCCGATGCGAGCGCCGCCGAAACCAAGGGTGCATTCGATACAATCCAGCGCAGTGCGAAGCAATTCGCGTTGCCGATCGATCAGGCGGTCGAGGCGGTCGACACGCTCGTTTCGTCCGGCATGTCGTTGTCCGAGGCGATGGATTTCATGCCGTCGGTATTGGCGACGGCGCAGGCCGCCGGCGCTGCGACCAGCGATATCGCCAACACGGCACAGAAGGCAGCAAGCGCCCTGAAGATCGAGGCGAGCGAAATGCAGCGCGCTTTCGACATCATGGTCACCGGGGGCAAGGAGGGCCAGTTCGAACTAAAGGACATGGCGTCCTTTATTCCTGAGCTTGCCAATTCGTTCGCTTCCCTCGGTTACGAGGGCGAGGAAGGCCTGAAAAAACTGGTCGCGGTGCTGCAGACCATTCGCGAGGACACCGGCTCGGCGGGCGCGGCGGCGACGCAGGCGCAGAACATTTTCGGCAAGATGTACAGTTCCGACACAGGCAAGAAGTTTGCCGACTTCGGCATCGACCTTCGCGACTCTCTTGCCGCGGCAAAGAAGAACGGCGAGGACACGCTTGCGGCATTCGTGCGGCTGTCCAAAGAGGCAATCGACGGCGACCTTAGCAAGCTACCGCTGCTTTTTACCGATCAGGAATTCCGTCTCGGCATGCAATCGCTGATGACCAGCGCCGACAGCTATCAACGCTTTATCGACGCGGTCAACAATTCCAAAGTCGACGGTTCCGTGATGCGCGACCTCGGGCGCGTGCTTGAGGATAACCAATCGAAGATCGACCGCATGTCGGCCTCGTGGGACCGGTTCAAAACATCAGTTGGCGGGGCTGCCGCGGCGCCTGTCGGTGGCGCCATGGATTACGTCTCCAATAGCGTTGACTATGGGATGGCCGTAAACGCCGGCCTTGAACAAAGCGGCGTCAAAGGTTTTGCCGCGCGCAGTTGGTGGGGCATCACACACGGCCAGGATGAAAAGGACGGCATGGCATGGCGCGGCGGCTTCCGCACTGACGAGCAGCGCCGCGCGATCGATGAATATGGTAAGCTCAAGGATCGCCCGGCGCCCGCTGAAACGGCGGCGACGCCGGTTCTGAAAAAAGATAAGTCGGGGCTGCCGCTCGAGGGGCCAATTCCTGAAACGCGCGATGGGCCTCCGCTCGTGGCAAGGTCGGCCTTTGATCGCAAGTTCGACGCCTATCAGGCCGGTGCCGCGCGATCTCGCCTGCAAGAGAGGCGCGCGGCGCCAACCGATTCCGACCCGATCAAGCTTCCCGATTGGGATGGCGCCTACCCCGATGCGCCTGCCCAAACTCACCCGAGCGCTTGGCCCGACCGGCGGCAAGATGTCAAAGCGGCTGCCGCGTCGCTCACTTCGCGGCCGTCGCCGTCACAGCCATCCGTGCCGGCACCGTCGTTTCGGGAAACCGAGGAAGCGTCCATGTCGGCGCTTCGCAAGGATCACAACGCGATCGCCAATGAAATCGAAATGGCGCTTTCCACCGGCGGCACGGATGCCGGGCAGGCGATCACGCAAGCCGCACGAGCGATCAATGACGCGGGCACAACGGGCGGCCAAAGTTTCGGCAATGAAGCTGGATCGGTCTTCGCTCGCATGCTCAACGGGATGGCCGAGCAATTCGGTTCCCGTGCGGCGGCGTCGTTCCGAAACAGCGTCGGGTCGATAACGGTCAACGCGCGCGTTGCCGGGGGTGGCGGCGTCAACGCCGATGTCGGTCGATCCGGCGGTGACGTTGCGGGAGGGGCACAATAATGTCGCGCGATTGGCTTGCTGCGTTTCGCCCGGCTTCTTTCCGGGGTTCCTCATTCAAAGTCGACGTCGAGGGCGCTGCCGGCGCACGGCGCTTGTCTATATCGCCTATCGCTTACAGCGAAAGCAGCGTGATTGAGGATATGGGGCGAGACCCGCGCCTCTTTGAGATTACCGCTTATGTCGCCGGCGATGTTGCGGATGCACAAGCCTTGGCGCTCGCCGCCGTACTGGATCGCAAGGGCGCCGGACTTCTCGTCTTGCCGATGCTCAAGCCGCTGTCCGCGCGCGTTTCAGAGTGGCGGCTATCGCGCAACCGGCAATTGGCCGGACATGTCGCTTTCGACATCGTGTTCATTGAAGCCGGACTCGGTTCTGTCCCGTCCTTTCAGGGCGGCGTCGGCTTCATCGCCGATATAGCGGCTGCCGGCGTTGGTATCCTTTCGCGCGCCTTTGGGGGCAACTGACTAAAATGCCGGTCACAAACAGCGAAGCAGCCGCGGCAATGGCTGCGGCGACACGCGCGCAATCGGTCGCCGCCATCGTGCTTGCGCAGGACGCCCCGCGGGGCGCCTCGCAAGCGGTTGCGGCGCTCTCTGTGAAGGCTGCCAATTTTGCCGATGATCCAGCCGATTTTGTCGCCGCCTTGCTGTCGGCATGGCGTTCGGTTGCCTTGCACGGCGATGCCGACTTGCTTCGCCCCTTGCTCTCTTTCGAAGTCGATGCCCGTTTGGGTGATCCTGCAGGCGACAGGATGCGTGCGAGCGACATCGTGTGCTTGACTGCGGCGATGGCGGTCGCCAGCGCCAGGGGCACTTATGCCGCCGAGCAAGATGCATCAACCGCGCGTGCCGAGCTTGCGCGGATTGCCACGCCTGCAATCGAGGCGGCGGGTATGTTGGGCGTCGACGCGCTCGAATGGCTGTCGCGACTTACGGGCCAGGCGGCGCTTGAACTATCTCGCATCGCGGCAAACCGCGCGCCGCTTGTTATGGTCGAGACGGGCGTGTCCCTCTCGGCGATCCGTGCTGCTCACGACCTTTACGGTGATGCCAATCGCGCCGGCGAGATCGTAGCGCGCAACCGCGCTGCGGCCGCGGCCTTTCTTCCGGTTGTTTTCGAGGCGCTAAGCCGATGACCCGCGATCCGCTTGAGACATTGACCGTCACAATCGGCGGCCTGGCCTTTTCTGGATGGTCGGAAATTTCGATCGACTATTCGGTCGAGCAGGCGGCGCGGACGGCAAGCCTGACAATTTCGGACCTCGGCGGAGCGTTCCCCGTTGAGCCGGGCAAGGAATGCACCGTCGAGGCAAGCGGTGATCTTGTCATTACGGGGTACGTGCGCGACGTGGCGCCGTCACATGACGAAAGCAGCCATTCGGTTTCGATTTCCGTCGTGTCCCGCACGGTTGACCTCGTCGAGGCTTCCGTCGATCACCCGACCGGGTTTGTAAAGAAAAAGAGCCTCGACGCTATCGCCAAGGAATTCGACACCGCCGGTGTTGGCGTCGAGGCAGACCAGGCCTTTCCGATAGAGCCGGCCAGTTTCATTAATCCCGGCCGGTCGTGGTTTTATCACATGGAACCACTCGCGCGGTCGCATCGGGCTTTCATTTACGATGACGAAAATGGCAAGGCGCAGATTGCCGTCAGGCCGCGCGGCCGGCACGCCGGCGCCCTCACCATCGGCACCGGCGGCAACATCATCGCGGCCTCAGCCAAGCTCACTGAGCGCGGCCGTCACGACGAGGTCATCGTCCGCGGCCAGTCGTCGCGAGGCAGTGATAGCGCCGCTCTGCAGCCGGAAGGTCGCTCTAAGGATTCCAGCGTGCGCCGCCGCCGCCCTCGTATCATCGTGCATGAGAGTGAGACGACGGCTCAGAAGCTAAAAGAGCGCGCCGAGCGGGAAATCAAACGCGCGGCCGGATTTTCGCGCGAGGCCTCAATCACCGTGTCGGGGTGGCGTGACGCCGGCGGGATGATCTTTCGGCCGCACTATCTGATCTCGGTTGCGGATCCCCGAATTTACATCAACCAGGATATGGCGATCAAAAGCGTGCGCCTTACGCAGGCAATCCCGTCCGGCGGCCCTGGCACCCGCGCCGAGCTTACACTTTGCGATCCGCGCGCTCTTGGCGGCGAGGCGCCGGCCGCCGGGGCGGGCGAAGCGAGTGCGGCGGCCTGGGCAACACCCGACGTCGAAACGTCGCTCTCGGCGCCAACGACATAGGAAAGATGGATGAGCGCGTTTACCAGTCAGTTGGTCCGCGTGCGGATTGAAAGCACACGTTACGAAAACGGCCAACTGCTCGTTACCGGCACAGGCATGGCGGGCGAGCGGTTCGAGGATTTGGTTTGGCATGAGCCTCACGGCTTCCACTCGCGGCCGCACGCCGGTTCGGTCGGCTATCTGATCGCGCCAGGTGGCCGCCGTGAGCAAGGCATGGTGATGGCCGCAGCCGATCCGGGGCGGGTGCCAGAAATCGGCGTCGGCGAGGCGGCCATGTATGACAACACCGGCAACAAGGTTGTGCTGTCCAGCGATGGATGGACCTTCAATATGAATTTGACCATCAACGGCAACGTTGAAGTTAATGGCGACATTCATGCAACCGGAACGATTATCGACGACGGCGGCAATACAAATCATCACTCTCACTAGAGCCGGCAATGCGCATCATTCCTCAATTTTCTGACCGGCTTCCGTCGCTGTCGCCCGATCTTGTTTGGGATGGCGTGATGGGCGATCTTGCCGTCGCCGACGCTGGCGAGATCGACAATCGCGGCGGCCTGCGTGCTTGCGCCATGCTGGAAACGGCAGTGCTCATCTGCCTGATGACGGATGCGCGTGCGTTGCCCGATGAACTGCGCGACGGCGATCAAAACCGCGGCTGGCCGGGTGACAGCTTCGACCTCGAAGCGGTAACGGGCGAGGCGGCGATCGGCTCCAAGCTGTGGTTACTCGCGCGCCGCACGGTCGACGCCAATGTGGTCCCGCGGTTGGCTGAAGCCTATGCGATTGAGGCTTGTGAGGTTCTAGTTGGTCAAGGCGCCGTCGCCAATGTCACGGCTACCGCTACTGCCGACCCGACCCGAAACCGCCTCGACCTCACCGTCACTCTGACAGACCGCGCAGGGGCGGTGATTGTTGCGCCGAATTTCTCGATCCTTTGGAGCGAATTGAATGGCATCCGGGTTTCTTCCCCGAACACTTGACGCGATTTCCAAGGCAATTCGCGGCGACTTGAGGCGCGAACTGCCCGGCACCGACGCTCTCGTCTGGCCGAACACGCTTTCGGTGTTCTCCAAAGTCGTGGCAATGGCGATCCAGCTGGTCGAATTACGCGCCGAGTACATCTATCGGCAGATCTTTGCCTCGACGGCGGATCGACGCCACCTTGAACGGCAGGCCTATGAGATTGGTCTTGCGCGAAAGCCGGCGGCTTCCGCAACCGGGTTCATCTTGACGACCGGAACCGCTGGCGCGATCTATCCGGCCGGCATCACCTTTATCTCGGGCGGCTTCACCTATCGCACGTCCGGTGAGGCCAGGGCGCAGGGCAACGGCCAATTGACGTTGCTCGTGCACGCCGAAGCAACTGGGGTGGCAACCAACCGCGCGCCAGACGAGCCGCTGTCCCTCGTCGACCAGGCGCTCTATCCGACCATCGGCGCACAAGCGACAGTCGGCTCAGTTGGCCTTGGCGGTGGGGCGGACGTCGAGAGTGATGAAGCGCTGCGCGCGCGCGTCCTCGATCGCAAACGTCGCCCTCCTCAAGGTGGCGCCTATTCAGATTATGAGCAATTCGCGCTCGCTATTCCCGGCGTTGTCAAAGCGTGGGCATGGCCATTTGCGAACGGTCCCGGCACAGTTGGGGTGTGGTTCCTCTTTACCGGTCGGCCCGACTTCATTCCGACCGCCGGCGACGTCGACGCGGTATTCGACGCGATAGCCGCCCGCCGCCTCATTAGAGCCGGGCTTGCTGTGTCGGCGCCGATCTCGGCACCGCTTGCGATCACAATTTCCGGCCTCGGGATCGACAGCGTTGAGGTGCGCAATCGAATTGAGACCTCGTTGCGGGCCATGCTTTTTGAGCGGTCCCGCCCTGGGGTCGCGATCGAGGCGTTTGTTTTGTCGAGGTCGTGGATTTCGGAAGCAATTTCGTCGGCAATCGGTGAGGATCGTCATGTCCTCGTGTCGCCCGCCGCCGACGTGGTCTTTACCGGCGGTCAATATCCCGTGCTTGGGACGGTGACCTACCTATGACCCGACCGCCTTTATTTCCGGGTGAGCCGCGCACCGCCCTCCTGGCGCTCAAGCCTGCAGGTTTCTCGGGGCCGTATCCCAACACAGCGGATGCGTTGAGCGATCCCGCGATCGACGATGTCGCATCTTCAATGTATGGGCTGTTGCCGACGGGCGGCGCTTGGCGCTCTCCCGACGGCGCCGCGTTCGAACAAAATTCCCGGTTGGGCGCATTCTTGCGCGCGCTGTCCGGTGATTTCGTCACCCTCTACCGGCGAATCTATACGATTGGCCTCGACTCCACGGCCTCGACGCTTGTCGACAGTCTTGACGATTGGGAGAGTGAATACGGCCTTCCCGACCCTTGCCTTGCCGGCGAGCAGACGCGTGCGCAAAGGCTTCGCGCCCTTCTCCTGAAAATCAGGTCGACCGGGACAATTACGCTCGCCGATTTTGTCAACCTGGCGGCATCGGCCGGCTACACGATTTCGATCGATGAGCCGAGTTCCTTCACATGTGGCGTGTCCGACTGTGGCGGGTCCGACGAGATGGGCGGCCATATTGAATATTTTTGGATCGTCAACGTCGAAGGCGTGGCGGTCGACTATTTCGAATGTGGCATTTCTGAATGCGGGGTCGATCCACTCTCGGATTTTGACGAAGCGACCGCGCTGGAATGCCTGTTCCGACGGCTCGCGCCGGCATGGACGCGGCCGATCTTCAACTATTCCTAACCCGAGGGTGTGACCCATGAAGTACCTGCCGCCGTTTAACTCGACGCCGTCGATCGAAAACCCGGAACCGTCCTACTTTGACGGTAATCCTCAAGCCGGGCAAAAGGGCGCGGTCCCGCCGGGGAAGGCAATCGAGCACCCGATGCGGGAAATCCTGGCCGTCATCCAGGCGGCAGGATTGGTGCCTAGCGACAGCGATCTAACGCAACTGTTGCAGGCGATCCAGCTTATCGCCGCGGGCATCGGCGGCGACCCGAATTCATTCGGGTACAATCCGGTGTTCCCCGAAATTATTTCCAATGGCGGCGTAATGTCGCTGTCGTCTTCGGTCGGATCGGTCGTTTTGGCAGCTGCGCAGCAGTTCATTCACCGTGGCGGCACGTTGCAGAATACCAATGACTTCAACCTCGCAGCGCGAACGAAAAGCACGGTTGCCAATAAGACCTACCACTATCGTTGGCGCTTCAATGCCGGATCCCCGGTGCTGGAACTGAAAGACCTGGCCGATCTCGCCTACAATCCGGGCGTCCTGCCTGAGACCCATTGGTCGTTCGACTCCACCTACGACGACATGCTGATTGCGCGCGTCGTCACCGACGCCGGTAACACCCCTTCTGTCACGGCGCTGTTCAATCGGAACCGCATGCTTCACGACGAGACCAAAAACGGCACGCCGATCATGGTCGGTACGGGAACGGGAAACGACGGCGGGCAGTACTCAGAGTCGTTCACCCTCAATTGGGCTCGATCGCCCCTCGCAACCGTCACCGGCTTTGTTGGTCAGGCGACCGTGCCGCTCATTCAAGGTTGGGCCAACAAATTGCTCGCAAAAACCGTCACTCGCTACGGCGTGAATGCCACTATTCAAACCGATTACGATCGGGCGCTGTTCGGCGTCACATTTTTCGGAAGCATGACGCTACAGGCGCAACTTTAAACGAGGGTCTTTTCGATGGACGATTTTTTCGGCATCCTCGACCCGGCAGAGCCGCGCACGTTGACCGCGCCCGTCGGCTACGAGACGGTGCATCAGGAGGGCATGTCCTGGGCGCGAAGTGGTCAGCGGTACGAGGACACGACTCGCATTACCGATCGGCAATGGAACCATCTGATTGCTCAGTTCCGCGGATTGGCAACGCTACCAGGCGTAAACGTCGATGACGTTCTGTACTCATCGCCGATGCTGCTGCGCGACTTCATCGCGCGGGCCATCATAGCCACGTTGACCGGCCACGACATCCCTGCCTATGGGCTACTGGACAAAGCAACTTACGATCCAGACAACAATGGCGTCATTGGGCTTGCAAATGGCGGCACGGGCATCGCGGCGGCGAGCAACGCCGCGCTGCTGGCCGCGCTTGGCGCCGCGGCGCTTGCGGGCCCTGCCCTCACCGGCGTTCCGACTGCGCCGACGGCTGCGCCGGGGACGAACACGCTACAGATCGCGACAACGGCCTTTGTCAAGGCGGCGATCGACGCGCTGATCGCGGCCGCGCCAGGCGCGCTCGATACTCTTGATGAGTTGGCAAGCGCACTCGGGGATGATGCGAACTTTGCAGCGACGATCACGGCATTGATCGCTACCAAATTGCAGAAAGACCAAAACCTCAATGACCTCCCGAACAAGGCGACGGCGAGGTCTAACCTTGGCGCCGACGATGCCGCCAACTTGACGACCGGGACGATCCCCGACGCCCGTGTCTCAGCCACTCTCGCCGCTGACAAGGCGTTTCGGCGGGGCAATATTATTGGGACGGCCTCACAGGCTGCGGGAGTTCCGACCGGTGCGCTTGTCGAAAAGGGGGTAAACGCAAACGGCTGGTATACGCGGTTTGCCGACGGCACGCAGCTTTGTTGGTTTACGCCGGTCTTCACTATCACCGGCGGCGTGTATGCCGGTGCATCGGGGAACTTTGCGGCAGCCTTCGCGGGAACTGTTTCCGACATCAAAATCGCGCATGGGGTTTCTGGCTTTACCACTGGTCCGACGAGCGGCTTCGCGCGAATAGGGCCTGCGTCTTTGACCGGTTGGAATGGCTCGGCCATTGCCAACAGCAACGAGACTTTGACCGTATCGGCCCTCGCAGTTGGAAGGTGGTTCTAGAATGCGCATCTCGCTTTCGCCTGTTCGTCGAGACGGCACGCTGACCGTAGAAAAATCGGGCGATTGCCTTGTGATTGATGGCGTCGTTTTCGATTTCACGCCGGTGCCCGACGGTGCCACGCTTCCACAAGACGCAATCGACAGTGAATGGTTTGCCGGCGATGTCGAGCGGATCGCCGGCGTGTTGCACGTCACCCTCGTTTTGCCGCACGGCCCCGATCCTTCGCCGACTGTAGCATTCCCGAGCGATATCATCAGCCCGCCGGACGGCACCGTGGAGTTGCCTCAATGACCGTTGATTTTTCCAAGCTGATCACCGCTGAACAAAAGGCCGCTGTGACACGCGACCAGATGACCGCGGCAGTGATTGCAGAGCGCTCACGGCGTTTGGCCGCGGGCTTCAACTACGATTTCGGCGACGGTCGAGGGACACATCGGATAGGGACGACCGAGTCCGATCTCATGGGATGGGATGAGGTGACAAAGCTCTCCGGTGCATTGCTCGCGACCGGAGATACCTCGACCACAATTCCAGTCGTTACAGATACCGGGCCGGTGAATGTCACCGCAGATGATTGGCAACAAGTGCTGCTGGCTGCTGGTGCATTTCGGCAGCCGATCTTTGCCGCCTCATTTGTCTTACAGGCGATGTCGGCGATCCCGGTCAATTTCGCCGACGACCAATACTGGCCGTAAGCGGCGCGCAGCCGCTGCGCTGCGTTAGTCACAAACTTTCCGCAGGGGTTACCTAAATGAAGCTCGTCGCCAACTGGCGCCGGGTGCTTCGTCGTGCGTGGAGCATCCGCTTGATCATCGCTGCCGGTGCCCTCTCCGGCGCCGAAGTCGCCCTGCCGATCCTCGACGGCGTGATCGATATCCCGCGCGGCACTTTCGCCGCCATTTCTCTCGCCGTGACCGCCGCTGCCTTCGTCGCCCGACTGGTCGCGCAAAATTTGACGCAGAAGGACTAGCGAACATGACAACCGCAAAAAGCCGCAGGGCCGTCGTGGCGCTGGCCGGCATCACTTCCGCTGTCACTCTGAGCCTCGGTGTTCTGATCAAGCCGTGGGAAGGGCGCGAGCTTCACGCCTATCGCGATATCGTCGGCGTCTGGACGATTTGCGACGGCGAGACGAAGGGCGTGAAACCCGGCATGGTCAAGACCAACGCCGAGTGCGACGCAATGCTCTTGCGCCGGGTCGAGCAAGACTTTTATCGGCCGCTCACAGTCTGCATTCCGAACTTTAAGGAACTGCCGTTGAGCCTTCAGGCGTCGCTCGTGTCGGCCGGCTACAACGTCGGCGTCGGGGCCATCTGCAATTCGACGGCCGCACGGCTGGCGAAAGCCGACGACCATCGCGCCGCTTGCCATGCGGTCACGCGGTTTAATCGCGCCGGCGGAAAGGTCGTTCGCGGGCTGAAGCTCCGCCGCGAGTACGGCGATGCCTCGCGCATCGGCGAGCTTGAGCTTTGCCTCGCGGGTCTCAAATGATCGGCGGTGCTGTCCTGGCGGTCGCCGCGCCGCTGCTGTCGCGTTTTGCGGCGCCCCTTGCCTTCGCGGGCGGCCTGGCTGCTGCCACCGCTTGCGGTGCCGCATGGGATCGTTTCGTCGACGACCCCGCAGTCGCGGCGGCAGCACGGGGCGGCTTCGTGCAGCGCTCCGAAAAAGTGGCCGCCGAGGCCGAGCTTGCAGCGACCCGACGGCAACTCGCCGACGTCCGGGCCGCCCGCGATCGCTTCGCTCTAATACTCGCTCACAGCCAAGCGGCCGCCTCGCGGCAAGTTGAAAGAATGGAATCGGGGATCGTCAAAAATGAAAAGAAGCTTGCCGAGGATGGCCGCGAATGGCGGCTTGATCGCGCTGATATTGAGTGGCTGCTCAAGCCTTGATCTCGCGCGCATCGAAGCCGCCGCCTCGCGCCAGGGCGACGCGGCCGCCGGGATTGTTCTGGGCGAACTTCCCGACGACTGCCGCGCCCGCGAACCTCATGCGGCCTTGGTCGAAGGCTTCGAGATACGTTCGATTTTGAAACGTGAGCGCGCGGCGCTCGACCGCGCAAACGAACGTCTGACCCGCTGCGCGGACTATCATGACGACCTTGTCGACCATCTTGAGGCGCGCCCGTGACGATCGATCCTACAGTAACGCTCGGCAATCTTCTGACGATCGGCGCGCTAATCGTCGGGGCCTTGTCGGCCTGGTTTCTCCTGCGCGGTGACGTCGTATCGATGAAGGCGGCGCAGGCCGACCAGAAAGAGAAGCACGACGCTCTCGCCGCTAGCTATGCCGCCCTGCAAAAGCGCGCCGAGGAAATTCGCGCCAGGGGCGCGCACGAGCTTGCCGAATACAAGCTGATCGTCGCGCGGGAATACGCAACCAACGAAGCCATCAAGGAAGTCGAGACGACGCTTGTGAAGGCGATCGATCGTCTCGGCGACCGTTTCGACAACTATTTCGACCGCGGCCAGACAGCGCCGCGCCGTCGCGGGGGATCGAACTGAATGAAAATGAAGCGAACCAATCCTGCAGTTAACCGCGGCGTCGCGCTTCCTAAAGGCGAGCTAAAGGCCTTTGCCGAACGCATCCGCGACGCGATCGTTGCGGGCTATGCCCCGCCGGGCACCAATCCGGGCGCCGGTCAAACGACGGCGCTGCGCATCGCTGAAAAGGCCGCCGGCCTGACAAAGAACAAGGCCGACGTGCGCCTGCGCGGCATCCGGCGCGCCGGCCTCGATACTCTATGGCGCGACGCAGCTGTGGCCTGGTCCAAGGCAAAAACTACCAACGCGGCCGCGCCGGTCACGCCGCCGACGATCGACGAGCGCTTGCGCGAGCGTCGACTCGAACGCGAGGTCGCCGACCTCAAGACCGAGCGCAAGGGGTTGCTCGATCGCATCATTGCCGCCGAGGATCTTCGTGCCACCGTGTTCGACTTGGCACGCGCGATCGAGGCGCCGGCCGTGATTGCGCCGATTTCTGGCGGCAAGCGTGGCGGCCGCCGCTCGGCGATTCTTCACATTTCGGACGTGCATTGCGGCGAGGCGGTCGACCTTTACGAAATGGACGGGTTGAACTCCTACAATCTCGACATTTGCCGCGCGCGTCTGGAAAGGCTTTTCCAGAAAACGGCGTCGCTCCTGACCGACCATTGGAAGGGCGATCCCGTCGACGAAATCATCGTCTGCCTTGGCGGCGATATGATCGACGGAAACCTGCGTGAAGAAAGCCGCCGAGGCGGCGCCGCGCCCGTCGTGACTTCGGTCAAGGTCGTGTCCGAACAAACGGCCGGCGGCCTCGCCTTTCTGCGATCGACGGTCAAGGTTCCGATCCGTGTCTACACCTCGGGCGGTAACCATAGCCGGTTGACGCCGAAGCCGCACGCCGCCGAGGGCGGGATCGACAATCTCGACATCCTGGTTTCGTGGGGCATTGAAAAGATGCTCGCCGGCGATCCTGGCGTTAGTTTCTACTACACCGGGTCAGGCGAGGCCCTATTCAACGTCTACGGCTGGAAATTCCTTCTGCAACATGGGCACGAGGGCGCCGGCGGCACGGGCGGGCTTTACGGCGCGGTCTACAAGCAGGTCCGGGGCATGTACCGAACGCATGTTTCCTATGCCCGCCGTGGCCGAGGTTTTCATTTCGTGCTACAGGGGCACGACCATACGTCGAGCAAGATTCCGTTCGGTTTCGCGAATGGTTCGATCGTCGGATATAACCCCTACGCCATGCGGTCATTAAAGGCAGACCCGGCGCCGGCCTCGCAAAATCTGCTGATCGTCGAGGAAAAGCTCGGCGTCATCACCTATCAGGAATTGTTTCTCGGCTCGCCTGATGAGGGCAGCCTGTACGTGCCGCCGGCGCTCGACATGGCCGGGGTCACCGGGGCAGTCGCATGAGCCATCCTCCGGTTATTGGACTGACCGGCCGGCGACACGTCGGCAAGTCGACGGCCGCCGATCACTTGGTCGGCGCCTACGGCTTTGTGCGGGCGCATCCCTTTGAGGGCGGCAAGGTCGCGGCGATGGCGTATTTCATGCACGTCGGCGCGACAGAGGATGAAGCGTGCCGAATGGTGTACGGCGACCTGCGCGACAAGCCGTCGCCATACCTTCCCGGCGCCGCGTTCCCGCGATCCTTCCTCGAAAAGTTCGGTCACTTCATGGGCGTTTCCATGGGTGCGGATTGGACGCTCGGCAAAGAATTCGACCTCGCTTGGCGGAAGCATTCGGGGCGGCCGCTCGTCGTCGAGTCTGTCGTTTATGAAGCCCCGGCGATCCGCGCGGTGGGTGGCATGCTCGTGCGCATCGTTCGGCCAGGTCACAGCGGCCCAACCGGCATTCGAAGCGACGCAGCGCAAGCCGAGATTGACGTCGACGCGACCATCGTCAATGACGGAAACCTCGACAAGCTCCGGTGTCAAATTGACCGTATCGCGCATATGATGGTCGGTGGGCGCTGAATTGCAAACTAGAAAAGCTCACCCGCCGACCGGTCGTCGCGGACCCGCTTGAATGAGGGATGCCGAAGCTGGCCATCCTCGGTCCAGCCGCGAAACTCGACCTCGACAACGATCTCTGGCCGCGTCCAGACGGCGTTCTTGTTCCTGAGCCTGGGGATTGGTGACGAGCCGGTCTGGATCGTATCGAGCTTGGCCTTCAGGGGAGGGGCGCTTCGGGAGTTGAAGCCGGTCCCGACACCGCCTACATAGGCCAGCTTGCCGTCTTGGCCCGTTGCCAGCAGCAAGCTTCCTAGCCCTCCATAGCTGCCGCCAGGCTCATACCCGATGACGATGAACTCGTCGCTTTTGATGCATTTAGCCTTTACCCATTCCTCCCGCCTGCCAGAGCGGTATGGGCTGTCCAGCCGCTTCGAGACGACACCTTCCAAACCAAACGCGCAGGCCTGCTGCAACAGGTCACCGGGATTGCCCTCGATCGTTTCGCTGAAGACGATACCCTCCGGTTGCGGATTACCCAGAAGGTCAAAGAGTTTTGCGCGCCGCTCAGTAAGCGGCCGATCGCGAAGATCCTCGCCGTTCAGCATTGTCAGGTCGAATACGGCGAACATGATCCGGCTTCGGTCGCCGCCGCGGCCGAGCGCGCGCTGCAGCAGATTGAAGTGCGACATGCCGCCCACGTCGGCGACAAAAGCCTCGCCGTCGATCATGGCATTGGTGGCCTTCAGCTGAGCCATCGCCTGGACGATGGTTGGGAACTCCTTCGTCCAGTCATGTAGGTTACGGGTGAGAACCCGAACGTTGCCGTCCTGAAGGTACGCCCCGACCCGGTAGCCGTCCCATTTGATCTCGTGGATCCAGTTCGGACCTACAGGCACCTTGTCGACAAGGGTGGGATGCATTGGTGGGACAACGCCGGCGGGGATCCGGGGCTTGTCACGGGCGCTCGCCGCGCTGCGCGCCCATTTCATGCGTCGGTCCGTTTGCGCGACGGCGTCGACGGTTTGCCCTTTTTAATGCCAACTATCTGAGGGGAGTCACCGGGTATGGTCGTCATGCCGGGATGACCGAAAAGCGAGAAGGTGACAGTTCCATCGGCCCAAGCCGATAGCACCTCGACCTCGATCGTAATCTTGTCCCCTCGATCGATTTTGGGGCCTGGCATCAGTTTTCACCTTGAGCGGTAAGCCGGCGGGTCACTACGTCGTTCTCACGAAGAGCAGTGAGATGGTTATCCGTCAGCTCGTACAGGGCGCTGGCGATCTCCTCCGGTCCCCAGCCCGCAGCCGCGATATTCTCCCACAACTCCCGAAAGGCCTCGTCGATCGAGACTTGGCAGTCGATATCACGGTCAGGGTAGTGATCCGGGTTTCTCGGCGAGGTGAACGTCATTCGTCATCTGCCCGGTGGGTGATGTGTTCGAAAATCGATCCGGCCTTGTTGAGCCTTCGTAGGGCCGCAAGCACCTCATTGTCGTCCATGGTGTCGCCCCAGCTAGAGGAAATTGCCATGACCTCGATGTGGTGTTTCCCGAATCTCGCGACCGCGCGGGCCATCTCCCGTTTGATTTCCGCTCGAATATCTTTGTGAAGTGGGATGACGTTGTCGCTTCTCATGGCTCCACAACATTAGCGCATCGTAATAGTTCCAGCACAACATCCAAGGGAGGGGTCTCTGGGGGTGATTGCGGGGCTATCGATTTGATCTATATCTCGGCCCATGGGCTGGACGTTTCAATCGCTGATCGACGAGAGGATGAAGGTAACGGCATTTTGCTTGGACGATGCCTGCCGCAACGTCCGGGTGCTGCCTCTTGAAGAACTGAGGGACCGTTTCGGCCCCGATGCCCCGGCCATGCGCGATGACATCCTCCCCCGGCTCAGATGCGACGCCTGCGGCGGGAAAAATGTCGATCTCACCTGTGTTCCGGATCACTCGGCCAGGGCGCCGGAAAACCCCTATAGCAAGGCCAAGGGCGGATAACGTCTATTGGCACCATGGCGCACGGCGACCGGTCCATTCGCGCGCTAAGCCTTCGTCAATCAGAATACGGCCGACATCGCGGCCGGCTACACTAATGACCGCGAGGGTCCGCCCGTGGCGATCCTTCACGCGGCCCGTATAAGGATCACCGCGGGTGATGGCGATTTCGCCTTGGCCGAGCAATGATTCCAATCTTCTCTTGGCGACTAGGCCAAGCCGCTTTTCGGCGTCGCATTGCGCGTGGTGAATTTCCGGGGTGTCTATGTTAGCGATCCGAATACGCTCCCCCGCGATCGTTACTGTGTCCCCGTCAACGGCAGTGAAGGCGTGCAGGGCGACCGCCCCAGCGATCAAAATCATGTGTTTTCTATGCCCCTGCCCGAACGCCCCGCTGCAATTCAAAGATATATGGCGGAACGCGACTCGCGCCTCAAGCGTTTCTTAATAGGTGTCAAGAGATATTTTGATTATTGATTCGGAGAGTGCTATGCAAAAGCGAATCAATCACAATAACGCGTCAATGGAGGGGAGCATGACACGTCGCGAAGCCGCTTTGAAGGAAGCGGGCATCGATCTGCATTTTGTTTCCGAGCATGGCAGCGTTGCTTCTGCCTTGGATTTTGGTGGCGCATCCTTTTCGGGTTACGGCGAGTTCACTCCCATAACCGTGCGCTCGGACACGGTGCTTTCAGATGCCGACTTGGAACGAAATAAATTCCGAAATTGACGCCATCAACTCTCCTGAAGCCTGCGATCAGGTCAGGGACAAATATCTACAGAAATTAGAGGCAAGAGTAGGTCGCACTGTGTTGGCCTACTATTCTGGCTTTCTTCAGAGGCGTTTGCCGGACGGCCGTGTTCATCCCGAGTCGGCTTTGACCGACTTAGACATGAACGGTTTTATGGCCGTAGTGCACAACGTTGACCGTAGGCGAGGCCTCGATCTCATTCTTCATACGCCAGGCGGCGGAACCGAAGCCACCCGAGCAATCGTTGAATACCTTTACAAGATGTTCGGCCCCGACATACGGGTCATTGTTCCTCATCTAGCGATGTCCGCAGGAACGATGATTGCGTGCGCGGGGCGAGAAATCTTGATGGGCAAGCACTCGTGCCTCGGGCCGACCGACCCGCAGATCAGAGGGCATCCCGCAATGGGAGTCCTCGCTGAGGTTGATCGTGCAATCGTTGAGATCAAGGCCGAGCCCCTCAAACAACTTTTGTGGCAACAGGTCTTCTCGAAATATCCACCCGCCTTCATTCTTGATTGTGAGCGGGCGGTCGAGGGTACGCGACAGATGGTCGCCAGCTGGCTAGAAGCAAACATGGTGAAGGGTCATGAGAACCCGAGGGCGCAAGCGAAAGCCATTGTCGACAAGCTCATGGACTACCAAGGTACGACTGAGCACTCACACCATTTCCTGATCGACAACTGCAAGGCCATCGGCCTGAATGTGAAAGCGTTTGAGGACGATCAAGACATCCAAGAGGACGTTTTGAGCGTGCATCACTCTTTCGTTGCAACGTTCGCTCAAAAACCCGTCATTAAGATTTTGCAAAACGCGAGCGGGTTGAAGTGGGCTATCAACGCTTAAAGCAGCCTATCCGGTAACGCGTCCCAACGATTTCAAGTACTTATTGCTAAGGAGGCATTAAGCCCGGGAAGCAGGCGCGCGACAGCTTCAATTGTCCAGCAACGGGTTGAAAGGCATAGTGATCGACACATCTCGTTCGAAACAGGCCTCGACCAATGCGAATTGGAACCCTTGCGGTGTTGCTGGCCGCGCTGTCGGGCTCTGCCTGCGCGCAGATTGCACCGCTGCGTATCAACACCGCCAAAACAGCCGTACCTGTTGTGGCGGTGCTGGAGGAAAGGCCCGCAGGTGCTGCCGAACTCGGGCCGCTCACCACCACGACCTGCCTCAACCGGTTCTGGGACAGCCGCCCGGGCTGGGACGTTGCGCTCGACACGGCAAAGCAGCAGGCCGCCACGATGGGCGCCAACGCTCTGACCGATGTCCGCTACGAAGAGGGCAACGTCCTTCTGTGCAGCACCAGCCTGAAAATCACGGCCGTGGCGTTGCGCGTGCCGTAACCCTGGGTATGTCGCGCAAAAGTGTGCAGCGGTTTTGAGATAACGCCATGCTTTAAGTCCAGTCGTCCGTCAGCTGTGAGCGAAAATGTCGTCTTCCGGCCAGCCGAGCAGGTCCAGCTTGGAGCGCGTCGGCAGGAAGCGGAAGCAGGCGTCGGCGATCTCCACGCGGCCTTCCCGCGCCAGCCTTGACGACAGGGCGTCGCGCAGCCTGTGCAAATAGAGGACGTCGGAGGCCGCATAGTCCAGCTGCTCCGGTGACAGAACCTCCGCCGCCCAGTCGGAAGACTGCTGCTGCTTGGACAGAGCGACGCCGAGAAGCTCGGAGCAGATATCCTTCAGACCGTGGCGGTCGGTGTAGGTGCGGGTGAGCCGCGAGGCGATCTTGGTGCAGAACACCGGCTCTGCCAAAGCTCCCAGTGCGTGATAGAGCACGGCGATGTCGAAGCGGCCGAAATGGAACAGCTTGGTGATCGCAGGGTTTTTCAGCAAGGCCACGAGATTGGGGGCCTCGCGCTGCCCCGGCGCGATCTGGATGACATCGGCGCTGCCATCACCGGGCGACAGCTGCACGACGCAAAGCCGGTCGCGATGCGGGTTGAGCCCGAGCGTCTCGGTGTCGATGGCAACCGACGCGACATTGTAATGATCGAGATTGGGCAGATCGTTTTTGTGGAAGCGGATGGTGACGCCGTTGCTCATCGCTCAGCCTTTCAATTCGCCAGCGCGGCGAGAATGCGCGCCCACGAGCGCTGGCCCTTATGGAAAGACCGGAGATCATATTTCTCGTTGGGCGAATGAATGCGGTCGTCGGAGAGTGCAAAACCGACCAGCAGCGATTCCATGCCAAGATAGGTGCGGAAGTCGCCAACGACGGGAATCGAGCCACCGCCGCCCAGCATCACCGCCGGACTGCCCCATTCGTCGGTCAGGGCGTCCTTGGCCTTCGCCAGGAAAGGCGAGTCGTATGAAAGCTGGATTGCCGGCGAGCCGCCATGCGGATGGAACTCGACCGAACAGTCGGCCGGGATGCGCTTCTCCACGAATTCGCGGAAGGCGGCGCGGATCTTTTCCGGATTCTGCTTGTGGACGAGGCGAAACGACACTTTGGCCGACGCTTCCGCCGCGATCACCGTCTTGAAGCCCTTGCCGGTATAGCCGCCATAGATGCCGTTGAACTCGGCGGTCGGCCGCGCCCAGACCATTTCCAGCACCGAGCGGCCCTTCTCGCCGGCCGGCTGCGACAGGCCGATGGGGCCAAGGAAGCTTTCGGCCGTTTCGCCAAGTTTTTCCCATGCCTGAAGCACCTGCGACGGCGTCTCCTCGACGCCATCGTAGAAGCCGGGAATTGTCACCCGGGCCTCGTCATCGTGGATTGCGGCCAGTATCTTCGCCAGGATGCGCACCGGATTGGCGGCGGGACCGCCATACATGCCGGAATGCAGGTCGCGGTTTGCCGCCTTGATCGTGACCTCCTCGCCCACCAGCCCGCGCAGCGACGTACAGATGGACGGCGTTTCGGGATTCCACATGTCGGTGTCGCAGACCAGCGCAAACTCGGCCTTGAGCTCATCCTTGTTGGCGTCGAGGAAAGGCTTGAGCGACGGCGAGCCGGATTCCTCCTCGCCTTCGAAAAGCAGCGTGATGCGGCAGGGCAGCGAGCCATGTTCGGCCTTCCAGGCCCGGCAGGCCTCGACGAAAAGCATCAGCTGGCCCTTGTCGTCGGACGAGCCGCGGCCGGTGATGACCTTCATGCCTTCACGCTCCTTGACAGCCGGATCGAACGGATCGTCTTCCCACAGCTCCAGCGGGTCGACCGGTTGAACATCGTAGTGGCCGTAAAAGAGCACATGCCTAGCGCCCGGCGTCGGGCCGTCGTGATGGGCGACGACCATCGGGTGGCCGGGCGTGTCGCGAACGCTGGCTTCGAAACCGATGGTCTTCAGGTCGGCGACCAGCCATTCGGCCGCCTTGCGGCACTCCTCGGCATAGGCCGGATCGGTCGAGATCGACTTGATCCGCAGCAGCTTGAACAAGCGCTCGAGGCTCTTGTCGAGGTCGCGGTCGAGGCGATCGAGAACCGGGGGGAGTGCGGACATAACGGCTTCCTTTCGAATCTGCGGGCGCCACCGTAACGCATGACCCCGAAAACCGGAATCGGTTTTCGGAAGGGATCATGCGCAGGTTTAAAGTGCTACAGCGTCCTTTTGCGCGTCCCTTCGGGCGCGCGGCGCTGTAGTGCGGCACTGCGGAAACGGGAAGCCGGCGGCGTTGGACCAGAGCGGGAAGCAGGTAAAAAAGTGCCGCCGTGGTGGAGGGGGAACCACGGCGGCCTTACTCAAACGTTGCGGCAGCCCGGAGAGGGGGATGAGGCTGCCGCAGTTGTCCGGGATAGGCGGGGGACGGGCCTTGGTCCGGACTCGGCGATAATTGCCGATAGCCCCTATTTGGAAATTCAAAAGAGGCGATTCAAGGGCACGAAAATTACATCTTTGTAACAAAGCCGTGATGCACCTGAAGTGGTAGTTGCTGGCAGCAATGGAGGCCGGTTCGGGCGATAGCAATAGACAGTCCGGCGCCTGCGCGTTAGGGCTTACGCCCATGAAAAATGGCGATCATCTCTTCCTTGTCGACGGCTCCGGCTACATCTTCCGCGCCTATCACGCGCTGCCGCCCCTCAACCGCAAATCGGACGGGCTTCCGGTCAGTGCGGTGCTGGGTTTCTGCAACATGGTATGGAAGCTGTTGCAGGACGCCAGGAACACCGCGGTGGGCGTGGTGCCGACGCATTTCGCCGTCATTTTCGACTATTCGTCGAAAACCTTCCGCAACGAACTCTATGCCGAGTACAAGGCCAACCGCTCGGCGCCGCCCGAAGATCTGATCCCGCAATTCGGGCTGATCCGCGAGGCGACGCGCGCCTTCGACCTGCCCTGCCTGGAGATGGAAGGCTACGAGGCCGACGACCTGATCGCCACCTATGCGCGGCTTGCCCGGGAAGCCGGCGGCGACGTCACCATCATTTCCTCCGACAAGGACCTGATGCAACTCGTCGGGCCGAACGTTTCGATGTACGACCCGATGAAGGACCGCCAGATCGGTATTGCGGAAGTCATCGAGAAATGGGGCGTACCGCCCGAGAAGATGATCGACCTTCAGGCGCTGACCGGCGACTCGATCGACAACGTGCCGGGCGTGCCCGGCATCGGCCCGAAAACGGCCGCGCAATTGCTCGAAACGTTCGGCGACCTCGACACGCTTCTGGCACGGGCCGGCGAGATCAAACAGGACAAGCGCCGAGAAACGATCATCTCGAATGCCGAAAACGCACGAATTTCACGTGAACTGGTCCGGCTGAAGGACGATGTCACCGTCGCCGACCCGCTCGGCGATCTCGTGCTGCAATCGCCGGACGGCCAGAAGCTGATCGCCTTTCTGAAGGCGATGGAATTTTCCACGCTGACCCGCCGCGTTGCCGAAGCCACCGGTACCGACATCGCGGCAATCGAATCGGCCAAGATCGCCGTCGAAAGCGGCGCCGAGGCCCATGGCCCGGATGTCGGAGCCGGCCAGCCGCAAGTCCGGGCTGCTGCTCCACAACCCGGCAATGCCGGGCCGGCAACGACCGGCGCAGGCCCGGCCGTGACAGACACGCCGCAGACGCCGGCAATGCTGGCCACGGCGCGTGCCCAGGCTGTCGTCGGGGCCACGATCGAGCGCACCGGATACGCCTGCATCCGCGACCTGGCCACACTGGAGCAGTGGGTGGCGGAGGCGCGCGCGACGGGCATCGTGGCATTTCGCACCGAAACCACTTCGCTCGACCCGATGCGGGCCGAGCCGGTCGGCTTTGCACTGGCTGTCGGGCCGGGCCGGGCGGCCTATATTCCGGTTGGGCATCGCGCCAGTGCGGCCGACCTTCTCGGCGGCGGCCGCACCGATAACCAGATCGCGCTGAACGACGCCCTTTCGGCGCTGAAACCGCTGCTCGCCGACCGATCGGTGCTGAAGATCGGTCACAACCTCAAGTATGACTGGCTGATGATGCATCGCCTCGGCATCGACGTCGCTCCGTTCGACGACACGATGCTGATCTCCTACGTGCTCGGGGCCGGCACCGGCTCGCACGACATAACGGCGCTCGCCGAGCGCTGGCTGGGCCACGAGATGATCCCGTTCAAGGAGGTGATCGGCTCCGGCAAGAACCTCATCACCTTCGACCTCGTCGATATCGAGCGGGCGACGACTTATGCCACCGAGGGCGCCGACATCGCCATCCGCCTGTGGCAGATCCTGAAGCCGCGGCTTACCGCGGACGGGCTGGTTTCGGTCTATGAGCGCCTCGAACGACCGCTGGTGCCGGTGCTGGCGCGCATGGAGGAACGCGGCATCTCGGTCGACCGCCAGATGCTTTCACGCCTGTCGGGCGAGTTCGCACAGCGCGCCGGGGCGCTGGAGGAGGACGTCTACACCGCCGCAGGCGAACGCTTCACAATCGGCTCGCCAAAGCAGCTCGGCGACATCATGTTCGGCAAGATGGGACTGCCGGGCGGCTCCAAGACCAAATCGGGGCAGTGGTCGACCACCGCGCAACTGCTCGAGGAGCTTGCCGCCGAAGGCTACGAACTGCCGCGACGTATCGTCGACTGGCGCCAGCTCACCAAGCTGAAATCGACCTATACCGACGCGCTGCCGGAATACATCCACCCCGAGACCAAGCGCCTGCATACATCCTACGCGCTCGCCTCCACGCCCACGGGGCGCATCTCGTCGTCGGAACCCAATCTGCAGAACATTCCGATCCGCACCTCAGAGGGCCGCCGCATCCGCACGGCCTTCATCGCCGACAAGGGCAACAAGCTGGTGTCGGCCGACTACAGCCAGATCGAGCTCAGGGTGCTCGCCCATATCGCCGACATTCCCCAGTTGCGGCAGGCGTTTGCCGACGGCGTCGACATCCACGCGATGACCGCGTCGGAAATGTTCGGTGTACCGGTCGCTGGCATGCCTTCCGATGTGCGCCGGCGCGCCAAGGCGATCAATTTCGGCATCGTCTACGGCATCTCGGCTTTCGGCCTCGCCAACCAGCTCTCCATCCCGCGCGAGGAGGCAGGCGCCTACATCAAGAAGTATTTCGAGCGTTTTCCCGGCATCAAGGACTACATGGACAGCAGCAAGCAGATGGCGCGCGACAAGGGTTATGTCGAAACCATCTTCGGGCGGCGCATCCATTATCCCGAGATCCGCTCGTCAAATCCCTCGGTGCGCGCTTTCAACGAACGCGCCTCGATCAACGCGCCGATCCAGGGTTCGGCGGCCGACATCATCCGCCGCGCTATGGTGCGCATGGAAGATGCGCTGAGGGAGGCCCGCCTTTCAGCGCGCATGCTGCTTCAGGTGCACGACGAATTGATCTTCGAGACTTCCGAGGAGGAAGTCGAGGCGACGCTGCCGGTGGTCAAGAAGGTCATGGAGAATGCCGCCATGCCGGCCGTCAGCATGGTCGTGCCGTTGCATGTCGATGCGCGCGCCGCCGACAATTGGGACGAAGCGCACTGACAAAGTCGCGGACGCCTGGTGGGGTCCGCGACCTTGCAAATTACGGGCGCGGTGGAATGTTGAGGCCGCGCTGTACGGCTGGCCGTGCAAGGCCACGGTCCAGCCATGCCTGCGTGGCGGTGAACTTGTCGAGCTCGAGTATTTCGCCGGCTCCGTAGAAGCCGCCCATGTTGCGGACCCAGCCGAATGTCGCGATGTCGGCTATCGTGTAGTCGTCGCCCATGATCCATTCACGATCGGCCAGGCGACCTTCCAAAACGCCGAAAAGCCGTTTCGATTCATCGCGGTAGCGCGCCAGCGGGCGCTTGTCCTCGTATTCCTTGCCGGCGAATTTGTGGAAGAAGCCGAGCTGGCCGAACATCGGGCCGATCGACGCCATCTGGAAGAACACCCATTGCAGCGTTTCATAGCGAAGAGCTGGGTCGGCAGACATCAGCTTGCCGGTCTTTTCGGCCAGGTAGACGAGGATGGCGCCCGATTCGAACAGGCCGATCGGCTTGCCGCCCGGGCCGTCGGGGTCGATGATTGCCGGGATCTTGCCGTTCGGATTGAGCGACAGGAATTCCGGCGTCCAGCTTTCATTTTTGCCTATGTCGACCAGATGCGGCTCGTAGGGAAGGCCTAGTTCCTCCAACGCGATCGAGACCTTGACGCCATTGGGGGTCGGCAGGGAGTAGAGCTGCAGGCGGTCGGGATGCTTGGCCGGCCAGCGCCGGGTGATGGGAAACGCGGAGAGATCGGCCATGAGGGCTCCTGAGGCGATGCGGGATGGGGAAGTCGGAAGTCACTGGAAGGTTGGTTGCATTTAGGAACCCGTTTCCGGTTGATCAATGCCGATGCGGGGGAAAATCAAGGCCGGGAATCGCGGCGGCGCGAGAGCCGTTTCAGACCGCCTTGAAGGCGACTGTCGAGTTGGTGCCGCCAAAGGCAAAGCCGTTGCTGATCGCGGCGCGAACCGGCCGGACCTTCGCCACATTGGGCGTAACGTCGAGGTCGCATCCCGGGTCCGGCTGCCGGTAGTTCGCCGTCGGCGGCACGATGCCGTCGCGGATCGCCATGACGCAGGCGATCATTTCGAGCGCACCCGACGCGCCCATGCAATGGGCGTGCATCGACTTGGTGGAGGAGACGGACAGGCTGTCTGCGTGTTTTCCAAACACGCGGCGGATGGCGGTTGTCTCGATCTGGTCGTTCGCCGTGGTGCCGGTTCCATGGGCGTTGATATAGTCGACCTCCTCCGGCGCCAGCCCGGCATCGGCAAGGCAGGCAAGCATCGCCGCGGTAGGCCCCTCGACCGTGGGCGCGACGATGTCGGTCGCGTCACCGGAAAGGCCCGCACCGGCGAGTTCGGCAAGAATCGTGGCGCCGCGTGCGGTCGCATGCTCGAACGTCTCGAGCACCGCCATGCCCGCGCCCTCGCCAATTACCAGACCGTCGCGGTCGGCGGAAAACGGCCGGCATGTCTCACGGGCCAGCGCCCGCAACGCTTCCCATCCCTTCAGGACCCCGAAAACCAGCGGCGCATCCGTGCCACCGGCGATCATGATGTCGGCGCGGCCGAGCCGCAGCTGGTCCGCCGCCGACGCCAGGGCATGATTGGAAGACGAGCAGGCCGAGGTGACGCCGAAAACCGGCCCCCGCAAACCGTACTGCATGGACACCTGGCCGGCGGGCGCCCCAGGCATGATGCGCGGCACGGTGAAGACATCGGCGCGCGGGCGGCCTTCGACGAGAACGGCGCGGTAATTGTCCTCGGCAGTCTTACCGCCATAGATGCCGGTGCCGACGACAGCGCCGGCGCGTGATGCGCTGACGGCGTCGATGGTGATGCCTGCCTGCCTCATTGCTTCGCCGGCCGCGATGACGGCAAGCAGGCTGAAGCGGTCCATCGTCACCAGACGCCGGCGGTCTAAGCCGTGGTCGGGCAATTCCTTGATCTCGGCCCCGATCCGCACCTTCAGGTCATAGAGTGGCGTGGTGGTGATTTCGCCGATGCCGGAGCGGCCCGACCGCATCGCGTCCCAAATCGCCGGAACATCGGTGCCAAGCGCGCAGAGCCCGCCCATGCCGGTGATGACGATGCGCGGCGATGTCATGTCAGGCTTGTTTTTCGATCAGATTGCGAACCGCTTTGACGATATCGCCGACATCTTTCAGATTGTTCCAGGCCTCGACTGTATTCATCTCGATCTCGATGCCATAGGCCTCCTCAAGGTCGAAAACGATCTCGGTAAGCTCCAGCGAATGGATGCCAAGCGCGGTCAATTCGGTGTTCAGCGTGATCTCTTCACCATCCGGATCGGCATGCGCCTTGATCTTCTCGATGATTTCGGTAGCGAGTTTGTCCGTCATCGCGTTGGCTTCCTGCAAGGCGTTTCCCCAATTTTGCGGTTGTTCGATCCGCTTGTTTCCCCCGGAACACTCGCTGCCAGCGCGAAACTACCCGGCCAGCCACGGCAAAGAACGCCGAAACTCTATAGAAACTGAAACCTCGCGAAGCAACAAGCGATATCTCGACAAAGCCAATGGAAGCCTTAACGTGGCGAAAGGAGCGCCGCCGCCGACTATTTCATGACAAATCACCTTGCAAATCTTGAACCGCAACGGGTTTCGGCACGGGCCGAGCTTTCGATATCTCATCTCCACGGCCGTCCAAGGCTTTCCCGGCTTTACCAGGAAGGTGCGGCCAAGATCCGCCTGCCGCGCGTCGACGATGGCCCTCTGGAGGCGGTGCTCATCAATACGGCGGGCGGCCTGACCGGCGGCGATCGCCTGCACTGGTCGGTCGATGTCGGGACAATGGCAGCCGCGACAATCACCACGCAGGCCTGCGAGAAGGTCTATCGCGCCGGCGACGGCCGCGCGGAAGTGTCCTGTGGCCTGTCGGTGGGAGCGGGCGGGCGACTCGCCTGGCTGCCGCAGGAGACAATCGTCTTCGAACGGGCCGCGTTTTCCCGCCACCTCGACGCCGATCTCGGAGACGGCGCCGAGGCTCTGATCGTGGAAGCCACCGTGTTCGGCCGCCGGGCAATGGGCGAGGCCGTCGGCCATGCGATGTTCCGCGACCGCTGGCGGATCCGGCGCAACGGGCGGCTGATCCACGCGGAGGATTTCGCAATCGGACCCGATGTGGCCGGAACCTTGTCTCGCGCGGCCGTGACCGGCGGGGACATCGCCGTGGCGACGGTGCTTCTAATTTGCGACGACGCACCGGAACGTCTCGAGGCGGCGCGCGCCATCGTCGGTGACGAGGGCGGGGTGAGCGCCTGGAGCGTCGGACAATCTGGCAAGCTTCTTGCGAGGCTTTTTGCCACGGACAGCTATACGCTGCGCAAGCGGCTTGTGCCGCTGATCGAATTGCTCAACGGGCAGGCAGGCCTGCCCAAAATATGGTCACTTTAGAGACACCCGGACACGCATGAACCTGACGCTGCGCGAAAAAGACAAGCTGCTGGTCGCCATGGCGGCGATCGTCGCCCGCAAAAGACTGGAACGTGGCGTCAAACTCAACCATCCCGAGGCCATAGCGCTGATCACAGACTTTGTCGTGGAGGGCGCCCGCGACGGACGTTCGGTGGCTGAACTGATGGAAGCAGGAGCCCATGTCGTGTCGCGCGATCAGGTCATGGAAGGCATCGCCGAGATGATCCATGATGTGCAGGTCGAGGCAACTTTTCTGGACGGCACCAAGCTGGTGACGGTCCACCAACCGATCAGGTGAGGTAGAAAATGCTGGAACTCAGGCCGAATTGCGAATGCTGCGACAAGGACCTGCCGCCGGCGACGCCGGATGCGATGATCTGCACCTTCGAATGCACCTTCTGCAGCGACTGCGCCGAGAATGTGCTGGGCGGAACGTGCCCCAATTGCGGCGGCGACTTCACGCGCCGGCCGATACGGCCGGCGCGCCTGCTGGCGAAATATCCGGCATCCACCAAACGCGTGCTCAAGGCCGAAGGCTGCACGCCCGCCGGCAAGGCAGCCTGAAAGACGAACTCGGGAGTACGACGACCATGATCAAAAAACTGGCGACAACCATCGTGTTGCTGGGCGCGAGTGTTGCACCGGCCTTCGCCCATCTCGATCCGGCCGAACACGGCTCCTTTGCCGCCGGCCTCTCGCACCCGCTGTTCGGCGTCGACCACATCCTAGCCATGGTTGCCGTCGGCCTCTGGTCGGCGCTTCTGGGCGGCCGTGCCCTGTGGCTCGTGCCGTCGGCCTTTGTCGCCACCATGGCAGTTGGATTCGTTGCCGCGCTGGTGGGAATACCACTGCCTTTCGTCGAGCCGGTGATCCTGGCTTCGGTCGTAGTGATCGGCCTGCTTGCAGCCGCCGCCTTGCGGGTTCCCGCCTCCGCTGGCATGGCAATGGTGGGCTTCTTCGCCCTTTTCCATGGCCACGCGCATGGCGGCGAACTCGGCGCGGCAGGCTCCCTTGCCTTCGGCGTCGGCTTCGTTGTCGCGACAGCGCTGCTTCATGCGGCGGGCGTCGGAATCGGTCTCGGATTCGGCCGTGGGTTCGGCGGCGACGCGGGACGGCTGATCACGCGCGTTGCCGGCGGCGTGACGGCGCTCGGCGGCGTCTGGCTGGCGCTCGGCGCTTGAGGTTTTGGCATGATCCCCGGAGAAGTCATCCCCGCAGAAGGCGCCATCGAGCTCAATGCCGGCGCGCCGACGGTGACGCTGAAGGTTGCCAACACGGGCGACCGGCCTATACAGGTCGGCAGCCACTACCATTTCTTCGAAACCAATGAAGGGTTGCGGTTCGACCGCGAGAAAGCGCGCGGCATGCGCCTCGACATCGCCGCCGGCACGGCCGTGCGTTTCGAGCCCGGGCAGGAGCGCGACGTCACCCTGGTGCCGCTCGGCGGCAAGCGCGAGGTCTACGGCTTTCAGCAAAAGATCATGGGGGAGATCTGAGTGGGCAGGTTGCCGCCGAGAGACCTATTGCGCCGGCTTGGCGGCGGCATAGATGACGATGCCGTTTGTGCCGTCGAAGTCGACCGCAAGCACGTCGCGAAGCAAGACCTGTCGCGAATCGATGGCGTGGTAGAGCATCGCATTGCCTTCGATTTCCTGTCGCAGTTGCGCGACTTCCGCTTCATGCTCCTTGACCTTGGCGTCGATTTCCGGTGGCGGACCGCCCTCGCTTATCGCTGCGTCGGACAGGAAGACGATGTCGACCTTGTCCAGCCTGGAGGTCTTCCGCACGGTGCTGATGTTTTCTCCAGTCTTTTCAATGGCGGCGATCACCTTGTCCGCATCGGCGGAGGCGCGCGCCTCTTCCGCCTTCACATCAGATCCGACGATCTTGTCGACCGTTTCGCTGCTTTGGAGCCCTTGGGCATTTGCCGGAGCAAGAGCCGCTATGAGCAGCACGATTGCAATCGACCGAAGCCTGTAACCCGCAATAATCATCATTCCTTCCCTGCGCCGTCCTTTTTGACGGTCCTTACATCTAGGGACCGAAACGACTCGCGGCCAGCCGAGGTTCCCTTGAAGATGTGGCGAGCCGGCGCGGCGCCGGCCCGCCGAGACAGATCAGCCTGGCTTCTTGGTGATCAGCGTGAGGGCGCCATTGTTGCCCATGCTGGCCGCGATAACCTGCTCAGACGTCAGGCCCTTGGCTTCGAGCGCCGACTTGACCTGTGGCGCCGCGTCGATCGAACTGCGCAATTTCTTAAGGTCGGCATCGCTGCGCTTGGCAACAACATCGTTAACCTGCGCCTGCGCCGCCTCGGGCAGTTCCTTGATGTCGACGATGCTGATCGTGTTGATCGTGGGAGCGCCGCCCGGCGCTTGCGGATTGGCTGGAGCTGTCTGGCTCGGAGGTGTCTGCGCCGGCGTCTGGGCGCTGGCCGCGGTCGCGAAGGCTACGGCCGCGCTGGCCGCGAGAATCGTCAATGTGCGCATGGATATTCCTTTCCGTCGCTTGGAAAACGGTGCGTTCGAACTGCCCCTGCCGCCGCGCCGGGCACCTCATACGTGAAATGGGATCACAAACTGCCGCTCAGCGGGTCATTCCGTGACCATTGCGTGGCGGCAATGTGGTGCGCCGCGGCAAGCCCGCGGCAACCGGGGAGCAATTGTTCATGGTGAAAATAGCTCGCGGCGCCTATGCGCAGATGTTCGGCCCGACCACCGGCGACCGGGTGCGGCTCGCAGATACCGAGCTTTTCATCGAGGTGGAAAAGGACTTCACCGTCTATGGCGAGGAAGTGAAGTTCGGCGGCGGCAAGGTGATCCGCGACGGCATGGGTCAGAGCCAGGTGACGCGCGCCGCCGGCGCCGTCGATACCGTGATCACCAACGCGCTGATCGTCGATGCGACAGGTATCTACAAGGCCGATGTCGGCCTCAAGGGCGGACGCATCGCGGCTATCGGCAAGGCGGGCAACCCGGACACACAGCCGGGCGTCACCATCATCGTCGGCCCCGGCACCGAGATCATCGCCGGCGAGGGAAAAATCCTGACCGCCGGCGGCATGGACGCGCACATCCACTTCATCTGCCCACAGCAGATCGAGGAAGCGCTGATGTCGGGCATCACCACGATGCTTGGCGGCGGCACCGGCCCGGCGCATGGCACGCTGGCCACCACCTGCACGCCGGGGCCGTGGCATATCGCACGCATGATCCAGTCCTTCGATGCCTTCCCGATGAACATCGGCCTCTCGGCCAAGGGCAATGCCTCGCTGCCAGGCGCGCTGGAGGAGATGATACTCGGCGGCGCCTGCGCGCTGAAGTTGCACGAGGACTGGGGCACCACGCCAGCGGCGATCGACTGCTGCCTGTCGGTGGCGGACGACCACGATGTGCAGGTGATGATCCACACCGACACGCTGAACGAGAGCGGTTTCGTCGGGGATACGGTGAGGGCGTTCCGAGGGCGCACGATCCACGCCTTCCACACCGAGGGAGCGGGCGGCGGCCACGCACCCGACATTATCAAGGTCTGCGGCCTGCCCAACGTCATTCCCTCGTCGACAAATCCGACACGGCCCTACACGGTCAACACCATCGCCGAGCATCTCGACATGCTGATGGTGTGCCACCATCTGTCGCCATCGATCCCCGAGGACATCGCTTTCGCCGAGAGCCGCATCCGCAAGGAGACCATCGCGGCGGAAGATATTCTCCACGACATCGGCGCCTTCTCGATCATTTCATCGGACAGCCAGGCGATGGGGCGTGTTGGCGAGGTGGCGATCCGCACCTGGCAGACCGCCGACAAGATGAAACGCCAGCGCGGCAGCCTTGCCCAGGAAACCGGCGACAACGACAACTTCCGCGTGCGCCGCTACATCGCCAAATACACGATCAACCCGGCGATCGCGCATGGGCTGTCGAAGGAAATCGGTTCGATCGAGGTCGGCAAGCGAGCTGACCTCGTGTTGTGGAATCCAGCCTTTTTCGGCGTCAAACCCGATATGGTGCTGATCGGCGGCATGATCGCCGCCGCCCCGATGGGCGACCCGAACGCCTCGATCCCGACGCCGCAGCCGGTGCATTACCGACCGATGTTCGGCGCCTATGGCAAGGCGATCACCAATTCGTCCGTCACCTTCGTCTCGAAGGCAGCGCTCGATGCCGGGCTGCGCGAAAAGATCGGGGTCGACAAGCAAATGCTGGCGGTCGAAAATACCCGGGGCGGCATCGGCAAGCGTTCCATGGTGCTGAACGATGCGACCCCGCATGTCGAGGTGGATCCGGAAACCTACGAAGTGCGCGCCGACGGCGAACTGCTGACCTGCCCTCCGGCGACTGTGCTGCCGATGGCGCAGCGATATTTTTTGTTCTAGCTGGGATATCCCGATGACCGCATCCTGGCAGTTCTGGGCCTTGCTTTCGGCTTGTTTTGCCGCACTGACTGCGATTTTCGCGAAGGTCGGCGTCGAGAATGTCAACTCCGACTTCGCGACGTTCGTGCGCACCGTCGTCATCCTGGCAGCACTTGGCGCCATCCTGTTCGCAACAGGCCAATGGCAGGCGCCGGCCTCGGTATCGGGCCGCACCTATCTGTTCCTGGTGCTGTCGGGCCTCGCCACTGGCGCCTCATGGATCTGCTACTTCCGCGCGCTGAAGCTCGGCGATGCCGCCCGTGTCGCGCCCCTCGACAAGCTGAGCGTCGTGCTCGTCGCAGTATTCGGCGTGGCATTCCTCGGCGAGAAACTGTCGATGGCTGACTGGCTGGGCGTTCTGATGATCGCCGGTGGCGTGATCCTGCTGACCACCAGGATCTGGTCTTAGAGGGCAAGGCGCGGTGGTTTTCCCACCCGTTCCGGGCTAGCGTAGGGCAACAATTTTCAGGGAGCTTTGAAGCATGTACCAGGCCGTGGGTTCACCAGGTTCGCGCGTCAGCCGCGTCTTGTGGATGCTGGAGGAACTCGACGCGCCCTACGAGTTCGTTAAAGTCGGCTTGAAATCGCCGGAACTGTATGCGCTCAACCCATCGGGCAAATCTCCGGTGCTGGTCGACGGCGATGTCGTGGTGACGGACTCGGCGGCGATCTGCGTCTATCTCGCCGACAGGCATCCGGAGAAGGGCATGGGCACGGCGCCTGGCTGCGCCGGCCGCGCCGAGATGGACGGCTGGATGCATTTCGCCCAATCGGAGCTGGAAGCGCCCTTGTGGAACAAGCTGCGGCATCGCTTCCTCTTGCCCAAGGACGTGCGTGTCGATGTCGGGCCCGCGGCCGCTTATGATTTCGCCAGCGAGGTTGAGACGCTGGGGCGTCGCCTCGGCGAACGCAAATACGCGCTCGGCGACCGCTTCAGCGCCGTCGATGTGCTGCTCGGCGACATGGGAGCCTGGGCCCGCGCCGGCAAGTTCAAGGTCGAATCCGACGTCGTGAATGCCTATTTCGATCGCGTTCTGTCGCGCCCCGCCCGCGCCAGGGCAGACGCCAAGGGAGCGAAATGATGTTCCAGACAATCCATGAAATTTGCAGGGCCTGCGCATGAAACTCGACCTCAACACCGACTTCACCAAACTGGCGCGTGCGACGTCAGTCCTGCCCGCTGGCGAAGCCAAAGCCTCAGCTCCGGACGGCGCAGCACTGCTTGCCCATGACGAACGGCACTTGCGCCGGCGTGTGATCGAACTTGCCGGCGGCGGCAAGCTTCTGGTTGACCTGCTTGCGCCGGTGGCCCTGATCCACGGCGACCGGTTGCTGCTTGAAGACGGACGGCAGATCGAGATCATCGCCGCCAATGAAGAGGTTTACGACATTCGCGCTCGCGACGGCGTGCACCTCGCTGAACTCGCCTGGCATATCGGCAACCGGCATCTCGCCGCGCAGATCGAGCCCGCACGCATCCTCATCCTGCGCGACCATGTGATCAAGGCAATGCTGGAAGGCCTCGGCGCAACGGTGACCGATGTCCTTGAGCCTTTTTCGCCCGTGCGTGGCGCCTATTCCGGGCACGACCATGGTCATGGTCATGATCATGGGCACGGCGAGCGCGACCGGTACGGTCGCCTGCCGGGTGATCCGCATTACGGCCACAACCATGCCTGAGAGCCGGCCCAATCCGCGCCTGCTGCGGTTGATGGCGTGGCTCTCGCCGGCCTTTCCGGTAGGCGGTTTCAGCTACAGCCATGGGCTCGAACGCGCCGCCCATGACGGGCTCGTGCATGACCCGGAAAGCCTCGAGGACTGGCTGGTTCAGCTCACCGAAATCGGATCGGGCTGGAACGACGCGGTTCTGTTCGCCGAAAGCTGGCGGTTGGCCCGGCAAGACGGCGATGTCGTGGCGGTTGCGGAACTGGCGGAGGCCCTGGCCGGTTCGCGGGAGCGCCATGCCGAAACAATGCTGCTCGGCGCGGCATTCCTGAAAGCCGCGGCCGCATGGCCGCAGCCTGGCCTTGCCGATCTTCCACCCGACTGCCCTTATTGCGTCGCGGTCGGAGCAACCGCCGGCGCGCACGGTATCAACCTCGATGACGCGCTGTCGGCATTCCTGCAAGGCTTTGCGTCGAACCTCATCCAAGCGGCGATCCGGCTTGGGGTGACCGGTCAAAGCGGCGCGGTCGCGATAATGGCCAGCCTGGAGCCGCTGCTTCTTGAAACCGCATCCCGTGCCGCCGGCTCGACTCTCGACGATCTCGGTTCGGCGACCGTGATGTCCGACATCATGGCCATGAAACACGAAACCCAATATTCGAGGCTGTTCCGCTCATGACATCCAAAAACGGCCCATTACGTGTCGGCATCGGCGGCCCGGTAGGCTCCGGCAAGACGACGCTGACCGAGAAGCTCTGCAAGGCCATGCGCGACGAATTCTCCATCGCCGTCGTCACCAACGACATCTACACCAAGGAAGACGCGATGATGCTGGCGCGGCTCCAGGCCTTGCCGGAAGAGCGCATCTTGGGTGTCGAAACCGGCGGCTGCCCGCATACGGCGATCCGCGAGGATGCCTCGATCAATCTCCAGGCGATCGCCGAAATGAACCGCAAATTCCCGGATCTCGACATCGTCTTCATCGAATCCGGTGGCGACAACCTGGCCGCGACGTTTTCGCCCGATCTGGCAGACCTGACGCTTTATGTCATCTCGGTCTGCCAGGGTGAGGAAATCCCGCGCAAGGGCGGCCCCGGCATCACGCGGTCGGATTTCCTGGTCATCAACAAGAGCGACTTGGCGCCCTATGTGAACGTCAACCTCGACGTGATGGAAAGTGACGCGGGCAGGATGCGGGGAAAACGGCCTTTCGTCTTCACAGACCTGTCACGCGGCAAGGGATTGACCGAAATCGTCGACTTCATCGTCAAGAATGGCGGCTTGCGGCTGGACCAGCGGAAATCCGCCTGACTGTCCGGTTGCCGGATTGCCCAGCCGGTGCCGACGCGGCATTCTCGCTCCGGCAGCTAGGGAGGAACCGGCCGATGAGCATAACCCAGCTCAAGAAAGACATGCTGACCAACCTGCCGTTCTACGAAGAGCGCGTCGATCTTGCCTGCGCCTTCCGCTGGACGGCGCGGCTCAACATGCACGAGGCGGTGGCCAACCATTTTTCGCTGGCGGTCAACGATGACGGCTCGCAGTTTCTGATGAACCCGAACCAGGTGCATTTCTCGCGCATAAAGGCGAGCGACCTGCTGCTGATCGACGCCAACGACCCGGAGACGATGGCCCGTCCGGGCGCGCCGGACCCGACCGCCTGGGGCCTGCATGGCGCAGTCCATCGCAATTGCCTGCATGCGCGCTGCGTCATGCATGTGCACTCGATCCATGCGACGGTGCTAGCCTCCCTCGCCGACTCGACACTGCCGCCGATCGACCAGAATTCTGCGATGTTCTTCAACCGCCATGTGGTCGACGGCCAATATGGCGGCCTGGCTTTCGAGGAGGAGGGGGAACGCTGCTCGCAGCTTCTCGCCGATCCCAAGGTGAAGGTCATGGTTATGGGCAATCACGGCGTGCTGGTGATCGGCGACAGCGTCGCCGACACATTCAACCGGCTCTATTATTTTGAGCGTGCCTGCGAAACCTACATCAAGGCCTTGTGGACCGGCCGACCGCTGCGGACACTCTCCGACGAAGTCGCGGAGAAGACGGCGAGCGAGATGGACGACTATCCCGGCCAGGCCGAACGGCATCTGGCCGAGCTCAAGGCCATTCTGGACGAGCAGGAGCCGGCATACCGCAATTAGTTGGAAGTCGCTCGGCCAGAAGAGAGGCTTCAGCTGCGCTTGCGGCCGTAAAGTTCCAGCCGGTGGTGAACGATATCGTAGCCCAGCTGTCGGGCAATTTCATTCTGCAGCTGCTCGATCCGGTCCGACTTGAATTCGATGACGTCACCGGTATCGATGTCGATCAGATGGTCGTGATGCTCACCGCCGGCCTGTTCGAAACGCGACGGTCCACCCTCGAACGCATGTCGGTGGATGGCGCCGATCCCCTCAAGCAGCTTCATCGTCCGGTAGACGGTCGACAGCGAAATGCTGCTGTCGATGGCGACGGCCCGCCGGAAAATCTCCAGCGCGTCGGGGTGGTCCTCCGACTCGGTCAGAATGCCAACGATGATGCGGCGCGGCCGGGTTATGCGGATGCCGGCGCGGCGCAGCTCCTCCTCGTAATTCGGCTTGTGAATCACTGTCTTGGTCATGCGCCGAATATGCGCCAGATGACCAAGGGTTGCAAAAGAAACGCGCATGCCAGGCTGCGTCGGATCGCTCCCCCGAGAAGCCACAGCCGGTGGAGGCGCTATTGAACTGGCCGGATCGTCATGGGATGCTGGCTGCAAAGGCAGAATGATGCCGGCTTCGAATCAGACCCCACAAATCGACATCAACGGGGCGGACGGGATGGGAAACCCAAGCAGGATCGAGCCGAGCGAACCGGCTCGAAAGGGACGGAAGAGCATCGTCAACGTGCTGCCGCTTGCCTTGGTGCGCGCGCGCGAAAGCGTGATGCTGCCGTTCCGCAACTTGCTGCGGCGCTACGATTTGACCGAACCGCAATTCCGGGTGCTGCGCACCGTCGCCGAACTCGCGGATATCGAGCTGACCGAGCTCTCACGCGTCACCGCGCTTTTGATGCCGTCGCTGTCGCGCATCGTGCGCGAACTCGAAGTCAGGGGCTACATGCTACGGCAGGCCGATACGCACGACATGCGACGCACCCTGGTCCGGTTGACGGATCGCGGCCACCGGCTGGTCGACATCGTGCTTCCGGATTGCGAAACCGTCTATGTGGCAATCAAGAAGACGATGAGCGCCGAGAAGCTCAAGCTGCTGCAAAGCCTTTTGCTGGAATTCGAAACCAAGCTCGCTTATCTCGACGTTTCGTTCAGTGAAAAGCATCTTCCAAGTGCCGACGCCATCGCCATCACACCACCAAAACAGCGCGGCCGCCCGCCGAAACGCCCGGATTGAGGCGGCGCGGCTTTCATCGAATCGCGCAGCGACATCGGCTTGTCGCGGGGTGACAATCCGGAGCCGATCAGCCATGCCACGGTTCAATGTCGTTGCAGCCATGCGGAGCCTGCCAATTGCCGGGTGATCTGAAAAACATCATCATCGTTGGAAGCGGTCACGCGGGCGTCGAACTCGCCTCCGCACTACGCCATCGCGGTTTCGACGGTTCGATCACCATCGTCGGCGACGAGCCGGACCTGCCTTATCAGCGGCCACCGCTCTCCAAGGAATTCCTGAAAGGCCCGGACGATGCCGGACTGCCTTTGAAGGGCGAAGCCTTCTTCCCCGCCAACAGCATCACACTGAGGCTCGGCGAGCGAGCCAAACACATCGACCGGGACAACCGCGAAATCGTGCTCGATGACGACAACCGACTTGCCTACGATCACCTGATCCTGGCCACTGGCGCACGCAATCGAATCCCCCCTATTCCCGGTCTCGACCACCCGTCGATCCTCGAACTCAGGACACTGGAGAACGCGCGCCTGCTCAACGAGCGCCTCGCCTCGCTCACCCATGTCACCGTCGTCGGCGGCGGCTTCATCGGCCTGGAAGTCGCCGGCCTGCTGCGCGCCCGCGATATCGCCGTCGACCTGGTCGAGTCAACGTCGGTGCTCATGGGCCGCGTACTATCGAGCCCGATGTCGGCGTGGTTCCGCTCCTTCCATGAGCAGCTGGGGACGAAGCTTCATTTCGAAACCCTGGTGCAGGGCGTGCATCGCGACGGCGCGCATACAGAGGTTCGGCTGTCGAACGGCCGGCATTTCCAAACCGACTCAATCCTGATCGCCGCCGGCATCATGCCCAATGCCGAGCTTGCGGCCGAAGCCGGACTTTCCGTCGACAACGGTATCGTGGTCGACGAGCTGCTTGTCACCGGCGATGCCGCTATCTCCGCGATGGGCGACTGCGCCGCTTATCCAAACGTCTTCACGGGCGGCATGGCGCGGCTGGAATCGGTGCAGAATGCGGTCGACCAGGCGCGTTGCATCGCCGCGCGGCTGACCGGCGAAGCCAAACCTTATGACGGTTTCCCATGGTTCTGGTCAAATCAGGGCAGCGCGCGGCTGCAGATCGCCGGCCTATCCAACGGCCATGACGGCACGGTCCTGCGCGGCGATCCCGAAAGCGGCAAGTTTTCGATCTTCCTCTACCGCGGCGACCGCCTGATCGCCGTGGAAAGCGTCAACGCCGCGGCCGACCATATGATGGCACGGCGGCTCCTGGCCGCGCATCGCTCGGTTCCGAAGGCGGTCGCGGCCGATCCGGCCGCGAACCTCAAGGAACTGATCTAGCCTGCCGGCGCCCGGTCAGGCAGCCTTCGCTTCCGGCGTGTGCTTGACGAAGGACGAACCGGACGCATCGAAAATATGCAGGTCGCCTGCGTCGGCGTCGAGCCGCATGGTCGCGCCGCGTTCAACCGACGCATTGCCCGGCAGCTTGGCGATTAGCGGCAGCTCGATGCCACGTCCGATGTCCAGATACACCAGCTGAACTTCGCCCAGCTGTTCGATGTAATCGACCTTGCCTTCGAACAGGCTGTTGGCGCCCTTGGCGACGTAGAGGTCTTCCGGACGCACGCCGAAGCTGATTTCCGCGCCCTGCGCGCTGGCCGGCGTGGCGATCGGAACAACTGCCTTGCCGCCGATGTGGGAGACGCCAGTCTGGGCGCCTGCCTTTTCGATCTTGCCCGGCAGGATGTTCATGGCCGGCGAGCCGATGAACTGGGCGACGAACAGATTGCCCGGCCGCTTGTAGAGTTCCATCGGCGACCCGACCTGCTCGACGCGCCCGTCCTTGAGCACCACGATACGGTCGGCCAGCGTCATCGCCTCGACCTGGTCATGGGTAACGTAGATCATGGTGGTGTTGGGCATCGACTCCTTCAGCTTGGCGATCTCGATGCGGGTGGCGACGCGCAGCGCCGCGTCGAGGTTCGACAGCGGCTCGTCGAAAAGAAAGACCTTGGGGTTGCGCACGATGGCACGGCCGATGGCGACACGCTGGCGCTGGCCGCCCGACATCGCCTTGGGCAGGCGGTCGAGATATTTGGTGAGCTGCAGGATTTCCGCTGCCTGCTTCACACGCCGGTCGATCTCTTCCTTCTTCTCCTTGGCAATCTTCATGCCGAAGGCCATGTTGTCGTAGACGGTCATGTGCGGATAGAGAGCATAGGACTGGAACACCATGGCGATGCCGCGCTTGGACGGCGGCACGTCGTTGACCTTCTCGCCGGCGATCTCCAGAGTGCCGCCAGTGATCTCCTCCAGCCCGGCGATCGACCGCAGCAGGGTCGACTTGCCGCAACCCGAAGGGCCGACGAACACGATGAACTCGCCCGATTTGATGTCGAGGTCGATGCCGTGGAGAATATTCAGACTGCCGTAAGCCTTCTTGACGCCCCTGAGTGTAAGATCGGCCATTATTTCCTCCCTACGATTGCTCAAGCCGGCTCAGGCGAAACGCCCGAACCAGGCACCGTAACTTCCAAGCTTGATCTTGCTGCCGGCCACCGTTCCAGAAAAGCCGTGCCCGCTCAGTGACTGCGCCGTCCTGCCGGCTTCCAGATCCACCGAGGCGGGAGCGCTGCCGAGATTGAAGGCGCAGACGATCTGCTCGTTGCCCTCGCGGCGGGTGAAGGCGACTACGTCGCCCTCACCGGCTAGGAATGCGATATCGCCCTTGGCGAATGCAGGATAGGAGCGGCGGAACGCCAGGAACCGGCGGTAATGCTCGAGCAGTGAATTCTCATCGCCCTGCTGCATGTCGACAGCCAATGGTAGATGTTCCTGCGGTACCGGCAGCCAGGGCTTGGCGCTTGAGAAGCCGCCATTCCTCGACTTGCCGTCCCATACCATCGGGGTGCGGCAACCATCGCGACCCTTGAACTCCGGCCAGAAGCGAATGCCGTAGGGATCCTGCAGGTCCTCGAAGGCGAGGTCGGCTTCGCCCAGTCCCAGCTCCTCGCCCTGATAGATGCAGACCGAGCCTCGCAGCGACATCAGAAGCGCCGAAATGACCTTGAGGTAGGCAAGGCGGTCGGCTTCGCCGGCGCCCCAGCGCGATGCATGGCGCATCACATCGTGGTTGGAAAAGGCCCAGCACGACCAGCCGTCGCTCGCCACCTGGCCGAAGTTTTCGAGAACGCCGCGCACTTTGGCGGCGCTGATCTTTTCGGGTGCCAGGAAGTCGAAGGCGTAACACATGTGCACGCGGTTCTCGCCGGCCGTGTAGGCGGCGACAACCTCCAGTCCGCGCTGCGAATCGCCGACTTCGCCGACGGCGGCGACGGCCGGATATTCGTCGAGCAAGGCGCGGAAGCGCTCGAGAAAGTGGAGGTTCTCGGGGCGGCTCTTGTCGTAGAGATGATCCTGATAATTATACGGATTGACGGCGGGCGCCGTCTGGTCGTTGCGTTCTTCGACCGGCAGCGGCGGATTGTTCTCAAGCCCCTGGCTGTGGAAGTAGAAATTGATGGTGTCGAGCCGGAAGCCGTCGACGCCGCGTTCCAGCCAAAAGCGCGTCACATCGAGCAATGCATCCTGGACTTCACGGTTGTGGAAATTCAGATCCGGCTGTTCGGCCAGGAAGTTATGTAGGTAATATTGCTGGCGTCGGGTGTCCCACTGCCAAGCCGAGCCGCCAAAGATCGACAGCCAGTTGTTGGGCGGCGTGCCGTCCGACCTGGCGTCCGCCCAGACATACCAGTCGGCCTTCGGGTTGGTGCGGCTTGACCGGCTTTCCTGGAACCACGGGTGGACATCGGCGGTGTGGGACAGCACCTCGTCGATCATCACCTTCAGGCCGAGGCGATGCGCCTCGGCGATCAGGGCTTCGAAATCGGCCAGCGTGCCGAACATCGGATCGACGTCGCAATAGTCCGAGACGTCGTAGCCGAAATCCTTCATCGGCGACTTGAAGAAGGGCGATATCCAGATGGCGTCCGCGCCGAGGCCGGCAATATAGGGAAGCCTCGCGATAATGCCCTTGAGGTCGCCGATGCCGTCGCCGTTGGAGTCCTGGTAGCTGCGCGGATAGATCTGGTAGATCACCGCGCCACGCCACCAGTCCTTGTCGGGCGCCGGCAAAGGCGCCTCGAACCTGCGGGAAGCCGTCGCCTGCATGGATTAGCCTCCCTTGACCGAGCCGGCGAGCAGGCCGCGCACGAAGTAGCGCTGCAGCGAGAAAAAGACGATCAGCGGCAGGATGATGGTGATAAACGCCGATGTCGTCAGGATTTCCCAGTCACCGCCGCGCGATCCAAGCAGCGCGTTCAGCCGGCCGGTCAGCACCAGATGTTCTTGATCGGTGCCGAGGAAAACCATGGCCACCAGAAGGTCGTTCCAGACCCACAGGAACTGGAAGATGGCGAAGGAAGCCAGCACCGGGAATGACAGCGGCAGCACGATCTTCATGAATATTTCGAAATCGCTGGCGCCGTCGATGCGGGCCGATTCCATCAGCTCGCGCGGCAGGCCGGCCATGTAGCTGCGCAGCAGGTAGATGGCGAAGGGCAGGCCGAAGCCGGTATGCGCCAGCCAGATGCCGAGGTAGGTCTTTGATGGTACGCCAAACAGATTGCCGACACCGTTGTACATCTCGAGCAACGGAATCAGAGCCATCTGCAGCGGTACGACCAGCAGGCCGATGATCACCGCGATCAGGATCGCACGTCCAGGGAATCGCATCCATGCCAGCGCATAGGCCGCGAAGGCCGCGATCATGATCGGAATGATGGTCGCTGGAATGGTCACGGTCAGCGAATTCAGAAATGAGCGACCGACATTCTCCGAGGTTAAAACGTTATAGTAGTTCTCGGTCGTGAATTTCGGCGGCACCGTTGAGGAATAGTAGACGCGCTGGCCACGCTCCCCCTCGAACTTTTTCGTCGAGGAATGAATATAAGAGCCATCGGCGTTTACCTGAAGGGTTTCGCCATCACCGAGGTCTGCCGCTGTGCCGGCCGGATATTGCGTAGGCGCTGCCGAACGCGTGCCGAAAGCGCTGACGGTGCTGGCGCCAGGGGTTTCGAAGATATTGCCTTCGATGACGAACTTGCCGTCTCTCTCCTGCTGGCCGGCGGCAGCACCCAGACGCCCGGCTTGTGTCTGCGACGAGCTGAAAAACGAGTTCCACCAGCCGGAAGTGATGATCTGGTCCTTGTCGCGCAATGACGTGACCAGGATGCCGAGTGTCGGGATGGTCCAGATCGCCACGAAGAAGAGCACTGCGAGATGTACGCCCCAGCGGCCAAAGGAGGATTTGCCTGCGGAATTGCCACTTGCCTGGGCCATATCAGAGCTTCCCCTCTTTGTTGGCCTGACGGATGTTCCAGATCATGATCGGCAGCACTGCCAGCATGATAATGATCGCAATGGTGGCGCCGCGGCCATTGTCGAGACCGCGGAACATCCAGTCGAACATAAGGTTGGCCAGCACCTGGCTGTTCCATTGTCCGTTCGTCATCGTGAGCACGATGTCGAAAACCTTGAGCACCAGGATGGTGATGGTTGTCCAGACGACGGCGATCGTGCCCCAGATTTGCGGGATCATGATCTTCCAGAAGATCTGGAAGGGGTTGGCGCCGTCGATGACCGCGGCTTCGATCGTTTCCTCCGGGATGCCCCGCAGCGCCGATGACAGGATGACCATGGCGAAGCCGGTCTGGATCCAGATCAGGATGATCATCAGGAAAAAATTGTTCCAGAACGGCATCGATATCCACACCTGCGGATCGCCACCGAACCAGGTAACGATCGAGTTGAGGATGCCGATCTGCACCTGGCCTTCGCCGCGATATTCGTAGATGAACTTCCAGATGACGCTAGCGCCGACGAAGGAGATGGCGAGCGGCAGGAAGATCAGGCTCTTGGCGATGGTGCCCCACCAGATCTTGTCGGTGAGCACTGCGATGATCAGGCCGAGGAACGTGCAGGCGGCCGGCACGACCAGCAGCCACATAAGATTGTTGACAATGGAATTGTGGAACTGCTCGTCGCTGAGGGCCCAGCCATAATTCCGCAAGCCGACAAAATTCTCGCCGGTCTTGTCATAGACTGAATACCAGAGTGTCGAGATCACCGGATAAATCAGGTAGATAACCAGGATCACGAGCGCCGGGCCGATGAACAGCCAAGGCCGGATCAGCCCCTGCCTGCGAAGATTGTCCACCGCAGCCGCCCCGGTGACGCCGCGCGAGGGAAAAATGAGATCGACGAGCTTGTTGGCGCCCCAGAAATAGAGGACGCAGCCGCCAACGCCGACAATGATGACGAGAATGGCCGAGAAAATCTGAGCTGCCATGGGTCCCTCCCCGTTGTCAGGCCGATTTCACGCTGGACGAGGCAAATAAAGAGCCCCTACCGCCGACCCGGACCTGTGCGGCCCGGATCGGGTATGGTTGAGGTCGACGCTACGGCTCGCCCGAGCTTACTTGATGGCGTCCCAGGCCTTCTGGATGTCGGCTGCGACATCCGGCGCCGGCTTGCCGCCGACGAGATCGATCATGCCCGTCCAGAAGGCGCCGGCGCCGATCTTGCCCGGCATCAGGTCGGACCCGTCGAAGCGGAACGTCGAAGCGTTGACCAGGATGTCGCCCTGCTTCTTCAGCGCGTCGTTGGCGTAGGCGTCCTTGTTCGCAGTCTTCAGCGGCGTCAGCAGCCCGGACTGGGCCATCCAGACTTCATGGGCGAGCGGCATCTTCAGATAGTCGATGAAGGCGCGCGCGGCCTTGGAGTCCTTGGTGATGGTGAACAGCGTGCCTGCACCGAGGACCGGCGTGCCAAGTTCCGGCTTCGACGCCATCGGCGGCAGGTAGAAGAAGTCCGCATCGACGCCGAGCTTGGTGCCTTCGGGGAAGAAGGACGAGATGAACGACGCCTGGCGATGCAGGTAGCATTTGGGCGGGATGCCGAAGAGGCCCTTGGGGCTGTCGCGGAAGTCGGTCGCGGCGACCGCCGCCTTGCCGCCGTCGACATATTTGTCGTTGGTGGCGATCTTGGCGAAGATGTCGAGCGCACCGACGACAGCCGGGTCGTTGAACGGAATCTCGTTCTTGGTCCACTTGTCGTAGACCTCCGGCGGCTGCGTGCGCAGCATGATGTCTTCGACCCAGTCGGTGGCCGGCCAGCCGGTAGCGCCACCGGAGCCGAGGCCGATGCACCACGGCACGCCGCCGTCGGCGACGATCTTGTCGGTCAGCGCCTGCAGTTCCTCCCAGGTCTTCGGCACTTCATAGCCGGCTTCCTCGAAGTTTTCAGGCACGTACCAGACCAGCGACTTCAGGTCGGCCTTGTAGGGGAAGGCGAAGAACTTCGCGGCGCCGTCCTTGTCCTTGTAGGTGCCGAGATCCACCCAGGATTGACCGGCGCCGTAATTGTCCTTGACGAAGGCAGCGGTCTCGTCGCCAAGCGGGGTGAGAAGGCCTTTCGAGGCCAGATCCTGGAGCAGGCCCGGCTGCGGCAACACGGCGATGTTGGGCGGGCTGCCAGCCTGGGTGTCGATGACGATCTGCTGCTCGTAGTTTTCCGACGACGAATAGTTGATCGTGGCGCCGGTAGCCTCCGAGAAATAGTCGAGCATGCTGCGGACCAGCGCTTCGTCCTCGCCGCGCCACGGACCGAAGATCGAGAGGGTCTCGCCCTTCAGGTCGACCTTCTTCAACTCCTCGAAATTGTCCCAATGAAAACGGGGGTCTTCACCCGGCTTGAACTTCAATTCCGCCGAAGCCGGCGCGGCAAAGGCAAGCGCGGCAAGCGCCACACCAAGCATCAGTGACTTTTTCATCGATCTTCCTCCCGGTAGGATCCCATGAGCCGGACGGGACCTCCATCCCGCCCTCGCCTCGCAGGATTTCTTGAAAGAAATCCAAAGCGCTTTGGCTTACATCATATTCGCCATCGAACGCACAAAGAGTCAAGCGGCAAGTTGAATTAATCGATTTAAACGCCAATTTTCTGATGCAGTGCAATATGTTATTCGGCGGCGCAGCATGAAATATTCCTTTTCCTGACCGGCTTCGACGCGTATCCTGCGAGGAGTTCTGCCGCCCGTTTTAAAGCGCTTTGGGTCCGATAACCGTGAACCTCAAACAATTATCACATATGTTGTCGCTGTCGCAAACCACGGTTAGCCGCGCGCTTAACGGCTATCCGGAGGTCAGCGAGGAGACGCGCCGCCGCGTGATGGACGCCGCAAAGCGGCACGGCTATCGGCCCAATCCGAGCGCGCGCCGGCTGGCGACCGGCAAGGCTGGCATGATCGGCTATGTGATGCCGACGGGTGCTGCCGTCGACATCGATCCGCATTTCGTCGAGTTCCTGTCCGGGCTCGGCGACTATGCGCGCTCGCACGACCTCGACCTGGTTTTGAGCCCGACGGCGGCGGACGAGGAAGAAACGACCTACCGGCGCATCGTCGCCAACAAGCAGGTCGACGCGGTTTATGTGTCTTCACCGCGGCCGGCCGACCGGCGGGTGGCGTTGCTCAACCACCTCGGCATTCCCTACATCGTCCATGGCCGCTCGGAAGGGCTGGATTTCGACTATCCGTTCCTCGACATCGACAACGAGGCCGCCTTCCACGAAGCGACGCGGCTGCTGATCCAGCTCGGACATACAAGGATCGCGCTGATCAATGGCGACGACACCCAGACCTTTGCTATCCATCGCGAGCGCGGCCTGAAAAAGGCGCTTGCCGCGAGCGACCTGAAGCTGCCAGTACATCGCCTGATCTCCGTCTCCATGACCGAGGAGAACGGCTACCGCGCCACCCGTCGGTTGCTCGAACACGAGGCGGCGCCGACGGCGATCATCTGCTCGAGCCTGATCATGACGCTTGGCGCGGTACGGGCGATCCGCGACCTCGGCCTCGCGATACCCGGCGATATCTCGCTGGTCGCGCATGACGACGTCTTTCCGTGGCTGAAGCCGGAAAACTTTTCGGTGCCGCTGTCGACGACGCGCTCGTCGATCCGGGCAGCCGGCGCGCGTGTCGCCGAGCGCCTGGCGGCGCGCATTTCCGGCCTCGAAAGCGGCCCACGCGGCGAGATCTGGCCGGTGGACCTGGTGGTGCGGGGTTCGATTGCCGGCGCCCCTGTTTGATTCCAGGCGGACGAATTGACTGACCGGCTAGAGCATTTTGCAGCCAAATGGATTCATTTGGCGTCCGCATAAATGCGGCAAAACAAATACTTAGAGCGAATTATCGGTTCTGAAAGAACCGGAACCGCTCTAATGCATGTCGCCCGAAAGTGTCCTCGGTTTCGGGAGAAACGACATGCGCAAACAACAAGCTACAGCGCGGAAGCCGGATCCCATTCGGCGCGACGCGCGTTAGTGGCTGTCGCCAAGCCGACCTAAAGCGCTGCGCCGAACGCGCTGGCGCCATGGTCGGCGCGCAGGGCCAGTTCGCGGAAGCCGGCAAACAGCTCGCGGCCGAAGCCGTGGGTGTTTTCCGACAGGTCAATGCGCGGCACCATGCGTGTCTTCAATTCGGCCGCCTCCACCAGCACTTCAAGCGTGCCGGCTTCCGCGTCGAGCCGCACCATGTCGCCGTTGCGCACCTTGCCGATGAAGCCGCCTTCAAGCGCTTCCGGCGTCACATGGATCGCCGCCGGCACTTTTCCGCTGGCGCCCGACATGCGGCCGTCGGTGACCAGCGCCACCTTGTGGCCGCGATCCTGCAGGATGCCGAGCACCGTCGTGAGTTTGTGCAGTTCCGGCATCCCGTTGGCCTTGGGACCCTGGAAACGGATGACGGCGATGAAGTCGCGGTCGAGTTCGCCGGCCTTGAAGGCGTCGTTCAACGCCTGCTGGCTGTCGAGCACGATGGCCGGCGCTTCGACGAAACGGCGTTCCGGCTTCACCGCAGACGTCTTGATGATCGCGTGGCCGAGATTGCCGGTGAGCACCTTCAGGCCGCCCGTCGGCTGGAAAGCCTTTGGGAACGGCGCCAGCACCTTTTCGTCGCCGCTCTTTGCCGGAGCCGGCTCGCGGACGACCGTCCCGTCAGCAGCAAGCTTTGCCTCGACCGTGTAAGGGCGGAGGCCTTTGCCCCAAACCGTCTGGATATCCTCGTGCAACAGGCCGGCGTCGAGCAGTTCACGGATCAGGAAACCCATGCCGCCGGCGGCATGGAAATGGTTCACATCCGACAAGCCGTTGGGATAGACACGCGCCAGCAGCGGCACCGCCTCCGACAGATCGGAAATGTCCTGCCAGGTCAGCGTGATACCGGCAGCGGCGGCCATGGCGACCAGGTGCATGGTATGGTTGGTCGAACCGCCGGTCGCATGCAGGCCGACAATGCCATTGACCACCGAGCGCTCGTCGAACATGCGGCCGACCGGCGTGTATTCGTTGCCGAGCGCGGTGATCGCCAGCGCCCGCTTGGCGGCCTCGCGCGTCAGCGCGTCGCGCAGCGGTGTGCCGGGGTTGACAAAGGAAGCGCCAGGCGTGTGCAGCCCCATGATCTCCATCAGCATCTGGTTGGAGTTGGCGGTGCCGTAAAAGGTGCAGGTGCCCGGCCCGTGGTAGGATTTTGACTCCGCCTCCAGCAGCTCGGCACGGCCGACCTTGCCTTCGGCATAGAGCTGGCGAACCCTCGCCTTCTCGTCATTGGGCAGCCCCGAAGTCATCGGGCCGCCGGGGATGAACACCGCTGGCAGGTGGCCGAAGGTCAGCGCCCCGATCACGAGGCCAGGCACGATCTTGTCGCAGATGCCGAGGTAGACGGCCGCGTCGAACATGTTGTGCGACAGGCCGATCGCCGTCGCCATGGCGATCACGTCGCGCGAGAACAACGAAAGCTCCATGCCGGGCTGGCCTTGCGTGACGCCATCACACATTGCCGGCACGCCGCCCGCGACCTGCGCCACGCCGCCGGCGTCGCGCGCCGCCTGCTTGATCAGCTGCGGATAGGTTTCGTAGGGCTGATGCGCCGACAGCATGTCGTTGTAGGACGTGATGATGCCGAGATTGGGGACGCGGTCTGCGGCAAGGATCGCCTTCTCGGAAGGGGAGCAGGCCGCAAAGCCATGCGCGAGGTTGCCGCATGAAAGCACGCCGCGATTTGCGGTTGAGCCCGCCGCCGCATCCACCCGCTCCAGGTAGATCTCGCGGCGCGGCTTCGACCGCTCGCGGATACGCTCGGTGATGGCTTCGATGTCTTTCCTGGCGGTCATGGCAAAATCCTTTCAAGGCATGACCGGGAAGGATGGGAGGCGCTTCCGCGGCCATGCGGCCTTTTACGTTCAGGGCGCCCAGAAAATCTCCACGGGCTGCCGGGAATGGTCGAAAACGGCGCGCACCGGCAGATGGCTGCCGGGTTGCAGCGCCTTGTCGAGCACATCGCGTTTTGCATTGCCTTCGATATGCAGCGCGACAAACCCGGCGCCAGCCAGTCTGGGCAGTGTCATGGTGAGGCGCGGCTCGCCGGCGCTCGGCGCGCTGACCGGCAACACCGTCCTGTCCGACGACGGATCGAGCAACCGGTCCAGCCCCTCGGCGTCGGGGAAGAACGAAGCGGTGTGCCCGTCGCCGCCCATTCCAAGGATCGCAACGTCCAGCGGCCATGCCAGAGCCTGCAGTTCATCGTCGGCTTGGCTCGCGGCTTCTTCGGCGGTTTCTGTTGGCCGATAGAGCCCCGCGAAATTTGCCGCGGCAGCGTTGTTTTGCAGCAGGTTCTCCGCAACCAGTGCGGCATTCGAACGCGGCGAGGATGCCGGAACGAACCGCTCGTCCACCAATGTGACGGTGACTTTCGCCCAGTCGAGATCGCGGCTGGACAGCGTGCGGAAGAACAGGCCGGGCGTGGTGCCGCCGGAAACCGCGATCAGCGCCTTTCCGCGATGGCTGATGGCGGCGCGCAGCCTGTCCGAGACGGTGTCGGCCAGCGCATCCGCCAGTTCGCGCGACGAGGCGAACCGGTTCAGATGATGCTTCGGTGCCGCGGCAAGCATCAGGTGCTCTCGTGCCAGGTGCGCCCGTCGCGCTCGATCAGCGCGATGGAAGCCGAAGGACCCCAGGTGCCGGCGGTATAGCCTTGCGCTTCCTGCCGGTTTTCCTGCCAGGCGTTGAGGATCGGGTCGATCCAGTTCCAAGCCGCCTCGACCTCGTCGCGGCGCATGAACAGCGTCTGGTTGCCGCGCACGACATCCATGATCAGCCGCTCATAGGCATCCGGCGCGCGCCCGTCGAACGACTGGGCAAAACTCATGTCGAGCGGGATCTGGCGCAGCCGCATGCCGCCCGGACCCGGATCCTTGATCATGATGTATTGCTTGACGCCCTCGTCGGGCTGCAGGCGGATCACCAGCTGGTTGGCGGTGATATTGCCGGCGCTTTCCTCGAAGATCGAATGCGGGATCTGCTTGAACTCGATGACGATTTCGGAAACCCGCGTCGCCAGCCGCTTGCCGGTCCTGAGGTAGAACGGCACTCCGGCCCAGCGCCAATTGGCGATTTCCGCCTTGATGGCGACGAAGGTTTCGATGTTGCTCGCCGCGCCCAGTTCCTCGACATAACCCTTCACCGGTCCGCCGGCGGAGGCGCCGGCGCGGTACTGGCCGCGTACGGTCTGCTTGGGTGCCTCGTTGCCGTTGACCCGCTTCAGCGAACGCAGAACCTTCAGCTTTTCGTCGCGCACAGCGTTGGCATCCATCGACGACGGCGCTTCCATGGCGACCAGGCACAGGAGCTGCAGCATGTGGTTCTGCACCATGTCGCGCAGCGCGCCGGCTTTGTCGTAGTAGGTGACGCGGTCTTCGAGGCCGACCGTTTCGGCCACGGTGATCTGCACATGATCAATATGGGCGGAGTTCCACAGCGGCTCATAGAGCGCGTTGGCAAAACGCAGCGCCATCAGGTTCTGCACCGTCTCCTTGCCGAGATAGTGGTCGATGCGGAATATCTGGTGTTCGCCGAAATCGGCGCCGATCTGGTCGTTGAGCGCCCTGGCCGAGATAAGATCGCGGCCGATCGGCTTTTCGACGACGATGCGCGAATTCGGCGTTATCAGCCCGTGTTCCTTGAGCTTGTGCGAAATCTCGCCGAACAGAGTCGGTGCTACCGCCAGATAGTAGGCGCGGATGCAGTCGCTTTCGCCGATGGCCTTCTTCAGCTTGGCAAAGCCCTCGCCCGACATGGCGTCGACGGCGACGTAGGACAGCCGCGCCAGGAACGTCTTCAGCTCCTTGGCGTCGATGTCTTCGGGCTTCACATGTTCGGAAATCGCCTTTTTGGCGAAGGTCTGGAATTCCTCGTCGGTCATCTTCGAGCGCGAAGCGCCGATGATGCGGGTCGGCTCGGAAAACTGATGGTCGCGCTGGCGGTAATAGAGCGCAGGCAGCAGCTTGCGCTCGGCGAGGTCGCCGGTGCCACCGAAAATGATGAAGTCGAAAGGATCGACTGGAATGATCTGACTGGTCATTGTCTGTCCGTATTCTCAGGACTCGCTGTTGCGAGCAAGCCTATAATCTAATCGATTTAAATTTGCCAGTGCCATGGTGTCACATCCTCAATTCCCGCACTGGAAGCTTGACACGCGGAATGTGGCGCGCGTTTCTCAAGGCCTACAAGAGTTCAGTTCCTTCGCGGCTGCAACATAGGACCGTTGCGGAACGATACCAAGGAGGTAAACGCCATGGGCACGCATCTTTCGCGCACCGTCGCAGAAGGTCTGGCTTTCATGCAGTTCATCGACGGCAAGCCTGTCGATTCGCTGTCGGGATTGCGCATCGACGTCGCCTCGCCCTCCGATGGCAAGGTGTTCGCCTCGATCCCCGCATCCGGCGAAGCAGATGTCGACCGTGCCGTCAAAGCCGCGCGGCGCGCCTTCGACGAGGGCCCGTGGAGCCGAATGCCGGCGGTCGAGCGAGGCCGCTGCCTGACCAGGCTCTTCCAACTCGTGGAAAAGAACGGCGCCGAACTCGCCGCTCTCGAATCGCGCGACACCGGCAAGCCGGTCCGGCAAGGCAAGGCCGATGTCACGGCCACCATGCGTTACTTCGAATTCTATGGAGGCGCCGGCGATAAGATCCACGGCGACACCATCCCTTTCCTCGACGGTTACACCGCGCTGACGCTGCGCGAGCCGCATGGCGTGGTGGCCGGCATCATTCCCTGGAACTATCCCTTGCAGATCCTTGCCCGCGTCGCGGGCGCAGCCCTTGCGATGGGCAACACGCTGGTGGTCAAACCGGCAGAGGATGCCTCGCTGACGGCGATCCGCATGGCCGAACTGGCGCTCGAGGCGGGCATCCCGGCGGGCGTTTTCAACGTCATCACCGGTTACGGCCGCGAGGCCGGCGCGGCGCTGTCAGGCCATCCCTTGGTCGACTACGTCACCTTCACCGGCTCGCCGCTGACCGGCACCGCAATCCAGCAGGCGGCGGCGATCAACAACCGGGGCGTCACCATGGAGCTCGGCGGGAAATCGCCGCAGATCGTCTTTGCCGATGCCGATATCGAGGCAGCACTTCCCGTGCTGGTCAACGCCATCATCCAGAATGGCGGCCAGACCTGCTCGGCCGGCAGCCGGGTGCTGATCGAACGGCCTATCTACGACAAGGTCGCCAACAGCCTCGCCGAGCGGTTCTCAAAACTGGTTGCCGGACCGCACGATGCCGACCTCGATCTCGGCGCGTTGATCAACCCGCGCCAGAAGGAGCGCGTCGCCGGCATCATCGACGCGGCGCAAGAAGCTGGAATTCCGGTGCTCGCAAAAGGTTCGGTCCATGCCAATGCGCCGGCGGGCGGTTATTATCAGGCGCCGGTGCTGTTCGGGTCGGTCAATCCGCAAGCAACAATCGCGCAGGAAGAAGTGTTCGGACCTGTGCTGAGCCTTTTCCCGTTCGATGGCGAGGAGGAGGCGGTACGGCTGGCCAACAGCACGGAGTTCGGGCTCGTCGCAGGGATCTGGACCAGGGATGGCGCCCGCCAGCATCGCGTCGCCAAGCGTGTTCGCGCCGGCCAGGTCTTCGTCAACGGTTATGGCGCCGGCGGCGGCATCGAGCTTCCTTTCGGCGGCTTCAAGAAATCCGGCCACGGCCGCGAAAAGGGTTTCGAGGCGCTCTACGACATGTCGGCGACCAAGACCATCGTCTTCAACCACGGGTAAAAAGCATGAAACGTCTGGAAAACAAGGTCGCGGTAATCACCGGGGCGGCATCCGGGTTTGGCGAAGGCATGGCCAAACGGTTTGCCGAGGAAGGCGCCAAAGTGGTGGTGGCCGATCTGAACGCCAAGGGGGCGGAGCGTGTCGCGGGCGAGATCGGCAAACAGGCGATCTGGACACAGACCGACGTCTCGCAGAAATCCGAATTCGACGAGATGGTGGATGCGACCATGAAGGCATTCGGCCATATCGACATCATGGTCAACAATGCCGGCTACACCCACCGCAATGGCGACATGCTCGGCGTCGAAGAGGCTACTTTCGATCTGATCACCGCCGTCAACATGAAGGCGATCTACCATGCCGCGCGCGCCGTGGTGCCGCTCATGGAAAAGCAGGGTGGCGGCTCGATCATCACCACGGCTTCCACGGCGGGCCTCAGGCCGCGGCCGGGCCTGACCTGGTACAACGCGTCGAAGGGCTGGGCGATCACCGCCACCAAGTCGATGGCAGTGGAACTGGCGCCACGGAACATCCGCGTCAATTGCCTCTGCCCGGTCGCCGGCGAGACCGGCATGCTGGCGCAATTTATGGGCGAGGACACGCCGGAACTTCGGGCTAAGTTCCGGGCATCGATCCCGCTCGGCCGACTGTCGACGCCGCTCGACATCGCCAACGCGGCACTTTGGCTGGCTTCCGACGAGGCTGCCTTCATCACCGGCATTGCGCTCGAGGTGGATGGCGGCCGCTGCATCTGAACTCATTTGCCGCTGAATTCGCAGGGATAAGCTCTCGGCATGCCACCGCCCGGGGCGGATTGGGCTTGACCGCGCAAGGGCGTGCCCTATTCGATTGGGCCAAAGAAAAAACGCGACGGGAAATGCCATGCACAAGGCCGCCATCACTGGAACCGGCATCTTCACGCCCGAAGAAATCATCACCAATGCCGAACTGGTGGCCTCCTACAACGAATATGCCCATCGCCAGAACAAGCTTCATGCCGACGCGATCGAAGCCGGCGAGCGCGAGCCGATGCCGCTGTCGAGCGAGGAGTTCATCCTGAAAGCGTCCGGTATCGAGCGCCGGCATGTGATGAGCAAATTCGGCATTCTTGATCCCGGGATCATGCACCCCGTGTTGCCGGAACGCGCCGAGGAAGACCTCTCGATCATGGCCGAGATTTCGGTGAAGGCGGCCGACGAGGCATTGACCAAGGCCGGCCTGCAGGCGGCCGACATCGACGCCGTCATCTGCGCGGCGTCCAATCACGAGCGCGCTTATCCGGCCATCGCCATCGAGGTGCAGCAGGCTCTAGGCATCAAGGGTTTCGCCTTCGACATGAACGTCGCGTGTTCGTCGGCGACCTTCGGCATCCAGCTTGCAGCCGACATGATCCGCAGCGGCTCGGCTCGCGCGGTGCTGATGGTCAATCCCGAAATAACCTCGGGCCATCAGGAATGGCGTGACCGCGACTGCCATTTCATCTTCGGCGATGTCTGCACGGCGGTTATTATCCAGCGGGCCGAGGATGCCGAAACCGATGATGGCTTCGAGATCCTTTCGACGCGGCTGCTGACCGAATTTTCCAACAATATCCGCAACAATAACGGCTTCCTGCGGCGCACGCGCGAAGGCCACATGGCCGATCGCCGCGACATGCAGTTCCACCAGGAAGGCCGCAAGGTGTTCAAGCAGGTGGTGCCGATGGTCGCCGAACTGATGCTCGGCCACCTCACCGAGGCCGGACTCAAGCCTGTTCAGCTGTCGCGGCTCTGGCTGCACCAAGCCAACAAGGCAATGAACGACCTGATCGGCCAGAAGGTTCTCGGCCGCGAGCCTACGCGTGAAGAGCAGCCGAATGTGCTGCAGGATTACGCCAACACGTCCTCGGCCGGTTCGATCATCGCCTTCTCGAAATTCTCCGACGACCTGCCCCCCGGCAGCTACGGCGTCATCTGCTCCTTCGGCGCGGGTTATTCCGCCGGCAGTGTCATCGTCAGGAAGATGTAGCGCGGCTGCCCATCAAACCCGCAGATCGGCCAGATAGGTGTTTTCTGAAGCCGAGGCGGCAAAATCCTCGGTCCGCAGGTCGGCGAACAGCAGTTCTTCGCCGGTTTCACCCACTTCGGCCAGCATCGAGCCATCCGGCGCCGCGACGCCTGAAAGCCCCGCATAAGAAAACCGCTCGTCGGCGCCGCAATGATTGACATAGGCGACGAATATCTGGTTCTCGAAGGCGCGCACCGGAATGATCTTGCGGGCGATCAGCGCGGCATGGCCGCTCGCTGGCAGCGCTGTCGGCACCAGCACGGCTTCGGCGCCGGCCTGCGCCAGACGCCGCACATTCTCCGGGAACTCCACATCGTAGCAGATCAACATGCCGAGCTTTATGCCGCGGAAGTCTATGATGCTAGCGGAGGGTTTTTCCGGCGTGAACAGCTCCCGCTCGTAAGGGCCGTAAAGATGCGACTTGCGATAGACTTCCAAAACGCCGCGCCGGTCGACCAGCATGGCGCTGTTGTAGACGGTATCGCCGTCGCGCTCGGCAAAGCCGGCAGTGACCGCAACGCCGGTTTCCAGTGAGAGGCCGTGCAGCCTGGTCGCCGTCTTGCCATCGGGAGCTTCGGCGAGGTCTGTGATGGCTTCGCCAGCCCCGTAGCCGGTGACCGCCAGTTCCGGGGTGACGAGAAGATCGGCGCCCTGTTCTGCGGCCTCACGCATGGCGCGCCCGATGCGGTCAAGGTTGGCGGCGGGGTCGCCGGATGCCGCCTGCATCTGGAGGATTGCGAGTTTCATCAGTTGGCATCCGAGGACATGGCGCCGAGCAGCCGCCTGATATCGCCGAATTTGGCGATCAGCCCGAACACCAACGCAGCGATGGCGACAAAGAACACAGACACCGAGGCCATGGTCGGCGTGTAGCCGTAGCGCAGCGCGTTGAAGATCTTGATGGGCAACGTTTCCGTGGTGAAACCTATGGTCATGTAGGCGACGATGTATTCGTTCAGCGACAGCACGAAGGCAAAGGCATAACCGGAAACGAGGTAGGGCAGGATCAGCGGCAGCACGACGGTTTTCAGCACCGTGCGATCGTCGGCTCCCATGGTCGATGCGGCTTCCACCAGCGAGCGGTCGATGGAGGCGAAACCGAGCGACAAGGTCACCAGCGGCAGCGTGACGAAGAAGATGGCGTGGCTGATGATGGCGGTGAAGAACTGGCCGAAAAGCCCGACGGTCGCCCAGAACGTGAGGAATCCGAGCGCCGTAATGACCGGCGGCAGGATGAAGGGCGCCAGGCCCAGAACCTGGAAGATATTCGCCCAGGGTGCGATGCGTCGCCACAGGAACCATGACAGCGGCAGCGCGATGGCCACCGCGATCGCAGCCGAACAGACAGCAAGCGTGACCGAATGGATCAGCGCCAGCCGCCATTCCGGATTTGTGAATATCTGGCCGTACCATGCCAGCGAAAAGCCTTTCGGCGGAAAGGCTAGATCCTGCTTCTCATTGACTGAAACTCCCGCGACCACGACCAGCGGCGCGGCGAGGAACAGCCCGACCAGGAAGAAGTAGAAGCGCCGCAGCAATCTTTCGCTCATCCCGCGTTCTCCCTGCGCCCGAGCATCAGCGTCAACCCAACCAGAGCCAGCGAGATCAGCACCAGGAAAACCGCCATAGCAGCGGCGAATGGCATATTGGACTGATAGATCGCCTGGTCGGTAATCAGCACCGACAGCGTCCAGTGCTGCGGCCTGCCGAGCATCTGCGGCAGCAGATAAGAGCCGAGCGCAAAGACGAAGACCATGATGAGGGTCGCCACGATGGTGTTCCTGAGCGCCGGCAACACGACGTTGAGAAAGGCGCGGACGGGAGAAGCGCCTAGCGTGCGGGCCGCCTCAAGTAGCGTCGGATCGAGCCGTACAAGCGCCGGATAAAGCACCAGGATCGTATACGGCAGCGCCTGGTAGACCATGCCGGTAAGCACCGCGCCAAATCCCGGCGTGAGCGCCTTTGCCTCAGTCATCAATCCCATTGCGACCAGAAGATTGGTAATGCCGGCGGTTCTCGAAAAAAGCGTCTGCCAGGCAAAACCAATGATAACCTCCGACAGCGACAGCACGGACAAAAGGCAGACCAGCCAGACAGTCTGCATCTTCCGCGACTGCCTGGTGAGCAGATAGGTGAACGGGAAGGCGATGGCGATGCAACACACCGCGACCAGCACCGCCAGCATCAGCGAGAAGCCGAGCACCTTGGCAAAGAACAGCGACAGGAAGCGCGCGTAATTGTCGAAGACGAAATCCGGCGTGTAAAAACCGGCCGGATTGCGCTGAAAGAAGCTCACCGCAATCATCGTCGAGAACGGGATGACGAAGAAGACGATCAGCATCAGCGCCGGAAAAGCCAGCGGCGTATAGTCGGCCAGCGTCCGCGGCGGCTCGCGTCTCATTGGGGGAGCACCACGCAGCTCTCGGGCGGCAGCACGACGCCGACCTTCTGCCCCTGCTTGACGTTCGGGCGTTCGCGCGGCGTCGCCACCGAGACGATACTGGCGCCGCCGGCCTCCACGAAGGTCTCGATGGTGCCGCCGAGATCGCGGACGAACGTGACGGTGCCCCCGATGGCATCCTTGCCCGGCATGTCGAGATGCACGTCCTCGGGCCGGATCGATAGCGATGCCTTGCTGGCTCCGGCTGGCAGCTTCAACCCTGCGATGGCCTGGCCGAGCACGATGGCGCGCCCGGCGCTGTCGGTCGTTACCTCGAGAAGGTTGGTGGAACCGATGAAATCGGCGACGAAGGCGTCGGCAGGCTTGCGGTAGATTTCGATCGGCGAGGCGGCCTGGCGTATCCTGCCGTTGCCCATGACAACGACGAGGTCGGCCATGGTCATAGCCTCGCGCTGGTCGTGGGTGACGACGATGGTGGTGATGCCGAGCTTCTGTTGCAACTGGCGCAACTCCACCTGCATGGCTTCGCGCAATTTCGCGTCGAGCGCAGAGAGCGGCTCGTCGAGCAGGAAGAGTTTTGGCGAGATAGCGAGCGCGCGGGCGATCGCCACGCGCTGCCGCTGACCGCCAGACAGTTTCGCCACCGGGCGGTCGGCATAGCCGGAGAGATGGATGAGCGCGAGCAGCTCCTCGGTGCGCTTTTTCTGCGCGTCGCGCGAGGCGCCGCGGATGCGCAGCGGGTACGAGATGTTGTCGCCCACGGAGAGATGCGGAAACAGCGCCAGCGACTGAAACACCATGCCGAGTTCGCGCTTGTGGGTGGGAACCGGCGTAATGTCCTTGCCGTCGAGCACGATGGCGCCGGCGGTCGGTTCCTCCAGGCCGGCGATCATCCTGAGCAGCGTGGTCTTGCCGCATCCGGAAGGGCCGAGCAGGCAGACGAAAGTGCCGTGCGGCACGTCGAGCCTGACGTTGTCGACGGCCGTGAAGTCGCCGAACGTCTTGGTGATGTCATTCAGGGAAAGGCCGGACATGCCTGCTCCTATTATCGACGGCTGGGGGCGGCTGCAATTACCGCACGCGGTGGTCGGAGGGCGAAGGGATTGCCATTCGTCTTCTCCCCGTCTGCGGGGAGAAGATGCCTGCAGGAAAATGAGGGGCAGCGAAACTTGCGCGTGTCCTCCGCCCTTCATCCGGCGCGTCGCGCCACCCTCCCCCCGCAAGCGGGAGAAGGGAAATCAGCTGACGATCAGCTCGGTCCACTTCTGGTTGATCCAGTCGGCCTTGGTCGTATAGAGGTCGTAGCGGGGAATGATCGGCGGGATTTCCGACGATACCGCGGCAAACTCCTCCGGCTTCAGGTCGAGCACCTCCTTCTTCAGCGTCGGCGCCGTACCGACCTTGCGCGACATCAGGCCCTGGATCGCCGGCTGGCTCATGTAGTCGATGAACACATGCGCCTCCTCAACCTTGGTCGAGGCGCGCGACAGCGCCCAGTTGCCGGAATCCTGGATACCGCCCTCCTTCGGGAAGGTCGAGCGCACGGGATGGCCGTCGGCGGCGGCCAGGCCGGTGACGTCGTGGTAATACTGGCCCATCGGGATTTCGCCGGATTTCAGCGCCTGCTCAAACTGTGCCTCGTCGCGATACCAGAGGCGGACGTTCGGCTTCACCTCGGCAAGCTTGGCGAACGCCTTTTCCAGCCCCTCGTCGGTGTCGAGCGCCTTGGTGCCGCCCATGAAGGTCGTGGCAGTCACTTCGAGCAGGAACGAATTGGACGCCAGCGCCAGCAGGCCGAGCTTGTCGGCATTGGCCGGATCCCAAAGTGCCTCCCAGGAGGTTGGGGCTTCCTTGTAGACATCCGTGTTGGTCACCAGCGTGATGTACCAGGCCACCGCCCCAATGCCGGCGACGCGCCCATCTGGATATTTATTGATGAAGTGCGGCAGCAGGCTGTCGTAGTTCTTGATCTTGGCCGGGTCGATCGGCGTCCATAGCTCGGTCGACTGGCCCTTGAGCGTCGAGGTCTGCGACATCATCGAGAGGTCGGCCGGCGCCTGACCCGCCTTCGCCGCCTGTTCGAGCTGCACCAGCCAGGCTTCGCCTGTCGGCTCGGCGACCGATTCGACTGCGATGCCGGTCGTCTTGGTGAATTCGGGAAAGATGTTCTTGTCGAACGAATCCTTGAAGTAGCCGCCATAGACGCCGACCTTCAGCGACTTGTCCTGTGCCCTCAGCACGGACGGCATGGCGAGCATGCCGGCGGCGGCTAGCCCGGTGCCGAGCACCGTACGGCGGCTGATGCCGCGATTGCGAAATCCAGTCATGTCATTCTCCTCTTTCTTACCCGGGTTGCCCGGTGTTCCCATTTTTTGTCGGTCGAAGTCTAGTTCAACTGCCCGTCAATGTCTTGCCGACCGAGCCTCCAGCATGCGGGCATATTGTGTCAGCGGGAAGCAGATGACGAAGAAGATCAGCGCCACCAGCCCGTAGACGGTGAACGGTTCGAAGGTTGCATTGTTGATGGCATTCGAGGTGCGCACCAGCTCCTCGAAGCCGATGATGGAGGTCAGCGCCGTCGCCTTGACCAGCTGCACGAGAAAGCCGACGGCAGGCGCCCGTGTGATCGAAAAAGCCTGCGGCAGGATGATCAGCCTGAGCTCCTGCAAATAGTGCAGGCCGAGGCTGGCGCCGGCGTCCCACTGGCCGCGCGGCAATGCGTCGACGCCGCTGCGCCAGATCTCGGCGAGATAGGCGCTGGCGAAGAAGGTGAGGCCGAGCACTGCCGCCGTCCATGGCTCGATGCGGAAGCCCAGCATCGGCAGGCCGAAGAACATCAGGAAAAGCTGCATCAAAAGCGGCGTGCCCTGGAACAGCGCGATGTAACCAGACGAGAAACGCCGCGCCCATTTGTTCTTGGCGATGCGCAGGAACAGGATGACCAAGCCGACCAGGGCGCCGCCGACGAAGGCGACAATCGACAGCAGAACCGTCCAGCGCGCGGCCAGCAAGAGATTGCGAACGATGTCCCAAAGAGTGAACTCGATCATGACACGCCCGCTCCCAACACGCGCCGTCCGCCCGCGACCAGAAACCGGCGCAGAGCCATCGACAGAGCGAGATAGACCATGGTGACGACGAAGTAGGTTTCGAAGGCGCGGAAGGTGCGTGCCTGCAGCATGTCGGCCTCGTAGGTCAATTCACGCACCGCGATCTGCGACACCACCGCCGATTCCAGCATCATGATGACGATCTGGCTGGTCAGCGCAGGAAAGATCACCTTCAGCGCCTGCGGCAGCACGACCTTGATGAAGACCTGTCGCGGACGCAGGCCAAGCGCCAGCGCGGCTTCGCGCTGGCCAGTCGGCACCGCGTCCAGGCCGGCGCCGACGATTTCGGTGGTGTAGGCCGCCATGTTCAAGGTCATGGCAAGAATGGCCGCGATGACCGGATCGAGCCGGATGCCGAGCGCCGGCAAGCCGAAGAAGATGAAGAACAGCTGCACCAGGAACGGCGTGTTGCGGATCACCTCGACATAGACGGTGATTGCGTGGCGAAGGAGGGGATAACCGCTGCGTCGTCCGGCAGCGCCGAGCACGCTGAAAAACGTGCCGGCGATTGTGGTGACGGTGATGAGCATCATCGTCATCGCCGCGCCCTGGGCTATGGCGCCCAGGGCCTCGGTCAGCCAGCCGAAGTCGAGGCTGTAGCCCACGGATCAGTCCTTGAGGTTTTCAGGATTGAGCGGGGTCTTCAGCCAGGCTTCCGAACTTGCGTTCAGCTTTCCGTCGGCAAGCATCGCGGCGACGGCGTCGTTGATCGCCTTCTTCAGCCGCTCCTCGTTCTTGTTGAGACCGATATGCGAGGGCGATGTGAGCAGCTGGAACTTCTGTTCCGGCTTCAGCTCCTCCTGACGCGCTAGAACCTGCGCGCCGACATCGTTGCCGACTACCATCAGCTGCGTCTGGCCGGAGATGAAGGCCTGGATCACCGCGTTGTAATTGTCGAAGCGCTTGATGTCGGCGGTGGCGGGCGCGGCCTCTGTCAGCGAGGTATCTTCCAGCGTGCCGCGATTGACGGCGATCGACTTGCCGCCGAGATCGTCCTTGCCCTTCACCTCGAGTGCGGCCGGTCCGATCACCGCGATGTAATAGGGTGCGTAGGCGGCGGCGAAATCGATGACCTGCTCGCGTTCCTTGGAGTAGCCCACGCTCATCAGCAGGTCGACGCGCTTTTCGGTGAGGTAGGGAATGCGGTTCTGGCCGGTCACCGCGACCGGGTTGAGCTTTACCTTCAGCGTGTCGGCGATGTGCTGCGCGACATCCATGTCGTAGCCCTTGAGGCTCATATCGGCGCTGGCCGAGGAGAAGGGCGGAAAGTCGGCGAAGACCCCGACATTGATCTGGCCGGCGGTGGTGATGTCGTCGATGGCGTCGGCCTGGGCGGCGGTTGCACCAGCCAGGAGTGCGACGGCCAGCAGCGATGAACGGAAGATGCTCTTCATGGTCATGTCTTGTGTTCCCTTTTCAAGACTGTTGAGATTTTTCCTGCCGGCTTTCTGTTGTTGATTTTCCGACAGGTTCGCTAGTGCGGTCCCGCCGTGGCATCTGCTCCCTGCAGCGCCGCGGCGCGACCGGTTCAGTTCATGGGCTCAGCCTCGCTTGCCGGTGACGAAGGGACTGAAAACCATCAGGCTCAGAATTTCGAACAGCACCTGCGCACCGGCATGTGCGGTGTTGGTGGTGGAATCATATTGAGGAGCCACCTCGACGACGTCGCCGCCGACCAGGTTGACGCCTTTCAGGCCGCGCAGGATTTCCAGCACCTCGCGTGTCGTCAGGCCGCCCACCTCGGGCGTCCCGGTGCCGGGCGCAAACGCCGGGTCGAGGCTGTCGATGTCGAAGGTCAGGTAGGTCGGACCGTCGCCGACGATCTTTTTTGCCCGCTCGATGACGGCGGGGATGCCGAGGCCGGAAACTTCCTCCGCATGGATGACGGTCATGCCGGATTCGTAGGTGAATTCCCACAGATATTCGGCCGAACCGCGAATGCCGATCTGGATCGTGCGCGTCGGGTCGAGTACGCCGTCAAGCACGGCGTTGCGGAACGGCCCGCCATGGTGGAACTTGGTCAGGTCGTATGCGCCGCCGGTATCGCAATGCGCATCGATATGGATCATGCCGACCGGCGCCTTCTTGCCGACCGCCTTGAGGATCGGGTGGCTGATCGAATGGTCGCCGCCAACCGACAGCGGCACCACGCCGGCATCGACGATCTGGTTGATGCGGCGTTCGATGTCGTCGTGGCTGAGCTCCAGCCGATAGCGGCTCTGGAACGGCACATCGCCAATGTCGGCAACGCGCAGATCCTGTACCGGCGCGCAGTCGAGCACGTGATTGTAGGGCCCGATCCGCTCGATGGTGCGCAGCGCGCGTGGGCCGAAGCGCGAGCCCGGCCGGTTGGTGACGCCGAGATCCATCGGCACGCCGACCATCGCCACCTGGAGATCACCAAAATCGGGATTGTCGTTGTCGACCTGAAGGTAGGGAGCGGTCAGGAAAGTCGGCACCCCGGAATACGGAGCCAGACGGGTTCCGCTTTCGGTGAAGATCTTGTCGGCGACGCGCCGGAATTTCGGATTGAAAAGCTCGCCGCCATGGCTTTCGCCATATTTCTTCTGCAACGCGTCGAGCTTGCTGCGGTCCCATGCCATGCCGATAAATCCTCCTGAAGCGCCGGAACCTTTGGTCCCCTTCTGGAAATCGCCACGATGCCCGCGAGATTGTCCTCCGCGGCGCCGCTACAATTCTGCCAAGCCTTGATGATGCGCTGAGATTGATTGTCGCGGCGTAATGTTGAAAAGACAATTGATATTGTTATAGGGTTTAGCGTGAGATTTATTCACAAGGTCTGGCCATGCCGAGGCGCCTTCCCCCGCTTAACCCGCTGCGCGCCTTCGAGGCGACGGCACGCCATGGCTCGCTGACCAAGGCGGCAGGCGAACTCAACGTCACGCATGGCGCCATCAGCCACCAGATCAAGGCGCTGGAAGCTTCGCTCAATGTCAGGCTTTTCGAGCGCACCGGCCAAAGGCTGAAGCTGACCTCCCAGGGCGCCGAGCTCCTGCCGGCCGTCTCCAATGCTTTCGAGGGCATCGCTGCCGCGACGGCCCGGATGACGCGACCGACCAGTTCCGGCGCGCTCACCGTCAGTTGCGTTCCGGCGCTTCTCTCCTTCTGGCTTATTCCGAGGCTCGGCAGCTTCACCACCCAATATCCCGGCATCCGGCTCACCCTCAACGCGTCCAACAATCCCGCCGACATCCATTCCGCGGATGTCGACGTCTGCCTGCTTTACGGCGACGGCAACTGGGGCGACTGCTGGCTGAAGCTGTGGTCGCGGCTGGAACTGTTCCCGGTCGCAAGCCCGACGCTGATCAACAACAAGCCCATCCGCACCGTGCGCGATCTTGCTGATCACGTCATGCTGCATGCCGATGATGGTCGCGAGTGGCACACCTGGCTCGCCGCCGCCGATGCCTTGGATCTGGCGCGCGGTCCGCAGCACCTGATGAGCGACGCCCGCCTGTCGGTGGAAGCGGCGGTGCATGGCCACGGCGTGGCGCTGGGCGACACGGTGACAGCGAGCGGATTGATGGCCAGGGGCCAGCTCGTTTCGCTGTTTAATCTGTCGGTGCCGGCTGTCGACGCCTTTTATGTCGCCTGCCGCAACGACCTGAAATCGGCGCCAATCGTCAAGGTGTTCATCGACTGGCTTTACGCGGAAAAGCAGGAAACCGCGGGCCTTGGCGACCTGCCGCTCGCCGGGCAGAAGAGCATCCGCAAACGCAAGCGGGCGAGTGCGGCCAGCCCCGCCTGATACGGACAATGGGAGAGCACATGGATCCCTTCACCTTCAACACCACCGCGTCGCTGGTCTTCGAGGCCGGATCCTCGCGGCGGCTGGGCGACATCGCCGGCAAGAAGCTCGGCGGCAAGGTGCTGTTCGTCACTGATCCCGGCCTGCGCCGCCTCGGGCTCTGCGATCCCGCGCTTGCGTCGCTGAAGGCCATCGGTATCGAGGTCACGGTTTTCGATGCCGTCGAAGCAGATCCGTCGCTCGCCACGCTGATAAAGGCCGTCGATCTGGGCCGCACGGCAGGCGCGACTGGCGTGGCTGGTTTCGGCGGCGGCTCCTCGCTGGATGTTGCCAAGCTTGCCGCCCTGCTGCTCGGCTCGAATGAAAATCTCGACGACGCGTGGGGCGTCGCCAATGCCCGCGGCCCGCGCCTGCCACTGGTCCTGGTCCCCACCACGGCTGGCACCGGCTCGGAGGTCACGCCTGTCTCGATCATCACCGTCGGCGCTGAGGAAAAGCGCGGCGTTTCCTCATCGGTGATCCTGCCCGACATCGCCGTGCTCGATCCAGAACTCACGCTCGGCCTGCCGCCGGCAATCTCGGCTGCGACCGGCGTCGACGCCATGGTGCATGCCATCGAGGCCTACGCCTCGAAAAGCGCCAACAATAATCCGCTTTCGAAGATGCTGGCGAAACAGGCGCTGCGCCTGCTCGGCGCCAACATCGAGACCGCCGTCTTCGACGGTGGGAATATCGAGGCGCGCGGCGCGATGCTGCTTGGCTCGATGCTGGCCGGCCAAGCCTTCGCCAATTCGCCGGTCGCCGCCGTCCATGCGCTCGCCTACCCCATTGGCGGTACCTTCCATGTGCCGCACGGGCTTTCCAACGCGCTGGTGCTGCCGCATGTGCTGCGCTTCAACATGACGGATGCCGCGCACCTTTATGCGGAGATCGCCGCCGACGCCTTCCCTGCCCTGTCGCGGGAGGAAGGCACGCAAGGCCGCTGTGCCGCCTTCATTGAGGAACTTGCCGACCTGTCGCGCCGGCTCGGTCTCCAGACGCGGCTGCGCGACGTGAAAATCGGCCAAGAGCATCTGGAGAAGATGGCTGCCGATGCGATGAAACAGACGCGGCTTCTGGTCAACAATCCACGCGCCGTTTCGCAGGCCGATGCCCTCGCCATCTACCGCGCGGCATGGTGAATCCCGCCTCATGCCATCCGATATTTCGTCTCAAACGGGAGGCGCACGGCCCGATTCGATGCTATAGGCCAAACCATGGGCGGCCAAGCGTCCTGCCGTGACAGCGTTTTGGGAGGGTCGACATGGCAAGAACAGACATTGCGCGGCGTGTCTACAATCACACCTGGAAGCTCGATCCGATCGTGCGTTCGCTGCTCGACACGGATTTCTACAAGCTTCTGATGCTGCAGATGATCTGGGGCATGTACCCCAAGGTCGACGCCACCTTTTCACTGATCAACCGCACCACCTCGGTGCGCCTCGCCGACGAGATCGACGAACAGGAGTTGCGCGACCAGCTCGACCACGCCCGTACGGTGCGGTTCTCCAAGAAGGAAATGATCTGGCTGGCCGGTAATACATTTTACGGCCGCAAGCAGATCTTCGAGCCTGAATTCCTCGCCTGGCTGGCCGATTTCCGGCTGCCGGAATACGAGCTGCACAAGCGCGACGGCCAGTACGAACTCGAATTCCCAGGCCCGTGGATGTACACCTCCATGTGGGAAATCCCGGCGCTGGCGATCATCAACGAGTTGCGCTCGCGCGCCGCGATGAAAAGCTTCGGCCCATTCGCGCTCGATGTGCTATACGCGCGCGCCAAGGCCAAGATGTGGGCCAAGACCGAACGCCTGCGGGCGCTGCCGGACATCCGCATTTCGGATTTCGGCACGCGACGCCGACACTCCTTTCTCTGGCAGCGCTGGTGCGTCGAGGCCTTGAAGGAAGGCATCGGCGACGCCTTCACCGGCACATCGAACGTGAAGCTCGCCATGGACACCGACCTCGAAGCGCTCGGCACCAACGCGCATGAACTGCCGATGGTTCTGGCGGCGCTCGCCAAGACCGACGAGGAACTGCTGCGCTCACCCTACAAGGTGCTGCAGGACTGGCAGCGCTATTACGGCGGCAATCTGCTGATCGTGCTGCCGGATGCTTTCGGGACCGCATCGTTCCTTCGCGACGCGCCCGACTGGGTCGCCGACTGGACCGGCTTCAGGCCGGACAGCGCGCCGCCAATCGAGGGTGGCGAGCGCATCATCAAGTGGTGGCGCGACAGGGGCAAGAATCCCAAGGACAAGCTCCTGATCTTCTCCGATGGGCTCGATGTCGACACCATCGAGGAAACCTACCGCCACTTCCGTGGCAAGGTGCGCATGGCGTTCGGCTGGGGCACCAACCTGACCAACGACTTCGAGGATTGCGCGCCGACCGAGACCGACGACCTCAACGCCATTTCGCTGGTCTGCAAGGTTACCGAAGCGAACGGCCGCCCGGCGGTGAAACTCTCCGACAATCCGGCCAAGGCGACCGGCGACAAGCGCGAGATCGAGCGTTACCTGAAAATCTTCGGCGAAGCGGATGCGCGTGTCGAGCAGCCTGTTTTTGTGTGACATCCGCACAAAATAGCCGGCAAATGAAAGTCGCTGCGCCGCTTTTCGCTTTCGTCGTTCTTGGGGCGGCGACCGGCAACGCTCTCGCCCACGCCTCCGACCGTGGTCATGTTCTGCTGCTGCCGACCGGCTACTACCTGACCGGCGGCGCCATCGCCGTTGCCGCGAGCTTCCTGGCGCTGACGGTTGTGCCGCCGACCTTACTCGACCGGCTGGCTTCCCAGCGCCTTCACCTGTTTCGCGTCGGCACCGGGCTTCGTCCGCTGGTCAGCCTTGCGTCCTTCCTGTTTCTGGCCGTACTCGTCGCTGGCGGCTTTTTGGGCAGCCGCGATCCGCTGTCCAATCCTCTGCCGCTGACGATCTGGACGCTGCTCTGGGTCGGGTTGACCCTGGTGCAAGGCCTGATCGGCAATATCTGGGCATGGATCAATCCCTGGCATGGGCCGGTCCGGCTCGCCGAGACGATCCTGGGAGCCGGCACGCGTAGCACTCGCCTGCCCGCTGCCATTGGCTACTGGCCGGCGGTGCTTCTGTTTTTCGGCTTCGCCTGGTTCGAACTGATCTATCCCGCGCCCGATGATCCGGCGCGGCTGGCGCTGGCGGTGGCCATCTACTGGGCGTTCAATTTCCTCTGCATGCTCATCTTCGGCTACGACACATGGAGCCGGCGCGGCGAATGCCTTTCGGTTTTTTTCGGCATGATCGCGCGGCTTTCGATTTTCGAACTGGCCGCCTCACCGGCAGATCACCACCGGCTCAGCCTGTGCTGGCCCGGGGCCAAGCTGCACGAAGCCGTACCGTTACCTTTGAGCGGCGTGCTTTTCCTGCTTCTGGCGCTGGCCTCGGTCTCTTTCGACGGCCTATCCAAAACCTTCTTCTGGCTCGGCTTGAACGGCATCAATCCGCTGGAATTTCCAGGCCGTTCGGCGCTGATCGGCATCGGCACGACCGGGCTGCTTTTGACCTTCGCGGTGCTGGCGGCAGTGTTCCTGCTCGCGGTCTTCGCCGGTGAAAGGCTTGCCGGTGGCGCGAACGGTTTCCTCGCCTCGGCCGGCCTTCTGGTCTGGTCGATCGTGCCGATCGCGCTCGCCTATCATTTTTCCCATTACCTGACAGCGCTGGTCGTCAATGGGCAATATGCGGCAGTGGCTCTTTCCGATCCGCTCTCGCTGGGATGGAACCTATTCGGCACCGCCCACATGCAGGTCACGCCCGGCATCGTGGCCGGTGCGGGTTCCGCCAAGGTGCTGTGGAACCTGCAGGCCGGCGCGATCATCGTCGGGCACGTGCTCGCCGTGCTGATCGCACACATGCTCGCCGCGCGGTTGCATGCCTCGCCGAAAAGTGCTGCGCTCAGCCAAGCGCCGCTCGCGTTTCTGATGGTCGCATACACCGTTTTCGGCCTCTGGCTGCTCTCCACCCCGACCGCGGGGTGACGTCGGGGGAGTTTCTATTGCCATCGCTTCGATTGATGGTTTAGTTGGCATACATGCAATTTTCGCCGCTTTCCTCGCGGGGCGGCGCACTGCAGAAGATTCGGGTCGGATCGCTAAAAAGGGGAACGGCATGGCTGGAAATCGCGACAGCAAAAGCTTGCTCAACGGAACACTTTCGCGCCGCGCCGCCCTCAAGGGTTTCGGCGCTGCCGCCGGCCTGGCGCTCGCGCCGGGCTACGTGCGCTACGCCCAGGCGCAATCCTCCGCGCCGATCAAGATCGGTTTCCAGGCGCATCGCACCGGCATCGGCGCCGCCTACGGCCGCTGGTACGAGAAGACCACCACTGCGGCAGTGAAGGCAATCAACGATGCCGGCGGCATCGGCGGCCGACCCATCGAAATCGTGGTCGAAGATGACGGCACCGACCCGAAGCGTGGGGCCGAGGTGGTGGGGAAATTCGCCACCCAGCACAAGACCGATATCGTCTACGGCACACTGTTCTCGCATGTGGTGATCGGCTCGGCGCCAACCGCCGGCGAGTTGAAAATCCCCTACTACGTCGTCAGCGAAGGCCACCACGTCGCCTCGACGAAGCTCAACCGCTATGTGTTCCAGCCGGGCATAACCGACGTGAAGAGCCAGATCCAGGCGATGGCGCCGTGGGTCGCAAGCAATGTCGGCAAGAAGGTCACGATGATATTCCCCGATTTTGCTTTCGGGCATGACCACCGCGACTACCTGCCGCCGGCCTTGAAGGCGCAAGGCGCCGAAGTCATCGCGCAGATTGCCATCCCGCCGACGGAAAGCTCCTTCACCAAATATTTCCCGCAGATCCCCGCCGAGACCGAGGTCATCTACCACGTCATGGTGGGCCCGGCGGTGCTGACCTTCGTGAAGGAGCTCGGCGAGTTCTATGGCTCCAACCGCCCGCAGCTCTTCGGCTTCATCGATTCGCTGGAAGCCGTCGACATCAACAGCCCCGGTCTCGAGTTCCTCGACGGCAGTCATTTCTGGGAAGGGTCGCCACGCTACGCGCAGGAAAACGACAGCGAGGCCCAGAAGGCCTACCGCGCCGCAGTCGGCATTGACGACAACGGCGCCGCTGTCGGCGACCCGAAGGACGTTTCCACCGCCGCCCACATGTTCGGCTGCTGGGAAACCCTCTACGTCATCAAGAAGGCGATGGAGGATGCCGGCTACAAAGGCCCCGAGGACCGCGCCAAGCTGGTCGAGGCGACGGAAGCGCTGACCAAATTCGACGAAGGTCCCGAGCATCCGCAGGGCGACAAGATCTTCAACGGCAAGATCCACCAGTGCTTCGGCCACCAGAACATCTCGAAGGTCGAGGGTGGCAAGCTGAAGGTCGTGCACCGGACCTCGATCGAGGAGGGGCTGTACGAGCCGGAAGGCGACTACACGACGATGCCCTTGTGATCTGGCGGAATGCTGGAGATATCGAGGTCAATGCCGTTCTTCAGCGTGTGATCGCCTGAATGGCCTTTTTCCCGCACCTCCTGCTCGCAACGCTGGAAGGCCTTGTCACATCCGCTGTGCTGGCGTTGACTGCGCTCGGCCTGTCGCTGGTGTTCGGCGTCATGCGCGTCGTCAACGTCGCGCATGGCGAGTTCTTCATGCTCGGCGCCGTGCTTGCCTGGGCAATCACCACGGCCCTCGGCGGCCATCCGGCAATCGGCTTCCTGCTTGCGTTGGTAGTCAGCCCACTGATCGTCGGAACTGTGGCCCTTGTTGCCGAGCGGCTTGTGCTTCGCCGGCTGAATTACAATCCGGAAGCCACCATCGTCGCCACCATCGGCATGCTCTACATCATCCAGCAGGCGGCGCTCACCCTCTACGGACCCGACGCGCGACCGGTCGAGCCGCCGTTCAGCTACCGCATCCTCCTGCCCTGGTTCGGCTATTCCGGCTACAAACTTTCGATCGTCGCGGCCTCGATCCTGCTCCTGCTTGCCACCTGGTTCGTGCTGACCCGGACGAAGATCGGCCTCATCATGCGCGCCACGCAATACGACCGCGAGACGGCGCAAGCCTTCGGCATCCCTGTCGACCGCGTCTACGCCGGGGTTTTCGCGCTCGGCGCCATGCTGGCGGCGGTCGCCGCTGTGCTCGTCGTGCCAATCAGCCAAGCGCATTACCTGATGGGGCTCGACCCGCTGCTCCTGTCCTTCATCGTGGTCATCATCGGCGGCCTCGGCTCTCTGCGCGGAACGGTTGTGGCGGCGGTTCTGATCGGCCTCTCGGACGGCATCATCTCCGTCTTCTTCTCGCCGACGCTTGCAAAGATGATCGCCACCCTGCTCGTCGCGCTGGTGCTGGTCTTCCGGCCGCAAGGCCTGTTCGGAACGGCGGCGCGATGAACCGCCCCGTGACTTTGCCGATCTACGCGCTGCATGCCGCGGTGATCGTTCTGCTTTTCCTGCTGCAATTCATTCTGCCGGACTTTCATCACGGCGTGCTGGCGCGGGTCATGGTGCTGGCCGTTTTTGCCATGGGCTACAATCTCCTCTTCGGCTATGCCGGCCTTCTGTCGCTCGGTCACGCCATGTTCTTCTCGGCCGGACTTTATGGCGCCGGCCTCGCTGTCGAGCATTTTGGCTTTGGCATGCTGCCGGCCTTCGGCGCCGGCCTTGTCGCCGGCGGCCTGCTTGGCCTCGTGATCGGACTGCTGGCCCTGCGCACCAGCGGCGTCGCCTTCATGATCGTCACCATGATGTTCGCCCAGGTGTTCTATCTCGTCACCCTATACTTCGCCGACTGGACGCATGGCGACGAAGGTTTTGTCATCGCCCAGCCGCTGCGGCAGATCGCCATCGGCAGCCTGCATTTCGATCTCACCCAGCCGACGACGCGCTACATGACGGCGTTTCTTTTGTTCTCGATCGTGCTGATCGTTACCCTCTTCATCGTGCGCTCTGCGCATGGGCGGGTGCTGGTCGCCATCCGCGAGAACGAGGAGCGAACCCGCATGCTGGGCTATGACGCCTTCGCCAACAAGCTGGCGGCCGTCATCGTCTCCGCCGTCATCTGCGCTGCTGCAGGTGCTGCCTACGCCATCCTGTTCGGCTATGTCGGCTCGACCTTCGCCTCCGTGCAATATTCGATCCTGCCGTTGCTGTGGGTGCTGCTCGGCGGCGCCGCGACCACGCTTGGGCCCCTGCTCGGCACGCTGTTCATGTATTACGTGGTCGACATCACCAGCGGCTTCATATCTGCCTATCTGTTCATTGTCGGTCTCGCACTGATCCTGCTCGTGCTTTTCTTCCCGAAAGGCATTCTCGGCACTATCCGAGACCGCTGGCTGGGGTGGCTGCCATGACGCCGCTGCTGACCACGAAGGGCCTGAGCCGCAGCTTCGGCGGCCTGCACGCCGTGCGCGACGTCGATTTCCAGCTTCTGCCAGGCGAGATCCGCGCCATCATCGGCCCCAACGGCGCCGGCAAGACCACCTTCGTCAGCCTGGTCTGCGGCCGTATCGAGCCTTCCACCGGCGCCATCGTCTTCGACGGCGACGATATCACCAACCTGCCGGCGCACCAGCGGGTGCGCCGCGGCATCGCCTATACCTTCCAGATCACCAGCGTGTTCGCCAACCTCACCGCCTACGAGAACGTAGCACTGTCGGTGCAGCGGGCACTGATCGACAAGCATCAGGATCGCGCGCCGCAAAAGCGCGCGGCGGCGCTGCATCGTGGCGTGATGGAAGCGCTCGAACGCACTGGCATAGCGAGCCACCGCGCAGCACTTGCCGGCAACCTCTCCTACGGCCACCAGCGGCTTCTGGAGGTCGCCATGGGGCTGGCGCTGAAGCCGCGCCTGCTGATCCTCGACGAACCGACACAAGGTCTTTCGGACGGCGAGATCGAAAGCTTCATCGGCCTTGCCCGCGATATCTCCGGCGAGGCGACGGTGCTCCTGATTGAGCACAACATGCAGGTGGTGATGGCGCTTGCCGATCGCATCACTGTGTTCAATGCCGGCCGCATCCTCGCTGAAGGCGCGCCCGAAGAGATCCGCAGCAACGTCGCCGTGCAGAACGCCTATCTCGGGACCGCCGCCGATGCGTAACGCGCTCGCCATCAGCGGCCTCGACTGCTTCTACGGCGAGGTGCAGGTGCTGCACGGCATCGGGCTGGAGCTTCGCGACGGCGAGGTTTTGTGCCTGCTTGGACGTAACGGCGCCGGCAAGACGACGCTTCTCAAGGCGATCATGGGACTGGTGCCGGCGCAATCGGGGTCCATCAGACTGCGCGAGCGCGAGCTGACGGCACTGCCGCCACATGAGGTGCCAAAGGCCGGCGTCGCCTATGTTCCGCAGGGCCGCCGGCTGTTTGCCGAACTCACCGTCGCCGAGAACATCGAGATCGGGCTGATGGCGCGCAACAAGGGCGCACAGACGCGCGACAGCGTGCTCGACCTTTTCCCGCTGCTGCGCGAGCGTTTGAAGCAGCGTTCCGGCACGCTTTCCGGCGGCGAACAGCAAATGCTGGCCATGGCGCGCGCGCTTTGCCTCGAACCGGACGTGCTCCTGCTCGACGAGCCGACCGAAGGGCTGATGCCGTCAATGATCGCGAAAATACGCGAGACGGTCGGCAGGCTGCGCGAGCGTCGCGTTTCGACCATCCTGGTCGAACAGCGGGTGGAGGCGGTGCTGTCGGTTGCCGACCGCGTCGTCTTCATCGAGAACGGCCGCAACCGCGAGACGGTCGACATAGAAAAGCTTCGCGCCGACCCTGCGCTTGTGAAGCGTTATGTCGGGGTTGGGTGACCCGGCTGACCAGATCGGTTGCCGTGCCGGCCTGGAGCATTTTGCAGCCAAATGGAATCATTTGGCGCCCGCATAAATGCGGCAAAAACAAATGCTTAAACCAGCGCCACGCCAGCGGCCTTCATCTTGCCCAGCATCTTTTCCAGCGAACCGCTTAGATCGATGGCGCGGCAGCAATCCAGCTGGACGGTCGCCCCGAAACCCTGACCCGCTGCGTCGAGCGCCGAGTAGGCAACGCAATAGTCAGTGGCCAGGCCTGCCAGGGTGATGTCGGATATGCCTCGCTCTCGGAGGTAGCCGGCGAGCCCGGTCGGCGTCTTGTGGTCGTTCTCGAAGAAGGCCGAATAGCTGTCGATCGACGGGCGGAACCCCTTTCGCACGACCAGTTCGGCCTTAGTCCAGACAAGCCCGGAATGAAAGGCCGCTCCGTCGCTGCCCTGGATGCAATGGTCCGGCCACAGCGTCTGGTCGCCATAAGGCAACTCTATCGTCTCGAAGGCCTGCCGGCCTTTGTGCGTCGAGGCGAAACTCGAATGCCCGGCCGGATGCCAGTCCTGCGTCAGGATCACATGTTCGAAATTCTTCGCCAGGGTATTGATCAGCGGCACCACTTCGTCGCCACGGTCCACCGCCAGCGCGCCGCCCGGACAAAAGTCGTTCTGCACATCAACAACGATCAGTGCCTTGCCGGCCATGCTGTTTCCCCACTGTACTGGCGCCTGTCGCGCCGTTGGGAGCACACCTAAAAAGCATTCGCCCGTCAACCGCTTTTGGCCCGGCGCCTCGCCATCGCAGGGTAGGCCAAAAGAGCGCTTTGACAAGCGGACGGCCCCTGATATCATTTGCATACGAACGATTTCGCCGGATGTCGTTGCCGGAGGCATTGCGTGATCCGTTACGCGAAACCCACGACGGTGAACGAAGCGCTCGCCCTGCTCAGCGAGGGGCCGTGGCGGCTGCTTGCCGGCGGCACCGACTTCTACCCGGCGCTCGGCAACCGGCCGCTTCGCGAAAACATCCTCGACATCAACGGTCTCGACGGCTTGCGCGGAATATCGGAAACCGCGACGCATCTCGTCATCGGCGCGCGCACCACCTGGAGCGACATCGTCGCTCACGGGCTGCCGCCTGCCTTCGAGGCGCTCAAGGAAGCCGCGCGGGAAGTCGGTTCCATCCAGATCCAGAATACCGGCACCGTCGCCGGCAACCTTTGTAACGCCTCGCCGGCCGCCGACGGGGTGCCTGCGCTGATGATCCTCGACGCCGAGGTCGAACTCCGTTCGCTGGACGGGACACGTCATCTGGCGCTGCCGGAATTCATTCTCGGCAACCGGCGCATCGCCCTGCAGCCCGGCGAGATGGTCACCGCGATCCGCGTGCCGAAGGGTTCGGCGGCCGGTTCATCCTCCTTCTTCAAGCTCGGCGCCCGCCGCTACCTGGTCATATCCATCGCGATGGCGGCGGCGCGAATTTCCGTGAAGGACGGCTTTGTCGAGGATGCCGCCATTTCAGTCGGCGCCTGTTCGGCCGTTGCGCAGCGCCTGCACGCGCTGGAGGCCCTGCTTCGTGGGAAACCAGCAAGCAACGGGCTCGGCAACGATGTCGAAGAGGCCCATCTTGCGGGCCTTCAACCGATCGAGGATGTGCGCGGCAGCGCCGAATACCGCCGCCTTGCAGCGCGCGAAATCGTTGCGCGGGCGGTCGACACTGCCTTGTCGAAAGCCTTGCGGACCGGTCGCCTGGCCACGGTGGCGGCATGAGCACGGCAATCGACTTCGAAGTCAACGGCAAGCCCGTCTCGGTGTCGGTGCCGCCGGTCACGCGCCTCAGTTCTGTGCTACGCGACGCGTTGCGGCTGACCGGAACCAAGATCGGCTGCGACGCCGGCGATTGCGGCGCCTGCACGGTTCTGGTCGACGGCGAACCGGTCTGCGGCTGCCTCGTTCCCGCAGCATCGGTGGCGGGCAAAAGGATCCGCACCGTGGAGAGCCTTGCCAACGGCAAGCTGTCGGCATTGCAGGCTTCTTTCCTCGAGCATGGTGCCGCGCAATGCGGCATCTGCACGCCCGGACTGCTGGTCGCCGCGACGGCGCTGCTCGAGCGCAATCCGACGCCGGACGAAGCGACGGTCAAGGACGCGCTCGGCGGAATCCTTTGCCGCTGCACCGGTTATCGCAAGATCGTGCAGGCGGTGATGGAAGTGTCGCGCTCCGAGCGTGAGGGGCGGCTTGAACGACGCACCTCAGCTGTCGGCAATTCCACCACCACCGTCGGCGCCCGCATCACCCGCGTCGACGGCGTCCCCAAGGTCACTGGCGCCGATGTGTTTGGCGCTGATTCCTTCCCGGCCGACGCGCTTGCCGTGCTGGTCGTCCGCTCACCTCATTGGCATGCTTCATTTGCTTTCGGCGATCTCGACGGCTTTATCAGGGAGCATCCCGGCGTGGTTGCGGTCTATACCGCAAAGGACATTCCCGGACGCAACTGCTTCGGCGTCATTCCGCGCTTCGCCGACCAGCCTGCCCTCGCGGAAAGCGTCGCACGCTTTCGCGGCGAGGCGGTCGCGGTGATTGCCGGCGATCACGCCGCGATTGCCGATCTCGACCTCAACGATTTTCCCGTGACCTGGACCGCTTTGCCGCACAGCTTGCAACCGGAGGAAGCCCGGGCGACTGGCAGCACGCTTGTCCATCCCAGCCGCCCCGGCAACCTGCTGGTTCAGGGTTTCGTCGAACGGGGCGATCCTGAGGCGGCCCTGGCCCGAGCTGCCCATAAAGTCTCCGGCACGATCGAAACCTCCTATGTCGAGCATGCCTATATCGAGCCGGAGGCCGGATGGGCCGAAATGGATGGCGATACGCTGGTCATCCGCGCCTGTACGCAAGCGCCCTACATGGACCGCGACGACACCGCCACACTGCTTGGCCTGGCGCCGGAAACAGTGCGCATCATGCCGACCGCGACCGGCGGCGGCTTCGGCTCGAAACTCGACATCTCGCTGCAACCCTACATCGGGCTTGTCGCGTTGAAGACTGGCCGACCTGCGGCGCTCGCCTACACGCGTGCGGAATCGATGATGTCGACCACCAAACGCCACCCCGCCGTCATGAATGCGACGATCGGCGCGGATGCGGAAGGTCGTATCACCGGGATGGTGTTCGAGGGCGATTTCAACACAGGCGCCTATGCGAGCTGGGGGCCGACAGTCGCCAACCGCGTGCCGGTGCATGCGTCCGGACCTTACGTCACGCCGAATTATCGCGCGGCCGGCCGCGCCATCCACACCAACGGGCCGATTTCCGGCGCTTTTCGAGGCTTCGGCGTGCCGCAAGCGACCATCATGCAGGAGACCCTTTATGACGAACTCGCCGAAAAGCTTGGTCTCGACCGCCTCGACTTCCGCCGGAACAATGCGCTGCGCAACGGCTCCCGAACAGTGACCGGCCACCGGTTGGAGAGCGGCGTCGGCATCGTGGAATGCCTCGACGCCTTGAAGCCGCACTGGGATCGGGCACTGACGGACGCCGCAACGTTCAACGCCGAAAATTCTGTCCGCAAGCGCGGTATAGGCGTCGCCTCCTGCTGGTATGGTTGCGGCAACACCTCGCTGCCCAATCCATCGACCATCAAGCTCGGCATCGCGCCTGATGGAACGGTGGTTCTCCACCAGGGCGCTGTCGATATCGGTCAGGGCTCCAACACGGTGATCAGCCAGATCGCATCCGAAGCTCTTGGCCTGCCGCTTGGCAGCTTCCGCTTGCGAAGCGCCGACACCGCCATCACGCCGGACGCCGGCAAGACCTCGGCGTCGCGCCAGACCTTCGTTTCCGGCAGAGCGGCGGAAAAGGCGGCGCGCAGCCTGCGCGAGAAGATCCTGCGTTTCGCCAATGTCTCCTGCAGCGCGGCTTTGTCGCTCGACAACGAAACCCTGATCATCCGCGAGGGCGACGCCGTCCGCCACATCGAACTTTCCGCGTTGCCCATGGATATCGACGGCTTCGTTTTCGGCGCCGAGGAAACCTACGATCCACCGACATCGGCGCTCGATGCCAAGGGGCAGGGCAAGCCTTACGCGGTCTATGGCTACGGCGCCCAGATCGCCGAACTCGAAGTCGACATGAAGCTCGGCACGGTGAAGCTGATCAAGATCACCGCCGCCCATGATGTCGGCAAGGCGATCAATCCGCTGCTCGTCGAGGGCCAGATCGAGGGCGGCATCGCGCAAGGCATCGGCATGGCCCTGATGGAGGAATACGTTCCGGGACGGACCGAGAACCTGCACGATTATCTGATCCCGACCATCGGCGATGTGCCGGACATCGAAAGCATTCTTGTCGAGGTTCCCGACCCGGAAGGGCCGTTCGGCGCCAAGGGGCTCGGAGAGCATGTGCTGATCCCCACCGCACCTGCAATCCTCAACGCCATTCGCCATGCCACCGGCGTGCTGGTGCGGAAGGTTCCGGCAACGCCTTCCCGCGTGTTGGCGGCGATCCGGGCGGCGGAGGAAAAGCCATGAGCGAGATCGCCGAGCGGTTCGAGACCCACGAGGCCGGCGCCAAGCAACTCGGCGAGAAGATCCGCTGCGATGCCTGCCCGGTCATGTGCTACATCGCCGATGGCCGCACCGGAGCCTGCGACCGCTATGGCAATGTCGGTGGGCACATCGTGCGCATGGATCCGCTGACCATACTGCACCAGGCGGAGGAAGCGGGCAGCGCCGTGGTGCCCTTCGACGCGGGCGAGGCCTGGAGCGGCCAACTGGTCAACACGGGCCGCCGCTTCGTCACCGCAATCGGGGCCGGCACCACCTACCCCGACTACAAGCCGGCGCCCTTCATCGTCAGCCAGGAAGTCGAGGGCGTCGATCTTGTCACGGTGGTGACCGAAGGCATCTTCTCCTACTGCGGCGTCAAGGTGAAGATCGACACCGACCGCCATCTCGGCCCGGAAACCGCGACGGTGCGGACGCAGGGCGAGGCGGTCGGCCATGTGACGACCGGCGAGTACGGCTCGCAAATGCTGTCGCTCGGCGGCGTCCACCATCTGACCGGAGGATCGAAATCCGAAGGCCGCGTCACTTGCGAGACCATGCTCAACCTCTGCAACCGCAAGCCGGTCGAACTCGCCATCGATGGCGGCGCAACGGTGATCGTCGAGGCGGGCAAGCCGCCTGTCATCGACGGCAAGCAGGAAGAGCGCATGCGCGTCGGCTGCGGCTCCGCCACCATCGGCATGTTCGCCACCCAATGGCGCGGGCTGGTCGACGAGGTGGTGGTGGTCGACGACCACATCACCGGCGTCGTCTCGGAGCACCAGGCCGGCAAGGTGCTGGGGTGGGAGGATACGGGGATTAAAATCATTGGCCGCCGCTCGACACCCGGCCGCTACTTCAAGGTTTCCGAACCCGGCCTCGGCTGGGGCGGCACCACGATCACCGATCCCCGGGCGATCCTCGGCGAATGGAACGCCAGGAAGGGCGCGCGGCCCGGCCTGTCGCTGTTGATGGTCTCCACCACGGGGGAACAGTTCGCCTATTACGAGCTCGACGAAGATCTCAAGCCCGTGGAAAAGCCGTTCCCCGAACGGCTCGCCAAGTCGGTCGGGCTGATCGAGGAGAATTGCGAAGCGGCCCTGTGCACGGTCCTGTTCATGGGCGGCGCCGGCGGCTCGCTACGCGCCGGCGTGGTGGAGAACCCTGTCAACCTGACGCGCTCGGTGCAGGGCCTGAAGACATATGTCACGGTTGGCGGCGCGCCGGTCTATGTCTGGCCGGGCGGCGGCATCACCTTGATGGTCGACGTCACCCGCGTTCCCGATAACGCCTTCGGCTACGTACCGACGCCGGCGCTGGTAGCGCCTATCGAGTTCACCTTGCGCCGCGACGACTATGAGCGGCTTGGTGGCCATGCCTCCGAAATCCGTTCGGTCACGGACGTGCTGGCACGTGGCGGCGAATATCTGAATGCCCGGCGGGAAAGCGCCGCCGTACCGGACAATCCATGGCCGCTTCTGGCGCAACTGCGGCGCGGTGGCCTGCAATGATCGGGCCGCAAGTGGCATGGCTGCCGGACGGAAGGCGGCTGCATCTCAACCACGGCCCGATCGACCTGATCGTCGAGGTCTTTGGCGCGCGGGAGGAAAAGCGCCACGCCTATGCGCAAGCGGCCGACCGGTTCCAGACCATACTGACGGAACTGGTTTGCGAGCTTCCCGAACTGCGCCGCCGCGCGGACGCAACGCCGCGAAAGTTCGAAAGCCCGACCGCCAATCGGATGGAGCGCGCCGTCTACCGCCACGCGCCGGCTTTCATCACCCCAATGGCGGCGGTCGCCGGCTCCGTCGCCGATGAAATAATGGCGGCACTCATCGATGGGCGGACGCTGGACAAAGCCTATGTCAACAACGGCGGCGACATCGCGCTGCATCTTGCGCCGGGCCAGTCGATGGCAGCGGCGATTGCCGGAACAGGCCATGGCCTTGCCGACCGTCTCGTCATCGATGCCGCCGATCCGGTGCGGGGCATTGCCACCAGCGGCTGGCGCGGACGCAGCTTTTCCCTCGGCATCGCCGACGCCGCGACCGTCCTGGCGCGGAACGCCGCCGAGGCCGACGCCGCCGCGACCCTGATCGCCAACGCCGTCGATCTGCCGGATCATCCCGCCGTCACACGGGTGCCTGCGAACAGCCTTGCTCCCGACAGCGATCTCGGCGAACGGTTGGTCACGCAGAATGTGGGGGCGTTGTCACCGGCCGAAGTCGCTGAAGCACTTGAGCGCGGACGCGCGGTCGCCGAGGATTTTCGCCGGCGTGGCATGATCGAAGCCGCCGCCGTTTTCCTTGCAGGCGAGAACCGCTCGGTCGGCTCCATTGCGCTGCGTGCACCCACAGAAGAATTGACGAGGATGTTGGCCGATGCCTGATTTTCCGATCCGCAAGATCGCGCTCCTGAACGAGGAGATTTTCCATGAGGGCGGTCCGGCGGCGAAGGAACCGCGCCGCCGCGCCTGCGCGATGGCATTGGTCAAGAACCCGTTCGCGGGACGCTACGTGACCGAACTGCAAGCGGCGATGGAAGACCTGAAGCCGCTCGGGCTCGAGCTTGCCGACCGACTGATTGCGGCCCTTGGCGGCGACATCGCGGTCATCGACGGTTACGGCAAGGGCGCAATCGTTGGCACCGCGGGCGAGATCGAGCACGGCGCGCTCTGGCATGTGCCCGGCGGCTACGCGATGCGGGAACGCCTCGGCGAGGCCAAGGCGATCGTGCCTTCGGCCAAGAAGGTCGGCTCCTTCGGCGCGCGCCTCGACGTGCCGCTCGGCCACATCAGCGCCGCCTATGTGCGCAGTCATTTCGACGCCATGGAGGTGGGCATCAGCGATGGCCCACGGCCCGACGAGATCCTGTTCTGCCTGGCCATGACCTGCGGCCCTCGGATTCACGCCCGAATGGGCGGGCTGGCGGCGCAAGACATCAAGGCATGGGACGGCCTGAGGTGAGCGGCGAGGAGAACCTGCTGAAGCTCGTCGACGCGGACGCACCGGAACCCGGCGACTATCATCTGCAGGAGCAGATCGGTTTCGTGCTGCGCAAGGCACATCAGCGCCATGTGTCGATCTTCGCGTCTCATATCGGCGACCTGACGCCGCCGCAATTCGCCGCCCTCGCCAAGCTACATGACATCGGCGAGACTTCGCAGAACCAGCTCGGCCAGTTGATCGCCATGGACGCCGCCACAGTGAAGGGCGTCATCGACCGGCTGAAGGCACGTGGCCTCGTCGCGCTCTCCAAACATGAAGGCGACAAGCGCCGGCTGCTGGTGAGCCTGACGGCTCAGGGCCGGGACGCGGTCCTGTCGCTTATCCCGAGGGCGCAGGCGATCACCGCCGAAACGCTGGAGCCCTTGTCGTCGAAGGAAGCGGCAACGTTGCTGAAGCTTCTGGCCAAGCTTGCCTGACTGGATGGTGCGTCGGCGCTGGAACGAACGGTCCGGGCGGAGCGCCGGGATTTGTCAGTCTACAGCGACGCCAAACAAATCCCTTGCCTGTTCGGCGGTGTAATAACCCAGCCTCACGTCGCGCCGCACCAGTTCCGGGTCGCGCTGTCGCGGATCGCCATAACCGCCGCCGCCCGGCGTCCGGACGCGCACCCGGTCGCCGGCCTGCAGGGGAATGTCCTGTTCCTTGGAGAGGTGCGTGGGCACGTGCGGCTCGCCGTTGCGGAACACGGTGACGGTGTTCACCGCACCATCGGCCCCACCGAGCACGCCTTGGGGGCCGAAGCGGCCATGGTCCATGACAAAGGATGCGCGCGCTTCGCCGCGCAGGATTTCCACCTCGTAGGCGAGCCCGAAACCGCCGCGCCGTTTGCCGGCGCCGCCCGATCCCTCGCGCAAGGCATAATGACGGTAGAGAACGGGATAGGCCTGCTCCATCACCTCGACCGGCGGCGACTTGGAAATGCCGATGGTCGAGCAGCCGTTTGTCAGCCCGTCGTGGGAGGAATTGCCGCCATAACCGCCGCCGGAGATCTGATACATGACATAGTCACGGCCGCGCGAAGGATCATGGCCGCCGAGCGCGAAATTGCCGCTCGAGCCTGCGGGCGCTGCCGTCACCTTTTCGGGCAACGCCCGCACCATGGCGGCGAACACCGCCTCGGCGATGCGTTGCGAGACTTCCGCCGCGCAACCGGAGACGGGCCGCGGATATTTCGCGTCGAGAAACGTGCCTTCCGGCCGCTTGACGATCAACGGTTCGAAAGCGCCCGCGCTGATCGGCACCTCCGGAAAAATATGGCGCATGGCGAGGTAGACCGACGATAAGGTGGTCGCCAGCACACTGTTCATCGGTCCCGCACAGGGCGGGCTCGAGCCAGCGAAATCGAACGTCAGCGTCCTGCCCTGCTTTTCGACCGCCAGGCTGATCACCAGCGGTACGTCGACCACCCCGTCGGAATCGACATAGGCTTTCGAGCAGTAGACACCGTCCTCGATGGTCGAAATATGCGCCGCCATCTGCTCTGCGGCGCGCTTGCGCAACTCGGCAATGGCCGAAACGACGGTCTCGTCCCCATAACGGTCGAGGATCTCAAAAAGCCTGTCCTGCCCGACCAGAAGCGCCGCAGCCTGGGCCTTGATGTCGCCGATGCGCTGGTCGGCGATGCGGATGTTCGAGCAGATGATCGCGTAGATTTCCGGATCCAGGCCGCCCTTCTTGAACAGCTTGACCGGCGGCAGCCGCAGCCCCTCCTGCTCGACCGCCGTCGCCGAAGCGGAAAAGCCGCCCGGCACGGCGCCGCCGATATCGGGCCAATGGCCGGTGTTGGACAGCCAGCAGAAAATCTCGCCGCCGCGATAGACCGGCATGACGAACCGCACGTCCATGAGATGCGTGCCGCCGAGATAGGGATCGTTGACGATGTAGATGTCGCCAGGCTCCGGCGGCAGGCATCTGCCGTCGCGGATCATCTCGATCAGCGTCTTCGTCGAATATTGCATGACGCCGACAAACACCGGCAATCCGCCGGCGCCCTGCGCGATCAGCGCCCCGTCGACCGCCGAATAGATGCCGTCCGAACGGTCGTTGGCTTCGGCGATAACCGGCGAGAAGGCGGCGCGCGAGAAGGTAAGATCCATCTCGTCGCAGACCTGCTGGAGTGCGGCCTGAATGACCGATAGGGTTATGGCGTCGAGGGAAGTCATGCTTTTCCCACCTCGATGACAATGTTGCCATCCGCATCCGATACGGCGCGGTCGCCCGGCTCGATCACGGTCGTGGCGTCCATCTGCTCGAGGATCGCCGGGCCATCGAGTATCGCATCGAGCGGCAGCCTTTCGCGGTCATAGACCGGGGTGTCGTGCCATTTGCCGTCGTACCAAACCGGCCGCGTCTCGCGCCTAGCCGCCTCAAGCGACGTCGCACGCCCGGCGGGATCGATCAGCCGCGACAGGTCGACCTCGGGCCGAACGCCGATGACCGACGTGTTCAGATTGACCAGGTTGGCCCGGATCTCCGGCAATTCGACCTTGAAGCGGGCGAAATAGGCTTTTTCGAAAAGCGCCTGCAGCGTCTCGCGATCCATTTCCGTCGACAGCAGCGGCACGTTCAGAAGATGCGTCTGGCCGACAAACTGCATGTCGGCCGAATGCACGAAGCGGATCGTTTCCGGCCTCACGGCTTCCTTGGCGATCAGCGCGCTTCCCTCGGCGCGATGGCCCTCCAGCACCGACCTCACGCGCGCCGTGTCCAGCGCCATCACCGGCTGGTTGATGGTGTTGACGAAATCGTGGCGCAGATCGGCAACGACGCAGCCCAGCGCATTGGTGATGCCAGGCCTGGCCGGCACCAGCACCTTCGGCAGCCCGAGCTCGCGCGCCAATGCGGTGGCATGCAAGGGGCCGGCACCACCGAACGCAAACAGCGCGAAATCGCGGGGATCGTGCCCTTTCGCCACTGAAACCATCCTGATGGCGCCCGCCATCTTCAGATTGGCGAGCCGCAGCACCGCGCCGGCCGCTTCCACCCCATCCAGACCGACCGGCTGCCCGATGCGGTCCGCGAAGATGGCGCGCACCGCTTCCACGGTGACTGGGTGGTCGACCGCGAGAAGTTTTTGCGGGTTCAGACGGCCAAGCACCAGATTGGCGTCGGTTATGGTGGGCTCCCGGCCGCCGCGTCCATAGCAGATCGGGCCAGGATTGGCGCCGGCGCTTTCCGGTCCGATGCGGATCAGTCCGGCGGCGTCGATACGCGCGATCGAACCGCCGCCGGCGCCGACCGTATGCACGTCGACCATCGGCACATGGATCGGCATGGCATATTCGATCTCGATCTCGTTGGAGACCGCCGGCTGCGCATTGCGGATCAGGGCCACGTCGGTCGACGTGCCGCCCATGTCGTAGGTGACCAGGTTCCGGTAGCCGGCGCGCTTGCCGGTGTAGGCGGCGGCGATGACGCCCGAAGCCGGCCCGGACATCACCGTCTTTGCCGATTCACGGGTAACGAAGCGGGCAGAGATCATGCCGCCATTGCCGTTCATGATCAGAAAGTCCCTGACATAGCCGCGGCCCTCGAGCTCGCTGCGCAACCGCTCGATGTAGCGCTTCAGGATCGGCTGCACGGCGGCGTTGACGCTCGCCGTAACGCCGCGTTCGAATTCGCGCGCTTCCGACAGCAGCGTGTGGCCGGCGGTGATGTGATCGTTGGGCCAGCATTCGGCGGCGATCTCCGCCGCGCGCTTCTCGTGGATGGGATTGGCGTAGGAATGCAGGAAGTGGATGACGAGTGATTCGCAGCCCGCCTCCTTGAGGGCGCTCACCGCAGCGCGAAACTCTGCCTCATCGAGTGGCGTGCGGACCACCCCGCCGGCCTCGATGCGCTCGGAAACCTCCAGCCTGAGGTCGCGCGGAACCACTGGCACGAAGACGCCGGTCATGCCGTAGGGCTGCGGCCTGGTGCGGCGGCCGAGTTCGATGATGTCGCGGAAGCCGCGCGTGGTGATCATGCCGGTCCTGGCCAGGCGACGTTCCAAAACCGCGTTGGTCGTGGTGGTTGTGCCGTGCACGATGAGGTCGATGCCGTCCACCGGAAAACCCGCTTCCTTCAGCGCCGAAACGACGCCGAAGGCCTGATTTTCGGGCGTCGTCGGAGTCTTGGCGATGCGGACTTTGCCGCCGTCGCCGCCGTCGATCAGGATAAGGTCGGTAAAGGTTCCGCCAACGTCGATACCCGCAACAACGGCGCCGGTTCTCGCGCGAACGTTCTCAACCATGCACCAAATCCGAAATGACAGAACTAAGGATAGCCCGCAGTTTGGAAAGGCGTTTCCCGCCTCCATCTTGACGCAATATTCATTTGTATACTAATAATTCTTACTGACAAGACTCCCTGCCAGGATCGGTTTGCCGGCGCGCTGGGTTTGGTTCTCTCGCGCGCGCAACGGTGCTTGGCTTGTGCCCGAAGCCGGAAAGTAACGCCGCAATGCAGTCCGTGACCGCTCTCAAGACCGTTGACGCCGAACGCGTACAATTTCCGATTCCGGCCAATGTCCATGCCGAGACCGTGGTTTCGGTGAAGCATTATACGGACCGGCTGTTTTCGTTCCGCGTCACGCGCCCACAGTCCTTTCGCTTCCGCTCCGGCGAGTTCGTCATGATCGGCCTTCCGAACGCCGAGAAGCCGGTGTTCCGCGCCTATTCCATAGCCAGCCCGAGTTGGGATGACGAGATCGAGTTCTTTTCGATCAAGGTGCCGGACGGCCCCCTGACCTCCGAATTGCAGAAGATCGTCCCCGGCGATACGGTCCTGCTGCGCCAGAAGTCAACCGGCACGCTGGTGCTGGATGCGTTGACCCCGGCAAAGCGCCTTTTCATGATTTCGACCGGCACCGGCATTGCGCCTTTCGCAAGCCTGGTGCGCGACCCCGAAACCTACGAGAAGTTCGAGGATGTCATCCTCACCCATACCTGCCGCGACCATGCCGAACTGGCATATGGCGAGGAGTTGTTCGACCAGTCGGCCAACGACCCGCTGATCGGCGAACTCGCCAATGGCCGCCTGACGCTTTATTCCTCCACCACCCGCGAAATCTCCCCGCGCATGGGCCGCATTACCCGGCTGATGGAGAGCGGCATGCTTTACACGGATCTCGGCATCGCGCCGCTCAACCGCGAAACCGACCGCGTCATGATCTGCGGCTCGATGCACATGCTGCAGGACGTAAAGGCGCTGGTGGAAGCCGCCGGCTTCGAGGAGGGCTCCAACAACAAGCCCGCCGATTTCGTCGTCGAACGGGCGTTTGTCGGCTAAGCCGCATTGCTGACGGCAGGTGGAAAGTCAGGTGCCTAGCGGGCCGCATTCCGTTTGACGCTGAACGCGTCGATCAGCATCCTGACAACGGACATCGAGACTGTTCCCAGCAGGAAAATAGCAGCGATCCGTGTCGCCGACAGGTCCGGACGCCACATCTGTCCTTGACCATCTGACATTGTCCCACGTGGTCAACCAGGCATCATCATCTTAGAACAATCACTGATTGTGCGGAAGTGTTGGCCACGGGCTCCGTTGCTTGTTTTGACCATCCGGTCAAAATTCAGCTGCATCCCTCCCGGTTTTCGTTTATCAAACCACCGAGACAGGACTCGTGCAGGCGGGCTTAGCGCGGTATCCTGTCTGTCTACCCGGTCGAAAATCGGGGCAAACCCGCCAGGAAGTGCCATAAGACACCGGCGTTTGAGGAGGACAGGCGTATGAGCAGCAAGCAAGCCATTGCCGACATGCCGTCGGAGGCCGCCTCGGTGACGGCGTTGCCCGCGCGCGCTGCTGCAACCCCGGCAAAGGCGTCCGGCCACGGCATTGCGCGCAATCCGGGCATGGAACTCGACCTCGGCTGGCTGGAGGCAATGCGCCATGTCAATCGCTCGGCGTTGGAACGCCGCGTGGCAAGCCTCACCAAGCGCCGCTCCATCAAGGCCGACAACCAGGCCGCCTGGTTGCTGCGCGCTGTCTCGGTGATGGATCTCACCACCTTGAACAGCAACGACACCGACGAGCGCGTCCGCCGGCTCTGCGCCAAGGCGATAAGGCCGTTCCGCCAGGATATCGTGGACGGGCTCGGCATATCAGCGGCGAACATCCGGCCGGCCGCCGTGTGTGTCTACCATCCGTTTGTCGCGACGGCCGTCGATGCGCTGAAGGGCACCGGCATCCATGTGGCTGCGGTCTCGACCGCCTTCCCGCATGGCCTGTCGCCGCTTAAGACCCGAATCGCCGAAATCGAGGCATCGGTTGCCGACGGCGCCGACGAGATCGATGTCGTCATCCCGCGCGGCCTGGTGTTCGGCGCGAAATGGCAGGAACTCTACGACGAGATCGTCGCTTTCCGCGCTGCCTGCGGCGAGTCGCATCTCAAGGTCATCCTCGGTACCGGTGACCTGGCGACGCTGCGCAACGTCATGCTTGCCTCGATGGTGGCGATGATGGCGGGGGCCGATTTCGTCAAGACATCGACCGGCAAGGAAAGCGTCAACGCCACGCTGCCTGTCGGCCTGGCGATGGTGCGTTCCATACGCGCATATCACGACCGCACCGGCTATCTCATCGGCTTCAAGCCGGCCGGCGGCATCTCTACCGCCAAGTCGGCGCTCGACTGGCTGGTGCTGATGAAGGAAGAACTCGGCCGGCCGTGGCTGGAGCCGGAGTTGTTCCGCTTCGGCGCCTCCAGCCTGTTGACGGACATCGAGCGCCAGCTCGAACACCACCTGACCGGCCACTATTCGGCCAATCATCGCCACGCGATGGCTTGAGAATTCTTCGGGGAGATCTGGCTTTGAACATCCTGCAGCGATACGAGGCGATGGATTATGGCGCGGCTCCCGAAGCCCGCAACGAAGCGGACGCCTGGCTGGCTGGCGGCGATTTCTCGAAGGCGCTGTTCATCGGCGGGCAATGGCGCGCCGCGGCAAGCGGCAAGACTTTTGCCACGGAAGACCCCGCTACCGGCAAGCAACTTGCGAAAATATCCGACGCAGGTGACGCCGATATCGACGCTGCCGTAGCTGCCGCGCGCAAAGCGCTGCCGAAGTGGCTGGCAATGTCCGGCTATGCCCGTGCCCGCGTGCTTTATGCGATCGGCCGCGCCATGCAGCGTCACCAGCGTCTGTTCGCAGTGCTGGAATCGCTCGACAACGGCAAGCCGATCCGCGAGAGCCGCGACATCGACGTGCCGCTTGCGATCCGCCACTTCATCCACCATGCCGGCTGGGCGCAAACGCTGGACAGGGAATTCCCGGGCCACAAGGCCGCCGGCGTTGTCGGCCAGATCATTCCCTGGAACTTCCCGCTGCTGATGCTTGCCTGGAAGATCGCGCCGGCGCTCGCGGCCGGCTGCACCGTCGTGCTGAAGCCGGCCGAATTCACGCCGCTCACCGCCATCCTGTTCGCCGAAATCTGCGAGAAGGCCGGCGTGCCGAAGGGCGTCGTCAACATCGTACCGGGCGGCCCGGATGCGGGCGCGGCGATCGTCAACCACCCCGACGTCGACAAGATCGCCTTCACCGGCTCGTCGGAGGTGGGAAAGATCATCCGCAAGGCGACTGCCGGCAGCGGCAAAAAACTGTCGCTGGAGCTCGGCGGCAAATCGGCCTTCGTCGTCTTCGAGGACGCCGATCTCGACAGCGCGGTCGAAGGCCTTGTCGACGGCATTTGGTTCAACCAGGGCCAGGTGTGCTGCGCCGGCTCGCGCCTGCTGGTCCAGGAGGGCGTTGCCGACGCGCTGTTTGCCAAGATCCGGACCCGCATGGGTCAGCTTCGTCTCGGCAGCCCGCTCGACAAGAACACCGACATCGGCCCGCTTGTCGCTGCCGTGCAGCGCGACCGGGTCAGCGGACTTGTCGAGCAAGGCGCCCGCCAGGGCGCTGTCTGCTGGCAACCTGACAACGCGCTCCCGTCCTCCGGCTATTTCTATCCACCCACTTTGGCGACCGGTGTTTCGCCGGCTAACATCCTTGCCCAAGAGGAGGTGTTCGGCCCCGTGCTGGCGGCGATGACCTTCCGCAACACCGAAGAAGCAGTCGAACTCGCCAACAACACACGCTATGGGCTTGCCGCATCGGTGTGGAGTGAAACCATCAACCTCGCGCTGCATGTCGCTCCGCAACTCAAGGCCGGCGTCGTCTGGATCAACGGCACCAATATGTTCGACGCCGCCTGCGGTTTCGGCGGCTACCGCGAAAGCGGCTTCGGCCGCGAGGGCGGCCGTGAAGGACTGCTAGAATATCTGGCGCTGAAAACCGCGCCTGCCGGCGCCGTCCTCAAGCCATCGGCCCAGCCTGAAATCCGTATCGGCGACGGCGAGGCCCCCTTGATCGACCGCACGCCGAAACTCTTCATCGGCGGCAAGCAGGTGCGTCCCGACGGCAACTATTCTTTTGCGGTCGCAGACCGGAGGGGAAAACTTGCCGGCGAGGTCGGCCTCGGCAACCGCAAGGACATCCGCGACGCGGTTTCGGCCGCGCGCGCCGCTTCGAAAAGCTGGGGTGAGGCGACCGCCTACAACCGCAGCCAGGTCCTCTATTACCTGGCGGAAAACCTTTCTGGTCGCGCCGACGAATTCGCCACACGAATAAGCCAGCTCACCGGCGCATCGGCCAAGGCCGCCCGCGCCGAAGTCGACGCCTCTGTCGAACGGCTGTTCGAGCATGCCGGCATGGCCGACAAATTCGAAGGCCGCGTGCATCAGCCGCCGGCGCGCGCCGTGACGCTGGCGCTGCACGAACCGGTCGGCGTCGTCGGCGTTGTTGCGCCGGACGAAGCGCCGCTGCTTGCGCTGATCTCGCTCGTCGCCCCGGCGCTTGCGATGGGCAACACGGTCGTCGCCGTCCCCTCGGCGCGCTATCCCTTGTTGGCCACCGACCTTTACCAGGTCATCGAATATTCCGACCTGCCCGCAGGCGCCATCAACATCGTCACCGGCCGCAGCGCAGAGCTGTCGGCCGTGCTGGCCAAACACGACGATGTCGATGGGCTTTGGGTGATCGCCGATTCCGATACCTGCAAGCAGGCGGAAGCGGAGTCGGTCGGCAATCTGAAGCGCGTCTTCACCGGCAATGGCCGCTCCGTCGACTGGAACAGCGGGCCATGGTCGCCGGAAGCGCTGCTGCGCAAGGCGGTTGAGGTCAAGAACGTGTGGGTGCCTTACGGCGACTGAAGGCCGACCCACACATCGGATCGTCGTCAAATTAGTCAGCTCTCAGCCGGCTTGCCTCCGGCCAGCACCGAAAGCCGTGCCGCAGTTTCCACCACCATGTCGATGGTCTGCGGTATGCTCGGGGCGTCGGGCTGGTTGGTGGGCGCGAGATACGGGCAGGTGAGCGCAGCGATAGACTTGCCGTCCGGTCCGACGACAGGAGCCGAGAGGTTGTGCACGCCTGCTGTCTGCAGGCTCGCCATCACCTCGTGGCCGCGCTCGCGGATCTGGTCGAGCCGGCTCGGCAAGTCGGCCAGCGGGCCGCGATCGTCGGCGTGCTGTTCGTGTTCGGCTAACATCATCGCGCGCTCCTCGGGTGACCGAAAGGCGAGCAGGATATGGCCCGAGCCGGTGTTCAACAGGCTGATATGCGCGCCCACCCGGATCGAGATGCCCCAGTAGCCGGGCGCATCCTGTTGCGCAATCACCACCACCGCGCCGCGGTCGAACACCGCCAGGTGATTGGCCTGCCTTGATCTCTGGGCGAGTTCGCGCATCAGCGGGGTGGCGAAGGAAACCAGCCGCCGCACCGGCGCGTGGAACTGCGCCAGGCCGAAGAGTTTCAGCGTCAGCGTGAAGCGGTCGCCCTCCAGCCGGGTGACGTAGCCACGCCGCACCAGCCGGTCGAGCATGCGGTAGAATTCGTTCGGGCTGCGCCCGAGATGCTTGGCGATCTCGGCCTGCGTCAGCCCGCCATCGATGCCGGCCAGCAGCTCCAGTATGTCCAGCCCTTTGTCCAAGGCCGGCGCCCTGTAACGGTCAAAGTCCTCGTCGTCCGCCATCGGCTTCTCTCCGCGCGTCGGCCCTCCGTGTGACTGCCATCCATATACGAGCGCCAAGGCCAGGCAAGCTGCGGAAACCGCATGCGCGCCGGTGAGGGATACAAATGTTTATAAAAACAAGACGGATGACGCGGAAAGCCGGGTCCGTGCATTCCGGAAGAAATCGCCGAAGTCGCCCTTTAACGCGCGACCAGACCTGTACGACGAGACCGGCCTATGCAATCGATGTTCGTGGCTTTTTTCAGCCGGGTGGAATTACCTGGCGTCGCATAATGCGGCTGCGGACCGGATGAATGTCGGCGGCGATTGCGAGCGCCCTCAGGCTCTCTTGACTATGCCTCGACGGATTGCCTCTGTCGTCAAGGCGCTCCCATGAAGAACCTGGCCCATAGCGCTTCCTTTGATTCGGAACTCAAAGTGCACGATCAAAGCCTGGGATCAAACATCTCTCTCTAGATCGGCGAGCGCTCCTGAATGCCCGCGCCGTGCAGACCGAAAGGCCAAAGCGAAGGCCGCGGCAAGCACCGCCGCGGTGATCGCGTAGATCGTTGCGGCGATAGGACTCTGGACGAGGATCCAGAAATCGCCGTTCGAGATCGACAGTGCGCGCCTCAGATTGTTCTCCATGTCCGCTCCGAGCAGCAACCCGAGAACGAGCGGGATCAGCGAAATGTCCAGCTTGCGGAAGATATAGCCGACCACGCCGAAGCCGATCATCACCATGAGGTCGAAGGTGGAGTGGCTGATCGAGTAGACGCCAAGGAAGCTCACCATGATGATGAAGGGCATCAGGATCCACTGAGGCATGCTGAGCATCCGAGTGAACATGCCTACCAGCGGGATGTTCATCACCAGAAGCACGACATTGGCGATGTAGAGCGACGCAATCAGGCCCCACACCATGTCCGGCTGGCGCTCGAAGAGCAGCGGCCCGGGCTGGATGTTGAGCGAGATCAGGAGCGCGAGCATGACAGCGGTGGTGCCGCTGCCCGGTATGCCGAGCGTCAGCATGGGGATCAGCGCCCCGCCGGCGGCTGCATTGTCTCCCGCTTCCGGCGCGGCGAGGCCGCGCGGGTCGCCCTTGCCGAACGTGTCGTCCTTGTTGCTATAGCGCCGCTCGGCGACATAGGCCATGAACGCACCCTGCGATGCGCCGGCGCCTGGCAGGATGCCGGAGAGGAAACCGATGAACGAGCCGCGGACGGCCGCTCCCATGCCGGGCAGCATCTCCCTGAATTTCGGCACCGCGCGCCCCATCGGCACCAGCGTTCCGGTCGCATGATGGGCGGTTTCCAGGTAGACGAGGACCTCGCTGATGGCGAAGAGGCCGACGATCGCCACGACCGGATCGAAGCCGTCATAGAGGTTGAACGAGCCGAGCGTGTAGCGCGCCAGACCGGTGCCGGGGTCGAGACCGACGGTGGCAAGCATCAGGCCGAGAAAGCCGGCAAGCAGCATCTTCCAGGGGCTGGCGCCACCGACGCCGCCGATCATCGCGAAGGCCAGCACATAGAGGGCGAAATAGTCGCTCGGTCCGAAATAGATGGCGACGCTCGCCAGCATCGGCGCGAACAGCGTCAGGCCGATCGTCGCGATGGTCGAGCCGATGAAGGAGGCGACCGCCGAAATCGCCAGCGCCTCGGACGCCTTGCCGGCCTTGGCCATGGGGTGGCCGTCGAGCGTCGCCATGATGCTGGAGGCGTCGCCGGGGATGTTGAGCATGATGCTGGAGATGCGGCCGCCATAGGTGCAGCCGTAATAGATGCACGACATCAGGATCAGCACCGTGGTCGGATCGAGCCCCAGCGCAAAAGCCAGCGGGATCAGGATCGCCACGCCGTTGACGGGACCGATGCCGGGCAGGGCGCCGATGATGGTGCCGAGAAAGCAGCCGAGGACCGCGAAGGCGAGATTCGCCGGCGTTACGGCGACCGCAAATCCTTGGGCGAGAGACGATAAAATGTCCACGTTCGGTCAGCTCATGAATCGAGGATAGAGCGGCAGCGGCAAGCCGAGCAGCGTGTCGAAAACGACGAACAGGCCAACGGCCATCGCCACGCCGGAGATGACGGATTTTGGCCAGCCGGCACCAAGCAATCGGCCCATGGCCGAGGCGCCGAGCGCGGTGGCGACAACGAAGCCCAGTTCCTCCAGCAGAATGCCGTAGGCAATCAGCACGCCGACCGTTGCGATCTGCCGTATCGCCGGGAGGCCCGTTGCCCAGCCCGGATCTGGATCCGGGCGAAGGATAAGGAACAGGCTCAGCAATGCGGCCGGAACGGCCAGCATCTGCGGAAAGGCCGCGGGGCCGAGAGGGTCGCCGAAGCTCGCCTCATAGCTTGCCGCGGTCCAGCCGTAAAAGATCGTCAGGGCCAGGATCAACAGGCCCAGGATCCGGTCTGCCATCACAGGACTCCGATTTCCTTCGAAATCTGCTCCATCTGCTTGGCCTGGTCGATGACGTAGGCCTCGAACTCCTCACCGCCGCGCCAAATCGGAACCAGGCCGCTGCCTTCGGCGGCCTTCTTCCACGCTTCCGTGTCGAAGAGCGACTTCATCGTGTCGACCCACTTCTTGTAGTCCTCGTCCGACACATCGCCGCCAGTGTAGAAGCCGCGCCAGTTATAGCCGGTCACGTTGAGTCCTTGCGACTTTGCCGTCGGCGCGTCAGGAAAGGTGGGGATCGGGTCGTCGGAAAGGACGCCGAGGATGCGGGCGTCGCCGGATTCGACGAAGCCGGCGATCTCGCCGAGGTCGGTCGAGACCACTTGCACCTGGCCGCCCATCATCTGGGTCACCGCAGGGCTGCCGCCGTCGAACTGGACCCAGCGGATCTGTTTGAACTTTTCCGGCGCCATGCCCGCCGCTTTGGCCAGCATCAATAGGCGGATGTGGTCCCAGCCGCCGGCGCCGGAGGAACCGGCGGAGACGACCGAACCAGGATTCTCCTTGAACGCCTTCATGAGGTCGTCCAGCGTCTTGTACGGCGAATCCTTGGCAACGACGATGGCGCCCACATCGGTGCCGAGCATGCCGATCCAGCGCATCGCGTCCGTGCCGGCAGGATATTTGCCCTGGGCGATCTGGGTGACGCCGACCGTCGAGGTGGCGACGATGACGGCGGCGTCGGCAGGGCGCTTCGACATGATGTTGACGTAGGCCACGGCACCAACGCCGCCCGGCATGTTGGTTACTTGCACCGGCTCTTCCATCAGCTTCTCATCGTAGAGCAGCTTACCGACCGTGCGGCAGGTGAAATCCCAGCCGCCGCCGGGGTCGGCTGGAGCAATGCATTCGACGGCCGCGGCCTGTCCCATCGTCGCCATGGCGAGCAGCGCCGCAGCGCCCATCAGCTTGATGGCTGATTTCATCATTGTCATCGTGATTTCCTCCCTATTGTTCTCATGGTCTCCTCCTAGAGCCGTGGTTCTACCGGTCCCTACGGCCGGAATCGTGATGTTCGCCCGGATCATCGCGCCGTCCTCCGGCGAAGCTGCGGACGCCCAGAAATCGCCGGGTGCTATTGATCGCGTCATAAATCTGCCGCCGAACTTCGCGGCCGTGATGACGCAGCGCTTTCGCCGCGGCGTCGGCATTGCGGTCGCGCACGAGGCGGACTATCTCGCTGTGATCGCGATGCGCCGCCTCGCGGCCCTCCACGGTGTTGGAGACCAGCCAGCGGACGCGCATCGTCCGCGCTATGACATCCTGGACGGCGTCGCGAAGAAAGCGGTTTCCGGAAAGCTCCGCCAGGCGAACATGCACGTCGAGGCCTATCTCGAACCAGCTTTCCGGCGTGAACTCGGTGAGGCCGCGATCGATCGTCTCCTGCATGGCGTCGAGGTCGCCCGGCTGCGCCCTCGCGCAGGCGAGCCGGATCGCCGCATCCTCGATCAGTTCGCGGTATTCGAAGCTTTCGTCCAGCTCATCGAGGTCGAAGGGCGTCACCGCATAGCCCCGCGTCGTCCTCAAGATCAGGCCTTCACGGATGAGATGCATCAATGCCTGGCGAATGGGTGTCCTGGAGGCGCCGTAGTTGGCCTGCAAGGCGCGCTCGGAAATCACTTCTCCCGGCGCCAGCTTCAGCGAAAGGATGTCGGCCCGGATGCGCGACAGCATTCGGTCGCCGAGCAGCTGCTCCGTGCGCTCCTGCCTCCCGAGGGCCGGCGCGCCGGTTTGCCTGCGGTCCGCTGCAGCGTCCGCCTCGATGGAAGTCGCACGATTGGCCATTGACCCTCCTATTCAAGATGGTATACCAAGACGGTCGACCAAATCAACCGTTTTGTGAGGATAACGGGATGAACCTCAGGAGTAGACCCGAGGAGATGGGCTTTCCATCACATGCACGTGTCGTCGAAGTGGGGCCGCGGGACGGACTTCAGTCGGAACCGGAGTTCGTGCCGACCGAAGAAAAGTTCGCGCTCGTCAACAGCTTGATCGATGCCGGCATCCGCCACCTCGAAGTCACGTCCTTCGTTTCGCCGCGAGCCGTACCGCAGATGCGCGATGCAAGCGAAGTGCTGTCGGGCATCGACCGGACCAGGGGAGCGGTGCTAACGGCGCTGGTGCCAAACGCGCGGGGCGCCGAGCGGGCGATCGAGGCCGCCGTCGACGCGATGGTCGTCTTCATGTCGGCGTCCGAAAGCCACAATCGCAAGAACGTCAATCGCTCCCGCCAGGAATCCCTCGCTGGTTTCGGCGAGGTCTGCCGCACCGCCGAAACATCCGGCACGGCTGTCTATGGCGGCATCGCGACCGCATTCGGATGTCCGTTCGAAGGCGATGTGCCAGTTGAAGACGTGGTGGACATTGCGCGGCGCTATCGGGACATGGGCATAACGATGGTGTCTCTCGGCGACACAACCGGAATGGCCACGCCGCCACTGGTGCGCGAGCGCTGCCGCGCGCTTCGCGCGGCGGTGCCGGAGATCGACGTCGCGCTTCATTTCCACAACACGCGCGGTGCTGGTCTGGTTTGCGTCTATGCGGGGCTCCTGGAGGGCGTGACCCGCTACGAATCGAGCATCGGCGGCCTCGGCGGCTGCCCGTTCGCGCCCAAGGCGACCGGCAATATCTGCACCGAGGATCTCGTCTATATGCTCGACGAATGCGGCGTTGAGACTGACGTCGACCTTGGCAAGCTCATTGCTGTGGCCCGCCGGACGGAAGCTACGATCGGGCGCACTTTGCCTGGTCAACTGATGAAGGCCGGCCCCCGGCTCGAACTTCATGCAATGGCTGCGGCCGCCACCGCGAATGGTTGACGTATGAGAGATTTGTCGCCGCTAGATAAGAAGCCTCTCGAAGGCCTCAGGGTGATCGACCTCACTCGCGTTCTGTCGGGGCCGTTCTGTACGATGATGCTGGGCGACATGGGCGCCGAGGTGATCAAGGTCGAAACCGAGCGCGGCGACGCGACCCGCGAGCAGGGCACGCTGCGTGACGGATTTTCCTGGTACTATGCTTCTTTCAACCGCAACAAGAAGTCGATCGTCCTCGACCTGCGCTGCGAGGAGGGACGGTCGGTCCTGGCGAAGCTGATCGCATCGGCCGACGTGCTTGTCGACAACTTCCGGCCCGGCGTGCTAGCGCAGATGGGGTTCGACAAAGAGCGCCTGCGCGAAATCAATCCAAGACTAGTGACCGCCAATGTCAATGGGTTCGGAAGCTGTGGTCCCTATGTCGATCGCCCGGCTTTCGACTTCATTGCCCAGGCCATGAGCGGCCTGATGAGCGTCAACGGATACGACCAGGGCGAGCCGCTACGGTCCGCTCAGCCGATCACCGATCTTGTCGCGGGACTCTATCTCGCCTTCGGCATCACCGCCGCCCTGCGCGCCCGGGACATCAACGGCCACGGCCAGCATGTCGAAGCGGTAATGGTGAACGGCGCCATCAGCATGATGGCCTATCTCGCCTCGGAATATTTCGTGACAGGCAAGCTTCCAGAGCGCACCGGCAACGACCACCCGCTGGTCGCGCCCTACGGCCTTTTCCGCGCCTCCGACGGCGAGATCGCGATCGCTCCGTCGAACGATGTCATCCTGCGTCGCTTCCTTTCGGCGATCGGCATCGAACATCTGATGGACGATCCGTGCTACGACACCAACGAAAAGCGCTTCGCGCGCCGTAGCGAATTGCACGAGTTGATCGATACAAGGATCGCGAGCGGCACCCAGGAGAGCTGGATCGCGAGACTCAACACCGCCGGCGTTCCCTGCGGCCGTGTGCAGGCGCTCGACGAGGTCTTTGCCGATCCGCAGGTGCTCGCGCAGGAAATGACGATCGATGTCGAGCATCCCGGGCATGGCTTGGTTCGCATGCTGGGATTTCCCCTAAAGCTCCATGGCACGCCCTGCCAAATCCGTTTGCCGGCTCCCGAACTCGGCGAACACACCGATGAAGTGCTGGCTTCTGTAGGGCTTACGACTGACGAGATCAGCGCGCTCAAGGAGCGGCGCGTCGCCGGGGCTGTGCCGATGAATTGTGGGCCGGTGAATCCTAGCGCCGTGATCGCCGGTCCGGTTTCAGTGCAAGACCGGTGACTATTTCCGGTTGTCGCATACCTGACTGCAGGTAAGATTGGCGCGCCGAACCGATTAGGACGATAAAGGGAGTTTTCTGACGTGAAACTGGTGCGTTATGGCAAGGCAGGCTCGGAAAAGCCTGGGCTGATCGATAGTCAGGGCAAGATCCGCGATCTGTCCGACCATGTGAGCGATATTGCAGGTGCGGTGCTGGCGCCGGCGGCGCTCAAGAAGCTCGCCAAGCTCGATCCGGCATCGCTGCCGGTAGTGCGCGGCAATCCCCGCATCGGTCCATGCGTCGCTGGCACCGGAAAATTCATCTGTATCGGCCTCAACTACTCCGATCATGCTGCTGAGACCGGCATGGCTGTACCGCCCGAGCCGGTCATCTTCATGAAGGCCACCTCGGCGATCGTCGGCCCCAACGACGATCTCCTGATTCCGCGCGGCTCCAAGAAAACCGACTGGGAGGTCGAGCTTGGCGTCGTCATCGGCAAGACTGCGAAATATGTCAGTGAGGCGGACGCGCTGAACTACGTCGCCGGCTATTGCACCGTGCACGATGTCAGTGAGCGCGCCTTCCAGACCGAGCGCTCCGGCCAGTGGACCAAGGGCAAGAGCTGCGACACGTTCGGCCCGACCGGCCCATGGCTGGTGACCAAGGACGAAGTGAAGGACCCGCAGAACCTCGCGATGTGGCTGAAGGTCAATGGCAAGACGATGCAGGACGGCTCCACCAAGACCATGGTTTATGGCGCGGCGTTCCTGGTCTCCTATCTCAGCCAGTTCATGTCGTTGCAGCCCGGCGACATCATTTCCACCGGCACGCCCCCCGGCGTCGGCATGGGCATGAAGCCGCCGCTCTACTTGAAGGCCGGCGATGTGGTCGAGCTCGGCGTCGAGGGACTCGGCAGCCAGCGCCAGGAGGTCAAGGCCGACATCTAACCCAGATCGCGGTCGCGCGTGAAAAGCTCCTGCATCCGCGCGACGCCCCGCAAGGCGTAGCGGCCAACCGACACCAGGACCGGCCGCTCCGCTTCGGGCAACGATGCCCTGAACTCCGATGAGAAAAGCACGTCGCGATCGGCCGAACGGCACATTGTGGCGATGCGGCTCGCCTCGTTGACCGCCTGGCCGACCACGGTGAAGTCGAGCCGGTCCTTGCTTCCGATATTGCCGTAGAAGACGTCGCCGATATGCAGCCCGAGGTAGATGGAGCTGAAGGGATGGCCCGCTGAAGCCCTTCGCTCGTTGAGTTCCCTGAGCCTTGACCTCAGATCGGCCTCGGCCCGCAGCGCGGCTCGGCAGGCGGTGGCCGGGTCTTCCGCGGTGAAGATCGCCAAAACACCGTCGGCCATCAGCTTCAGCACATCGCCGCCGGCGCCGTGAACTGCCGAGATTACCGCTTCGGCATAGTCGTCCAGAAGCGGGATGAGCTGATTGGATTCGATGGTCTCCGAAAGCGCGGTGTAGCCTTGCATGTCGGAAAACCAGATAACCGCGTTTATTTTCTCCACGATTCCCCGAGACATCTTGCCCTGCAGTACACGCCGCCCGGCATCGCGGCCGAGATAGGCTTCGACAAGCGACTCGGCGACGCGCGCGAGAGATGCCGATTTGACGGCCAGACCGAGCATGGGCACCAGGCGTCGCAGCGCGGCCAGCTCTTCGTTGCTGAAGCCGCCCGGACGCGCCGTTAGCCAACGCGAGAGAAAACAATCCATTTCGCCGATCGCCGCCTCGCGGTCGAACCGCTGTATCAGCGCCAGGTAGTCCGTCTGCCCCTCCGACCGCAATTCGTCGAGAACGTTGAAGCCCTCGGTCTCGCCGGCTTCCAGCCGGCGGCGCATCTCGCTTTCACCGGATTGGAGGAGATAGTAGAAGGGGCTGCGGTGCCACCCTTCGACATTGTCGCCCTCCTCGCTCGGCCCGTATTCGGAGACGATCGTCTCGAGCTGCTTGTCACCGGCCCAGAAGAACGCGCGGCCCTCATAGACCGGATGCAGCGTGTCTATGATGATAACCCCGCGCGTAAGGCCGATGCCGGCCGCAACGCAACGCTCGCAGAAGCCATGCAGCAGCGACACCTCGTCGCCGCCGGCCAGGCCTCGCGCGATAACCCAGTCGGCAACCTCGTTGATGCGCTTGTCGTCCATTGCCAAACCACCACCACCGATGTCGCCTGAGCGGCGTAACATTGCGGTTGGTTATGCCACGACCTTGCCGTCGCTGCCAAACCTGTATGTCTTTCCGGGTTCAGGCGTAGCGTAGACGGTTGCGCCAGGCTCGGCGTTGTAGACGCCGAAGATGCGCACCGTCAGCAGCCCCGCTTTCTCCGTGTCGATATAGAGATTGGTGTCGGCGCCGAGATGTTCCGCATGAATGACTGTGCCTTTCCACGTGCCGTTCTTGGCGTCGACGGTAAGGTGCTCTGGCCTGACGCCGATGGTCTTGGCGGTTTCGCCGAGCCGCGCCCCGTCGATGAAGTTCATTTTCGGCGATCCGATGAAGCCGGCGACGAATTCATTCGCCGGCGAATTATATAGTTCCATGGGACCGCCTACCTGCTCGATCCGGCCGCCGTTCAGCACCACGATCTTGTCGGCCAGCGTCATCGCCTCGACCTGATCGTGCGTCACATAGATCATCGTCGCCTTCAGCCGACGGTGCAGCTGCGCGATCTCCAGCCGCGTGTTGACACGCAAAGCCGCATCGAGGTTGGACAGCGGCTCGTCGAACAGGAACAGCTTCGGCTCGCGCACCAGCGCCCGGCCGATGGCGACGCGCTGGCGCTGTCCACCGGAAAGCTCGGCCGGACGCCGCTCCAGATAGGGTTCCAGCGACAGCATCGCCGACGAGGCGGCAATGCGCTTCTCGATCTCGGCTGCCGGCGTTCCCGCCTGCTTCAGCCCCAAGCCCATATTGTTGCGCACCGAAAGATGCGGGTAGAGCGCGTAGGTCTGGAACACCATGGCAATGCCGCGCTTGGCCGGCGGCACATGATCGACTTTTTCGCCATCGATTTTCACGTCGCCGGCGGTGAGATCTTCCAGTCCGGCGATAATGCGCAACAGCGTGGACTTGCCGCAACCCGACGGGCCGACGAAGACGACGAACTCGCCATCCCTAACCTCCAGGTCGATGCCTTTCAGCACGTCGACCTTGCCGAAGCTTTTCTTCACATTTTCGATTTTGAGAGAGCCCACGGCTTCGTTCCCGTTCCGGAGTTTTTCTAGAGACGGACGGCGCGGCCGGAGCGCACGCTTTCGTCGGCGGCAAGGCAGACGGCGAGCGACTTCACCGCATCGTCCATGTGACGGCCAAGGTCGAGGTCCTCGCGGATCGCCTTCAGCACGAAGGCCTGTTCGCGGTCGCAAAGGCCCTGATGGTCGGGTTCGTCCTTCATCGACAGGTTCTCGTCGGCGTGCACGAATTTCCCGTCCGCCCCGGTCTTGGCCCGATGCACGCGGATCACGTTGGTCTTGGTGTGCGCGTCGATATCATCCGATCTGGCGCTGTCGCTCATGACGATCGAGACAGAGCCATTCGGCGAGATGACATCCTTCACGAAGAACGCGGTTTCCGACATCATCGGCCCCCAGCCGGCCTCGTACCAGCCGACCGAACCGTCGTCGAACAGCACCTGCAGGTGGCCGTAATTGTACATGTTGGGGTCGATCTCGCCGGTGAGCCGCAGCCCCATGCCACGCACCTCGACCGGTTTGGCGTCGGTGATCTGGCACATCACGTCGAGATAATGTACGCCGCAGTCGACGATCGGCGACGTCGTCTGCATCAACTGCTTGTGCGTGTCCCAGGTGTGGCCGGAGGACTGCTGGTTCAGGTTCATGCGGAACACGAACGGCCCGCCCAGCGCCCGCGCCTCGGCGATCAGCCGCATCCAGGAAGGATGGTGACGCAGGATGTAACCCACCGCCAGCTTCCGGCCATTGGCGCGCGCCGCCGCGACGACGCGCTCGGCGTCAGCCACCGTGGTCGCCAGCGGCTTTTCCACGAACACATGCGCGCCGGCCTCCAGCGCCTTCACCGCATAGTCGGCATGGCTATCGGAATAGGTGTTGATCGAGGCGACGTCCGGCTGCAATTCGCGCAGCGCCTCATCGAAGGAGCGACGCATCGGATAACCCGACAGTTCCCCGGCCGGTGCCGTGCCCGATCGGTTGACAAGTGCTGCGATCTGGAAGCCCGGATTGTTGTGGTAGGCGAGCGCATGGCTCCTGCCCATGTTGCCGAGCCCCGCCACCAGCACGCGCAGCGGCTTTTCCATGGTCGAACTCACTTGACCGCTCCCGCCGTGATGCCGCGGATCAGCTGCCGCGAGAAGATGAGATAGAGCACCAGCACCGGCACGATCGCCAGCGACAGCGCCGCCAGCACGGCGTTCCAGTTGGTGACGTACTGGCCGATGAATATCTGCGCGCCGAGCGTAACCGTCTTGGTCTCCTCCGACGGAGCCAGGATCAGCGGGAACCACAAATCGTTCCAGATCGGGATCATGGTGAACACGGCGACCGTCGCCATCGCCGGACGCACCAGCGGCAGCACCAGCCGGAAGAAGATCGTGTATTCGGAGAGCCCGTCGATGCGGCCGGCGTTCTTCAGGTCGTCGGAAACCTGCTTCATGAACTCCGACAGGATGAACACCGCCAGCGGCAGGCCTTGCGCTGTGTAGACGAGGATCAGCGCCGTCAGCGTGTTGACCAGGCCGCTCGCCACCATCAATTGCAGGATAGCGACGGTGCCGAGGCGGATCGGGATCATGATGCCGAGAGCAAGATAGAGGCCCATCAGCGTGTTGCCCTTGAAGCGGTATTCCGACAGCGCGAACGCCGCCATCGCACCGAACAACAGCACCAGGAACAGCGAAACCACCGTCACGATCAGGCTGTTCTGGAAGTAGAGGAAGAAATCCCCCTGCGCCAGAACAGTGCGGAAGCCGACGAGATCGAAGGTCTCCGGTGTCGGCGGCATCAGCGGCGTGCGGAAGATCGCGTTGCGCGACTTGAATGCGTTGATGACGATGACCAGCACCGGAAACAGCGCGATCACCGTGTAGGCAAGCAGCACCGCGTGAGCAGCGATCGTGCGGACGGGAGAGGAGGTCGCCTTGCTCATGCCGCGCTCCTCAATACTGGTAGCGGCGGAGCCGCGTCTGGATGGTGAACAGATAGACGCAGACGCCGGCCAGGATGATGAAGAACATCATCGAGGCGATGGTCGCGCCCATGTTGCGGTCGCCGACCTGCAACTGGAAGCCGAAGAAGGTGCGGTAGAGGAACGTGCCGAGAATATCGGTCGCGTAGTTCGGTCCCGCTAGCGCCCCTTGCGCCGAGTAGATCAGGTCGAAGGCGTTGAAGTTGCCGACGAAGGTGAGGATCGAAATGATGCCGATCGACGGCAGGATCAGTGGCAGCTTTATCTTCCAGAACTGCGCCATGCCGGTGATGCCGTCGCATTCGGCCGCCTCGATCACCTCGTCGGGGATCGACAGCAGTGCCGCGTAGATCAGCATCATTGGAATACCGACAAACTGCCAGACCGAGATCAGACCAAGCGTCGTCAGCGCATATTCCTCCTTGCCGAGCCAAGGTACGAACAGGCTCTTCAGCCCGACCAGGTCGAGCACGTTGGGCGCCACGCCCCATAGCGGCGACAGGATCAGCTTCCAGGCGAACCCGACAATGACGAAGGAAAGGATGGTCGGGATGAAGATCGCCGTCCGGTAGAAGGCGGAAAACCGCAGCTTGGGACTGGAGAGCAGTGCGGCCAGAACCACGCCGATGGGGTTCTGCACCAGCATGTGGATGATGAAGAACCAGGTGTTGTTGCCGAGCGCGTTCCAGAAATTGGCGGACCAGCGCGGGTCGCCGAATAGCATGCGGAAGTTGTCGAAACCCGCGAAGACCGGGACGTTGTCGACCGTGCGGAACAGCGACAGCTGCAAGGTGCCGAAAAGCGGCAGGATCATCACCGCAGTGTAGATAAGCACCGCCGGCGCAAGAAACACCGCGATGTGCCAGCGCACGGGTCTTCTCTGGGCTGTGGTTTCGGCCATGGCTTCGGGCCCCGCCGTCCTTTGGGGGTCGGACAAATTTTCGGAAAAGATGCTTTTCACGACCTGCCGGCACCTTCCCGCACATGCGGGGGAGGGAGATTGGCTGCAACGCCGGCGATCCCCTCTCCCCGCAGTTGCAGGGAGAGGGTAAGCGTGAGAAGCGGCATCAACAATCGAAATCTTGAGGCGGGCGGCAGCGCCGCCCGCCGTCAGCTTACTTCGCCGGCTTGTACCAGCTGTCGAGGCCGTCCTGCAGCTTCTTGGCCGCAACTTCCGGCGTATCGGTGCCGTTGATCACGTTGGCCGATTCCACCCAGGTCTCGTTCTCGAGGTTCGGTGTGCCGCGCGACAGGATCTGATAGGTCGAGCGAATCGTCGGCTTGCATTTTTCGCGCCAGGAGACGAATTCCTGCGCCAGCGGGTCTTCCATCTTCACCGCTGTCGACGACAGGCTGAAGAAGCCCGGCAGCGCGTTGGCGTAGATGGTGGCGAATTCCGGCGAGGCGATCCAGGAGAGCAGCTTCTTGGCGGCTTCCGGGTTCTTGCTCTTGGCATTCAGGCCGACACCGATGTCGTTGTGGTCGGAGATGTAGCAGGTGTCGCCGGCATTGCGCACCGGCGGCGGGAAGGCGCCCATCTTGAACTGCGCCTGCGTGTTGAAGCCCGAGATTTCCCAGGAGCCGGCGGGGTAGATGGCGGCGCGACCGAGCGTGAACAGGTTCTGGCTGTCCGGATAGCTCTGGGCCTCGAAACCGTCGCCCAGATAATCCTTCCACTTGGCCAGTGTCGCATAGGGCTCGACCCAGTCCTTGTCGGTCAGCTTCTGCTCGCCCTTGATCAGCGCCAGGCGGCCTTCCTCACCCTTCCAGTAGTTCGGGCCGATGTTCTGATAGCCCATGGTCGCGGCTTCCCAGAGATCCTTGGTGCCCATCGCCATCGGGATGTAGGTGCCGTCAGCCTTGATCTTGTCGAGGGCTGCGAAGAATTCCGCTTCGGTCGCCGGCGGCGTGATGCCGAGCTTTTCGAACGCTTCCTTGTTGTAGATGAAGCCGTGGATCACCGAAGCCATCGGCACGCAGAAGGCCGCCTTGCCATCGTCGGTCTGCCAGGCGGATTTCGCCACGTCGGAGAAGTTCTCCATGCCGGGCAGGCTGGTCAGGTCGGCGAGATGGCCCTTGTTGTAGAGTTCGAGCGAGGCGTCGAACGGACGGCAGGTGATCAGGTCGCCGGCCGAGCCTGCGTCGAGCTTGGCGTTCAGCGCGGCGTTGTATTCGGTTGGCGCCGACGGGGCGAACACCACCTTAATGCCGGGATTGGCGGCCTCGAAGGCAGGGATCAGCTTTTCCTGCCAGATGGTGAGGTCGTCGTTGCGCCAGCTTTCGATGTTGAGCGTCACGTCCTGCGCAAAGGCGGTTCCCGCGGAGCCGAGAATGCTCGACCCCAGAAGAAGCGCCGTCAAAGTCTTTCTTGTCATTTCCGTTCTCCCTGTTGACCTTGTTCAGGTTCCATGTTGAGAGCGCGAGCTCCCCTCCAGCTCGGAAAGCGCCGGCCTGAGTTTTTGGCCGGTACGTTCGAGCAGCCCATTCGCCGTGTTCCGGTCGCCGGCTCCGGCGGCTAGAAGCACGGCTGTCTTCACCGAGCCGCCGGCCTTTTCGAGCCAGGCGGCGGCGGTCTCCTGGTCGCAGCCGCTGATCGCCGCGACGATGCGGGCAGCGCGCTCCCTGAGCTTCAGATTGTCGGCGTGCAGGTTGACCATGTAGCCGTCATGCACATGACCGAGCTTTATCGCCATCAGCGTCGACAGCATGTTGAGCGCTATCTTCTGCGACGTGCCGGCGCCCATGCGGGTCGAACCGGCGATCAGTTCCGGCGGCGTCGCCAGCACGATGCCAGCGTCGGCAAGATTGACGATCGGGGTGTCCGGATTGTTGGCGATGGCGATGGTTTTCAGCTTGCGGCGGCGCGCCTGCTCGAGTGCTGCGACGGCGTAGGGCGTAGAGCCGCTGGCCGACAGCACGATCAGGCAATCGCCCTCGGAAAGGCCGGCATCGGCCACATCCAGCGCAGCCTGTTCGGCATCGTCTTCCGGCGCGCCGGCAAGATTGCTCAGCGCCTCGAGGCCGCCGGCCAGCATCACGACGATGCGGTTACGCGGGATGCCGAATGTTCCCGGCAGTTCCAGCGCGTCGGCGAGCGCCATCAGGCCGGAACTTCCGGCCGCGGCATAGGCCAGCCTGCCGCCGCTACGCAGCGTTTCGGCTGCGATCGCAGATGCCTTCGCTATCGAATCGATGGCGCCGAGCACTGCGCCTGCGGCTTCTATCTGGGCTTCGGCGAGGAAGCGGAGCACGGCTTCGGGTGGCTGCAAATCCAGCCCGTCGGCCATTGGGTGCTGTTGTTCTGTCCGCTTCACGGCCATTCCATTCCTCCCGTCGAATGGACAATACCAAAAAAATACCACTTGTCCAGCAACGTTAACGAATTTTTTTAAAGCCATAACGCTCAGCCCGCTAAAATGCCCGAATTTGCAATGACTTAAATGATGAAAATGCCAGTGCAGCAAATTAACGCTTGGCTATTGGTATTTTATTGGTATTATTCCGATAAGAGGAGATTTCCGTGGAATATGTGCTCGGCATCGATGGCGGCGGCACCAGCTGCAGGGCAGCGCTGGCAACGGCGGACGGCGCCGTGATCGGCCGCGCCAAGAGCGGCGCCGCCAACATCCGCACCGACCTCACCGGCGCCCGGACAAATATCGTCGATGCCGCGCGGCTGGCCTTCATCGATGCCGGCAGGGATCCCGACCTCGTCCCGCAAGCCGGCGCCGTGCTCGGCCTCGCCGGCGCCAATGTCGGCACGTACCGGCAGCAGCTCGAAGCGATCCTGCCTTTCGCCGGCAGCCGCGTCGAAACCGACGCCGAAATCGCACTGGAAGGCGCTGTGGGGTCCGGCGACGGCGCCATGGCCATCCTCGGCACGGGCACTGCTTACATGGCCCGCCACAACGGCAAGGCGCGTCCGATCGGCGGCTGGGGTTTCCAGGTTGGCGACCAGGGCAGCGGCGCCCGCGTCGGCCGCGACCTCCTGGAACAGACGTTGCTTGCCCATGACGGCATCCGGCCCGCTTCGCCCCTGACCGACGAGATGATGGCCGTCTTCCGCAACAATCCCGAGGCCGTGGTGGAATTTACCACCAACGCCAAGCCGGGCGATTTCGGCGGCTTCGCGCCGAAAGTATTCGAACATGCCGCCAAAGGCGACATCGTCGCGGCTTGGATCGTCGACAAGGCGGTAAGCGACGTCGAAGCCGCGCTCAATGTTCTCGATCTGCGCGAAGGCGATCCGCTTTGCCTGCTGGGCGGACTGGCGCCGCTCTATGCGCCGCTGCTTTCGGCGCGATACAGCGCGCTTCTGAAGCCGCCGAAGGACGACGCACTGGGCGGCGCGGTCTCGATGGCGGCGCGGTATTTCGGCAGCAAGGGGAATGGCTGACCGATGGCTGACCTCGCGGACCAGATTTTCACGACGGTCAAGGAAACCGGCCAGCAGGGCGCACCGCTCTATCTCAGGCTGAAGAAGACCATCGAGGATGCGGTCCAGCGCGGCATCATCGGTCCCGGTGATGCACTGCCGTCCGAGCGCGACATCGCCCTCAAGGCCGACATCTCGCGCGTCACCGTGCGCAAGGCGGTTCAGGACCTGGTCAAGGGCGGCGTCCTGATCCAGCGTCACGGTTCCGGCACTTTCGTCGCCCCGCGCATGGACCGCGTCGAGCAGTCGCTGTCGCGGCTCACCTCCTTTACCGAGGACATGGCGCGGCGCGGCATGACGGTGCGGTCGGAATGGCTCGACCGCGGCGTCTATCCGCCGTCGCCGGACGAGATGATGGTGCTTGGCTTGTCGGCCAAGGAACTCGTCGCGCGGGTATCGCGCCTGCGTATCGCCGACGACACGCCGCTGGCGATCGAGCGCGCGTCGCTGTCTACCGCGGTGCTGCCCGATCCCGAGGCAGTCACCACCTCGCTCTACATGGCGCTGGAAAAGACCGGCAACCGCCCGTCGCGGGCGGTGCAGCGCATTTCGGCCGCCAATCTCGGCGAGGCCGACGCACGGCTTCTCGACGTCCCGGCCGGCTCGGCGAGCTTGCGCATCGAGCGCATTTCCTACCTCGCCACCGGCCGCGTCATCGAATTCACCCGCTCCATCTATCGGGGCGACGCCTATGATTTTGTCGCCGAACTGAGGCTCGGCGGCAGCGAAGCGATTGGAGACGGACAGTGACCGCAACCGAAACCCACATGATACGGGAGATCAGGGAGATCCCGGACGCGACCGCGCGGCTGCTCGACTTTTCCAGCAAGGCGCTTGCCGAGGCCGGACGCGATATCCGCGCCCGCAACCCGGCGTTCCTCGTCACCGTGGCGCGCGGCTCCTCCGACCACGTCGCTTCCTTCATGAAATACGCGGTCGAGCTCACCGCCGGCATCCCGGTCGCCTCGGTGGGCCCCTCGGTCGCTTCCATCTACGGCGCCAAGCTGAGGCTGGCGGGTTCGGCCTGCCTGGCGATCTCGCAATCAGGCAAAAGCCCGGATATCGTCGCCATGGCCGAGGAGGCAAAGCGCGGCGGCGCCCTGACCGTCGCACTGACCAACACCGCCGATTCCCCGTTGGCGCGGGCCTCGGACCACTCCATCGATATTGCCGCCGGCGTGGAAAAAAGCGTCGCCGCGACCAAAACCTTCGTCAATTCGGCCGTGGCAGGCCTCGCGCTGCTGGCGCACTGCACCGAAGACGAGGATTTGCTTGCAGCGCTTGGCGAGCTGCCGAAACATTTCAGCAAGGCGGTTGCCTGCGACTGGAGCCGGCTCGCCGGCGCGCTCGATGACGGAAACTCGCTGTTCATTCTAGGCCGCGGCCCGTCCTTCGCCATCGCCAACGAAGCGGCCCTGAAGTTCAAGGAAACCTGCGGCGTACACGCCGAGGCCTACAGTGCTGCCGAAGTCATGCACGGTCCGTGGGCGTTGGTGACGCCAGGCTTCCCTGTGCTGGCTCTCGCCGCCCGCGACCGTTCCGAACCGTCGATGGCCGAGACCGCCGAGGCGCTGGGCGCCAAAGAGGCAACCGTTTTCATGACCAGCGACCTTGCCAGGAACGCAACCCGGCTGCCGTTTGCCGCCACCGGCCACCCGCTCACCGATCCACTGGCGCTGGTCGTTTCGTTCTACGCCTTCGTGGAGGCCTTCGCCCGCCATCGCGGCCTCAATCCCGACGAACCGCGAAATCTCAAGAAGGTGACCGAAACCCGATGAGCGCCCCGACCGCCTTTACCGGCGCACGTATCTTCGACGGCAATGCCTGGCACGAGAATGCCACGCTGACAGTGCGCGGCGACATGGTCGAGACGGTCGATGCCCTTCCGTCCAGCGTCCAAAAAGTGGATTTCGCGGGGGGCATGCTCGTCCCCGGCTTTATCGACCTGCAGGTCAATGGCGGCGGCGGCGTTATGCTCAACGACCGCCAGGACGTCGAAACGATCCGCACCATCTGCGCTGCCCACGCGCCGTTCGGCACCACGGCATTGCTAGCGACCCTCATCACCGACACCCGCGAAATCACCGCCGCGGCGGTGGAGGCGGGCGCGGAAGCAGCACGGCGGCACGTGCCGGGCTTCCTCGGCCTTCACCTCGAAGGCCCGCATCTGTCGCTCGCCCGCAAGGGCGCGCATGACCCTGCCTTGATTCGCCCGATGAGCGACGCAGACGAGGCGGCGCTGATCGCGGCGCATCGCAAGGTGCCGCACCTCCTGACGACGGTCGCGCCGGAATCGGTTACGCCGGAGCGCATCGCGCGGCTTGCGGCTGACGGCATTGTCGTCAGTCTCGGCCATTCCGACACGACTTACACGACAGCTTCGGCCGCGGCCGCGGCGGGCGCCTCGATGGTCACCCATCTCTTCAATGCGATGAGCCAGATCGGCAACCGCGAAGCGGGCCTGGCGGGCGCCGCCATAAACACCGGCACGCTGCATGCCGGCCTAATCGCCGATGGTATCCACGTCGATCCCGCCACCATCCGCATCGCGCTCAACGCCAAGAATGGGCCGGCCGGCATCTTCCTCGTCACCGACGCGATGGCAACCATCGGGACCGACATGAAGTCGTTCACGCTGAACGGCCGCCTGATCAAGCGCGAGAACGGCAGCTTGCGCCTGGAGAACGGCACGCTGGCTGGCGCCGATCTCGACATGATTTCGGCCGTGCGCTTCATGCACCGGACCATCGACCTTCCGCTCGAGGAGGCGCTGCGGATGGCGTCGCTCTATCCCGCACGGGCGATGGGCGTCGAAAACCGGCACGGACGGTTGGCGAGAGGCTCCACCGCCAATTTTGTCCATCTGTCTGACGACCTCGATGTGCTGGGCGTCTGGATCGACGGGCAGAAAGTTTTCGGCCCGGAAGCCTGAAGACAACGCACCTTTTTCCAACCCGTTTCCCTGGCCCAGCCTTGCCGGACTTGAGATGGACCAAGGCCTGCGGTTAGCTTCGCCGGAACTCAGCCAGCAGGGGACATGATGAAAACAGTATTCTCGCCGCTTCACGCCGGCCATTCCGGCCAGATGGAACTCGTCGCCGGCGAAATCGTGCCGGGTTTCGAAAAGCCGTCGCGCGCCGAAATCATCAAGGCGCGCGTGGAAACGGAAAAGCTCGGTCCTATCCTCCCACCCGAATCCCACGATGTCGCGCTGGCGAAACGCGTTCACCGCGCCGACTACATCGATTTCCTGCCGACCGTCTGGGAGCGCTGGGAAGCCGCCGGCAAGACGGGCTCCGCCATTCCCTTCACCTGGCCGACGCGCGGCTTGCGTGGCGACGTCGCGCCAAGGACAATCGAGGCTCTGCTCGGCTTCTATTCCTTCGACGGCGGCGCCAGCTTCGTCAAAGGCACCTGGGATGCGATCAAGTCGTCACATGACGTGGGGTTGACCGCCGCCCATCTGGTGAAAGCCGGCGAACGCGCCGCCTTTGCGCTTTGCCGCCCGCCCGGCCATCATGCGGGCGCCGCCTTCATGGGCGGTTACTGCTTCATCAACAACGCCGCGGTCGCCGCGCAATGGTTCCGCGACCAGGGTGCGGCCCGCGTTACCGTGCTCGACGTCGACTATCACCATGGCAACGGCACCCAGGAGATCTTCTACGACCGTGCCGACGTCCAGGTCATCAACCTACATGGCGACCCGATGACCGAATATCCCTTCTTCCTCGGCCATGCAGACGAAAGGGGTGCCGGCCCCGGCGAAGGCTTCAACCACAACTACCCGATGCCCTTCGGCACGGCATGGGATGCCTGGAGCGCCTCGCTCGACGATGCCTGCGAAAAACTGGCCGCCTATTCCCCGGACGTGGTCGTCGTTTCGCTTGGCGTCGACACCTTCGAAAAGGATCCGATCAGCCATTTCAAGCTGAAGTCGGCGGACTATCCGAAGATCGGCCGGCGCATCGCCAAACTCAACCTGCCGACGCTGTTCGTCATGGAGGGCGGCTACGCCGTCGACGAGATCGGCGTCAACGCGGTCGGCGTGCTCACCGGCTTCGAGGGCCGCTAATCCTGCCGGAGCGGCCCGCAGCCCGCGAAAACGGAGAAGGGGCGGCCGGAGTTGCCGCCCTTTTCACGCAACCGGCCATCGTTCCGCCGCCGACGCGGGGTTTGTATTTTTCGGAAACGGTGCATACGTAGGGGCCGCAACCATCCCTCGTACCGTGCGGTTGCCGTATGGGACCGCGCGACATCGGAGCAATACATGTCGAATGAGTTGAGCATGCACGCCACCACGATCGTGACCGTGCGCAAGGGCGGCAAGGTCGTCATTGCCGGCGACGGCCAGGTAAGCCTCGGCCAGACCGTGATGAAGGGCAACGCCAAGAAGGTTCGCCGCCTCGGCAAGGGTAACGTCATTGCCGGCTTCGCCGGCGCCACGGCCGACGCCTTCACCCTTCTCGAGCGTCTCGAGGCCAAGCTCGAGCAATATCCCGACCAGCTGACGCGCGCCTGCGTCGAACTCGCCAAGGACTGGCGCACCGATCGTTATCTGCGCCGTCTCGAGGCGATGATGCTGGTGGCAGACAAAAACGTTTCCCTGGCGCTCACCGGCACCGGCGACGTGCTTGAGCCAGAGCATGGCGTGATGGCCATCGGCTCGGGCGGCAATTATGCGCTCGCCGCGGCGCGCGCCCTGATGGACACCGACAACGACGCGGAAGAAATCGCCCGCAAGGCAATGCAGATCGCTGCCGATATCTGCGTCTATACCAACCACAACGTTGTCGTCGAAACCATCGATGCCGCGTAACCGATACGACTTCCGGCCCGTCACCGAGGCCGACCTGCCGATGATCGCCGGCTGGCTCGCCGAGCCGCATGTCGCCGAGTGGTGGGACGATCCGGAGACGGAGATCGCCGAGATAGCCGGACATATCGACAGCGTCTCGGTCGAGCCGCTGATCATCGAGCTCGACGGCAGGCCCATCGGCTACCTGCAGAGTTACGACCCGCATCTGGAGGATGACCACCCCTACCAGGACCAGCCTTTCGGCACGCTCGGCGTCGACCTGTCGATCGGGCCAGCGGAGCTGGTGGGCGTCGGCCACGGTTCGGCGGCCCTGCGCCAGTTCGTCGATGAGCTTTTCGCCGAGGGTACCCCGCGCGTGATCATCGATCCCGATCCGGCCAATGCAAGGGCCATCCGGGCCTATGAAAAGGCGGGCTTCCATGCTTTCGACACCCGCAGCTCGGTGTATGGTCCAGCCCTCATGATGGCGCGCGACGCCGGAGAGGAATGAGCCGCCCATGAGCCCATCCGGAGCCGGCACGGAGAAAACGGCGTTCGACGGCGCCTGGCGGATCGGCGTGCTGGTCGCTGTCGGCCTGATCGTCCTGCAGGCGGCCATTCTCTACGCCATGGGGCGCACTCCGATCTGCGAATGTGGCTATGTCAAGCTGTGGCATGGCGTGGTGATGAGTTCGGAAAACTCCCAACACATCTCCGACTGGTACACGCCCTCGCACATCATTCACGGCTTTCTGTTCTATGCGCTGACCTGGTTCCTTTTCCCGAAAATGCCGCTGTGGTTTCGGCTTTTGCCCGCAATCGTCATAGAGGGTGCCTGGGAACTCCTCGAAAACAGCGATTTTATCATCAACCGTTACCGGGAAGGGACCATTTCCCTCGACTATTACGGCGACAGCATCATCAATTCGGTGTCCGATACGCTGGCAATGGTGCTGGGCTTTGTGATGGCCGCAAGGCTACCTATATGGGTGATCGTCGCGCTTGCCCTGATCTTCGAGATCGGCACGGGCTATCTCATCCGGGACAATCTGACGCTCAACGTGATCATGCTGCTGCATCCGTTTGAGTCCATCCGGCAGTGGCAAAGTGGATTACAGTGATATGAGCACCTTCTCCCCCCGTGAAATCGTTTCCGAACTCGACCGGCACATCATCGGCCAGAACGACGCCAAGCGCGCCGTGGCCATCGCGTTGCGCAACCGCTGGCGGCGCCAGCAGCTCGAAGGCGAGATGCGCGAAGAGGTGATGCCGAAGAACATCCTGATGATCGGGCCGACCGGCGTCGGCAAGACCGAGATATCGCGCCGCCTGGCAAGGCTTGCCGGCGCGCCCTTCATCAAGGTCGAGGCCACCAAGTTCACCGAAGTCGGTTATGTCGGCCGCGACGTCGAGCAGATCGTGCGCGACCTCGTCGAGGTGGCGATCGGCCTCGTGCGCGACAAGATGCGCGAGGACGTCAAGGCGCGCGCTCATATCAACGCCGAGGAGCGGGTGCTGGAAGCCCTGGTCGGCAAGACGGCCAGCCCGGCTACACGCGACAGTTTCCGCAAGAAGCTGCGCGACGGCGAACTCGACGACAAGGAAATCGAGATCGAGATCGCCGACACCGGCACCGGAGGCATGCCCGGCTTCGAGATTCCCGGCATGCCGGGCGCCAATATCGGCGTGCTCAACATCAACGACATGTTGTCCAAGGCGATGGGCGGCAAGCGCACCAAGACGCTGAAGACCACCGTCAAGCAATCCTATTCGCAGCTGATCAACGACGAATCCGACAAGCTGCTCGATCAGGACGAGGTTGTGCAGAAGGCTCTGTCCTCGACCGAAAACGACGGCATCGTTTTTCTCGACGAGATCGACAAGATCGCAGCGCGCGACGGCGGCATGGGCGCCGGCGTCTCTCGCGAGGGCGTGCAGCGCGATCTGCTGCCGCTGGTCGAAGGCACCACGGTCGCCACCAAATACGGGCCGATCAAGACCGACCACATCCTGTTCATCGCGTCAGGCGCCTTCCATGTGGCCAAACCGTCCGACCTTCTGCCGGAACTGCAGGGCCGCCTGCCGATCCGCGTCGAGCTGCGCGCGCTGGAGAAAAACGACTTCGTCCGCATCCTGACCGAGACCGAAGCCAGCCTGATCAAGCAGTATATCGCGCTGATGGAGACGGAGGGCGTGAAGCTCGAATTCACCGACGACGCCATCGATTCGCTCGCCGGCATCGCGGTCGACCTCAATGCGACCGTCGAGAACATCGGCGCGCGCCGGCTGCAGACGGTGATGGAAAGGGTGCTCGACGAGATTTCGTTCAACGCACCGGACCGTTCCGGCCAGTCGGTCACCATCGACGCCGACTATGTAAGCAAGCATGTCGGCGACCTTGCCAGGAATACGGATTTGTCGCGGTTCATCCTGTAAGGGGGGCCGGGCGCGGACATTTACAACCCTTGGCGAAACATTGCCTGGCCTAACGGCCGGGCAACTATTTCTCGACTTGATCAGAGACGTTGCCTAGTTAAGGCGGCTATCACCCCTCCGGCATGCGTGATATCTGCGGTCATGCTTGGGTTAACGTTGCGGCGGCGCATGAAACGGTCTTCTCTTCTTCTGTCTTGCCTGTTCCTGGCGATGGGGCTGCATGCTTCGCAGGCCGCCACGCTTGTGCCGCCCGGCAACCATTATCCCGACCAGCCAAGCGTTCCGGGCGCATCGGCAAAGCGCACCAAGGCCAACAACACCAGTTACGAAGCCAAGTACCGCAAGGTCTACGCCTTGCTGAAGAACGACAGCAAGCTGCGGTCCAAGATCAAGCAGGCGGCGGCGGCCTACGGCATCGATCCGATACACATCGTCGGCGCCATCGTCGGCGAGCACACCTACAATGTCGATGCCTACGACCGGCTTCAGACCTATTACGTCAAGGCGGTCTCCTATCTCAGCAACAGGCTGACATTCAGCTATGGCGGCGAGGACATCACCGACTTCGTGGCGCGGCCCGAATTCGCCGTGTGCGAAGCCGCGAGCGGCAGTTACGAACTGTGGACCTGCCGGGAAACGGTGTGGAACACATCTTTTCGCGGCAAGCAGGTCGGCGGCGTAAGCTTCCCTAACGACCGCTTCAGCGCAACCTTCTTCCAGCCCCTTTATGCGGGCCAGACTTTCGGCATCGGCCAGCTCAACCCGCTGACCGCGCTGCAGATGAGCGACATGGTGAGCCGTGTTTCCGGGCTTCCCAAGCTCGACGCACATGATCCGAACCGCGTCTACGAAACCATCATGGATCCAGACCTGACGCTGCCCTATGTGGCGGCCACGCTGAAGAAATCGATCGATTCCTACCGCACCATCGCCGGCTTCGATATCTCGCAGAATCCTGGAATCACCGCGACGCTCTACAATGTCGGCAATCCGGAGGCGCGGGCCTATGCGCTCAAGGCAGAAAACGACAGGCGCCTGATCGCCGGCGAGCCGCCGAAACTGCCGGAAGAAAACTACTATGGCTGGCTGGTGAACGAAAAGCTGCCGGAACTCAGCGCGCTATTCTAGATTCGTCATTTCGAACGTTCGATCGCGGCGCGCAGTTGCTGGAGCAGGCCGTCGATGTCGGGTTCGCGCAGCTGCGAAATCCCCTCCGACAAGAGATTGGCCAATTCGGTCGCGCGCGGCGAGAGGCCCGACGTGTCGACGACCACTCGCGGGTGCGACGCACCGGCCAGGCGTTCCAGTTCCTCGGCTTCGTCCCAGATGATGTTGAAATAGCCGATCATCTTCTGCACCATCACCCAGTTGGGCATGCCGCGCCGGCCATGTTCGAGCGCCGAAAGATAGGCGGCGCTGACACCGAGCGACGCCGCCATCTGCTTTTGCGAGACGCCCTTGGCGCGCCGCAGTTCGCGCAGCTTGAGGCCGAACGGCGTCACCCGCGTTCTCCGCCATGGCGCCGCAGCCTGATGTAGATGGCGCCGACGCCGCCATGATGGCGGGCAGCGCTGTCATGGCTCGAGACCAGGCCGCGAAACGACGGCGTCGCCAGCCATTGCGGCACGGCGCGGCGCAGGACGCCGTCGCTACCGAAGGACGAACCCTTGCCGGTGATCACCAGCACGTAACGCATGCCTTCGGCATAGGCGCGGTGCAGGAAGGAAAGCAGCAGCGCATGCGCTTCGCTCTGCGTCATGCCGTGCAAGTCGACCCTGCCTTCGATCGGCAACCGACCCTTCGAGAGCTTGTTGCGGGTCGGCGCATCGAAAGGGTGAATGCGGGATTTTTCCCTGGCCAACGGCTTGGCCGCCGCAAACGCCGCGGACCCCGCCTCCGGCGCAAAAGTCTTATCCAGGGCGGCAGCCATGTCGACCGGCTCCGGTTCGGAAAGCAGCGCCACCTTCCTCCCCTTCAGCGGCTTCGCGGTCTTGGCCACCCGGGTCCAAAGGATGCGGTCCTCGTCGCTGAGGTTTTTCTCCCGCGGGCTCATCGGCTGCCTGCTACCAGCTTTTTGGGCACCAGCTCATAAAAGTCGGCGGCGTGCTTGATGACCCCTGCAACTTCTCCAGCGGCAAAGCCGGAACCTGTGAAAAGGTCACCGCGGGCGGTGCCGGTTATCGCGGATCCGGTATCCTGTGCGATCATCAGACGGCGAAAGGGTTTTTCATCGAATGCGGTCAATGTAGGTGCGTCGATGAAGAACGGCGTGCCGAATGTGTGGAGCAGTCGGTCGACGGCGATCGAGCGGCCGGGTGTCAGCGGCACCTTTGCGGCGGCCACGGGACCGAGCCCGGTATCCTCGACCGGCGTTTCGCGAAAGAAGATAAAGGAGCGATTCTGCCAGAGGATTTCGGAAATCCGGGCCGGGTTGTCGCGAAACCAGGTACGGATCGACTGCATCGTGACGGCGTTTTCCGGGATTTCGCCGAGATCGGCGAGTTTACGGCCGGGTCCGGAAAAACGGTGGCCGGACTTCGCGGCATAGGTGACGCGTTTCGATGTGCCGTCGCTCATGGCCAGCCGAGCAGCGCCCTGGACATGAATGAAAAAGGCATCCACCGGGTCGGCCAGCCACGCGATCTCGAGATTTCTGCCCGCCAGTGCGCCCTGTTCGATCGACGCGCGGTCGAAATATTCAACGATTCCCCCGGCAGTCTGCCTGCCGAACGCCAGATACGGGTCCATGCCCGCCGGCCTGTTGGTGTCGTCAATGTCCACGAGGTCGGAAGGCCGGCGCAAGAGCGGATACTGAAACCGTCCGGTCTGGACCGGCGATGCTTCGGCCTCCGGTTCGTAAAAGCCTGTCACGAAACCTTTTTTGCCGCCGTTGTCCGGCACGACCTTGCATGGGACGAAATGACGCTCGAAGAACCGCCGAGCGTCGGGCTGCGCCGCCGTCCCCGACCCGGCGGCCCGCGCGCCCTCGTAGGCCTCTGAAAATGCGCTGAAATCGACGCCCAGAGCGCCACTCCGGTAAGGCTTGCCGAGAACATGGAAAGCGGAGCGGCGGAAGGCTTCGAAGGCTTCAGCCGGCGCGTCGTCCGGCCAGCCGGGAAGCTCGGACCAGCGGACCTCGCGGAGGTATTGGGAAAGCGCCACCTGACCGAGCCCTTCTGAAAACGCCTCCGCGATCACAGCTTGGGGTCAGTCTTCGGCCTCGGTCGCGACCAGCTTCCAGTTCGGGTCGCGCGAACGCGTGTCGCGAGCGAAAGTCCAGACGTCCTTTACCTCGGCGACGGTTTCCGGATCGCCGTCGACCACTTCGCCGGCGTTGTTGCGGGTGGCCGAAATCAGCTCGCTAACGATGCGCAGCGTGACATGCGCCTCGCTACCCTTCATCTCGGCCGAAACGATATCCGCCTTGTCGATGCCGACGAAGGAGGACTGGATCTTCTCAGAACGGCCTTCTCGCTCGGCGATCGCGGCGACAAAACCGTCGTAAACTTCACGGGAGAGAAGATTTTTCAGCGTTTTGCGGTCGCCGTCGGCATAGGCCATGACGATCATCTCGTAGGCCATCTTGGCTCCGTCGACAAAAGACTTCGGCTCGAAGGACGGGTCGCCGTCCTTGATGGCGCGCAGGCCCTTGTTCAATTCGCCGCCGGGCGGCGCGAAAGCGTCGATGGCCTTGTAGGTCTCGTCGGCTTCCCCGGCAGCGCGCTTGCGCGGCAGCGAGACGACATTCTCCGTGGTATTGGCGGTTTCCTTGTCCCGCTTGCGGCCGATCGTATAGGGATCGAAAGGCGGGCGTTCATTCCCTGTTCGACGCCCCAGCACGTTGCGCAGCTGGAAAAAGATCACCACCGCCGCAACGAGGAAAAAAATGGTGCCGAAATCGAAGAATTCCATGTCTTCCGCCAATCGATCCTTTTGTACGTCGCTGCGCAGGCCGCGACGCCAATCAGCGTCCGCATCGCACAATTCTCAACCAATGCATATAGAACGCATAGCGCGATCATTCAAATCAAAGGCATGCGTACCTATTTAATGTGCCGTCGCACATGGTAGATGCCTGAAAATACCTCCTGATTACGAAGAAAACCGGACGTTGTTTCCCCTTTCGCTCATTCTTTTGGCGCTTCCGCTCATCGAAATCGCCGTTTTTGTCCTCGTCGGCAGCCAGATCGGCGTGTTGCCGACCATCGGGCTGGTCATCCTGAGCGCCGTGGCGGGCGGAATTCTGGTCCGCATCCAGGGATTTGGCATCCTGACCAGGATCAGGCAGCAGCTCGAGGCGGGCCGCGACCCCGGTCGCGAACTTGCCCATGGCATGATGATACTGCTGGCCGGCATTCTCTTGGTGATTCCCGGTTTCGTCACCGATATTCTGGGCATCCTGCTCTTCATCCCGCCGGTCCGCGACTTCGGCTGGTATCTCGTCCGCGACCGTATCACCGTGGTGGGCGGCGGTTTCGGGGGCGGGCGCTGGAACCAGCAAGGCGGCGATCGTTCGGGCCGCAAGACGATCGATCTCGACGCGGACGAATACTCCAAGGAAGGCGACAAGACCTCTCCGTGGCGCCGCCTGGACAGGGACGAGCCCTAGAACGCCCCGGCAGACCGAAATCCCGGCTTGCGAAACTTGTCACAGCCTGCCCACCATGCTAGCCAACGCGCGTTTTATGCGCCGTTCGACGGCTGAATGAGAGGATCCCGGCTTATGGCCACAAAAGAATCCGCGCCCGCAGGTGCCGCGAAATCCGGCAATGGTGCGCAGCCAACACTGAATGTCCTTGCGCAGTACGTGAAGGACCTGTCGTTCGAAAGCCCCGGCGCGCCCAATTCGCTCCGCGGCCGCGAACAGGCGCCTGCCATCAGCATCAACGTCAATGTCAACGCCAACCCGCTTTCGGACAAGGAGTTCGACGTCAACCTGACGCTGAACGCCAAGGCTGCCTTCGACAAGGACGTGCTCTTCAACGTGGAACTCGTCTATGGCGGCGTCTTCCGCATCGAAGGTTTTCCGCAGGAGCACATGCTTCCGGTATTGTTCATCGAATGTCCGCGGCTGCTTTTCCCGTTTGCCCGCCAGATCATCGCCGATGCGACCCGCAACGGCGGCTTCCCGCCGCTGATGCTCGATCCGATCGATTTCGCGCAGATGTTCCAGCAGAAAATCGCCGAAGACCAGGCCAAGTCCAAGGTCCAGGTCAGCTGATTTAACCGCGCATGCGGTAATGGCTCAAAGCCCGGCTTCGGCCGGGTTTTTCGTTTTCAACGTGAGAATTACGAAGCGTTGTCGGAGCCGAAGCGGTTCCAGATGGCCTTTTCGCCTATGCCGGCGATCATGGCGGCATGCGCGGCCAGCTCTTCGTCGGATAGCCGTTGCGCCAGCGGGCGTGGGCGCGCTTCGATGACGACGGCAATCCCTTCGACCTGAACCCTGCTGGGGGTCTGCTCGACAACGATCTCCAGGCCGAGCGCGGCCTGCTTGCCGCCGACCAGTTCGATATAAACTTCGGCGAGAAGCTCGGAGTCCAGCAGGGCCCCGTGCTTGGTTCGGCGGCTGTTGTCGATACCGTAGCGGCGGCAAAGCGCATCGAGCGAATTCGGGCCCATCGGATGCTTGCGGCGCGCCAGCATCAGCGTATCGACGACAAGGCCCGGCTCGACCGACGGAATTCCGAGACGGGCAAATTCCGCGTTCACGAAGGCGATATCGAAGCTTGCATTGTGCGCGACCAGCCTCGCGCCGTCGATGAATTCCAGAAATTCCGCGGAGACTTGGCCGAAGGTCGGCTTGCCGACCAGCTGGGCATCGCTGATGCCGTGGACGGCCAGCGCCTCGGCGTGAACCTTGCGGCCCTCGGGATTGATGTATTCATGAAAGGTGCGGCCGGTCGGAAACCTGTTGACCAATTCGACGCCGCCGATTTCGATGATGCGGTCGTCGCGAGCGTCGAGCCCAGTCGTTTCCGTATCAAAAATGATTTCTCGCATCGAATCACTCCGTCCGGAGCGATTCTGCACGCCTAGGCAAAGCCGCGGCAATGCTGTGGAGGTGTTTTACCCGGCTTTCGGCGACAGGGCGTCGATGATGCGGCGAACATCCTGCCGCGCCGCTTCCATGCCGCCGCCAGTATCGACGATGAAATCCGCGCGGCGGCGCTTTTCCGCGTCGGGCATCTGCTTTGCCAGGATTGCATCGAATTTTTCGAGGGTCATGCCCGGCCGGGCGAGAACGCGTTCGCGCTGGATATCCGCCGGCGCGGTCACCACAGCCACCTTGTCGACACGATCTCTGCCGCCTGTTTCGAAGAGCAGGGGAATGTCCAGCACGATCAGCGGCGCGCCCTTGCGGCGGTTGTCCTCCACAAAAGCATTGGCGTCGGCCCGCACCAGCGGATGCACGATTCGCTCCAGGGCTTTCATCGCGGCATCGCTTCCCACGACGGCGCGGGACAGTTTTTCGCGGTCGACCGCACCGTTTGCGGCCGTGCCGGGAAACTCGGCTTCCACCAGCTCCGCCGCAGGTCCGGCATAAAGTCGATGCACCGCTTCGTCGGAATCATGAACCGGAATGCCGGCCTCGGCGAACATTTTCGCGGTCGTTGACTTTCCCATGCCGATGGAGCCGGTCAGGCCAAGGATGATCACGACGTCACCCCGATATCGGAGAGGATAAGCGTCCGCAATTCGGGGCTGACTTGGGGCCGTACCCCGAACCAGCGTTCGAACCCCGGCACCGCCTGGTGCAGCAGCATGCCAAGGCCATCGATTGTTTTCAGGCCGCGCCCGGCGGCGGCGGCGAGCAGGGGCGTCTGCAGCGGAACATAGACGATGTCGGTGACGACGGCCTGATCCGGCAACCGGCCGAGATCGGGAACCTCGCCGCTTTCGCCATGCATGCCGAGCGATGTCGTGTTGACTAGAAAATCGGCTTCGCCAAGCAGATCGGGGAGGGCTTTCCAGGGGTGTCCGGTAGCGACGCCTCGGAACCGGTGCGACAGCTCCATGGCGCGCTCGACCGTCCGGTTGACGATGCGGATGTTCCTGAAGCCGCGCTGCTGCAAGGCGAAGATCACCGCGCGCGCCGCGCCGCCTGCCCCCAGAACCACCGCCCGCCGGCTTTTCTCCCAGCCCAGCAATTGTTCGTCGAGATTGGCGGCAAAACCATAGGCGTCCGTATTGCCGCCATGGGTGACGCCATCTTCCAGCCAGAGCGTATTGACCGCGCCGATGAGCTCGGCTGCTTCATCGCGGCGGGAAACCGAAGCAAATGCCGTCTCCTTGTGGGGGATGGTGACGTTGCCGCCGACAAAACCCTGGCTTGGAAAATCGGACGCGAACCGCGCAAAATCGGCTGGCGCGATGTCGAGCCCCGTATAGGAGCCATCGATCCCGAACGTCCGCAGCCAATGATTGTGGATCAGTGGCGAGCGCGAGTGCGCGATCGGGTGCCCGCAGACAAAAGCCTTCCTCCCGCCTTCAGCCATCGATGGCTCCGCGTTCGCGAAGCGCTGCCAGCAGGGGAAGCATCGGCAGTCCGACGATGGTGAAATAATCGCCGTCTATCTTGTCGAACAACTGGATGCCTTCGCCCTCGATCTGGTAGGCGCCGACGCTCGACAGCGCCTTGTCGCCGACGCGTGACAGGTGACGGCCGATGAAGCCGGGATCGAGCTGGCGCATCGTCAGGCGCGCGACGTCGACATGGCGCCACAAGGTTTCACCGTCGCGCACCAGCACCACCGCGCTGTTCAGATGATGCGTCTTGCCCGACAGTTTCAAGAGATGGCGGCGCGCCGCTTCCATGTCGGCCGGCTTGTGGAAAACGTCATCGCCCAGCGAAAGCGTCTGGTCGGAGCCGATGACCAGCGCGCCAGGATTCTTCTCGCTGACATCCAGCGCCTTGGCTTCGGCCAGCACCAGCGCCACATCTTCCGGGGTCGCGCCACTTCCTTCGAGCGGCGCTTCGACCGCGCGCTCGTCGATCGAGGCCGGAATCGCGGCGAAAGCGATGCCGGCGTTTTCGAGAAGTTTTTTGCGAAATGGGCTGCCGGAAGCGAGGATAATGCGTTGTGTCATTCTGTGGATCCCAGGATGCCGGCGGATTAACGCGCCTTGCCGCGCAGCGCAACGATTGCCGCGGCGGTTTCCTCGATAGAGCGGCGGCTGACATCGATCATCGGCCAGCCGTGACGCGTGCAGATCTGTCGGGCATAAGCCAGTTCCTCGGCGATGTTGGCGCGGTCGATGTAGCTCTGCGAGTCGTATCCGGCGGTGGAGCCGAGAAGACGGTTCTGGCGGACATGCGAAATGCGCTCCGCCGAGGCCACAAGCCCGACGATCAACGGCTTGGTCGCCGCAGCCAGGCTTTCCGGCATCGGCACGCCGAGCACGATGGGAATGTTGGCGGTCTTGATGCCGCGGTTGGCGAGATAGATGCTGGTCGGGGTCTTCGATGTCCTTGAAATGCCGATCAGGATGATGTCGGCGTCGTTGATGTCGGTCGGCAACTGGCCGTCATCATGCTCCATGGTGAAGTTCAGCGCATCGATGCGGCGGAAATATTCCGCGTCGAGCACATGCTGGGCGCCGACGCGGCGGCCGGCCGGCGTACCAAGGTAAGACTGGAAAACCGTCAGCACCGGCTCGAGCACCGAAACGCAGGGCAGTCCCATCGCCGCGCTGCGCTCGTCGATCGTATGGGCGAGCTTCTGGTCGACCACTGTATAAAGAATGATGCCAGGCTCCTGATCGATATCGTCGAACACCTTCATCAGCTGCTTCTCGGTGCGGATCAGAGGATAGATATGTTCGATGGCCCGCGCATCCTTGTATTGCGCCGACGCGGCGCGCCCGGCCGCCAGCAGGGTCTCGCCGGTCGCGTCCGAAATCAGATGCAGATGGAAGAAGCTCTGGGGTTTGTTCACACCGTTTTGTCCTGGCTGTGGCGAAGTGTGGAAAACGGGCAGCGTTTTGGCCCGGCCGCGGCCGCGACTGTATCAGAACGGGTTTTGTCCACAATTCGGCCCGGCATGAAGTTTGAAACGGCACTGTGGAGAACAATGAGAGGATCGATTTTCAGTCACAGGGCGACACGTTCCCGCTTGCGCGAATGAGCTTTCCAATCACCTGATTCAAAAAGCGAAAATCGCCTTTTCCACGGAATTAACATATCAGCGGAAAACACCGTGCGTCATTTGGCATGATCGGGTTTTGGCGGCCGCTGTGCGAAACTCGTAACTCCCGATTCCAACAGACTCTTAGAATCAGAAATCTCTTTCTCTATAGATATTTTATTTAGTTCACCCGACGGGGAACCGAGGCGATATGACAGTGAAGCGGCTGGTGGTCGATGTCCTCAAGGGCGAGAGTGTCTTTCCTCCGCCTGTCTGGATGATGCGTCAGGCGGGCCGCTATCTCCCGGAGTACCGGGAGGTGCGCAGGAACGCCGGCAGCTTCCTCGACCTCTGCTACAATCCAGATCTGGCCGTCGAGGTAACGTTGCAGCCGATCCGCCGTTTCGGTTTCGATGCCTCGATCCTGTTTTCGGATATCCTCGTGGTGCCGCATGCGCTCGGCCGCGATCTCCGCTTCGAGGAGGGAAGAGGGCCTCTGATGACGCCGGTTTCCGTCGGCGATATCGAAGCTCTCGACGGCAAAAGGTTTCACGTGAATCTCGAACCAGTCTATGAGACGGTGCGGCGGCTGCGGAAGGAATTGCCGGCCGAAACGACGCTGATCGGCTTTTGCGGGGCACCCTGGACCGTCGCGACCTATATGATCGCCGGCCACGGCACGCCTGACCAGGCGCCGGCGCGGCTGTTCTCGTTCCGTCATCCCGAAAGCCTGGAAAAGCTGCTTGATCTGCTCGCGGATTTTTCCGCCGCCTATCTGATCAGGCAGGTCGAAGCCGGCGCCGATGTCGTGCAGATCTTCGATTCCTGGTCGGGCGTTCTCGATGAAGCCTCGTTCGAGGCGTGCTGCGTCCGGCCGGTGGAGAGGATCGTGCGACAGGTGAGGGCCGTCTATCCCGATGTGCCGATCATCGGATTTCCCAAGGGTGCGGGAAGCCGTTACGACACGTATCGGGAAAAGACCGGCGTTACCGGTCTCGGGCTCGACTGGGCGGTGCCACTGACCCAGGCTTCTCGTCTGCAGACGCAGGGAGCGGTGCAGGGCAATCTCGACCCGCTGCGCCTGGTCGCCGGCGGCAAGGCGCTCGAGGAGGGTGTAGAGCGCATCCTCGACGCGCTGGGCGCCGGCCCGCTGATCTTCAATCTTGGCCATGGCATCACGCCGGAAGCGCCGATTGAACATGTCGAGGCGATGCTGCGGCAGGTGAGGGGGTCGAGGCGATGACGGCTGACGCCAACCGGGCGAGCGGCGCCAAGGCAATGCAGCGGGCGGCAACCGCGATCGTCATTTTCGTGGCAGGTGCTGCAGCGCTGTTCTATTGGGACCCGGACGGGTTTTATCCCTGGGCGAAAGCCATCCACGTCATTGCGGTGATCTCCTGGATGGCGGGCATGCTCTATCTGCCGCGCCTGTTCGTCTATCACGCCGATGCGGAAAAAGGCTCCGTCCAGTCGGAAACGTTCAAGGTGATGGAGCGCCGCCTGCTGCGCGTCATCATCAACCCCGCGATGATCATCACCTGGGTGTTCGGCCTGTGGCTCGCCTGGAAGGGATTCGCATTCTCAGGCGGATGGCTGCATGCCAAGATCGGCCTGGTGGTCGGCATGTCGGCCGTGCATGGCTATTACTCGCGGGCGGTTCGGCTGTTTGCCGAGGACCGCAATGAAAAGCCCGCCCGCCACTGGCGCATCATGAATGAAGTTCCTACATTGTTGATGATCGCGATTGTCGTGCTTGTTATAGTCAAGCCGTTCTGAGCTCTCCTACAAATGCCGCCTTGCTCTTTGGCAGTGGCGGCGATAAAAGACAGCTCCCTCCCGCCCACGCGCCCCTCATTATTTCCTTCCTCGGCCGCGTCCGGCGTACATCGCGTACCGCCGATCTTTTTCCCATATCTATCCAGAGTCCGCACAATGCAGGAAATGAAACTACAAGAGCTCAAGAGCAAGAAGCCGCCGGAACTCATCGCCTATGCCGAGTCGCTGGATGTCGAAAACGCCAGCGTCATGCGCAAGCAGGAGCTGATGTTCGCCATCCTGAAAAAACTGGCGTCGCAGGAAGTCGAGATCATCGGCGAGGGCGTGGTCGAAGTTTTGCAGGACGGCTTCGGCTTCCTGAGATCCGCCAATGCCAACTATCTGCCAGGCCCCGACGACATCTACATCTCGCCGTCGCAGATCCGGCGCTTTTCGCTGAAAACCGGCGATACCGTCGAGGGCCCGATCCGCAGCCCGAAAGAGGGCGAGCGCTATTTCGCGCTGCTCAAGGTCAACACGATCAACTTCGAAGACCCTGAGAAAATCCGTCACAAGATTCACTTCGACAACCTGACGCCGCTCTACCCCAACAGCCGGCTGAAGATGGAAGTCGACAATCCGACGACGAAGGATCTTTCGGCGCGGGTGATCGACCTGGTCGCGCCGCTGGGCAAGGGCCAGCGTGGCCTGATCGTCGCGCCGCCGCGCACCGGTAAAACGGTTCTGCTGCAGAACATCGCCCACTCCATCACCTCGAACCATCCCGAATGCTACCTGATCGTCCTGTTGATCGACGAACGGCCGGAAGAAGTCACGGACATGCAGCGTTCGGTGAAGGGCGAAGTGGTTTCCTCGACCTTCGACGAGCCGGCGACGCGCCACGTTCAGGTCGCGGAAATGGTCATCGAAAAGGCAAAGCGCCTCGTCGAACATGGCCGTGACGTGGTCATCCTGCTTGATTCGATCACGCGTCTCGGCCGCGCCTACAACACCGTTGTTCCGTCATCCGGCAAGGTGCTGACCGGCGGTGTCGACGCCAACGCTCTGCAACGGCCGAAGCGCTTCTTCGGCGCGGCGCGCAACATCGAAGAAGGCGGTTCGCTGACCATCATCGCGACCGCGCTTATCGATACCGGCAGCCGCATGGACGAAGTCATCTTCGAAGAGTTCAAGGGCACGGGCAACTCGGAAATCGTGCTCGACCGCAAGGTCGCCGACAAGCGCATCTTCCCGTCGATGGACATTCTGAAGTCTGGCACCCGCAAGGAAGACCTGCTGATCGCACGGCAGGATCTTCAGAAGATTTTCGTGCTTCGCCGTATCCTGGCGCCGATGGGAACCACCGACGCCATCGAGTTCCTTATCGACAAGCTGAAGCAGACGAAGACCAACACCGATTTCTTCGATTCGATGAACACCTGACGCGCGTCAGGTCGATGGCCGCCGTCGCAAGGCGCGCTCCAGTTCGTCCGGATCGGTGATCACAGGCAGACAGGCAAGGCCGGTGCACAACCATGCACCGGCCTTTGTCGTGTCGGGAGGCGCGCCGCCGGGGAGATTGATTTCAGCCGCACCGATTCCGACCGGCACCACGACATCCACGCGGCGGGGATCGGGGTTTCGTTTCGCGACCGCTGCGAAGGCCGGATTGTCGGGTTCTTCGATGATCACCAGTTTGATGGGGGCCAGCACCAGCGCGCAGGCGTTGAATATGCCGGCCTGGCCATGATGCTGCTCGAGCGTGCGGCCGAAAGCTGCCTCGGCGATTGTCCACACCCGCTGCTGCAGGTCCGAATTGCCGGAGAGGCTCGCTGTCCGCGCCATGGCGGCGATGATCTGGCTGGTGGCCGACGGCGTTGCCTCATCGACATCGCCACGGATTCGCACCGGGATATCCCGGCAATCGGAAGCGGTCAGGAAATAGCCGCTGCCGTTGTCGTCGCGATACCATCTGTCCAGCATGTCGACAAACGCGACGGCCGATTTGGCATAGTCCGGTTTTCTCGTTGCCTCGAACAGGGATACCGCGGCATTGGCCATTGCTGCGTAGTCGCTTGACAGGCCAGGGAATGAACGCCTCGATCCAAGGATGGAGTGTGGAAGCCGCCCATCCCCGTCGCTCGAGCCAACAACAAAACGGAACGCCGCTTCGGCGGCTTCTATCCAGTCGGCGCAGCTGAACAGCCTACCGGCTTCCGCAATCGCCGAAATGGCCAGCCCGTTCCAGTCAGCGAGGATCTTGTCGTCCCTGCCCGGCCGGACACGCTTGCCGCGGGCGTCCAGAAGATTTTCCCGCATGATACGCAGCTGAGCATCGTTGGCGGCGACGTCCGCAGGATTTCGATGCAGGACGGGCTTGCCCTCCCAGTGATCGGGCGCCGACAAAGAATACTCCGCAAGGAAGGCCTCGCTGTCGGGACCCAGAACCTCGGCGATCTCATTCCTGTCCCAGGTGTAGAAAAGACCTTCCTCGCCTTCGCTGTCGGCATCCAGACTGGAGGCAAAGCCACCGGCAATGCACATCTCGCGCAGAAGCCAGGCGATCGTTTCCTCGATTCGGACCTGAAACAGTTTTTCGCCGGTTTCGGCATATGCCCAGTTGCAGATGCGGATCAGCTGGGCGTTGTCGTAGAGCATCTTCTCGAAATGCGGAATCAACCAGGACGCGTCCGTCGAATAGCGGCTCAACCCACCGCCGATATGGTCGTAGATGCCACCGTTGAGCATATGGCGGAGGCTGGAAAGCACTGCGTCCCGGTGGGCGGAGTTGCCGGTTGCCAGCCAGTTCAACCAAAGGACTTCCATGAACGGCGCATTGGGAAATTTGGGCGCGCCGCGCAAACCGCCTTCTTCGCGGTCGATCATGCCGAAAATGCTGTCGGCGAGGGCGGCAAGGCTGGCCGGCTCGATGGGGGAAGGTTGGCGCGATGCGGCGAGCCTCGCCCCGACATGGCGGGTCAGGGCCTCAGCGCTTTGGTTGATGCTTTCTTTCTTTTCGTTCCAGGCGCGGTTGATTGCTTCCAGAACCTGAGCGAAGCCCGGGCGTCCATATCTCGGTTCTTTGGGGAAATATGTGCCGCCCCAGAAGGGTTTTGCATCCGGCGTCAAAAACATGGTCAGCGGCCAGCCGCCTTGTTCGCCCGTCGCGTTCAGCGCAGCCATGTAGATCTGGTCTATATCGGGCCGCTCCTCGCGATCGACCTTGATATTGATATAGAGGCGGTTCATGAGGGCGGCGATTTCGGCGTCCTCGAAGCTCTCATGCGCCATGACGTGGCACCAGTGGCAGGCCGCGTACCCGACCGAGAGCAGGATGGGCTTGTCGAGCTCGCGGGCTTCGGCCAGCGAAGCCGGCGACCAGGGGCGCCAGTGGACCGGATTGTTGCGATGCTGCTGCAGATAGGGGCTCGTCTCGTCGGCGAGCAGGTTCGAAGGGGGCAACGGCACGGCAATGGTCCGGAAATGATGAAATCGGAATTGAAACTAGGTCGGTTGCCATGCACGGGCAAATGATATTCCCGGATTCCATTTACGCGCTCTCCAGTGGGCGATTGCCGTCTGGCGTCGCGGTAGTGCGCCTTTCCGGACAGCACACCCGGGAGGCACTCATGACGATGACCGGATCTGTCCCGGAGCCTCGTTTCATGAGGTTCGGCGCCATCAGTGATGCGGACGGCAATCTTCTCGACAATGGCTTGACCGTTTTCTTCTCCGGCCCGACGAGCTTTACCGGCGAGGACAGCTGCGAGTTCCACTTGCACGGCGGCCGCGCGGTGGTTGCTGCGGTCCTCGAAGCCGTGGGCGCGGTTCCCGGATTCCGCCACGCCGAAGCGGGCGAATTCAGCCGCCGGGCATTCCTCAACGGCAAGATCGACCTGACCGGGGCCGAGGCGCTGTCGGACCTTGTGTCTTCCGAGACCGAGGCACAACGTCGCTTTGCTCTGACGAATGCCGGGGGAAAGCAGTCGGAACTTTATGCGGCCTGGCGCCGGCGCATCGTCCACGCTCGCGCAATGATCGAGGCCGAGCTCGATTTTTCCGACCAGGAAGACGTGCCGGGCTCGGTATCGGATCAAGTCTGGGCGGACATGCACAAAATGATCGGTGAGATGGAAACCCATATCGCTTCGTATCGTCGCGCCGAGATGATCAGGGACGGCTTCAAAGTGGTCATCCTGGGTGCGCCAAATGCCGGAAAATCTAGTCTTCTCAATAGCTTAGCGCGCCGTGAAGTGGCCATTGTCACTGACGAAGCCGGCACCACGCGCGATCTCGTCGAGGTCACGCTGGACCTCGATGGAATGAAAGTTATCGTCATCGACACGGCCGGCATCCGAGAGGCTGCGGGTAAGGTTGAGACCATCGGCATCGAGCGGGCGCTTGCTACAGCGGAAACGGCGGACCTTGTGCTTGAGATGCACGATCTCTCTGCCAGTGTGCGAGCGGAGCTGCCGATGCGTGGTGATGCGGCTAGCATCACAGTGGGGACGAAAAGTGATCTGATGGGCGGTGGAACTTCGGCGGTAGAGGATTTCCGAATCTCTACCAAGACAGGCGATGGGGTAGCGTCGCTATTGGCCGAGATCTCGCGTCGAGCAAAACAGGCTATCGGTGACATCGGTGAGGCCATGCCATCGCGCATTCGCCATATCGAACTGTTGACACGCAGCGCCTCCGCGTTGCGTGATGCGGTTCAGCATCAAGACAACCCACTCGAACTGCGCGCGGAAGATTTGCGCCGGTCGAGCGACAGCCTGGGACGCATCGCCGGCGCAGTCGATGTCGAGGATTTGCTGGACAGCATTTTTTCGACGTTCTGCGTGGGGAAATGATTCACGTGAAACACCGGGCGGATACGTCGATGATTCACGTGAAACAATATATCTGCCCCGGTATCCCATGTTTCACGTGAAACAATTCCTATTCCTTCGTGGGCGTTCTTGACTTCTCCGGCTGAAAGCCACATGTGTCGCCGAAATCGAACATTTCGGATTCTGCCATGTCGGACAACTATGATGTTGTCGTCATCGGGGGCGGGCACGCCGGTTGCGAAGCCGCATCCGCTGCCGCCCGCGCCGGTGCGAAAACCGCGCTCGTTACGCTGAGCTTCGACACGATCGGAGCAATGTCCTGCAACCCTGCGATCGGCGGGTTGGGGAAAGGCCATCTTGTGCGTGAAGTCGACGCGCTCGATGGGTTGATGGGTCGGGTGGCGGACGCCGCCGGTATTCAGTTCCGCCTGCTCAATCGCCGCAAGGGTCCGGCGGTCCGCGGTCCAAGGACGCAGGCCGACCGCAAGCTTTACAAGCAGGCGATGCAGGCGGCGATTGCGGCGCAGCGTAACCTAATGGTTGTCGCGGGTGAGGTCGTCGACCTGGACGTCGATGACGGGACGTTGACGGGTGTCCGTCTCGCCGACGGCAGGCGCCTCAAGTGCGGGGCTGCTGTCCTGACGACCGGAACATTTTTGCGCGGCCTCATTCATATTGGTGAGCGTAAGATCGTGGCGGGCCGGATGAATGAACAGGCCTCGATGGGGCTGTCCGAGACGATGAGCCGCGCCGGCTTCAGACTTGGCCGGCTCAAGACCGGAACGCCGCCGCGGCTGGATGGGCGCACCATCGACTGGGCTTCGCTCGACATGCAAGCGGCCGATGAAGATCCTGTACCGTTCTCACTGATGACCGACCGGATCGTCAACCCGCAGATCGAATGCGGCATTACGCGGACCACCGCAGCCACTCACGAAGTGATTCGGGAGAATTTGCACCGCTCCGCGATGTATTCAGGATCCATCGAAGGTGTCGGGCCGCGCTACTGTCCCTCGATCGAGGACAAGATCGTCAAGTTCGGCGACAGGGAAGGGCACCAGATATTCCTGGAGCCGGAAGGGCTGGACGACGATACGGTTTATCCCAACGGCATCTCGACGTCGCTGCCGGAAGACGTCCAGCTCCAGATCCTGAAAACGATCCCGGGCCTCGAAAATGCGGTGATGACGCAGCCGGGTTACGCGATCGAATACGATCATATCGATCCGCGTGAACTCGAGCCGACCTTGCAGACCCGCCGCGTAGCGGGGCTTTTCCTGGCCGGCCAGATCAACGGGACCACGGGTTACGAAGAAGCGGCGGCGCAAGGCATCGTGGCGGGCATCAATGCTGCGCTCAAGGCGTCGGGAACCAAGACCGTCGTGATTGGGCGCAGCGAGGGCTATATCGGGGTCATGCTGGACGACCTGGTCACACGCGGCATCAGCGAACCCTACCGCATGTTCACCTCGCGCGCCGAATTTCGCCTGTCGCTGCGGGCCGACAATGCCGACGACCGTCTCACCCCGTTGGGTATGGAGCTGGGCATCGTTTCCGTGGAACGGCGCAAGCGCTTTGATGACATGCGGGACAGGCTCGATGGAGCACGCCAGCTGGCGAAATCGCTGACTGTCACGCCGAATGAAGCGGCGCGCGCCGGGCTGGGAGTCAATCGCGATGGCGCCCGGCGTTCGGCTTACGAGTTGCTAGCCTATCCCGGCATGGACGTGGCCCGGCTTGTCCCACTCTGGCCGGAATTTGCGGCATTCGATGTCAAGACAATCGAGGCGTTGGAAACAGAGGCGCGTTATTCGGTCTATCTTGACCGTCAACAGGCTGATGTCGCCCAGATGCGCCGCGAAGAGACACGCCTTATCCCTGACGACCTCGATTTTTCGGCTGTTCCCGGCCTGTCGAATGAGCTCAAGCAGAAGATGCGGGACCGCCGGCCTCGTTCCGTTGCTGACGCACAGCGCATCGACGGCATGACGCCCGCCGCGCTGGCCATCATCGTCGCGCAGATCAGGCATATCGAGGATATCGATCGCCGCGGTGCCGCGTGACCGAAAGATCGCTGGAAACACTGGCCGCTGCAGCCGGGCCGGTTTCACGTGAAACATTCGAACGCCTTCTGGAGTTCGAACGCAATTTTCTCCGCTGGGCAGGCAAGATCAACCTGGCTGCGCCGTCGACTCTGAACGAGACCTGGAGCCGGCATATTCTCGACAGCGCGCAACTGGCGCGCCTGGCGCCGACCGAAAAGAACTGGCTCGACGTGGGATCGGGTGGCGGATTTCCCGGCGCGGTGATGGCGGTTCTCTTGATGGAGCGGCCGGGGGCCAGGATCGAGCTGGTTGAAAGCAACCGCAAGAAGGCGGCCTTCCTGCAGAGCGCGCTCGGCATGCTGAAAGCGCCGGCGCAGGTGCATGCCCGCCGGATCGATGATGCCTACAATCGTGTGAAAACTCCGGAAATAGTCACTGCGCGTGCTCTTGCGCCGCTGCCGGCTCTGCTCGGGCTGGTTTCGCCCTGGCTGGAAGCGGGCGCCCGCGGGCTCTTCCACAAAGGCCGGGATTACCGTTCTGAAATCGAAGAAAGCCTTCAACAGTGGCGCTTCGATCTGGTAGAACACCGAAGCATCGTTGATCCGGAGAGCGTCGTGCTTGAAATCCGCAACCTTCAGCGCCGCTAGAGCATTTTTGCGGTGGCTGAATGAATTTCGTTCCAAGGATTACAGCGAGTTCGAGACTGACGCGCGAGCATACAGACATGAAGCAAGGCCCACGCATCATCACCGTCGCCAACCAGAAGGGCGGAGTTGGCAAGACGACGACCGCGATCAATCTCGCGACCGCGCTTGCCGCCATCGGCGAGCGCGTGCTGATTGTCGACCTCGATCCGCAAGGCAACGCCAGCACCGGCCTCGGCATCGACAAGCAGGACCGCAAGGTTTCTTCCTATGATGTGCTGACCGGCGAACTCACCATCGGCGAGGCTGCTATCGCGACGGCGGTTCCCGGCCTCTCCATCGTTCCATCGACGCTCGACCTGCTCGGCGTCGAGATGGAAATCGCCTCGGCGCCCGACCGGGTGCTGCGCCTTCGCAATGCACTCAGCCGCAATACGGCGGAAGAGACCGGCTTTTCCTATGTGCTGATCGATTGTCCGCCGTCGCTCAATCTCCTCACCCTCAATTCCATGGCAGCCGCCGATTCCGTTCTCGTTCCGCTGCAATGCGAGTTTTTCGCGCTCGAAGGTCTCAGTCAGCTGCTGGAAACAGTTGAACAGGTGCGTCGGTCCATTAACCCTTCGCTAACCATTCAGGGCATCGTGCTGACAATGTTTGATCGTCGAAACAACCTAGCCAACCAGGTGGTCGAGGATGTGCGCGCTCACATGGGTGAAAAGGTCTACGAGACGATCATTCCGCGCAACGTGCGGGTGTCCGAAGCCCCGTCGCATGGGAAGCCCGCCATTCTCTATGACCTCGCCTGTGCCGGCAGCCAGGCCTATCTGCAACTCGCGTCCGAAGTCATTCGCCGCGAGCGGCGTCTGCAGGCCGCCTAATGATTTCGATAGCGTAACGATTTGGACAAACGATGAGCGACGACCTGTCAAAGAAAAGACTGGGCCGCGGCCTGGCCGCACTTATCGGCGAAATGGACAGGCCACCGACGCCGAGTCGCCAGCAGAGCGCGGACGGCCGCGTTCCCATCGAATTCGTGTCGCCCAATCCGCGAAACCCACGCCGGAATTTCGCTGAAGCCGACCTGACCGACCTTTCGCAGTCGATTCGCGAACACGGCATCGTCCAGCCTGTGGTGGTGAGGCCGGGCGCCAGAAGCGGCCACTATGAAATCATCGCCGGCGAGCGTCGCTGGCGCGCCGCGCAGCGCGCCGGGCTTACCGAATTGCCGGTCATCATCCGCGATGTCGACGATCGGGTGGCGCTTGAGCTGGCGATCATCGAAAACGTGCAGCGCGCCGACCTCAACCCTGTGGAAGAGGCGCTGGGCTACCAGCAATTGATGGATGAGCATCACTACACGCAGGCCGACCTCGGCCAGGTGATCGGCAAGAGCCGCAGCCATGTCGCAAACACCCTCCGGCTCCTGAAACTTCCCGAAGTGATCCGTGACATGCTGGTCAATGGCGACCTTTCGGCCGGGCATGCGCGCACGCTGGTCACCGTCGATGAACCGGCCGCGCTCGCAAAGCGCATCGTGGAGGAGGGGCTTTCCGTCCGCCAGGCCGAAGCGCTGGCGCAACTGCCTCCCGCCGAACAGAAGCGGCCCTCGAAGTCATCCACGCCGGCCGAAAAGGACCCCGACACGGTGGCGCTGGAAAAGCTGCTGTCGGATGTAACGGGAATGCGGGTCGCCATCAGCCATCGCGAGAAGGGCGGCGAGGTGAAGATCGCCTATCGCACGCTCGAGCAGCTGGATGAACTCTGCCGCCGGCTGAAGCAGTAGCAGCCTGAAACCCGGTCGGGGACGGTCACCGCTGGCGCAACATCGGATCGATGGCGCGCCGGCCCGTTCCGCTATCGTGCATCGAACACCAGGCAGCTTTCGCTGCCATGCGCGATCACCCGGCCCTTTCCGTCGATCAGCCTGCCTTCGCTGGTTGCCATGCGCGCGCCAGCATAAACCACGGTCGCCTCGCAGCGCACTTCGCCGGAATCGGCAAGCAGCGGCCGCACATAATTGATGGTCATTGCCGTCGTGGCATAGAGTTGGCCGGGCTTCAGCGTCGAATGGACCGCGCAGCCCATGGCGCTGTCGAGGATCGTGGCAATCCAGCCGCCATGCACCGTTCCCATCGGATTGAGGAATGAAAAATCCGGCTGGCCGGCGAATACGATGCGGCCCTCCTCGACCTCGACCAGGTGGATCAGCGTGGTCTGCGCAAAGGGCGGCGCCGGCAGGGTGCCGTTCATCACCATTTCGAGCGTCTCCTTGCCGGAAAGGCCGGCAAGCTTTTCACGGGGCAGCGGTTGAGGCTTCAATTGTCCGGCGGTGACGTTCATGACGGCTCCAATCTTGCAATTGTAAAATCGACGACGACGAGCGCCGTCAGGGGGCTTCGGCCAGGATGCCGCGCGCAGCGCGGCGCAGCAGCTTGAGGTCGTCTCGAATATCGGCGTCCTTTGCCGCGGGCAGCCGCTCAATGAAATCATCCTGCGCCTGGCGCCACAGCGGCAGGGCCTGCGCGATCATGGCGGCTCCCCTGTCGGTCAACCGATGGACCAGTCGGCGCCCATCGCCCTTTTCCGCCTCGACGAGCCCCGCGGCGATCAGGCGGTCGAGGTTGCGCGCCAGCGTCGACCGCTCCACGCCGACCATGTCGGCAAGTTCGGAAGCGGATTTGGCCAGCTCCATCGCTATAGTGCACAGGATGCTGAATTGGGTAACCTCCAGCCCGCTCGGTGCTAGATGCTGGTTGTAGGCGCGCGTCACCACATTGGCTGTACGGCGTGCCGAGCGTACCAAGCAGGTCGCGCCGATGAACTTCAGCTGGCCGGACAGATCGTCAGTCGGTTCGGAGGTCATGATTGTGTAAGTACAACATACCGGTGCGGCCTTGGCAACAGCATTTTCCTTCCAGACGAAGAGCCGGAGGCTACTGGCGTCTCATGCCTTGTCTGGGCTTGTCGATCCGAAAGCCTTCCGGCTGGCCTGACCATCTACCGAACTGGCGGCACATTGCTCAGCGGGCGAGCCATGCCGTATGGCGAACGGCATCATTCGCTTGTCGCGGGCTCGCATCGGCTGGGCGATGTGATCGGTGTGCGGTGCTCTATCGGCGGGATTTCTGCGATGGTGTTTCAGACAGCTTAGCCTTGACGTCGGAGACCGCAGCGGTTTCCTCGGTTCTCAAGCGGCCGAAAAGGCGGGTGAACTCTTCCGCGGGCAGGGCCCTAGCGTAGAGATACCCCTGGCCGATCTTGCAGCCAAGCGCCAGAAGTACCGCTTCCTGTTCCTTCGTCTCGACGCCTTCGGCGACGGCATCCAGTCCCATGGCGCGGGCCAGGCCGAGCAGCGCCTGCACGATTGCCGCATCGTAACGGTCGGCCAGGAGATCGCGCACGAAACCGCGGTCTATCTTGATCGTGGTCAGCGGAAACCGCTTCAGCATCGAAAGCGAGGCATGTCCGGTGCCGAAATCATCAAACGCGATCCGTACCCGCCGCTCGCGCAGACGTTCGAACGGCCGCAGCACATGGTCGTCATTGTGAAGCATCACGGTCTCGGTCACTTCGAGTTCCAACGCTTCCGGCGGCAGCGAGTAGCGTTTCAGCGTTTCCTCGACAACTTCCGCGAGATTGCCGGCATTCACCTGCGCGGCAAAGAGGTTGACCGACATGCGCAGCGCCGGCAGGCCGAGCGCACGCCATGCCGAAGCCTGCTTGCAGGCCTCGTCGATGATCCAGCACCCCACCTGCAGGGCCAGCGAATGCGATTCCAGGGCTTCCAGGAACTTGCCCGGCAAAAGCAGGCCACGGGTCGGATGGTTCCAACGCAGCAGCGCTTCCGCTCCGAGGATGGAGCCGCTCTCCATGTTCACCTGCGGCTGGTAGTGAAGGACAAGTTCTCCGTCGCTGACCGCACGCAAAAGCTCGTCGCGTATGGCGTGCCGCGCCGCTACCGCGCTGCGCATGGACGCCTCGAAAAGACGAAAGCTGTTGCCGCCGTGCTTGGCCTGGTAGAGGGCGAGGTCGGCGCTGGCGACCAGCTCTTCAGGGTCGTCGCCATGCATCGGGCCGATTGCGACGCCGATGCTGGCGCCCAGCTTCAAAAGATGATCTCCGATACTGAAGGCAGGGCCGAATGCGCCGAGCACCGTACGCGCCGCGGCTGAGGCTTTCAGCGGGTCGCCGATGCCCGGCATCAGCACGGCGAATTCGTCGCCGCCGAAGCGCGCGAACATCGCGTCGGCCTCAAGAGCGGCGGGGAGACGTACGGCCAGCGCCTGAAGAAGCGTGTCGCCGGTGGCGTGCCCGAGGCTGTCGTTGACCTTCTTGAAGCCGTCGAGATCGATCAGCAACACAGCCGCCTGTTCTCCTGCGGACAGGATCTCTTCCAGCCTGAGGTTGAACTGGAACCGGTTCGGCAACCCGGTAAGCGGATCGTGGTGAGCAAGCCGATGCAGCCGAGAGTCGCGTTGCCGCCGTTCCGAAATGTCGCGTACAACGGCGCCCATCATGGTGCCGGTATTTCCCTTCCAGGCAGAGAGCGACACCTCGATGGGGAATTCGGTGCCGTCGGCGCGCAGCGCCATCACCTCGATGCTCCTGCCTGCCAGTTTCGACGGAGCGCCCTCGCCTACCCGCGCCACGCCGGCGTGATGGGCGCCGCGCAGCCGTGGCGGGATGATCAGATCCAGCGTGTGTCCGAGCATTTCGGCACGCTCGTGACCGAACATGCGCTCTGAAGCCGCGTTGACGTAGGTGATGACGCCCGCGGCGTCGATGCACATCAGCGCCAGTTCGGTGTTTTCGGCGAAGCCGACCACATCGGGCTCGCGACCAGCACTGGAATGCCCACGGCGTTTGTTTCCGCGGGAGCGCGCGCGAGCGACTGGATCATGCATAGTGAAAAGTTCTCTCGATCCAACATGAAAGTCCCCGCAACATTACACCCTAGAGACAAATCATTAATAGCCGCTAAGTCCGGTCTAGCCGGGCCGTATTTGGGTGTCGATAAGTTGCCGCGGGTCCTTTCCCTTGACTCTTGCGGTCTTTTCCTGTCTAGGACTGCCAAATTCAGCGACGAGTATACACTCTGAGCAGCCGACCGGGACCCATTACGGTATAAATCGATCCTGGAGGCCAACACCCGGCAGCGCGATGCGCCCCCGGGTGCTTTTTGGTTTTGGGCTTTTGCTTGGACTGCCGGCGCGAACGCATTACCTCTCGGGCATCATCCGGATGCCAGGGGAAAAAGGGAAAGTGAATGTTCGAGAGCTTACAGGAACGCCTAGGCTCCATATTGAATGGCCTCACCGGCCGTGGCGCGCTGTCGGAGGCCGATGTCTCCGCGGCGCTGCGCGAGGTTCGCCGCGCCCTGCTCGAGGCCGACGTGGCGCTCGAAGTCGTGCGTTCCTTCACCGACAAGGTGCGCGCCAAGGCGGTTGGCGCCGCGGTGCTGAAGTCGATCAAGCCTGGCCAGATGGTCGTCAAGATCGTCCATGACGAACTCGTCGAAATGTTGGGCAGCGAGGGTGCTGCAATCGACCTCAACGCGCCGGCGCCGGTCGTCGTCATGATGGTCGGCCTGCAGGGCTCGGGCAAGACCACGACCACCGCCAAGATCGCCAAGCGGCTTGGCGAGCGCCAGAACAAGAAGATCCTGATGGCTTCGCTCGACACGCGGCGGCCCGCCGCGCAGGAGCAGCTTCGTCAGCTCGGCGAACAGGTCAAGGTCGCCACGCTGCCCATCGTCGCCGGCCAATCGCCGGTGGAGATCGCCCGCCGCGCCGTGCAGGCGGCAAAGCTCGGCGGCCATGACGTCGTCATCCTCGACACCGCCGGCCGCACCCACATCGACGAACCGCTGATGGCCGAGATGGCCGAGATCAAGCGCGTCTCGAACCCGCACGAAATCCTGCTTGTCGCCGATTCGCTGACCGGCCAGGACGCCGTCAACCTCGCCAAGAGCTTCGACGAGCGCGTTGGCATCACCGGCCTCATCCTCACCCGCATGGACGGCGACGGACGCGGAGGTGCGGCCCTTTCGATGCGCGCCGTTACCGGCAAGCCGGTCAAGATCATCGGCACCGGCGAAAAGATGGATGCGCTGGAGGAGTTTCATCCCAAGCGCATCGCCGACCGCATCCTCGGCATGGGCGACATCGTCAGCCTGGTCGAGCGCGCCGCCGAAACCATCGATGCCGAACAGGCCGCGGCGATGGCCAAAAAGATGCAGTCCGGCAAGTTCGATCTCAACGATCTCGCCGGTCAGCTCGGCCAGATGCAGAAGATGGGCGGCATGGGCGGCATCATGGGAATGATGCCGGGCATGGGCAAAATGAAGGACCAGATGGCCGCCGCCGGTCTCGACGACAAGATGTTCGGCCGCCAGCTCGCCATCATCTCGTCGATGACCAAGGCCGAGCGCGCGAACCCCGACATCCTCAAGCACAGCCGCAAGAAGCGCATCGCGGCCGGCTCCGGCACGGACGCCGCCGAGATCAACAAGCTTCTGAAGATGCACCGCCAGATGGCCGACATGATGAAAGCCATGGGCGGCAAGGGCAAGGGCGGCGGCCTGATGCGCAACATGATGGGCGGCCTCGCCTCCAAGATGGGTCTCGGCGGCATGATGCCCGGCCCAGGGGGATTTGGCGGCGGCATGCCCGACCTGTCGAAAATGGATCCCAAGCAGCTCGAAGCCCTGCAGAAGCAGGCTCAGGCGGCCGGTCTCGGTGGTGGCCTGCCGAAAGGCCTTCCTGGGCTTCCCGGCGCCGGTGGCTTGCCAGGCCTTCCAGGTGGCATGAAACTGCCGGGCGGCCTTCCTGGTCTTGGCGGCGGCTTGCCCGGTCTGCCGAAGAAGAAGTGAGACGAGCGATGACCGACAGCCCACAGGCCCAGCTCGCCGAATACCGCGCCTCGATCGACAACATCGATGCAGCACTTGTTCATATGCTCGCCGAACGGTTCCGCTGCACAAAGGCGGTTGGCGTGCTGAAGGCGACGCATGGCCTTCCGCCGGCCGATCCGTCGCGCGAGTCTCAGCAGATCGCCCGCCTTCGCCAGCTGGCCAAGGATGCGCATCTCGATCCCGATTTCGCCGAGAAATTCCTGAACTTCGTCATCAAGGAAGTCATCCGGCACCACGAGCAGATCGCCGCCAACGGCGTCGACCTGAAGAATTCGGCCGCCACGCGCGGCGAATAGAGAATACCGCAAACCCAAGACAACGAACCGAACTGCCTTTAGGAGAAAGAAAATGTCACTGAAAATTCGTCTGGCCCGCGCGGGCTCCAAGAAGCGTCCCTACTACCACATCGTCATCGCCGACGTCCGTTCGCCGCGCGATGGCCGCTTCATCGAGACCGTCGGCTCGTGGAACCCGCTGTTGCCCAAGGACGGCGAACGCGTGAAGGTCGACGCCGACCGGGTCAAGCATTGGCTCGGCCACGGCGCCCTGCCGACCGACCGCGTGCTGCGCTTCCTCGACGAGGCCGGCATCTCCAAGCGCGACGCCCGCTCCAATCCGAAGAAGGCTGAGCCGGGCAAGAAGGCCCAGGAGCGCGCCGCCGCCATCAAGAAGGCACAGGACGACGCTGCCGCCGCGATTGCCGCCGCCGCTGCCGCTCCTGCCGAGGAAGCCGCCGCTTCGTAAGCGGCCGTCGGTGCTTATTTCGGTCAACGGCGGGCTTCGGCCCGCCGTTTTCTTTTGTCGCGCATGCAGCGACTATGGTTCCAGGTCGAGGAAATCGTTGATCAGGCTTGCCGCCTTGTCGGGAAATTCCCAGAACATGTTGTGGCCGGCGCCGGAAAACACCTGGAACACCGCATCCGGATAGGCCTTTTCCAGCTTCTCCTGATGCGTGAGATCGAACAGCCCATCCTTTTCACCCCACAGGACCAGCACCGGGGCCTTCACCAGCGGCGCGATCGGCGTCAGGTCGTCGATGACCGTGCCCCACAGGACGCCGCGCCAGACATGGATCGGCACCGCGGCGCTCTCGGTGCGCTCGCGGGTCAAGAAGTCTTCGTCGACCGTGTTCGGATTGGCGTACCAGTCCTTCATGAACTGGCTTTCCGGGTCGATCGGCGCGGTAAGCGGCATGACATTGTCCCAAAGCCACGAGCCCGGCCCGCCGCCGATCGCCGTGGTGGAACTCACCAGCACCAGGTTCTTCACCTTGTCTGGGTGCTGGGCGGCGAGCAACTGTGCCGCCAGCGACCCCAGCGAATGGCCGATCACGTCGGCCTTGGCGATGCCCATCGCATCCAGGAACAGCGATGCATCGTCGGCAAAGTCCGTATAGGCGTAACAGCAATCCGGCGCATCGGACTTGCCGTGGCCGCGCAAGTCTATCGCCAGCAGGCGCCGCTTCTTCATGTAGGGCGCAACCAGAGACCATGAGCGGCTGTTGTCGGTGTAGCCGTGGATCAGCAGCGTCGGGCTTCCCTCGCTGTCGCCTATCTCGACATAGGCCAGCGAAATGCCGTTAGCCAGCTTCACCGTTTTCTTGGCGTCGGCCCACTCAGCTTGGGTGGGAACCGGAATCTCGGTGGCGCGGGCCGCAGGCGCGAGCTCGAGCCACAGGAGCGACAGCGCGAGCGCAGCCTTGCCGATCGATGAAATCATTCTTCTCTCCCATTCCCGGACAGCCAGCCCATCTTCCGCGAGCAGCTGGCATCGGGCAAGCCGCGCTCATCTCTTCTTCCAGGTGACCGGTTTGCTGAACGCGTCGGTGAACCTCACATCGCCCGTGGCGTCGATGGCTTCGGCCAGCGCCACGTCCATGGCTGTTTCCGTCACACGCACCAGCGCGAATCCGCCGAGATAGGCTGCCTTCGGCTTGAACAGGTCGAGGCCGTCTCTGGCGTAGATCATCGCCGTCTCGTGCTGGTGGCCGTGGAAGACGCCGATGACATTGTAGCCGGAGAGCGCCGCCACCATCGCTTGCCGCTGCGCGTCACTCCACCAGTGCGGCGGCCCGCTGCCATGGTCGTCGAAGGTGCTCGCCGCCGGGTCCCAACGTTCGATCGAAAACGTATCCCAGCCGTAATGCTGAAAGACGACGACCGGCCGGCCATCGCCGGCGTTGTCGGCCAGGTCCTGCTTCAGCCAGGGCAGATTGTCCGGCGCACCCTTATTTGTATCGCCTGCGAAACGATGCATCTGCACGAGATGCAAGCCGCCCCAGTTCCAGGAATAGCTGTCGGTTTCCACATCGTAGTTCGCCGCCGGCACCGGCGGCTTGAAGAAGACGCTTGGCCGGTGGTTGATCTCGACATAGTCGCGCAGTTCGCGGCGGTACCAGTCGACATGCGGCGGCGGCCCGTCCTGGTCGAGGTCGTGATTGCCAAGGCCGGTGTAGACCGGAAAGTGGACGCGCTCCGGCCCCACGCCCTGCTGGTAGCGATGGCTGAATTGCTGCAGTTGCGTTCCTTCGCTGGGCATGGCGATCTGGCCGCCGCCGTCGTCGGTCATGTCGCCGCCGATCACAAGGCCGAGCGGCGACCCGACCCGGCGCCCCGCGCCTGCCAGGCTGGTGGCCATACCGCCGATCGCGGCCGGCCAGGTTTGCCGGGTTATGTTGTTGAGGGCCGCGATATGGCGCAGCAGATTCGCATCCGTCTTGCCCTCCTGCTGGCAGTTCGGCGAAAGCCCGCGGCTCATGCGGCAGGCATGAATATCGCTGGCAAAGAGAAAGGTGGCGTCGATCGCTGGCCTCTTGCCGGCTTCCTGCGCCCACAGCGTCAAGGGATGGGCCATGGCAACGCCGCCAAGGCCAAGCAGCCCTGCGGTGAAATCGCGCCGCGAAAGAAATTCTGCCACCGGTCTGCTCCTCCGGCCCTTCCTGGAGCATTTTGCAGCCAGGTGGGATCACCTGGCGTCGCACAAATGCGGCTAAACAACGGACAGAGCGGAATGCCTGGTTCAGCCTGAATACATTCCGCTCTAACGCAAATCCGGCGTCAGGAGTAATAGAACTTCTCCGCCGCGATCATTGGCGGCGGTGTCTCGCCCAGCGCCTCGAACACGGAAATTTCGCAGACCCGGCACAGCCCGTCCAGCGCCAGATCGTTGGCCTGGGTGCCGAACGGATCTTCCAGCTCTTCCGAAAGCGCGTCGAGGCCGAAGAACGTGTAGGCGATCAATGCCGTGAACAGCGGTGTTGCCCAGCCGGCCGAAAAAGCCAGGCCGAAGGGCAAGAGAAGGCAGAAGATATAGGCGGTGCGCTGCAAGAGCAGCGTGTAGGCAAAAGGCAGCGGCGTGCCCATGATGCGCTCGCAACCGGCCTGCATGGCGGCGAGCTGGGAAAGCCGCTCGTCGAGGATGCGGAAATCCTGGGCTCCAATGCGCCACCGCGTTTCAATGCGCCGATCCGCTGGCCCATGCGGCGCAACAATGCGTCCGGCTGGTTGGATGCGGCAAGAATCGCATCCACATCATTGCCGACAAAAGCACGGGCCTCGCCGCGCGCATCGACCTTGCGCAGTTCGCCACGCAGGAAGTGGCAAAAAGCCAGGGAATCCATCAGCAGCGGCCGTAATTCGCCCCGGTCTGAGATCAGCGCGGAGGCGGCGCGCGACAGGTTGCGGATCTCGAAGACCAGCTGCCCCCAGAGCTTGCGGGCCTCCCACCAGCGGTCATAGGCTGCGTTGTTGCGGAACCCCATATAGACCGAGAGCGCCACGCCGAGCAGCGCGAACGGCGCCACGCCGGCATTGCCCAGATCGAGTTTCAGCACCTTCACCACGGCGACGACTGCCGCGCCGTAAAGCGCAAAGCCGAAGATCTGCGGCAGGATGCGGGGCACCACGGAGCCCCGCATGACGAAGAAGAGTTTCCAGAAACTGGGGCGCGGGCGAACGATCATCGGCAGGCTCGAATGCTTGTGTCGGAGGCCGCATCATAATGCGACTGTCGACGGTGTGTTCGCTGTCTTTCGCGACAAGACGGGCCGCTTTTCAGGAAATCGCGTGCGATGTGGCCGAGCGGTTCACGGCAAACCACCAACGTTGACGATTAGCGGCGGCGCCCCTCCCTTCGTCACCCCTAGCGAAGCAGGCCGAAGGCCGTCGCGAAGACCCGGAGATCCGTGACGGTCGCGAGATGCGGGAACGGTGCAGAACGCGCGCCTCTCCCTTCTCCCCTTGTGGGAGAAGGTGGCCGAGCCCGAGCTTTGCGAGGGCGAGGTCGGATGAGGGGTGCTGGGCGAAGCGCGACGCATCCAGGCTGGAAATACCCCTCATCCGCCTTCGCTCTCGCTCAGGCACCTTCTCCCACAAGGGGAGAAGGCCGGTTCCCCGCATTGTCAGCATCTGTCAGCAGTCTTTGTTTTTCTTTTTATCCACACCCCTTTGCCGCTCCCGCATAATGCAGCCATCGCCCTCACGGGAACCTGGTACGCACCGGGTATCAGGGAGGGCGACGGTGCCGGATCGGCAGCGCTGACGGTGGCGCTGCTGGGGCGAGGATGTCCCGAGATCCGGGCCCTGACCGAGGCTAGTTCGCGGGCCTAGAAACCCGCGCTCGCTTGCGGTAGGGCAAGCACACCGGCGGCGCCTGGGAGACCGGGCCTCGTATAAATTTGAAACGGCACGGTCCCAGGCGCCGCTTCCCACTTACCCACGACGCCTCGATTGCCGAAGCCAGGTCGAGAAAGCGAGTCGTGGGCAACAGGAAAGCCCAATGGCCAGACGCGAAACGGGGCGTGGCAACGGAGAAGCGCGGCCCTGATCTCCCCCCTTTGAGGGGAGATGGCTGCGAAGCAGCCAGAGGGGGGTTATCGGCAGTGCTCGGCGCAATCTTCACAACGATCAACAGAACGCCCGGCGCTGCAGCGGCAACCCCACCCGTCTGCTTCGCAGGGAGGAGGGAGATCGCCGCGATACCGGCGTCCTTCCAGCTTGGGTTCCTCGCCCCTGCGAAGCGGGAGGGTGGTTTGCGCAGCAAACCGGAGAGGGGGCTTTGCATGCCGGAGGGGAGCGAAGGAAACTGACTGCCACGCCTCCATCTCCCTTAAGGGTGGGGGCCGGCGCCTGGAGGTCAGCGGGCTGAAAACGTCACGCCAGAACGCGCCTCACCTGCTCGCCTCCTGGGAGAAAGGCACCGCGCTGTCGTCGGCCCGGTGCCGCGCCGCCCACGCTTCCAGCCAGTCCTTGCTCTGCATCTCCATCAAGCGCGACGCGGTGCGCTGGAATTCGAAGGTCTCGGTGCCGTGCTTTCCGCGATAGATCTCCTGCGGCGGCGCATCGGCGCTCATCACCAGGCGTTTCTGCTGGTCGTAAAGCGTATCGATCAGCAGGATCAGCCTCTTGGCCTCGTTGCGCCGGGCTTCGGCAAGCACCGGCACATGGTCGACGAAGATCGTGTCGTATCGCGCCGCGATCGCCAGGTAGTCGCGCGCCGCCAGCGGCTTTTCGCACAGATCGGCAAACCCGAAGCGCGCCGTGGGGCCTGCCGCCCGCGGCACCGCGACATGGCGACCTTTCACGGTCACCTCCGCGGGAGCCTCCGCAAAACCGTGGCTCGCCGCTTCCCAGGCCTCGTCCATCTTGCGGTCGGTATCGGAGCCGAGGGGCGTCATGTAGACTGGCAGGTTGTGCAGCCGCTCCAGCCGGTAGTCCCTGGCAGCATCCAGCGCCATGACGTCCGTTTGTCGCTTCAGAAGACCGACGAACGGCAGGAAGAGCTGGCGGTTCAGGCCGTCGCGGTAAAGATCGTCCGGCGCCACGTTGGAGGTGGCGACCAGCACCACGCCTTCGGAAAACAGCACGGAGAACAGCCGCGACAGCACCATCGCGTCGGCGATGTCGGTCACCGAAAACTCGTCGAAGCACAGCACCCACGCTTCCTCGGCCAAGGCCCTGGCGACAGGCGGGATCGGATCGTCTTCCCTGACCGTGCCGTTCTTCCGCGCCTGCCGGTGCTTCTGGATGCGGTCGTGCACATCCGCCATGAAGGCGTTGAAATGCACCCGCCGCTTGCGCCGCACCGGCACCAGCTCGAAATAGAGGTCCATCAGCATGGTCTTGCCGCGGCCGACCCCGCCGTGGATGTAGAGGCCCTTGATCGTCGTGGCGCTGTCGCGGCGCTTGCCGAACAGCCAGCCGAGCGCGCTCGACTTGGCAGCGAGCCGTTTGCTGGCGACCTCGACGATCAGCCGGTCGAGCGCCGCGGCGACGGCAAGCTGCGCCGGATCGCTGTCGATCTCGCCGAGTTCGACGAGATGACGGTAGCGCTGGGCAACGGAAGGATGTGTCTGAAGGCCGTCACGCAGGTGCATCGATCATTCTTCTGCGTGACGGTCCCGGTGCGGGAACAGGACGATTTAGCGGTTGAGCGAGATCGGCAGGCCGCTTTCGGTCTGGCCGTCGAACTTTTCCGGACCCGAGGAATAGAGACGCGCCAGCACCGCGCCGTTGGCGTCGTGCAGCGTCAGCTGCTTGCCGGCGACGTTCCACGACTTCACACCGTCGATAGGTGCGGGGCAGCGCAGCGGCCCGGCGCGGAAACCGGCGCCGAATTTGGTCTGCGGCGTCGCCACCTTGCAACTCTGGCCCGAAACCGAAGCGGTCCAGACGCCTGCGACGCCGCCCGCCGTGATGTCCGGCGCAGTGGCTGGAGGCGTGGTCATCGGCGCGGCGGCAGCCTGTTGCTGCGGCGCGGCGGGGAACTGCGAGGGGTCGGGCGTTGCCGGCGGCGGCAACTGGCTGCCGGTCACCTTGCCCGCAGGCGCTGCCGGCAGCGGTGCCGGCGTGTCGAGCGACGACATGCGATCGCTCTGGCACCCAGCCGCAGCCAGCGACAAAAGCGTCGCCGCCACAAGGCCAGTCTTCGAAAAAGCCATTCAAACCTCCTGCTGCGCAAAGCGCGCCGCCCCGCCAGTCCCGCCGCCATAAAAGTGGCTATATCCGCAGGATTTCAACTACGTGTGGTTAAAATAGGGTTTCCTCCAAAAATTTGTTGCAATTTGGCAACGCCTTCCCCGGCTTCGACGTTGAATCCGGCCTCCCTGCCGGGCAACACCATGGTCAATTCCTGCGTTCGGCACACTGCGACGCTGCCTAGCCGGGGCGCACCCCCTCCTCATTCTCCCAGGATGAGGCTAAGGAGCGATATCGATATGGTGGAATCGGTCGGAGTGACAGCATTGGCCGAAAGTGTCGCGCGAAGCAGACGGCCCTTGCGGCGCAATCCCTATTTCGACGGCCCCGAATCCGATCATTTCGATGGCCGTGTCTTCTTCAATCCCGACGGCAGGCTGCCTGGCCGCTTCATCGATCTGCTGAGATGGCAATTCGGCGGCGGCCGCGCCAAATGGCCGGCAAGCTGGCCGAGCCCGTTTCCACAAGCCGTACCGCAGGCCAGGGTTTCCGGGCCGGGACTGCGCATCACCATGGTCGGTCACGCCACCGTGCTGGTGCAATTTGCCGGGCTGAACATGTTGACCGACCCGGTGTGGTCCAACCGCGTCTCGCCGCTTTCTTTCGTCGGACCGAAGCGCGTCAATGCTCCCGGCATCGATTTCGATTCCTTGCCGTCCATCGACGCCGTGCTGCTCAGTCACAATCATTACGATCATCTCGACCTCGCGACGCTCAGTTGCCTGAAGCAAACCCACGATCCGCTGGTGGTGACGCCGCTTGGCAACGACACGATCATCCGCGCCGCCATCCCCGACATGCGCATTTGTGTCAGCGATTGGGGCGACACGGTCGAACTTGCCGCGAACACGGTCGTCCATATCGAGCCGGCGCATCACTGGTCGGCACGTGGGACCCGCGACCGCCGCATGGCGCTCTGGTGCGGATTCGTGATCGAGGCAGCTGCCGGAAAAATCTATTTCGCTGGCGATACCGGCTTCCACGCCGGCATCAACTACCGGCTGATGGCCCGGAAGCATCGAGGCTTCCGCCTCGCCATCCTGCCGATCGGGGCCTACGAGCCCCGGTGGTTCATGGAAAGCCAGCACCAGAACCCCGACGAAGCAGTGCGCGGCATGCAGCTTTGCCACGCCGAACATGCCGTCGGCTGCCATTGGGGCACGTTCCAGCTCACCAACGAACCCATAGACGAACCGCGCGAAAAGCTTTTCGAAGCGCTCGGCGCCCACGGCGTGCCGCGAAATCGATTCCGGCCCATGCTGCCCGGCGAGGTCTGGGACATACCGGGCGGTTGAACGCCGTACGGATTTACTGTTCCGCGCGTCGCCGGGCCGGCGGCGGTGCGCCGCAGGCGTCTTTCACTGGTAATTCATGGCCGTTTCCGCCATATAGCGCCAAACGGACAACAGATTCTGGATCGATGGCAAGCGCGGCACAATTCGCCAAGATGAACGGGCTCGGCAACGAAATCATCGTTGCCGACATGCGCGGCCGTGCCGATCGGGTGACGCCGGGCGCCGCTGTCGCGCTCAACACCGACCCGGCCACCAGGTTCGACCAGATCATGGCGATTCATGATGCGCGCACGCCGGGCACCTTCAATTACATCGAGATCATCAATTCCGACGGCTCGATGGCGCAGGCCTGCGGCAACGGCATGCGTTGCGTCGTGCAGGCGCTGGCCGCAGAGACCGGCCAGAAGATTTTCACCTTCGAAACCATCGCCGGCATCCTGAATGCCGAGGAACATGCCGACGGGACGATTTCGGTCGACATGGGCAGGCCGCGGTTTGGCTGGCAGGACATTCCGCTTGCGGAAGAATTCCGCGATACCCGCATGATCGAGTTGCAAATCGGCCCGATCGACGCGCCGGTGCTGCATTCGCCCTCGGCCGTGTCGATGGGCAATCCGCACGCCATTTTCTGGGTCGACCGCGACGTCTGGACCTATGATCTCGACCGTTTCGGCCCGCTGCTCGAGAACCACCCGATATTCCCGGAGCGCGCCAACATCACCATCGCGCAGGTGACGGCGCGCGACGCGATGACCATCCGTACCTGGGAACGCGGCGCCGGTCTCACCAAGGCATGCGGCTCTGCCGCATGCGCCGCGGCCGTGAGCGCCGCCCGAACCAATCGCACGGACCGGACTGTCACCGTAACAGTTCCCGGAGGCCCTCTCCTGATCGAATGGCGGGCCGACGACCACGTGATCATGACCGGTCCGGCGGAATGGGAATTCTCCGGCACGTTCGACCCCGCCACCGGAAAATGGGCGCGTGACCGCCAGGACGTCGCCTGATGGCGGTGGAAATCGTCACCTTCGGCTGCCGGCTGAACACCTATGAATCCGAGGTGATGCGCCGCGAGGCCGAAACCGCCGGCCTTGGCGCGCTGAAGAACGGCGCCGTCATCTTCAACACCTGCGCCGTCACCGGCGAGGCCGTGCGCCAGGCCAAGCAGTCGATCCGCAAGGCCCGCCGCGACAACCCCAACGCCCGCATCATCGTCACCGGCTGCGCCGCGCAAACCGATCCGGCTGCCTTCACCGCGATGGATGAAGTCGACCTGGTGCTCGGCAATGAAGAGAAGCTGAAGTCCCATTCCTACCGCGCCTTGCCCGATTTCGGCGTCAACGACACCGAGAAGGCGCGCGTCAACGACATCATGTCGGTCAAGGAAACCGCGTCGCACATGGTCGACGCCATCGAAGGCCGGGCCCGCGCCTTCGTTCAGGTGCAGAATGGCTGCGACCATCGTTGCACCTTCTGCATCATTCCCTACGGGCGCGGCAATTCGCGCTCGGTGCCGATGGGGGCGGTGGTCGAGCAGGTGAAGCGGCTGGCCGGCAACGGCTATGCCGAGATCGTGCTGACCGGCGTCGACATGACAAGCTTTGGCGCCGACCTTCCCGGCGCCCCGAAGCTCGGCAGACTGGTCAAGACGATCCTCAGGCAGGTGCCCGACGTGCGCAGGCTGCGCCTGTCGTCGATCGATTCCATCGAGGCCGACGACGAACTGCTCGACGCCATCGCCACCGAGCCGCGCCTGATGCCGCATCTGCATCTGTCGCTGCAGGCTGGCGACGACATGATCCTGAAACGCATGAAGCGCCGTCACCTGCGCGACGATTCGATCCGTTTCTGCGAGAACGTCCGGAAATTGCGCGAAAACATCGTCTTCGGTGCCGACATCATCGCGGGTTTCCCGACCGAAACCGCCGAAATGTTCGAGAATTCGCTGAATATCGTCGAGGAATGCGGGCTGACGCATCTCCATGTCTTCCCGTTCTCGCCGCGCGAGGGCACGCCCGCCGCGCGCATGCCGCAGCTTGCGCGCACGGTCATCAAGGAACGCGCCGCGAGGCTGCGCGCCGCAGGCGAAGCCGCCTACCAGAAACATCTCGGCGCACTCGCCGGTACGCGCCAGTCGATCCTGATCGAGCGTGATGGCCTTGGCCGTACCGAGGGGTTCACTCTTGCCGCGATTTCCGCCGCCCAGCCCGGCGAGATCGTCGAAGCGGCAATCACCGGCCATGACGGCCAGCGCCTCATCGCCGCGCCGCTTGCCTTGCAAGCCGCCTAGACGGACCGACGCATGGCATTTGGGTTCATCAAGAAAGTCTTTTCCTTCGGCAAGAAGGAAGTCATCGAGGAAAAGATCGACGAAACGGCGCCGCTGCCGCCGCTGAATTTCGAGGCGCTGAAGGATCTGAAGGCCGAGACGCAGCCGCCAGTCGAGACGAAGCCCGTCGAGGGATCGGACGTCCTGCCGCCGCTGCCGCCAGAAGAGCCGGCGCCCGCCCCGGCCGAACCCGAACCGACGCCAGAGGAACCCGCGCCCGCGCCAACTCCGGCCATACCGGCGCCAGCTCCTGTCGAGATTCCTGCTCCAGCGCCGGGGCCCGTACCCGCTCCGCGGGAAATCCCCACCGAGCCCGAGCCGGAAGTTCAGCCGGCGGAGACCCCGGAGCCGGAAGCTCCGCCAGCCCCTGAACCCGCGCCCCAGGAGGTTCCTGCTCCGGAAGCCCCCGAACCAGCGCCGGTCGAGATTCCGGTTCCGCCTGCCGTGCCCGAACCGGAACCGGCACCGGAAGAGGTTCCCGCTCCGTCGCAGCCGCCTGAGCCGGCGCCAGTAGAAGTTCCCGAGCCGGCCGAGCCCTCCGAGCCAGAATTGCCGCCGGCGGAAGTTCCACCCCCCGTGCGCCAGCCGCCGCTCGAGACGCGGCCGGTGCTGCGCGAAATCGCGCCCGAGCCGGAAGCCATTGAGATTTCCGAGGTCGCCCCACTGCCGGACCTTCCCTCCGGAAAGAAAGAAGCCGATCGCCTTCCCGCCTCACCTCCTTCGGCATTGCCGGAAGCGCCGCCAAGCACTTCCGCTGACGCCCCCCTCGCCCCGCTGTTGCGGGGAGAGGGGCATTTCCCGGCGGATGCCGCCGAGATATCGATTGCAGCATCTGTCACTCCGGCCCCGCAGACCAAACCCGCCGAAGGCAAAGTCACCGTCTCCAAGGCCGTCGAGAAAAAGGCCGAACTGCAGAAGGCACCGGAGCCCGCCCCGAAAACCACCTGGTTCCAGCGGCTGCGGCAGGGCCTGTCGCGTTCGTCTAAGGAACTGTCGTCCAACATCGCCGGCGTCTTCACCAAGCGCAAGCTCGACGAAGATACGCTGCAGGATCTCGAAGATGTGTTGATTCGCGCCGATCTCGGCATGGAAACGGCGATCCGAATTACCGATTCGCTGGCGTCCGGCCGCTATGGCAAGGACGTGTCGGAGTCGGAAGTCCGCGCCATCATGGCGCAGGAGGTCGAAAAGGTGCTCGGCCCTGTCGCGCTGCCGCTTGAGCTCGACCTGTCGCACAAGCCGCATGTCATCCTGGTGGTCGGCGTCAACGGCACCGGCAAGACCACCACCATCGGCAAGCTCGCCGCCAAGCTGGTGAGCGGCGGCCTTTCGGTGACGCTGGCAGCCGGCGACACGTTCCGCGCCGCGGCGATCGAACAGCTCAAAATCTGGGGTGAACGCACCGGCTCGCCGGTGGTCGCCTCGAAGCTCGGCGCCGATGCGGCGGGCCTCGCCTACGACGCCTTCGAAAAGGCGAAGGAAGCCGGCTCCGACGTGCTGATCATCGACACCGCAGGCCGGTTGCAAAACAGAACCGAGCTTATGGCCGAGCTGGAAAAGATCGTGCGCGTGCTTGGAAAGCTCGATCCGGAAGCGCCGCATACCGTCTTGCAAACGGTCGACGCGACCACCGGCCAGAACGCCCTCAACCAGGTCGAGATTTTCCGCAATGTCGCCGGCGTCAACGGCCTGGTGATGACAAAACTCGACGGCACCGCGCGCGGCGGCATCTTGGTGGCGATCGCCGCCAAGCATAAACTGCCGGTCTATTTCATCGGCGTCGGCGAGCAGGTCGACGACCTCGAACCCTTTTCGGCTAGCGATTTCGCCAAGGCGATCGCGGGAGTTGCATGAGTGACGAACGAACCCATTCTCGAACGCGACCCTTCCGATCCGAAGAGGAAAGAAATCAACCCGCTGCTGAAGCTTGCGCTGGAGCTCGGGCCGTTGATGATCTTCTTCTTCGCCAACACGCGTGGCGAATGGCTGGCGACAAGGTTTCCGGCTCTGGCCGAACTCGGCGGACCGATCTTCATCGCCACGGGCCTGTTCATGGTGGCGACGGCGATTGCGCTCGCAGTGTCCTGGCTACTCACCCACACGCTGCCGATCATGCCGCTTGTGTCCGGCGTCGTGGTCTTCGTGTTCGGCGCGCTGACGCTCTATCTGCAGGATGACATCTTCATCAAGATGAAGCCGACCATCGTCAACACACTGTTTGGCGGCGTTCTGCTCGGCGGCCTTTTCTTCGGCAAGTCGCTGCTGGGCTACGTCTTCGATTCGGCGTTCCGGCTGGACGCCGAGGGCTGGCGCAAGCTCACCTTGCGCTGGGGTCTGTTTTTCCTGTTCCTGGCCCTTGTGAACGAGGTCGTCTGGCGTTCGTTTCCGACCGATACATGGGTGGCGTTCAAGGTCTGGGGCATCATGCCGATCACGCTTCTGTTCACCTTCAGCCAGATGCCGCTGATCATGCGCCATTCGCTGGATGAGCGGATCCGCAAATAGACGCCAAGCCGGGAGAGGCCTGATGCAATTCATCTCGACACAGGAAGAGTTGCGCAGCCTATACAAGCAACCTGGTGAAAACGCTGTCCGCAAGGAATTGAAGCGGCTGGACGGCCATTGCCGCTCCTTCATCGGCAAGAGCCCGTTCGTGCTGATCGGCTCGACCGACGGCGCCGGCAATGCCGATGTGACGCCGAAGGGCGACCGGCCTGGCTTTGTCGAAGTCCTCGACGACACCACCATCGCCATCCCCGACCGGCCGGGAAACAACCGGCTCGACACACTGGAAAACCTGCTGCGCGACCCTGCGATAGGGTTGCTGTTCCTGATTCCAGGCATGAACGAGACGCTGCGCATCAACGGCGAAGCCAGGATCACGGCCGATCCGACCTTGCGCGAGCGGCTTGCCCACGACGGCAAGCCGCCGATCAGCATCATCGTCGTCAGAGTGAAGGCGGCCTACATGCATTGCGCCAAGGCGTTCATGCGCTCCGAACTGTGGCGGCCCGAAAGCTGGCCCGACCGCGCCATGTTGCCGACGCTCGGCCAGATATTGAAAGACCAGCTGGTGCTCGACCAGTGCGCCGGCGAGACCGACCGCTGGCTCGACGAGGCCTACCAAAAATCGATGTGGTAGGCCGGCCCGCCGGAATTGCCGCTATCTCCATCAAGCTGCTTCTAATTTGTGCATAGCTTGGCGCGCAGCCATGCGGCAAGTGCATTGCTGCGTTGCACTATCCGATATTGCATCGCAGCATGATAAGGCCAATATTACAGACTGTAACAAGGGAGGTTCACTGCGGCCGTCGCAAGACAGGCCATGAAAGGAAACCGCCATGATTGCATCTCTGCTCAATAACGCCAGAAGCCGTCTGGCCAAGCGCACGCGCTACAACCGGATGGTCGAGGAAATCCAGTCGCTGACCCAGCGCGACCTCGCCGACATGGGCGCCGACCGCGGCGAAATGCTGCGTCACGCTTATCTGGATATCTACGGAAAATGACGGTCCGGAGCCGGCGGAGAACCGCCCGGCTCTTGGGGCGCGGGGCGCGGCGCACTGTTTCAGTGCGCCGCCTTACCTTCGGCCACCGCGCCCGTCTGCCTCTTTTTCAGCCAGTATCCGAAGATCGCCGCGGTCATAAAGGCTATTAGCCCGTAAATCGCCGCCGGAACGGCCATCGTCGCATTGTTGAGCAGCAGCGGGCTCAGCGCAATTGCGATGGCCAGTGTGCCGTTGTGGATGCCTATCTCCATGCCGATGGCGGTGGCCTGGCGTTTTTCGATGCCCACCGCGCGAGGTACGAAATAGCCGACGCCAAGACTGATCAGGTTGAAGGCGAGCGTGGCGAGACCGACGATCGGCCCCCAGATCAGCAGCGTCTGCCATTCCTGGATCAGCGCCACCGCCACCACAGCGAACAGGAACAGCATAGAGAAAATCTTCACCGGGCGCGCCATGCGCTCGGCGAAAGCCGGAAATCGGCTGCGCACCCACATGCCGATCAGCACCGGGCCAAGCACGATGACAAACACCTGCAAGACCTTGGCGAACTGTAGCGGGATTGCCTGCCCTTCAGTGAAGAAATGCGCCAGCGACCAGTTGACGATCAGCGGCAACGTAACGATCGACAACGCAGAATTGATCGCCGTCAGCGAGATGTTCAGCGCCACATCGCCATCAGCCAGATGGCTGTAGAGATTGGCCGAGGTGCCACCTGGACTCGCCGCAAGCAGCATCATGCCTACGGCAAGCGCTGGCTCCAGCCCGAAGAAATAAACGACGCCGAGACAGGCCAGCGGCAGGATGACCGTCTGGCAAATCAGCGCCACAATCACGGCCTTGGGTTTTTCCGCGACATTGCGGAAATCCTGAACCGTCAGCGACAGGCCGAGGCCGAGCATGATGATGCCGAGCGCGAGCGGCAGAAAGATGATGAGCGCGGAACTGTCCTGCATGAATGCCTCCCCATGGCCGCATGCGCCGTTACGGCGCCCTCTCCCAAGCGACCGTATGAGAACGTATTGGAAAATCGAGCGATTCGCACGCCCCCGGGGCGAAAGCGGATTGCAGGCAGAATTATTGCGCCGCGAGCGCCTTTTCGATCTGCGGCATCACTTCCCCGGCAATCGATTCCGGGCTCAGCGGCCCGACATGTTTGTAGGCGATCTTGCCGTCCTTGCCGACCAGGAAGGTCTCGGGAACGCCGTAGACGCCCCAGTTGATCGCCGCCCGGCCAGCATCGTCGACGCCGATCGCCTTGTACGGGTTGCCGAGCTCGCCTAGGAAACGCCGGGCGTTTTCAGGGCGGTCCTTGTAGTTCAGTCCGGCAATGGTGAAGCGCTGGTCCCGCGAAAGCTCGTAGAGCAGCGGGTGCTCCTGGCGGCAGGGCGCGCACCACGAGGCCCAGACATTGACCAGCGTCACCTTGCCGGCGAAATCCGCCGATTCGAGCCCGGGCAGATTGCTGCCTTCCAGTGGCGGCAAGCTGGTCTGCGGTGCGGGTTGCCCGATCAGCGCGGACGGCACTGCAGAAATGTCGCGGCCGGAAATCAGTTGCGCGAAAAACACCGCGGCAAGTCCAAGGAACAGGAGCAGCGGCAGGAGGACAAAGATCCGCCGCGGTTTCGGCGCGCTGTCGGGTTGCACGCTCATGCCGTTGTCCCGGCCTTGCGCTGGGAGCGGCGGCGCACGCCGCTTGCCTCGAGATCGGCCGCTTCGCGCTTTCGCGCCCGCTGATCGACAAGAATCCAGCCGATCAGGCCGGCGATCGCCAGCACCGAAATGCCGTAGGCGGCGGCGACATAAAGTGCGTGCGCTGACATCTACGCGCCCTGCCGCTCGGCGCGGCGTGCTTCGACGCGCTGCATGGCGGAGACACGGCGACGCCAGATCTCGTTGCGCATCGCCATCAGGTGCAGTGTGAAGAACAGCATGGTGAACCCCAGCGCCATCACCAGCAGCGGCCACAGAAGGCTTGGATGAATGGTCGGCCCGTCGAGCCGGAACACAGAGGCCGGCTGATGCAGCGTGTTCCACCAGTCGACGGAAAACTTGATGATTGGGATGTTGATGAAGCCGACCAGCGTGATGATCGCGGCGGCGCGGGCGGCACGCGCCGGATCGTCAAGCGCCCGGGTCAGCGCGATGATGCCGAGATACATCAGGAACAGTACGAACACAGAGGTCAGCCGGGCGTCCCATACCCACCAGGTGCCCCACATCGGCTTGCCCCATATCGAGCCAGTGATCAGCGCCAGAGCGGTGAAGACCGCGCCGACCGGGGCGGCGGCCTTGAGCGCCACATCGGCCAGCGGATGCCGCCACACCAGGGTGCCGAGCGCCGACAGAGCCATCAGCGTGTAACACATCATGGCGAGCCAGGCGAAAGGCACGTGGATATACATGATGCGCACGGTGATGCCTTGCTGGAAGTCTTCGGGCGCTGTGAAGCCCATATAGAGGCCGATTGCAAGAAGCACCGCGGCGATGCCGCCGAACCACGGCACCAAACGATCGGCCAGCGCCAGGAACCGCGTCGGGTTGGCGAGGTCGGCAAAACTTCTGATCGTTGCGCTGCTTTGGCTCATCGTGTTTCAAAATAGAGGGCGGCAGGCCTGCCCGCAATCGACCGGTCTCGTATAATAGTCGGGTCTAGTCTGCGGCATAGCGCAGCGCCAGAGCTGCGGCCACCGGCCCGATGACGGCAAGAAACAACGTCAGCGCGGCAAGAATGAGGAAAGGCGGCAGGAAGGGATCAGGCTCGGCCACCGCCGCGTAACTTGCCGAAACGCCGAAGATCAGCACCGGGATCACCAGCGGCAGCACCAAAACTGAAATGAGCAGGCCGCCGCGCGGCAGCACGACGGTGACTGCGGCCCCCACCGCGCCGATGAAAGTGATGGCCGGCGTGCCGACGAGAAGCGTCAGCGCCGCCGCGCCGATGCCGGCCGGCTTCATGTTCATGAACAGGCCGAGGAAGGGCGCTGCTACCACCAGCGGCAGCACGCTCGCCGTCCAGTGCGCCAGACATTTGACGAAGACCGTGAACGCCAGCATGTGCCGGCCCTCGGCGAGGATCAGAAGGTCGAGGGAGCCATCCTCGCGGTCGGCCTGGAACAACCGGTCGAGGCCGAGCAGGCTGGCAAGCAACGCGCCGATCCAGAGTATGGCCGGACCGATGCGGGAAAGCAGGTTGAGATCCGGGCCGACGCCAAACGGGATCGTCGCGATGACGGCGAGGAAGAACAGGACGCCGGTCAGCGCCCCGCCGCCCGCGCGGATACCAAGCCTGATGTCGCGGAAGAAGAGTGCTAGCATGGCATAGGGGAGGGTGAGCCTCCCATCTCCAGCGTCTTCGCTCCCTCAAGCCCGAGCGGCAGATGCGTTGCGGCGATGACGATCCCTCCGTCTTCCAGATGAACCCGCATCAGCGCCGAAAACTGGGCTTCGGATGCCTTGTCCAGCCCGGCGGTCGGCTCGTCGAGCAGCCATATCGGGCGGTAGCTGACCAGGAGCTTGGCGATCGCCGCGCGGCGCCGCTGGCCGGTCGAAAGGTAGCCGTAGGGCAGGTGGTCGAGACCACCGAGCCCCACCATTTCCAGCGCCTCGCCGACGCCAAGCTGCGGCTGGCCGGCAAAATCCTGCCAGAAGCGCAGATTCTCGGCCACGCTCAGCGCCGTCTTCATGGCGTTCTGGTGGCCGAGATAGTGACTGGACGCAGCCACCGTCGGCCATTCCTCGCCGCCGCCGTCGAGCCGTACATTACCTGCCGCCGTCGGCAGAAGCCCGGCGATCACTCTCAGCAGCGTCGATTTGCCCGCGCCGTTGGGGCCAGTGACGGTCAGGCTCTCGCCGGCGGCCAGATCGAAACCGACACCGGCAAAAACCGCCTCGCCGCCACGCTCGCCGCTGAGATTTTCGGCGATCAGCCGCATGCTTTCCCCATCGTCCAAGGCGATCCGTCGCAGCAGCTTCGCATCGCAGCAAAATTGCGTTTTATCTCTCTGGAACTCTTCCAAGAAACTCTTTATATGCGCAACAACCACGCCAGCGGTCGGCGTGGCAAACGAATTTGCGCCGAACCAGCGCACGCGCCGCCTTGAACGGCTCGGGTTGCTTGGGAGCGGACAGCGGAAATGGCCGTACCCGCACCTTTGCGCGTGATTGCATGCCCATCGGAGTCCGTTCCCTTTCAGGCTGAACAGACAAGGATGGATCGCACGTGGCCAAATCGCTCGACAGTTTCAATTGCCGTCGCACCCTCAAGGCGGGTGACGCGGAGTATGTGTATTACAGCCTGATCGAGGCCGAGAAGAACGGTCTCACCGGCATCGCCCAGTTGCCTTATTCGATGAAGGTTCTGCTGGAGAACCTCTTGCGCAACGAGGACGGCCGCTCGGTCACCAAGGAATCGATCCAGGCGGTCGCCGGCTGGCTCACCGACAAGGGCACCGCCGGCGTCGAAATCGCCTACCGTCCGGCCCGCGTATTGATGCAGGACTTCACCGGCGTTCCCGCCGTCGTCGACCTGGCCGCTATGCGCGATGCCATGGCTTCTCTGGGCGGCGACCCGCAGAAGATCAATCCGCTGGTGCCGGTCGACCTGGTCATCGATCATTCCGTGATCGTCGACGAGTTCGGCACACCGATGGCGTTTGCTCGCAACGTCGAGCTCGAATACGAGCGCAACGAAGAGCGCTACAAATTCCTGAAGTGGGGTCAGCAGGCGTTCCGCAATTTCCGCGTCGTGCCGCCCGGCACCGGCATCTGCCACCAGGTCAATCTCGAATACCTGGCGCAGACGGTGTGGACGCTGACTGGCGAGGACGGCGACATCGTCGCTTATCCCGACACCTGCGTCGGCACCGATTCGCACACCACCATGGTCAACGGCCTCGGCGTGCTCGGCTGGGGCGTCGGTGGCATCGAGGCCGAGGCAGCGATGCTCGGCCAGCCCGTCTCCATGCTTCTCCCCGAAGTGATCGGATTCCGCCTGACGGGCGCGCTCAAGGAAGGCGTCACCGCCACCGACCTCGTGCTCACCGTCACCCAGATGCTGCGCAAGAAGGGCGTCGTCGGCAAGTTCGTCGAGTTCTTCGGCCCCGGCCTCTCCAACATGACGCTGGCCGACCGCGCCACCATCGGCAACATGGCGCCGGAATATGGCGCCACCTGCGGCTTCTTCCCGGTCGATTCCGAGACGATCCGCTACCTCACCATGTCCGGCCGCGCCGAAAACCGCATCGCGCTTGTCGAAGAATATTCCAAGGCGCAAGGCATGTGGCGTGACAAGGGCTCGGCGGATCCGGTCTTCACCGATCTGCTCGAACTCGACCTCGGCGACGTCGTGCCGTCGATGGCGGGCCCGAAGCGGCCTGAAGGCCGCATTCCGCTGGAAGGCATCGCCTCCGGCTTCGCCAAAGCGCTGGAGACCGAATATAAGAAGACCGTCGACACCGCCAAGCGCTACGCCGTCGAGGGCGCCAGCTACGATCTCGGCCACGGCGACGTGGTCATCGCGGCGATCACCTCCTGCACCAACACTTCGAACCCGAGCGTGCTGATGGCCGCCGGCCTTCTTGCCCGCAACGCCAACCGTCTCGGCCTCAAGCAGAAGCCTTGGGTAAAGACCTCGCTCGCTCCCGGCAGCCAGGTGGTCGCCGAATATCTGGACAAGTCGGGCCTGCAGAAGGAACTCGACCAGATCGGTTTCAACCTTGTCGGCTTCGGCTGCACCACCTGCATCGGCAATTCCGGCCCGCTGCCGGCGCCGATCTCGAAAACCATCAACGACAAGGCGCTGATCGGTGCTGCCGTGCTTTCCGGCAACCGCAACTTCGAAGGCCGCGTGTCGCCCGACGTTCAGGCCAACTACCTGGCTTCGCCACCGCTGGTGGTCGCCTATGCACTGGCGGGAACCGTCACCAAGGATCTCACCACCGAGCCTCTCGGCGAGGACCGCGATGGCAATCCGGTGTTCCTGAAGGATATCTGGCCCTCGAGCCAGGAGATCGACGCATTCATCGCCGAAAACGTCACCCGCGAGCTGTTCGCCCGCAAATATGCCGACGTCTTCAAGGGCGACGAAAACTGGCAGAACGTGCAGGCGCCGGAAGGCCAGACCTACACCTGGGACGACCATTCTACCTATGTGCAGAATCCGCCTTATTTCGTCGGCATGGGCTCCAAGCCCGGCGCTATCGGCAAGATCGAGGGCGCCCGCGTTCTCGGCCTGTTCGGCGACAAGATCACCACCGACCACATTTCGCCGGCCGGTTCGATCAAAGCGGCTTCGCCGGCCGGCAAGTACCTCACCGACCATGGCGTCGGCGTCGCGGACTTCAACCAGTACGGCACGCGGCGCGGCAATCATGAGGTTATGATGCGCGGCACCTTCGCCAATATCCGCATCCGCAACCACATGCTGGGCGAAAATGGCCGCGAAGGCGGCTACACCATCCACTACCCGACCAAGGACGAGGTTTCGATCTACGACGCCGCGATGGAGTACAAGAAGGAAGGCGTGCCGCTGGTCATCTTCGCTGGCGTCGAATACGGCAACGGCTCGTCGCGCGACTGGGCGGCCAAGGGCACCAACCTGCTCGGCGTGCGCGCCGTCATCGCCCAGTCGTTCGAACGCATCCACCGCTCCAACCTGGTCGGCATGGGCGTCATCCCGTTCGTCTTCGAGGAAGGCACCTCCTGGGCCTCGCTCGGCCTGAAGGGCGACGAAACAGTGACCATCGACGGCCTGGAGAACATCAAGCCGCGCCAGAAGATGCAGGCAAGGATCGTCTATGGCGACGGCACGGTGAAGAACGTGCCGATCCTCTGCCGGATCGATACGCTGGACGAGCTCGACTACTTCAAGAATGGCGGCATCCTGCAATACGTTCTGCGCGATCTCGCGGCCTGAGGGCAAAGCCGAACGCAATCGCTGAAATGAAGAAGGCCCGCGATCTCATCGCGGGCCTTCTTCCATCGGCGGGACGCACCCTTCATGTTCGCCTGCTCAGCCGTAGCGGGGATAACGCACATAGGCGAGGTAGCGCGAATCGGGCGACCAGGAATTGACGTTGATCGTACCCTGGCCGCCGTTGAAGGCGTCGAGATCGCGGCCGTCCTTCCCCTCCGGATCCATTACGCGCAAGATCACCTCGCGGTCAGCGGGATGCCCGGTCGTCCCTTTGGGATAGCTCAGATATGCCACCAGCAAGCCATCCGGCGATGGATGCGGAAACCAGTTGACCCGCGCATCGTGGGTCAGCTGCTCCACTGCGCTGCCATCGCGGCGCATGCGGAATATCTGCGCGTGGCCGGGTTGCGTCGCCGCCGCTTCCGAGTTGAAATAGATCCACTCTCCGTCCGCAGAAAACTCCGGTCCGTCGACCGGGCAACCCCCGTCAGTGAGAAAGGCGCTGGCGCCGCCCGTCGCCGGCATGGTGCAGATCCAGGTTGTAGAATGGCCTTCCGGCCCGCGCTCCAGCCCGACATAAGCGAGCGAGCCCCCGTCGGGCGAGATGCCATGCAGATAGTGGCGCAAACCGCCTGACCTCTCATTGTCTCCGGAGACCCTGGCGGGCTCGCCACCGGCTATCGGCAACACGTAGAGATGGCCATCATTGGCGCTGACGAAGATGCTTTGCCCGTCCGGCGCGATCACATGATCGTTGTTGAGGTTCTCGACCGGCGTACTGTTGATGCGATGCGGCCCGTCGCCGCCGTCCGGCGAAATGCGGAAGAGACGACCGTCGCCATTGTAGACCAGCCATTGGCCGTCCGGTGTCCAGTTAGGCGCTTCGATCAGCTCGCGGGTGTCGTAGACAAGACGTGGCTGCGCGCCGTCGCGATCGATCACCACCAGTTCCGATATCTGATCGGCCTGCAGCCGTCGCGCGCCTGCGTCGGGACGCATGCTTTTCTTCGAAATCCTCATCACGAGCGCCTTTCGGTTGCGTCCAAATCTCTCACCGCAACGTGACTTCCTGTTGAGACCGGCTTCTGTCAATTGTTTTGCAACGATAACAGCCGCGAAGCCGGCAAGGGTTGGAATTGCTATGGACTTGGGCAGATTTTTCGGGCTGGCCGCCCTGGCGTTGGTCCTTCCGGGCCTTGCCGCGGCGCAGGAGCCGCAAAAACCGCGCGGCGTGATCGAATTGTTCACCAGTCAGGGCTGCAGTTCATGTCCGCCTGCCGACGCCGTGTTCGCCGATCTGGCGCGGGAAGGCAGTGTTGTCGCACTCGCCTACCACGTCAATTACTGGGACTATCTTGGCTGGCAGGACACGTTGGGTTCGGCCGAAGGCACGCAACGCCAATATGACTACATGAAATCGTTCGGCACCCGCTCGGTCTACACGCCGCAAGCCGTCATCAACGGACGTGCCCATGTCAATGGTGCGATCCGTTCCGAAGTCTCCGACGCGCTCGAGGGCATGGAAAAGGCCGGCATAGGAATGAAGGTCGGCGTTTCCGCGACACGCTCAGGGGATAGCGTCGTCATCCAGGTTGATTCGGCTAACGAGCCCGCCGAGGAGGCGCGTGTCGTACTGGTCTATTACGACCAGGTGAAACCGGTCGTCATCACACGCGGCGAAAACACCGGTAAAACCGTCAGCTACTGGAATGCCGTGAAAGAGATCCAGACCGCCGGCATGTGGCGCGGCGATCCCACCCGCTTCGAGATGCCGGTCAGTGACATGGCCAAGAAGGGCGCCAATTGTGCGGTGCTGCTGCAATCCGCCGGCAAGGATGGCACGCCGGGGCCAATACTGGGCGCTACCGTCATCAAGCTTCCCGGCATGTGATACCAGCCGTTATTCCCTTTCCAATGGGAACCCGGCAAAGAAAAACCGGCGCCAGGCAAACTGACACCGGTCGCAAGGATTTGGGATCGTCGCACCAGGCTTTCCACACGGAAAGCCCGGGTTGGTTCGATCCGGCCATGGCCCCGTGGGCGGGGGGCTTGGGGTTTACGGAGCCGGTGCCGGACCGAACCGTCTCAGGCAACAAGGGGATGTTCGTCAGACATTGAGGCAAAAGCCGGGATTATTTGCGGCAATATTGTGGCGCGGTCATCACCAATTCCGACATTATGTCCTGCTTCGTGAGATATCCTGTAACAATCTGTAACAAACCGTCCGGCTTACAACCTCTGCTTGGACTTGCATTTCCCCGACGAACAGGCAAACTCCGCTTGTCGCCAAATTGTCATGGAAGGCCAAGTTGCATGACCGATCGCGGGGCCGGAGCGGAGGATAGGGACGAATCCGCAATATTGATCCCGCTCCATGAGGCAAGGCGCGAACGAATGGAGCTCCCGGTTTCTTTCAACCGTCTCGAACTCGATCTGATTCTGAGGCTCTATGGGCGCATGGTCGCCGCCAACGAATGGCGGGACTACGCCATTGATCATCTCGCCGATCGCGCTGTGTTTTCTGTTTTCCGCCGCGCCAGCGAGACGGCGCTTTTCCAGATCGTCAAGAACCCGAAGCTGGCACGCAAGCAGGGCGCCTTCTTTGTCGTCGCGCCGACCGGCCTGATCCTGAAACGAGGCCATGAGCTCGCCAGCGTGCTTGGCGTTTTCGACAAGCGGCTGCGCCTGGTGGAAGCCTGAACGGCCTGATTTTTCAAGCTTTTTCCCGGAAACGCCGCTCCGGCAGTGATTCGGGATCCGGCGCCGCCGCATTGCCGCCATTCATCGACAATTGCATGAACACTGTGTCCAGCCAGCGTCCGTGCTTGTAGCCGGAGCCCTCCAGGACGCCGGAGTGGCGAAACCCGAGCCTTTCATGCAGCCTCACGGAGGGGCTTTGCGGACCCCCGTCACCGATCACGGCTATCATTTGCCGGAAGCCCGCCGATTCGCATTCAACGATCAGCCGCTCCAGCAAGAGCCGACCGATCCCTCGCCCTTTGGCCTCGGGCGCGACATAGATCGAATCTTCGACAATGAATCGGTAGGCCGGTCGCGGCCGGAACGGACCGGCATAGGCATAGGCGGCAAGCCGGCCACCATCCTCCGCGACGATGTAGGGAAAACCGCCGTCCCTCAGCGCCGCGAATCGGGCTTCCATTTCCCTCCGCGACGGTGATTCCAGTTCGTAACTGGCGGTGCCATTGGTCACCGCATCGGCGTAAATTTCCGTGATCCGATCGAGGTCGGTCGCTATCGCCGAACGTATCAGAATACTGCTCATAAATTATGCACGTTGTTTTTCTGCTCGTAACGGCAGCAGAGATGGGCGCAAAAAGAAAGGGCGGCTATAGGCCGCCCTTTCCGAATCAGTTGGTCCAGTTCCGCCTATTCGCGGTTGCCGAGGAACGACAGCAGGAAGGTGAACAGGTTGATGAAGTCGAGGTAGAGCGTCAGCGCGCCCATGATCGCCTTGCGACCGGAGACGAGCACATCGTCGCCTTCCCAGTACATTTCCTTGATCTTCTGCGTGTCGTAGGCAGTGAGGCCGGAGAAGACCAGCACGCCGATCGCCGAGATGGCGAACTGCAGAGCAGACGACTGCAGGAAGATGTTGACCACCATCGCGATGATCAGGCCGATCACGCCCATGAACAGGAACGTGCCCATGCCGGTCAGATCACGCTTGGTGGTGTAGCCCCACAGCGACAGCGCACCGAAGGCGGCGGCCGTAATGAAGAACGTCTGCGTGATGCTCTGCGCGGTGTAGACCAGGAAGATCGACGACAGCGACAGGCCCATCAGGCCGGCGAAGACCCAGAATGCGGTCTGCGCGGCGGAGGTGCTCATCGCCTGGATGCGCGCGCTCAGGAAAAACACCATGCCGAGCGGGGCCAGCATGACAACCCACTTCAGCGGCGAGCCATAAAGCGCGACGCCGACGTTGGTCAGCATCTTGCCGTTGGCCAGCGTCGCCACGGCGGCGGACGGGTCGTTGGTGGTGGCCACCATCATGGTGCCGAGCGCGGCCAGGCCGGTGATTGCGAGGCCAAGCGCCATCAGGTTGTAAACCTTGACCATGTAGGCGCGCAGGCCCTCGTCGATGGACGCATCCGCGCGGGTCCCCGCGGCGGCGACGCGTGCCTGATAATTGCGAAGGTCAGCCATTTAGTTCCTCTGTTGCTTCTGCCCCGTCCGGTGTCGGGTTTTCAACAAACCCAGGCGCCGCTGGCGGGACTCCAGCATGCCTGCCGCCAAATATGATGATTCTTTGAGGCGAGGACAAGACCCGTTACGGTCCGAAACCCCTCGTGAAGAACGATTCTCATACATTCCCAGACGCGGGAACCCCCTTTCACATGGATTTTACCGTGTAACCAGCATCCAGGCCCGGAGGCGACAGCCCGGTCAGAGATTCCGCAGCACGGGTGCAGCCTTGTGTCCGAGCACGCGCCACGTGCCGGCAAGGCCGAACCCGACGGTCAGCACCAGCGCGAAAACGATCGTGCCAAGCGCAACCTCGGGCAGGAAATGCGAGGGCAGCATCATGATCCGTGCCACCACGAACCATGCCGCGACGCCCCCGGCCAACAGTGCGAAGATCGCCGTCGCCAGCCCGATCAGCATATATTCCAGCGAAAAGGCCGATATCAGTGTCTTTCGCGTCGCACCGAGCGTCTTCAGCACAACCGCGTCATGGATGCGGGCGCGGTTGCCGGCGGCCAGCGCGCCCGAAAGCACCAGCACCGAGGCGATCAGCGCCACGCTTGCCGCCGCGCGGACCGCCGTGCCGAGTTGGCCGACGAGACGATTGACCACATCGAGCGCGTCCTTCACCCGCACCGTGGTGACCGCGGGAAAGGCGCGCGTCACCGCGTTCAGGATGCGCGATTCGTCGGCAGCGGTGGCGTTGTCCAGGCTGAGTGTCGCCAGCCAGGAATGCGGTGCACCCGCAAAGGCGTTGGGCGAAAACACCATGACGAAGTTGATGCCCATCGATTCCCATTCCACCTGACGGAAGCTGGCGATTCTGGCCGTTATGTCGCGGCCGAGCACATTCACCGTCACCGTGTCGCCGATCTTCAGACCGATCGCCTTCGCTTCCTCGGCTGAAAACGAAACCAGCGGCTCACCCGAATAGTCTTTCGGCCACCAGGCACCCTCCGAAAGGGTGGCGTTCTCGGGAATGGTGTCGGAATAGGTAATGCCGCGGTCGCCGCGCAGCACCCAGGCGCCCTCGGCCGGCACTGTCATCTTCTGCACGTTGACGCCATTTAGAGCGACAACGCGGCCGCGCAGCATAGGCACCCGCATCAGCTTGCCGCCGGGGGCCTCGTTTTCGACAAGCCGCGTGAAATTCTCAACCTCCGTGCTCTGGATGTCGACGAAGAAGAAATTCGGCGCCCGTTCTGGCAGGCTGCCGGCGATCTGCCGGCGTAGATTGCCGTCGATCAGCGCCAGAGTGACGAGCAGCGTCAACCCCAACCCGAGTGACAACACGACCGAAGGCGTCAGCGCGCCCGGCCGGTGAATGTTGCCGATCGCCAGCCGAAGCGCGGTCGACCGCACGCGCGGACTTTTGCGCGCGACCCATTGGACCAGCCAACCGACGCTGCGCAGAACTATGAAGGAAAACACCGTGGCCCCGACGAAGATCGAGGCGATCCGGCGATCGCCTGAAAACATGATGGCAAGCGCGGCAAGCACCGCAGCGATCCCCAGCGCGGTCAGGACATAGGCGAGATGCGGCAAGCCACGCCCCTCGAAACCCATTTCGCGAAACAGCGCTGTCGCCGGCACGTCGCGCGCCCGGCCGAGCGGCAGAAGCGCGAAGGCGAGCGTTACCAGCAGGCCGAAAAGCGCAGCGCTGCCCAGGGCGCCGGGATAGATGCCGGTTTCGGCCGGCACAGGAATCAGCGATCGAAGCGCTGCGCTCGCAGCGAAGGGCATCAGCGCGCCAAGGACCAGACCGGCAACGATCCCGATGCCGGCAATCAGCAGGATCTGCACGAGATACACGGTGAACACAAAGCCGCCGGAGGCGCCAAGGCTCTTGAAGGTGGCGATAACGCTGCGCTTGCCGTCGAGATAGGCACGCACGGCGTTGGCAACGCCAACGCCGCCTACCACCAGGGCGGTGAGCCCGACCAGCGTCAGGAACTGCGAGAAACGTTCGATGTTGGACGACAGCGCGGGTGCGGCGTTGCTGCGCGTGCGGATACTCCAGCCGGCCTGCGGAAACTCCGCCGTTGCACGCTCGCGAATGGTGGCCAGATCAGCCTCGCTGCTGCCGGCGGGCAGCCTTATCTTGTAGGCGAACTCCACCAGGCTGCCTGGCTGGATCAGGCCTGAAGCGCGCAAACCCTCCATCGACAGCAGAAGACGCGGCGCAAAGCCGAAACCGTCGGAAACCGCGTCGGGCTCGGTCACAAGTCTGGCTCGCAATTCGAAGGTCGTGGTGCCAACCTTCACCCGGTCGCCAAGCTTCAGGCCAAGCCGCTCGAACAACAGGTCGGGTGCGGCCGCGCCATAAACGCCGGCTTTTGCGTCGAAGAGTTCAGCAAGGTCGAGTTGCGGTTCCGTTTGAAGTGCGCCGTAAAGAGGATAGGCGGGGTCGACCGCTTTCACCTCGGCAAGCGTCTGGTCGGAGCCGTTTTCAAGCCGCGCCATCGAGCGCATCGAGGCGCTTTCTGCCACCGCGCCGAGCCCGTCGAGGAACACCCGCTCTGGCGCCGTCACCTCGCGCTGGTTTAGTTCGAACCTGATATCGGCGCCGAGCAGCACCTGGCCTTCATTGGCAACGCCGGCAGTGATCGCCCGCGCCACCGAATTGACGCCGCCGATCGCCGCCACGCCAAGCGCGATGCAGGTGAGAAATATAAAGAATCCGGAAAAGCCGCCACGCATCTCGCGCAGCGAGAAACGGAGGGCAAGTTTGAATGTCCGCCCGAACGGCATGGGGTTAGGCCGGCACGGCTTGCAGGGAAGGCGGCGTCTCGATCCGCCCTGACCGCATGGCGATCTGGCGGGCGCAGCGATTGGCCAGCGCCGGATCGTGGGTGACCAGCACCAGCGTCATGTCGCGTTCCCTGGCTTTTGCAAAAAGCAGGTCGGCAATCTGCCGGCCCGTCGCCTGGTCGAGATTGCCCGTCGGTTCGTCGGCGATAAGAATGCGCGGTTCCGGCGCCAGCGCCCGGGCGATGGCAACGCGTTGCTGCTCGCCCCCTGAAAGCTCGCCGGGGTAATGCGTCACCCTGTCGGAAAGCCCGACCGAAGCGAGTTCGCGCGCGGCAACGCCAAACGGATCGCGATGGCCGGCAAGTTCCAGCGGCACCGCGACATTCTCCAGCGCCGTCATGTTGGGTATCAAGTGGAACGACTGGAACACGATGCCGATGTTGCGGCCACGGAAGGCCGCGATCTGGTCTTCGCTCTTGCCGTTCAGCGGCTCTCCGGCAATTCGGACCGTACCCGAATCGACCCTCTCCAGACCGGCAATCACCATCAGAAGCGTCGACTTGCCGGAGCCGGACGGCCCGACGATACCGGTCGCCTCGCCACCTGTGACGGCGAGGCTGACGCCCTTCAGCACATGAACCGACGAGGCTCCCTCGCCCAACGTCAACGACACGTCTTTCAGTTCGATGACGGCTTCTGTCACTGCGGATCGATCCTATATGGGTTAGAAGAGGCGGAAACAGTTTTCGTCATATGGGTTGCGCTTCATGGCTTTCAAACAGTTGGCAATATTGGCTTTCGCAGCATTTTTCGCAATTCTGGCAACTGTCCCGGCATCGTCCGAGCCCTACAAGATCGTCGGATTCGGCGACAGTCTGATGGCGGGCTTCGGTCTCGGCCCCGGCGAAGGTTTTCCCGAAAAGTTGCAGGCAGCGCTACAGAAGAAGGGTCACGATGTCGTGATCGCCAATGCCGGCGTTTCCGGAGACACGACAAGTGGAGGCCTGTCGCGCCTCGACTGGTCGGTGCCCGACAACGCACAATTGGTCATCCTCGAACTTGGCGCCAACGATATGCTTCGCGGCATTGCGCCCGAAGTGACCGAGAAGAATCTCGACGCCATGATCGCCCGGCTGAAGCAACGGGGCATGGCAGTGCTGCTGGTCGGCATGGTCGCCGCGCCCAATCTCGGGCCGGATTACGCCGCCGCGTTCAACGGCATCTTTCCGCGCCTGGCCGAGAAACATAATGTGGCATTCTATCCATTCTTTCTCGACGGCGTCGCCGCAGACCGTACTCTGCTGCTTGAGGACGGCATGCATCCCAATACCGCCGGCATCGACCTTATGGTCGAACGCGTACTGCCGTTGGTCGAAAAGCTGATCGCCGCAAAGCCGAACGATTCTTGAGCTAAAGGAGACACATAAGCGAAGCGCACCGGGGAACATCTTGTGACTCGAAACTTTGGATCCCCCGGCACCGTCAAACAAACAGCTTGCTCCTGCCTTACTTCGGTGATTCGCTAGGGTGACAGTTCGATTCGGGGAGGTTAGCCATGCCGCGACTTTTCACCGCCCTCGAAATTCCGCGCGATGCCGCGATGTCCTTGTCCCTCCTGCGCGGAGGCCTGCCCGGTGCGCGCTGGATCGATGTCGAGAACTATCATCTCACCTTGCGGTTCATAGGCGATATCGAAGGCCATGTGGCCGACGAGATCGCCAACGCGCTGGACCGGGTGCGACGGCCATCTTTCTCGCTCACCCTGTCCGGTGTCGGCGCCTTCGGTTCCAAGAAACCGCATGCGGTATGGGCGGGCACCGCGCCATCGCCCGATCTCAACGCACTGCAGGCCGAGATCGAGCGCATCTGCCAGCGCATCGGCATCCCATCAGACCCCCGCAAATTCGCTCCGCATGTCACGCTGGCGCGGCTGCGGAATACAAGCCCGGCAGATGTCGCGCATTACCTTTCGGCGCGCGGCAATTTCGCCGCCATGCCGTTCAAGGTGGGACGGTTCGTGCTGATGTCGTCGCGCGATTCGGTCGGCGGCGGCCCCTACATTATCGAGGAAGCCTGGCCTCTTGGCGGCGCCGATATCCGCCAGCCCAACCTGTCAGCCATCGCGCCGGAAGCATCGCGGATCATGCGGTAGACATCGGCAAACCCATCCGGTCCCCCATAATAGGGATCAGGCACGTCACCGGCCTTGCCGTTGGCGAATTCCAGGAAGAGATGCACCCGGTCCTTCGCATGAGCCGGAGCCATGGCCCTCAGGTCGTCGGTGTTCGACCGGTCCATGCCCAGCAGCAGGTCGAAACGCTCGAAATCGTCCCGCAGCACCTTTCGCGCTTTCTGCCCGGCAATGTCGATGTCATGGCGCGCCGCGATGGCGATCGACCGCGGGTCCGGAGCCGACCCCTGGTGCCAGCCGCCGGTGCCGGCCGAATCGATGAATACCTTGCCGCTCATGCCGCGCGCCTCGACGACCGAGCGGAAAACGCCTTCCGCCAGCGGCGAGCGGCATATGTTGCCCAGGCAGACGAACAGAATGGAAGCGGGCGGCCTTGCCGACATTGGTTTCCTCCGGAACTATCGCCGGGATAACACGAAATCGTTGGGAAAAAGAACACTCCATCATTGCGACGGCGATTCGGCACCTGCATGCCGATTTCATCTTGCAGGGCCTGCAGGAATTCCCACATTTCTGCGCGAGGAGTAAAAATGCGATGGCGAAGAACAGGAATTTCGACTTTTTCGGTTTCGGCGGCGACAATGCCCGCCGCGAGCGGGAAGTGCGCGAAAAGTTCTGGCAGACGGCTAAGAAGGCGGCGCGCCAGGTGCCGTTCATGGAAGAGGTCGTCGCCGCTTATTATTGTGCGCTCGACACGCGCACGCCGATGCGCGCCAAGGGCATCCTGATCGCGGCGCTCGCCTACTTCGTCATGCCGGCCGATGCCATTCCCGACGTGATCGTCGGCCTCGGCTTTACCGACGACATCGCCGTGCTGACCGCCGCGATCTCGACCATCCGGGCGCATCTGACCCCAGCCCACCGCGCCGCCGCCAAACGCGCGCTGGCCGAAAGTGCCTGACGAGAGGCAGCGCCAACCCGTTTTCGGAGCGGGTTGACACGCGGTTTCCTGTTGAAACAAAAGTCAAACTCTTGCCGCTTTCTGGGTTTTGATGACGGTCACAGGGACTACTACGCACGCCTGTGGCCGGCGGGGACCATACTGGAGGATCCGAATCGCCTTTTTCCGGGATGGTTCACCCTTTGGTAACTGCGATTAATTCAAAATAAAGCAAATGGGCCTGAACGGGGAACAGCCCGCTCGCCGCCACACGACAGACAGGGATAGATTTGAGACGATGCGCGGATTGATTTCCACTCTCACCGGCTTGGTTCTGGTCGCGGCGGCCACACCGGCGCTCGCCCAGTCGGCCACCAAGATCGGCCAGCACAATGCGTGGGGCACCTACAGCTACCAGGCGCAGAACGGCAAGGTCTGCTACGTGCTGACCGTGCCGACCGACAAGCAACCGTCGACGCTCGACCACGGGGATATCTTCTTCTTCGTCAGCCAGAAGCCGGGCCAGAACGTTTCCTTCGAACCGCAGTTCATCGCGTCTTACGATTTTCAGGCCAATTCCAAGGTTTCCGTTACCGTTGGCAACAAGTCGTTTTCGATGTTCACGCGCGGCAAATCCGCCTGGATGGAAAACGCCGCCGAGGAGCCGCAGCTGATCGCCGCCATGAAGGGCGGCGCCGACATGAAGATCGCCGCCAAGTCCGGCCGCGGCAATCCGACCAACTACATTTTCTCGCTGAAGGGCATTTCGGCCGCCCTGCAGTCGATCGCCAGCTGCAAATAACCCGGCCTGTCGGAGATGGAAAAAGCCGGGCAACACGCCCGGCTTTTCTTTGCGTCGATGTCGGTGCCTTAGCGCATCACGTAGACGATGCGGCGGCTGCCGGGGTCGACCAGTGCGGGTTGGCCGTTCACATAGACATAGCGGTATTCGTAATCCGGAATCTCACGGATTTCGACATTGTCGGGGATGCCGGCGCCAACCACCACTTCGCCGTCCAGGTAGACCGGATCGACGCGGTTTTCGGTGACATAGGTGCGCACCTGCGCCGGCGGTTCAGCGGCGTTGCCAGCTGCCCCGCCTACTGCCAGGCCGGCGACGCCGCCGACTGCGGCGCCGATGGGACCGCCGATCAGCGCACCTGCCACTGCCCCGGTAGCGCCACCCACGGCAGCGCCTTCGGTACCGCCATCCGGCGGCAGGATAGTGACGGAATTGGCCGGGCGTTCGGTGAGCACGACCTGTTTACCGCCGAAATCGGACGTCAGATAATCGGAATAGACCCATCCTTTGCCGCCATTGGACGCAATCTGGCACCATTTGCTGCCGTCGAGGCATCCCGTGATCTCGGTCGCCTGGCCGGCACCGACGACGCCCACAACCTCATATTGAGGACCCGGTCCTGCACGAATGTTCAGATCCGTGGTGGCGGTAGCGCTGGCGGCGAAAGCCGCGCCAGACATAGCGAGCATGCCAAGGGCCGCCGCCGAAACAACGAGCTTCGGTTTCATGATATCACTCCAGTTTGTACCCCTTCGAGGGCACTAACCCCGGTTAAGAGGGTTTTGTTCCGTCCAAAATGGTCGGTACCTGGCTGACTCGCGGTCGATCATGTCCGGCTCGCGGTCATAGGCGTCTAACGCCAGCCCAACCGTTCACAATAGCGGCATCCCCGCAGAAAGTTATTCGCCGTGACCTTCCTGCACTTGATCCCGAAGAGGATTTTGCCTATCCGCCCACCGGAATGGTTTGGCTTAAACTTGATGTTAACGATGACAAACCAAGTAAATGCGGGCAAAATCCCGATTAGGGACATGATCAAGCAATTTCTCCAGGAGAACAGCATGGCACGATCTGCCAAGGTTAAACTGTTTGCTGCCGCAATGTGCGCCATGTTTGGGCTGGCCGGCGGCGAGGCTTACGCTGCACAATGCGGCGACAACGCAAGCGGCTTCGAACAGTGGAAGGCGGATTTCGCACAGGAGGCAAGGGCTGCTGGCGTCAAGAACAAGGGCCTTTCAGCGCTGGCCGGCGCAAAATACGCTACGGCAACCATCAAGGCCGACCGCGCCGTCCACAAGGCGTTCAGCGGTTCGGTGGAATCTTTCATGCAGCGCCGTGGCGCTGCCGCGATCATTTCCAAAGGCCGCTCGTTGAAGAAGTCGAATGCCGCTCTCTTCAACCAGATCGAAAGCACCTACGGTGTGCCGCCGGGCGTATTGCTCGCCATATGGGGCATGGAGACTGGCTTCGGTTCCTACATGGGCAAGCAGAATACGGTCTCGGCCATTTTGACGCTTGCATATGACTGCCGCCGCCCGGGCTTCTTCACGCCTCACGCCGTTGCGGCACTCCAGCTGGTCGATCGCGGAGCGCTGAGCGCCGGCTCGGTCGGCGCCATGCATGGCGAGATTGGTCACACCCAGTTCCTGCCCGGGAATGTCGTAAAATATGGCGTCGGCAACCGGAACCTGCGCGACAAGAGCACGGCGCTGATGTCCACCGCCAACTTCCTGAGGGCGCACGGCTGGCAGGCCGGCGCAGGCTATGCGGGCAACATGGGCGCAATCGCGGGCTGGAATGCTGCAAGCGTCTATCAGCAGGCGATCGCCCGTATCGGCGCCGAGATCGACGGCCTCTGAAGACCTGAAGCCTTTCAAAACCCGGCTTGCGCCGGGTTTTTTCTTTCTTGGCGGGAAGCGGTTCGACTGCCGGGATTACTGCACTTCGATCTGGTAGGAACACCCGACCAGCGTCTTGCCAGGATGTGAATCGACCGTGGAAATGTTGAGCGCGATGCGCGTCTTCAGGGTGATGCCGGCCTCTTCCTCGCTCTTTTCGACGATCGCCTTTTCACCGAGAAATTTGTCAGGCGAAGCCGTCATCGGCGAGATGCCGAGTTTGTCGGCGAGACCTTGCGGCGAGACATTGTCGAGTACCGCCATCAGCCCCGAGCTTGTGAAGACGACGCTGTCGGTCTCGTAGCCGAACACGTTGACCGGCTTGGGCAGCTTGAACTGGCCAAGCAGCGGATTGCCGCTGTCCATTTCCGTCCAGTCGAGCTTTCGCAGCGCATCGTTCTCCTTGCCGGTCAGCCAGAAGGCAAATCTGTTATAGGCCTTTACGTCGGCCTTGCATTCGACCAGCCCGGCAAGGTCGAGTGTCGACGGATCGAAATCCTGCGCGGCGGCCGGCGCGATGAGCGTCGCAAAAAGCGCGAAAGCGGCGCGCCGGCAACGCGACATCGGGCTCAGCCCTTGCGGTCGCGTGCCGCCAACGTGCGCAACCGCAACGCATTGAGACGGATGAAGCCGGCGGCGTCCTTCTGGTCGTAAGCGCCGCGGTCGTCCTCGAAGGTGACCAGCGCGTCCGAATAGAGCGATTTCGCCGAGCGGCGGCCGGTGACGATGACGTTGCCCTTGTAGAGCTTCAGCCGAACCTCGCCCTCGACATCCCCTTGGCTCTTGTCGATCAGCGCCTGCAGCATCTCGCGCTCCGGCGAGAACCAGAAGCCGTTGTAGATCAGCTCCGCGTAGCGCGGCATCAGCTCGTCCTTGAGATGCGCCGCGCCGCGGTCGAGCGTGATCGATTCGATGGCGCGGTGAGCGGCAAGCAGGATGGTGCCGCCGGGCGTCTCATAGACGCCGCGCGACTTCATGCCGACGAAGCGGTTTTCGACAAGGTCGAGACGGCCGATGCCGTTGTCGCGGCCAAGATCGTTAAGTGCTGCAAGCAACGTCGCCGGCGAGAGCGTCTTGCTGTTGAGAGCGACCGGGTCGCCGTTCTTGAACTCAACCACGATCTCGGTCGCCGCATCCGGCGCGTCCATCGGCGAGACGGTGCGCTGGTGGACATATTCCGGCGGCTCGTTCCACGGGTCCTCCAGCACCTTGCCCTCGGAGGACGAGTGCAGGAGGTTGGCATCGACCGAAAACGGCGCCTCGCCCCGCTTATCCTTCGGCACCGGGATCTGGTGCTGTTCGGCGAAATGCAGAAGGTCGGTGCGTGACTTGAACGACCAGTCGCGCCACGGCGCGATGACCTTGATGTCCGGATTGAGGGCATAGGCGGACAGTTCGAAACGAACCTGGTCGTTGCCTTTGCCGGTGGCGCCGTGGGCGATGGCGTCGGCGCCGGTTTCGCGGGCGATGTCGACCAGGTGCTTGGAGATTAGTGGCCGGGCGATCGAGGTACCGAGCAGATATGTGCCTTCATAGACAGCATTGGCGCGGAACATCGGGAAGACGAAGTCGGAGACGAATTCCTCGCGGACATCCACGATGCGGATATCCTTGATACCCATTAGCTCGGCCTTCCGACGGGCCGGCTCGAGCTCGCCGCCCTGGCCGAGGTCGGCCGTGAAGGTGACGACTTCCGCACCGAGCTCGGTCTGCAACCACTTCAGGATGATCGAGGTATCGAGACCGCCGGAGTAAGCGAGCACGACCTTCTTGACGTCTTTCCACTTGGACATTTTCGACGGTTCCACGCGAGGGAGGTTTCGCGAGGCGAGGTATCACGCCGTTTCCGGACAACGCAAGAGAGAACGGCGGCGGTCAGCGCCTGCGGGCGCTTAGTTCGGTCCAGAGGTCGTAGAGCGCCAAAGCGAGCACGATCGAGATCACCACGACAAGGTCGAGCCGTGGCACGAACCAGGCAAGAAGGCCGAGGAACCCGGCGAAGCAGAGATAGGCGAAAACCGCGGACGCCAGATTGGTCTTTTTCATCCCGTTTGCCTCCATTCCTCACCGCCCGTAGACCACATTCGGCAGCCAATAGACGATGCCGGGGAACAGATAGACGATCACCATGCACAGGATGACGATCAGCATGTAGGGCATCATGCCGGCAAAGATGTCGGACAGCCGGACATGGGCCGGTGATATGCCTTTCAGGTAATAGGCCGACATCGCCATGGGCGGCGACAGGAACGCCGTCTGCAGGTTCACGGCGACAAGAATGCCGAAGAACAGCGGATCGATGCCGAAATGCGGCAGTAGCGGCAGGAAGATCGGGATGAAGATGACGATAATCTCCGTCCATTCCAGTGGCCAGCCGAGGATGAAGATGATCAGCTGAACGAGGATAAGGAACATGAGCGGCGACATGTCGAGGCCGGTGACGAAATCGCTGATGAGTTGCTGGCCGCCGAGATAGGCGAAGACCGAGGCAAAGGTGGCCGAGCCGACGAAAAGCCAGCAAACCATGGCCGAGGTGCGGGCGGTAAGATAAACGGATTCCTTCAGCCGCTGCCAAGTGAGCGCGCGGTAGGCGGCGGCGAGCAGCAGTCCGCCGAAGGCGCCGACCGCCGCGGCCTCGGATGGTGTCGCGATACCGAAAAGGATGGCGCCGAGAACGGCCAGGATGAGCGCCGCCAACGGCACGAAGGAGGTGAACATCATCCAGCTGATTTCGAGGAAACTGTGGTCGCCGATATCGTCCTTGCTGGGTTTCGGCGCCAGGGCGGGGTTCCATAAGGCACGGACGATGACATAGACGAGGTAAAGCCCCGCGAGCAGCAGACCAGGGAAAAGTGCCGCGGCATACATGCGCACCACAGAGACACCCGAAGTGGCGGCATAAACGATCAGCAGGATCGACGGTGGAATGAGAATGCCGAGCGTGCCGCCGGCGCAGATTACACCGGAGGCGTATCGGACATCGTATTTGGCCTTGAGCATCGCCGGGAAGGCGAGAAGTCCCATCAATGTGACGACGGCGCCGACGATGCCGGTGGCGGTCGCGAACAGGGTGCAGGTGACAAGGGCCGCCACCGCCATCGAGCCGGGGATGCGATGCGAGGCGATGTAGAGTGTCGAAAACAGCCGGTCGACGATGTTGGCGCGTTCGACGATGTAGCCCATGAACAGGAACAGCGGGATGGCGGTCAGCACATCGTTGGACATCACCGAAAAGGTCTGATTGACGAAAAGATCGAAGATGCGGTTGTTGAAGAAGCCGCCGAGCCAGGTTTCGGTCAGCGTCCAGCCGTCGGCGCCGGCTTCCATCGCGCGTTCATAGGTGCGCCACATGCGGTGTGCATCGAAATAGGCGTAGTAACCGACGCCGACGCCCAGCGCCATCAAGGTGAATGCGACCGGAAAGCCGAGAAAGATCGCCAGGATAAGGATCAGCAGCATGCCGACCGCGACTTGAGGGTCGGTCATTTGCGATCTCCGTTGTCGCGGGATTCGCCCGGGTTCAACCCGGGCGGCAGTTCGATGGCCCCGGCTCCATCATGCAGCGCGTCGAGGCTCTTGGTTTCCATCAGCAGCTTTTCGGTTTCCTCGACGTCGCTGGCCGCTGCCGGCCATTGACCGTTGCGCAAACAGATGATGCAGCGGAACACCTGCGCGATGCCTTGCAGGAAGAGCAGGATGCCAGCCGCCACGATGACCGACTTGAACTGAAAGATCGGGATACCGGCCGGGCTGTTGGAGCTCACTTCGAGATAGCTCCAGCTGCGCGCTGCATACTTCCAGCCGGCCAGCACAAGTGCGGTTACGCCTGGAAAGAAAAAAAGAAAATAGAGCGTCAGTTCCACCGCTGCCTGGGTACGGGGTTTCCAGAGCCGGTAGATGAAGTCGCCTCGCACATGGCCGTCGCGCGACAGCGTGTAGGCGCCCGCCATCATGAACATGGTGCCGTAAAGCATATAGCTCAGGTCGAACGCCCACGACGTCGGCGCGCTGAAGAGATAGCGGACGACGACCTCGTAGCCGACGCCGAGCGTCATCGCCAGCACGCACCAGGCGAAGACCTTGCCGAACCACGCCGACAGCGCGTCGGCGAATGCGATGTAACGGATCATGTCGGGCATCCCGAAAGCGAGCCGGCAGGATTGGCCTGCCGGCTCGTGTTGCACCGACGTGTCAGAGCTTCAGTTTCCCGGGGTAATAGTGCTCGTAGGCAAGCGCCAGATCGGGGGAATTCATCAATTCATAAAACACCACGCGTTCGACCCACGCCCGCTGGCTGTCTAGCACCCGCTTCATGAATTCGTCGGCCTCCAGCATCGGGATGATGGCATCCCAGGCCTTCAGCTGTGCATCGAGGATTTCCTTCGGCGTGCGGTGCACGGTGACGCCGTGCTCGGCCTGCAGCTTCTGCAGATCGGCCGAATAATTGTCGAGCGCAAACGCGGTGTTGGCGGTGCTGACCGCTTCGACGCCATATTCCAGGATAGCCTTCAGGTCGTCGTCGAGGTCGTCGAAGACATCCTTGTTGAAGAGGAATTCGAAGGATTCGCTGGCCTGATGATAGGACGACAGCATGTAATGCTTGGCGACGTCCTGCGAGCCGAAGCGCAGATCCGACGACGGGTTGTTGAACTCGAAGGCGTCGATGACGCCGCGCTCCATGGCCGGCACGATTTCACCACCCGGAAGCTGGGCGACGCTCATGCCCATGTTCTGCATGAGATCCGCCGCGAGGCCAACGGTGCGGTATTTGAAGCCGTTGACGTCCGCCACACCGGTGACCGGATTCTTGAACCAGCCGAAGGGTTGCGCCGGCATCGGGAAACCATAGAAGCCGACCACATTGAGCTTGAGGATGTCCTGGGTAAGTTCGCGGTAGAAGTCCTTGCCACCGCCCTGGTGGAACCAGCCGAGCATGGTGGTTGCGCTGCCGCCGAACACCGGCCCCGTGCCGAACAGCGACGCCGCCTTGTGCTTGCCGTACCAGTAGACCGGCACCGTGTGGGCGGCATCGATGACGCCGTCATTCACGCCATCGAGCACCTGGAATGCGCCGACGACCGCGCCGGCCGGCAGCAACTCGAACTTCAAGCGGCCACCCGACATTTTTTCCACGCGCTCGATGTACTGGCGGGCAAAATCCATCCAGATGTCGGAGGCCGGCCAGGATGTCTGCATCTTGATGGTGACGGGGCTTTGCGCGGTGGCCACCGCCGGCGCTGCAAGCGTACCCGCCGCAGCCGCACCGGCGACGGTCGAGGTAGCGAGGAAACGCCGCCGCGAAATCGATTTCTCGGTCATTTGAAGCTCCTCCCAGAACTTGTTTTTTGTTTTGTGCGCTGGTTAGCATATTTAATACAGGACGTTACGCAACCCAGTCTAAGGTTGGAAATGCGTACACAGATGCGTGGCTCTTTCAGACGCCTTCGGCTTCGACTATAGGAAAGAGCGCCTGAAGCTGCGGAGCCTTCCATGACGTTCATCCCCGACTGGCCGATCATCCTCCAGTTCGCCATCGCGACCTTCGTCATCGCCATCACGCCGGGTCCCGACATGACGCTGTTCGTCGGACGGGCGCTTTCGGAAGGGCGCGCCGCAGGCTTTGCATGCATGTTCGGCGCGATGAGCGGCATCATCGTCCACACGACGCTGGTGGCGCTCGGACTGTCGGCGCTGATCGTCGCTTCGCCGGAGGCCTTCCTCGCGCTCAAGATCGGCGGCGCCGGCTATCTGGTCTGGCTCGCCTACCAGGCGATCCGTCACGGCTCGGCGTTTTCGCCGGAGAAGAAAAGCGGCGAGCGGCGTTCGCTGTTCCAGAACTGGGCGATGGGGCTGGGGATCAATCTCCTGAACCCGAAGATAATCCTGTTCTTCATGACCTTCCTGCCGCAATTCGTGTCGACCAGCGATCCGCACGCGCCGGGCAAGCTGTTCTTCCTCGGCCTGCTGTTCATTCCGCTGTCGCTGCCGCTAACGACGCCGATGGTGATCGCCGCCGACAAGTTCGCCGGCCTGCTCCGGAAAAGCCCGAAGGTGACGCGAGCGGTCGACTATCTCTTTGCAGGTGTGTTTTCCGCCTTCGCGCTGAAGATTCTCACCGCGCAGGCGAAGTAGCTCCGCCGGGAGCTGCTTGGCAGCTCGTCGCGGATGATCAGAACGTCTTCGCTCCATTGACCATTAGCCGCACCATGTAGAGCGATGTCGTGCCGGCGATATAGAGGCAATTGCGCTTGATGCCGCCGAACACGCAGTTGGCGGTCTCCTCCGGCACCTTGACCTTGCCGATCAGCGTGCCGTCGGGATCGTAGCAGTGGATGCCGTCGCCGGCGCTGGTCCAGATACGGCCTTCGGTGTCCAGACGGAATCCATCGAAGACGCCGACGGTGCAATTGGCGAAGGGCCGACCGTTGGAAACCTTGGCGCCGTCGACATCGAAGACGCGCATATGCACGGGATTGTCGCTGCGTCCGGTGTCGCTGACATAAAGCCTGGTCTCGTCAACGGAGAAGGCGAGCCCGTTTGGCTGGATCATGTCGGTGATGACGGCCTCTACCTCGCCCCTCGCCGGGTCGACCCGATAGACCTGCGACCGGCCTATTTCGCTCTCGGCCTTGTCGCCCTCATAGTCGGAATCGATGCCGTAGGTCGGGTCGGTGAACCAGATCGAGCCGTCCGATTTCACCACGACATCGTTGGGAGAATTCAGCCGCTTGCCCTGCCAGCGTTCAGCAATCGCGGTGATCGAACCGTCATGCTCGGTGCGGCTGACGCGCCGGCCCGAATGTTCGCATGAGACAAGCCGGCCCTGGCGGTCGACGGTATGGCCGTTGGTGTTGCCGCAGGGCTCGCGGAACACGCTGACCTGGCCGTTTGTCTCGTCGTAGCGCAGCATGCGGTTGTTGGGGATGTCGGACCACAGCAGGTAGCGGCCGGCGGGAAAATAAACCGTGCCTTCGGCCCAGCGACAGCCGGTGAACAGCTTGTCGACATGGGCACTGCTGTTGAAAAGCCGGGAAAAGCGCGGATCGAGGGTTTCGTAATAGTCCGCAGTTGCCATCGCCTGTCTCCCTCGGATCACGCGACAGGCTAGTCAAACGCTTTTCCGGAGGCAATGCCGGCTGCAGGGATTACCGCGCCGAACGCCAGCCGCCGGCCATGCGCCCTGCGACCGCCCAATAGGCGATGCCGCCGACAAGGCCGCTGCCGACCAGCGCGAGCGCGATGATCGGGTTGCCGACGCTCCAGTCGCCGGGGCCTGACGACTGCCAGAAATAGCCGGCGGTAACGACGGCGGCCACCACGCCGCCGCCGATGGCATGAAAGAGCCAGTCGCGCTTGCCGGAAAGTTCCGCAATCGCGATGAAAACCAGCGCCGGCGTGAAAGCCAGCCAGGCGACGAACATCGCGATGAAGGGTACCGCGACGATGGAGCTGCCTCGGATCGCGTCTGGCAGCACGTCGGCCGGTAGGTCGAGCATGCCGATAAGCAGCAGATTGAGGAAGGCGCTAGCGGCAAGCGCCGCCGCAACGTAGCCGACAAGGATCATGAAAAGCCTGCCGAGGATCAGCAGAAGCCCGCTCACGCCTCGCCGTGCCCGGCGATCATCATGGCTTCGAGCGCCAGGCGCTCATGCTTCTTCAGCCGCTCCGACTCCGATTTCAGCTGGCCGCAGGCGGCAAGGATGTCACGTCCGCGCGGCGTGCGGATCGGCGAGGCGTAACCGGCATTGTTGATGTAGTCGGCGAATTTCTCGATCGTCTCCCAATCCGAGCACTGGTAGTTGGTGCCGGGCCAGGGATTGAACGGGATCAGGTTGATCTTGGCCGGAATGCCCTTCAGGAGCTTGATCAGCGCCTTGGCGTCGTCGAGGCTGTCGTTGACATCCTTCAGCATCACATACTCGAAGGTAATGCGACGCGCATTCGACAGGCCCGGATATTTGCGGCAGGCGTCGATCAGTTGCTCAAGCGGATACTTCTTGTTGATCGGCACCAGCAGGTCGCGCAGATCGTTGTTGGTGGCATGCAGCGAGATTGCCAGCATGACACCGATCTCGTCGCCGGTGCGGAAGATTTCCGGCACCACGCCGGAGGTCGACAGGGTGATGCGCCGCTTCGACAACGACAGGCCGTCGCCATCCGAGGCGATCAGCAGCGCCTTCTTGACCTCCTCGAAATTGTAGAGCGGCTCGCCCATGCCCATCATGACGATATTCGAGACCTTGCGGCCTTCAGCCGGCACGATGGCGCCGTCCGGCGTGTCGCGGTCGGGAAAATCGCCAAGCCGGTCGCGCGCCGTCATCAGCTGGGTCAGGATTTCTTCCGCCGTCAGGTTGCGCACCAGCTTCTGGGTGCCGGTATGGCAAAAAGAGCAGGTCAGCGTGCAGCCGACCTGGCTGGAGATGCACAGCGTGCCGCGGCCTTCTTCCGGGATATAGACCGTTTCGATCTCCACAGGCCTGCCTGCTCCCCGCGCGGGAAACCGGAACAGCCATTTGCGGGTGCCGTCAGACGAAATCTGTTCTTCGACGATCTCCGGCCGGGCGATGGTGAAATGCTTCGCCAGTTCGCTGCGCAGATCCTTCGAGATGTTGAACATGTGGCCGAAATCGGAGACGCCTCGCACATAGAGCCAATGCCAGAGCTGCTGGACGCGCATCTTCACCTGGCGCTCCGGCACGACGCCGGCGGCGAGCAGCGCCTCGCCGAGTTCGGCGCGCGTCAGCCCGATCAGCGACGCTTTTGCGGGCGCAGCCGTGCGAGAGGCAAGTGCCGCCCGGGTCTTGTCATCGGTGATGTCGAGCGAAAGCGTCATGATCGGTCTGGCGTGGATAGAGAAGTTTCCGGCGAAAGCATGTCGCGCAAAAGTGTGCAGCGGTTTTGCGATAACGACATGCGCAAAAATAAGATTGCGGCGCCACATATCACAGCTACGCGGCGGCGTCACGCTGCCGCGCCCACGTGTCGCGGCGGCCCGTCAGAGCGAGAGCCGGTATTCCTGCTCCAGCCGGCCCGACCTGGCATGCGGCGTCGGGGCGCCGTGACGGCGCCAGCCCATCTTTTCATAAAGAATGACCGCGCGCGGATTGTCGGAATAAACGGAAAGCTTCGCCGTCGAGAACCCCCGCTCCTTCAGCACATTGGGGATGGCGGCCATCAAGTCCTTGCCGACGCCACCGCCCCAGGCGCGTGGGTTCACGCCGACATAATGGAGCTCCGCGGATTCGACTTCGCCGGGAACCGGTGCAATGGCTGCAAAGCCGGTCGCCGTCCCCTTGCTATCGACGGCAACGAGCAGAAACGCGCGCGCGGAACTTTCCAGCACCCGTGCCATCACCGGTCGCGAAAGGTCGAGCTGTGCGACATCATCATCCCCGTCCCGGGCGCTGGTCGCCTCGGCCCAGATCTGCGCCGCAGCGTCGAGATGTGTCTTCGTGCCGTCGATGATTTTGTACATGCTGAGCCTGCGCCCACTTGGCGGCTTCTATCCGTGACGGTCGCGCTGCCTGGCGCTCTCGATGGTGATGGCGAGCAGCGCCTGCCGGGCGATCGCTTCCGCAAGGTCGGCGCGCCGGCGCGCCTGCAGCACCGCTGCCTGCAGGGACGCCAGCGCGCGCACGATCGATTCCGAGTTCCATCGCATCAGCGCGCTCTCCACGGTCTTGCGGCGCGTGAAAAAGACCGGCGGCCGCGCCGAGGCGACCACGGAAGCCGCATTGCGCCCGTCGGCATCCATGGCCCCGCGCATCGCTTGCAGGGCATGGAATTGCCGCATCGCCGCACCCAGCACCTGGCTCGCAGCCTGGCCGCCCCCGAACCTGGCGAAGGCGATGTCGAAATCGGCCGGCTTGCCTTCGAGCGTTGCATCGATGGCATCGTCCAGCGACAGGCCCGCGACATCGCCGATCATCAGCTTCACGTCGTCCAGCGTGATCTGCTTCTTCTCACCCGCATAAAGAGCAAGCTTCTCCAGCTCCCCGCGCGACGCCAGCCGGTCGCCTCCCAGGCTGCGCTTCAGCGCCTGCCGCGCCTCCAGCGCGATGGAAAGGCCGGCCTTCTGCAACTCCTCGTCGATCAGGCTGTCGATGCCGCGGCTCTCGTCGGCATAGCAGGGTAGCGCCATCGCATGCTCCGACGCCTCCACGGTGGCGCGAAGGGGTGCGCCCTTCTTCAGGTCGCCGGCTTCGATCAGAATGACGGCGTCGCGCGGCGGCTGCGCCGCAAGCACCTTAACGTCGTCGGCGAGGCCCTTCTGCGCGCCGGCATTGCGCACCCAGATCAGCCGCCGGTCCGAAAACATCGGCACCGTTCGTGCTTCGTCGATCAGGCGGCCCGGCGTCTGGTCGATTTCCGAAGCGTCAAGGCGGACCACGGAAAATGGATCGTCGGCCGACAGGCCGGTCGAAGCCGCGATCTTGCGGGCACGCTCCGACACGAGCCCACGGTCGGGGCCGTAAAACAGCAGGATCGATTTCTGCGGGTCGCGCCGGGCCAGCCAGCCATCGACCTCATGCGCCTTTTTCTGAGCCATGGTCCTCGCTAACACAATATTCCGGCGCGATGAATCGTTATCCCTGTGATTTTAGCAGCCCGATGAACCGTTGAAGCCCAGCGGCCTGCCGGCGTAGTGTCGCAAACATCATAACTGGTTCGAGAAATCTCAATGTCGCCAGCAGCTTCCCTGTCCACTATCGGCTTCGACGCCGACGACACGCTCTGGCAGAACGAGCATTTCTACCGGCTGACCGAACAGCGCTTTGCCGCACTTCTGGCCGATTATGCCGAGCCCGAGCAGCTATCCGGCAGATTGCTGGAGGCCGAGAAACGCAACCTGCAACTCTACGGTTTCGGCATCAAGGGTTTCACACTGTCGATGATCGAGACAGCAATCGAGCTGACCGCCGGGCGGGTGTCGGCGGCGACCATCGGCGAAATTCTTGCCGCCGGGCGGGAAATGCTGAGCCATCCGGTCGAGACCTTGCCGCTGGTTCGCGAAACGCTGGAACAGCTTGCCGGCTCGTTCCACCTGGTGCTGATCACCAAGGGTGATCTTTTCGACCAGGAGCGCAAGCTTGCGCAATCCGGATTGGGTGAACTGTTCGACGCCGTCGAAATCGTCAGCGACAAGAACATCGCCACCTACGAGCGCATCTTCGGCCGCCACGGCGGCCCGGAGCACAGCATGATGGTCGGGAATTCGCTGAAGTCGGACATCGTGCCGGCGATACAGGCTGGAAGCTGGGGCGCCTATATCCCGCACGACCTCACCTGGGTGGCGGAGCGGGTCGAAGAACCCGTGGGCGAACCGCGCTTCCGCCGGCTCGGCCATATCGGGGAACTCGTCGGCCTGGTTGCCGAGATCGCCGAAAGCCGCCGCTGAACCGGCGGCTTCCCACTTCTTCGGATCCAAAATCCGCGTCCGACCCGCTACACCTTGGGAGTATGGTCATGGCTATCCGACACCGAAAAATCGGGTAGAACGCCGCTGTTTTCGGCCGGGAATGCCCTGCCAGAAAACGAAAAAGCCGCGGAAAACCGCGGCCTTTTCGTGGAGAAGTTATTGGAGCGGGTGAAGCGATTCGAACGCTCGACCCCAACCTTGGCAAGGTTGTGCTCTACCCCTGAGCTACACCCGCTCGCGCGGCGTCTGCCGCAAGCCGCGCTTATATGGCCGAAGAGCGAAGCGAATGCAACAGGGAAAACAGACATTTTGAACCCGCGACAAAACGGCTTCGAAAGCCTCCCGGCTTAGCGCAATGCTGCCCGGGCGCGGCGTTTTCTCTTGTCCCGGCGCGGCATTGGAAATAGATCGGTCCGCTCAACCGGAACCAATGCCGATGCCCAAATCCACCGAAGAATTGTTTGCCTTCCTCGACGGATTGGGGATCGAGGTGAGGACGGTTACCCATCCACCGCTCTTCACCGTGGCCGATTCGCAGGCTTTGCGGGGCGAAATTGCCGGCGGTCACACCAAGAACCTTTTCCTGAAGGATAGGAAGGACAATTTCTTCCTGGTCACGGTGGATGAAGAGGCGACCGTCGACCTCAAATCGGTCCACCAGAAGATCGGCGCGGCAAGCCGCGTGTCGTTCGGAAAGCCGGAAGCGCTGCTTGATCTTCTGGGCGTGATGCCGGGCGCGGTAACGGCGTTCGGCGCCATCAACGATGCGCAAGGCAAGGTGCAGGTCGTGATCGACAGCGGCCTCATGGAACATGAGGTCATCAACGCGCACCCGCTGACCAACACGGCGACCACCTCGATAACGGCCGGCGATCTCGTGCGATTCCTCCGGGCAACTGGGCACGAACCTGCTATCTTGAAAGTGTCGGAATGATTGCCACATTGGGGCGAACGAAGCTGCGGCGGCGTGTGAAAAATGTCGGCAGCAGGTCTGTGCGATCGAAAGGGCTGAGATGAGCGGACGGGACAATCCTTACAGCGGCGCGGGCCAGTACTCGGCTCCCAGCGTTCAGTTCGGTTCGACGGCGCAGAACGGCTCGACGCCGCGCGAGCCCGAAAACGGCGCCGGGCTTGGTCTCGCGGCGCCTGCCGACCTTATCAGGGACACAACCACCGCGACCTTTGCGCAGGATGTCATCCAGGAATCGCGCAAGCAGCCGGTGCTGGTCGACTTCTGGGCGCCCTGGTGCGGCCCCTGCAAGCAGCTGACCCCAGCCCTGGAAAAGGCGATTCGTGAGGCGCGCGGGCGCGTCAAGCTGGTCAAGATGAACATCGACGACCACCCCTCGATCGCTGGCCAGCTGGGCATCCAGTCGATCCCCGCAGTAATCGCCTTCAAGAACGGTCAGCCCGTCGATGGCTTCATGGGCGCCATCCCCGAAACCCAGATTCGTGATTTCATTCAGAAGGTCGCCGGCAAGGACGGCGCACAACCTGGCATAGCCGACGCGCTGAAGGCAGCCGCCGAGGCCCGCGAAACCGGCGACGCCCAGACGGCAGCCGACATCTATTCCGCCATGCTCCAGGAAGTCCCGGACAATGTCGAAGCCATGGCCGGCCTGGCCGATCTGCTTTTCGAGGCGGGCGATTCGGCTGCCGCCGAGGAGCTTCTGGCAACCGCGCCTGAAGACAAGCAGGATGTCCCTGTGCTTGCAGCCGTCCGCGCAAAGATGGCGCTGGCAAAGCAGGCCGATGAACTGGGCAATCCCGCCGAATTCGAAAAGCGTCTCGTCGCAAACCCCGGTGATCATCAGGCGCGCTTCGATCTGGCGATGGTCCAGAACGCGCAGGGCAAGCGCACCGAGGCCGCCGACAATCTGCTGGCGATCGTCAAGGCCGACCGCGCCTGGAATGATGATGGCGCCCGCACCCAGCTGCTGAAGTTCTTTGAAGCTTGGGGCATGGCCGACGATGCGACCCTGGCGGCGCGGCGGAAACTTTCGTCGGTGCTCTTTTCTTAAGCATCGCGGGCGCATTCGCTCCCGCGCGCATGGGCTGAACTGGAGATTTGGCGTGCAGGCGGGCAATGCTCACTATCGGCGCAGTTCGGATGTTCCGACCGTTGTCCCGGTTTTTCCGCTCGCGGCTGCCCTGCTGCTGCCCGGCGGGCGCATGCCGCTGAATATCTTCGAGCCCCGATATCTGCAGATGGTCGACGACGCCATGAGCGGGCGGCGGCTGATCGGCATGGTGCAACCTAGCCTCGACAATGCAGTTCGCGAGGATGGAGAGCCGCTGCTTTGCAAGGTGGGCTGCCTCGGCCGTATCACCTCGCTCGCCGAGACGGGCGACGGTCGCTACCTCATTGCCCTTCAGGGCGTGTGCCGTTTCAGGGTTATCTCCGAACTCTCGGTCAAGACGCCGTTCCGCCAGTGCCGCATCGCGTCTTTCGGCGCCGACCTCCGCGAGGAGCACGGCGCTGGCGAGGTCAATCGTCCGGCGTTGCTGAAGGCTTTTCGCGCTTATCTCGACGCCAATGGCCTCGAGGCGGACTGGGAGAGCGTGAGCCGGGCCGAGAACGCCATGCTGGTCAACGCATTGTCGATGATGGCACCCTACGGAGCTGCAGAAAAACAGGCGCTGCTGGAAGCACCTGACCTCAAGACACGTGCCGAAACGCTGATCGCGATCACCGAAATGGCGTTGGCGCGCGATCAGGATGATTTCGGCACGAGCCTGCAATGAGGGAAACACCTCCTCAACCGGCGAAGGATCCCATGACCGACCTTGCCCGCGATGCCAAGATCGACACCAAACTTCTCGAACTATTGGCCTGTCCGCTCACCAAGGGTCCGCTGGTGTGGAATCCTGCCTCATCAGAGCTGATCTCGAAAGTGGCGAAGCTCGCCTATCCGGTGCGCGACGGCATCCCGATCATGCTGCCCTCCGAGGCGCGGCAGATCGTTTCGGATGACGATGCCAAACCGGGCTCCGGCTGATCCTCCGCGCCGGCCAGAGTTTGCGCGGCGCCGCCGCTTCAGTGAAAGTTCCGCCCCTTCGGCATGGCCCTCTCGGTTTTCTCCGAAAGCTCATCGTAACTTGGCGCCGAATTCTGGAATTCGGGTTCGCGGCTCAGCAATTTCGACCGCGATTCGCTCCTTTTCAGAATATTCTGGCGGACATTGTGCAACCCTGCTTCGGGCTTCGCACCGCCCGGCGCCTGCGCTTCCTCGGTCAGTTCGCCGAGCCATGACGAGAGGTCCTCGATCCTCTCTGCGACGATGTGGATGACGTCGGATTCCGACTGGAGACGGCCATGGACACGCACGAAGCGGGAGCCCATGACAACCGAACGGTAACGGTCGAAGACCCTTTGCCAGATGATGACATTGGCAACCGCCTGCTCGTCTTCGAGCGTCAGGAAGATCGCATTTCCCGTGCCGGGGCGTTGCCGCACCAGCACGAGACCGGCGACCGAGACACGGCGGCCATCCGACACCATGGTGAGCCGGGCATTGGGTGTGACGCCCGATTGGTCGAGCCGATGGCGCAGGAAGGAAACCGGGTGCGCCTTGAGTGAAAGCCCGAGCGATTGGTAATCATGGATGACGTGCTGGCCGAGCGGCATGACCGGCAGTCTTGTCTCGGGTTCATGGTCTCGCATCCACAGGTCAGGCCGATCGAACAACGGCAGGCGTTCGGCGGCAGTTTTCCCGCCCAGCGCGCGAACCGCCCAAAGCGCATCGCGGCGGCTGAGGCCGATCGACCGGAAGGCATCCGCCTGCGCCAGCCGTTCGATCTCGTCCACGTCGAGACCTGAACGCAACCAGATATCTCTGACCGATTCGTAACCTTCTCCGCGGCGCAGAACGAACTGCTCCATACGTTCCTTTGGAAGCCCCTTGACCTGCCGGAAACCCAGCCTGACGGCGCGGGTGGTTCGGATCACATCACGCATCCCGGCATGCCGCGCGATGATGCGCGATCCGTCGAAGGAGCGTTCTTCGAGCAGGCAATCCCAGTCGGAGCCGTTGATGTCGACGGGAAGAATTTCGACACCATGGTCCTGTGCATCGCGAACAAGTTGCGCCGGCTGATAAAAACCCATCGGTTGGGAATTCAGGATCGCGGCGCAGAAGACATCGGGATAATAGGTCTTGAACCAGCAGGAGGCATAGACAAGCAAGCCGAAAGCCGCTGCGTGGCTCTCCGGAAAACCATATTCGCCGAAACCCTCGATCTGCTTGAAACAGCGCTCGGCAAACTCTTTCTCGTAGCCACGGCCAACCATGCCATCAATCATCTTCTGGCGATAATTGCCGATGGTCCCGGTCCGCTTGAAGGTCGCCATCGCTCGGCGAAGCTGGTCGGCCTCGCCCGGCTTGAAGCCGCCGGCGACGATGGCGATCTTCATCGCCTGTTCTTGGAAGAGGGGGACGCCGAGCGTCCTGCCGAGGATTTCCTGCAGCTCCGGCTTCGGGTAGTCGGGTTTTTCCTTCCCCTGTCTTCGCCGCAAATAGGGATGCACCATGTTTCCCTGGATCGGGCCCGGCCTGACGATCGCCACTTCGATGACCAGATCGTAGAAGGTTTTTGGCTTCAGGCGGGGCAGCATCGACATCTGGGCACGCGACTCGATCTGGAAGACACCCAGCGTGTCGGCGCGGCAGATCATGTCGTAGACGTTCTGGTCCTCCTGCTTGATCGTCGCGAGTTCGACTGGACGGCCATGATCGTCCGGAGCGTCATAATGCTGGTGCAGCAGCGCGAAAGCGCGGCGCAGGCACGACAGCATGCCCAGCGCCAGGATATCGACCTTGAGAATCTTGACGGCGTCGAGATCGTCCTTGTCCCACTCGACCATCTTGCGGTCGTCCATGGCGGTCTTCATGATCGGAACGATCTCGTCCAACCTGTCCTTGGTGATGACGAAGCCACCGACATGTTGGGAGAGGTGACGGGGAAATCCCATGATGTCATTGGCGAGATCGATGACATGTTTCGCCAGCAGGTTGGCGTCGTTCAGCCCACCGGCGTCGGCTTCCCTCTTGCCGAGTTCGGATGAAGACCAGCCCCAGATCGATCCCGAAAGCGCGCTGCGGACATCGTCGGACAGGCCCATCGCCTTGGCGACTTCGCGCAATGCTGAACGCCCGCGATAGCTGACGACGGCGGCTGCCAGCGACGTGTGTTTCTCGCTGTATTTGTTATAGATGTAATCCATGACGGGTTTGCGTTTTTCGTGCTCGAAATCGACGTCGATGTCGGGCGGCTCGTCGCGCTCCTTGGAGATGAAACGCTCAAACAAAGTGTCAATGATGTCGGGCCCGACATCGGTGATGCGCAGGCAATAGCAGATGACCGAGTTGGCGGCGGAACCGCGCCCCTGGCAGAGAATGTCCTGCGAGCGGGCGAATTTGATGATGTCGTGAACGGTCAGGAAATAGCGGGCGTAATTAAGCTCCCGGACTGTTTCGAGTTCATGGCGGATGATCCTTTCGACCTTGTCCGGAACCCCGTCGGGATAGCGGAATTTTGCACCCTCCCAGGTCAGCCTCTCCAGTTCTTCCTGCGGCTCCAGGCCCGATTCCGTCGGTTCGTCCGGATAATTGTAATGAAGATCGCTCAGCGAGAATTTCAGGGTTGCGGCGAACCGAAGCGTCTCGGCGATTGCCTCGGGATAACGGCGGAAAAGCCGGGCCATCTCGCCCTGCGGTTTCAAGAAACGCTCCGCGTTCCTTGTCAATTCAAGGCCCACTTCCGCGACATGCTTATTCAGCCTGATGGCCGTCAACACATCCTGAAGCGGGCGGCGGGCGGGCACATGATAAAGCACGTCGTTCACCGCCATCAGCGGGAGCCGAGCTATGTTTGCCATGCTGGCCGCCTGCTCCAGCCTGAAGCGATCATTGCCCGAATAGGCCGGCGACACGGCCAGCCAAACAGCGTCGCCGAAGCGGCTTTTCAGTGCATGCAGGAATTCCAGCTGGCTCTCCGGCGCTGTCTCGACATCCGGCAGGACGGCAAGTGACAATCGATCGCCCCATTCGAAGAGATCACTGCGGCGAAGAACCGGCGCGCCCTTTTCCCCGCGCATATTGGCTTGCGTCAGCATCCGGCACAGATGACCCCATCCCTTGCGGTCGCGGGGATAGGCCAGCACGTCCGGACTGCCGTCGGCAAAAACCAGACGGCTGCCAGGATGATAAGGAAGTTTCTCCACCTTCGTCTGCTGCCAGGCGCGGACGACGCCCGCGACGGAGTTGCGATCGGCAAGCCCGATGGCGGAAAGGCCGAGCATCTTGGCCGTGACCACCAGCTCTTCCGGCTTGGAGGCGGCGCGCAGAAACGAGAAATTCGACTGGACGGCGAATTCGGCATAAGGAATGGAGACGGTCGCATTCATGCGAAAATCCCATGCATGAACCAACGCGGCGCTTCCTGTGAAGCGCCGTAAAGGCCTTGCCGGTAGAGCCAGTAGCGACGCCCGTCACCATCCTCGACACGGAAATAATCGCGCGTCGGCATGTCTTTCCCTTCATGCCACCATTCGGGCGCAATGCGTTCTGGACCTTCCGAACGTGCGACCTTGTGCAGGACACGTCGCCAGCGAAAATGGAGCGGCGGGCCTTCCGGCACTTCGGTCGCCGCGACCTCGACGGGCTCGGGATGCCGAAAGAGGCGTAGCGGACGATCCGCCGGACCAGGCACGGGACCCCTTTCCCGATCGTTTCTTTCAGAAACTTCCGCAAAGGGCACCATGACGATCGAGCGTTCCGGAATATGGCTCTCGACCGCGACAGGCTTCAGCACGGCCTGCTCACCGAGCCGCGCCCGGACCCGATCGGCAAAGACCGCGAGCGCTTCGTCATTGCCCTCCGCGCCGCCGGCGAGATCGGCCTGTTCCATCTCGAAGTCAGCGACGGCGAGTGCCGAGAGGCGGACAAGCTCGAAGCCATATCCTGCATCGATGTCGCTTTCGATTGCCGCAAGCTTCTCCTGAAACAGGCGGCCGATCAGCGATGGCTCGCGCATCGGCCGCGAGGTTCCGATGACGATACGGCAGACGGCGCCATCGACACGAAACAGCGTCAGTTGCAGGATCCGGGCGCCTTCGCCGCGTCGTTCAAGATCCTTCCTGAGCGTCTCGGCGAGCAGGCCGGTCAAGGCCTTTATGTCTTCGGTCAGCACGATGGGTTCGACGGGCTGGCGTTCGACGGAAAGTGCGGGCACCGGCAGGCGCGGCGAGATCGCTTCTTCGATCTGGCCGCGCGCCTGGTCGAGGCGGATCAGCAACTGCTTGCCGAACCGGCGGGCAAGTGGCGCCCTCGGCGCCGACATGACGGCGCCCGCCGTGCGCAGGCCCACACTTTCGAGGCTCACCCGCACGGCCGGCTCGATGCGCAAGGCGGTAAGCGGCAGCGGAGCCAGGAGCTGATCCTCCTTGCCGGGTGCAACGATTCCGGCGCCCAGGAAACGCGCAGCCGCCCAGGCAGCGCCAGGTGTCGAGGCAAGGCCGGCCCGGGCATGAAACCCCTGCTGGAAAAGGCGGGCAAGCACATCATCCAGCATCGGCCTTTCGCCGCCAAAGAGATGAGCGCAGCCGCTGATGTCGAGGAAAAGTCCGTCAGCCCCTTCTATGGCCACCAGAGGCGTGTAGCGGTCGCACCAGTCGGCCAGGCTTTCGAGCAGGCTGCGGTCAGCCGCCGGCTCCGCCTCGACGACCTCCACCGAAGGATACATGGCGCGGGCGTCGGCGATGCCCATGCCGCGCTTCAGCCGAAGCGCCTCAGCCTGTTCGTCGAGCGCCGCGATGCGCTGGGTGTTGTTGTCGCGATGGCTGATGAGCAACGGCGGCCGCCGGGCGGGCGGATTTGAACGCCACGACCGCCCCAGCCGCTGGCGAAATATCCGGTCGGACGGCAGGTGCGGAAACCACAGGGCGAGAATTCTCTGGCTGTCTTTCCTGAAATGCGCGTTCATGGGGGTTCCACTCCAAGATGAATTGCCCCGGCAGGGCCGTACGGCTTTTGCTGACCGTCACCGTGAAGGCCGGACAACCGATCGTGTCAGCAAGCGGGCCGGTGAGCGTGCTGCGCGCGGTGGCGGGGGCGGGCGAAACGACCAGGCGGAGGGGTGCGGCCGTCGGCTCTGCCCGGGCTGCCTGGCGAAGCAAAAAGACCGGTCTTCCCGCAAGCTGCGCGCGCCGATGCAAGCGCCGCGTGGCGGTGAGGTCGAGGCGGACGGGATTGCCGTGGATTTCCAGGAAAACCGCCGACAATTCCCTCAGCCTGGCGGCTTCTTCGGCAATCCACAGCGCGTCAGTGAGTTTCGGCGCTTGCGCGATGATGATTTCGTCCGGTGCAAGCCCGGTGAGAGCCCCCAGCCCGGGCGCATGGGGGAAGCCTGTTTCGGCAAATGCCTGGCTCATCCCGATCCAGAGGACCAGGAACCGCTTTTCCCTATCGGGTTCACGGTTTCTCGAAAGGCTCGCCAGCGCGAGGGCAAATCCCGTAACGGCGCCGGCATCGCGCATTTCGCCGCCGTGGATCTCGGTCAGGGCAGCGGCCGGCACCCCACCGCCCAACACATTGTCCAGGCGCGCCACGCCCGTGTGGAGAAAGCCCGAGGCTCCCGCTTCAGCCCAGGCGCTGCCGCTTGGATGCAGTATCGCCACTCCCGCAGCGACGAGCTTCTCGGGCAGCGTTCCCTCGATCTTCGCTATTTTCCGGCGCAAGGCAAAAACAGCCGCCTGCGCCACGACGTTTGACGCCATGACGGTCTGCTTCCTGGGTTGATGTTCCTGTTATGTTCTAATAGATTCCAGAGCCTACTCGGAGAGTCAAGCGCCTTGAGGGAGAATTTATTCCTCGTTTCTGGTCCGGCTCGGGTGCAAATCCGCTAAATTATTCAAAAGAATGCAAAAACCTCGAAAGCCGAATTGCAAAAGGCTATATGCCGGGTTCAGAGGATAAAATGGCCCGTATCTATCAGACCCGCGCTTGGCATGATCAGCTCTCCCCGTCGATCGACGAGTTGGAGTTGCTGGCGCTTGAAGCTTATGCCCACCTGCCCAGCGAATTCCGCACCCTTACCGGCGAAATTGTCATCCAGATGGCCGAATTCCCGACCGACGAGATCATGGACGATCTGTCGCTCGAGACCCCGTTCGACCTTCTGGGCTTGTTCGAGGGCCGTGGCATCGCCGAGCGCTGGAACCCGCAGACTGGCGAAGGTCCCAACCGCGTCACGCTCTACCGCCGCGCCATTCTCGACTATTGGGCGGAAAACGAAGAGACGTTGGGCGATATCATAACCCATGTCCTGATCCACGAAATCGGCCATCACTTCGGCCTCAGCGACGACGACATGGAGCGCATCGAGGAAGCCGCCGACCAGGCTGCCGACCAGAGGTAATCGCCAAGCCGCGACGAAGCGATGGCCGACACCTTGCAAGCCCAATACGACGCCCTCAGGTCCAGGCTGTAACAAGCGGGAAGCTGCCCGGAACCATCCGTTCCGATCAATTGGAACAAGGTCCGCCTTTCGCGATCAGATTCTAGAAGTCGCTGAGCTTAAGGCCTGGCTCGTAGTCGACGCCGTCGATATCCTTCACCACGGCCTGGCCGCAGCGCATCGTCTTGGTTTCGGCATCGAACGCATAGGTCGGCGAACCGAACAGGTGCCAGCCCTTGTTCACCGCTGCACTGACCTTGTGGCAGAAGCTGGCATCGTCCGGGCCGGTCAGGAAACGATAGAGTTTCATAGCTTCATCCTGCAGCGTTCGCCGTTCGATGCATCATTTTCCGATCGAAGCTGCCTTCGCAAGCAAATTTTCGGCCTGCTGGAGATGCAGGCGTTCGATCATCCTGCCGCCGAGTGCGATCACGCCCTTGCCTACATTTTCAGCCACTGCGAAGGCGGCGACGATTTCGCGGGCTTCGTCAAGTGCTTCCGAAGACGGCGAAAAGGCCACGTTTGCCGGCTCGATCTGATTGGGGTGGATGAGCGTCTTGCCGTCGAAACCCATCGCGGCTGCCACTGCGCACTCTGCGGCGAAGGCCTCCGCATCTCGGAAATCGTTGCTGACGCCGTCGAGTATGTCGAGGCCGCCGGCGCGCGCCGCCAGCACCATCTGCATCAGCCACGGCATGAGATAACGCCGGTCAGGCGTCGCGAGAATGCGAGTTTCCTTGACCAGGTCGTTGGTTCCGGCAACCAGGCAGGCGAGCCGCGAAGCCGGATCGCGCCCGAGTTCGGCGATGGCGCCGATGTTGAGAAGCGCCCGCGGCGTCTCCACCATTGCCCAGAGCCGCAGCGTGTCGGCAGCGTCGTTGTCGTCAAGCACATCGCCGGCTTCAAGAATGTCGCGCGGCGTCTCCACCTTGGGCAAGAGGATGCCGTCTGGCGCGCAGGCAAGTGCGGCTTGAAGGTCGTCGGCGCCCCATTCGCCGGAAAGCGGATTGACGCGGATGACAAGTTCCCGCGGGCCGGCAGCCCGTTCCGCGAAAAGACCAGGCAGGCTCTCGCGCGCGGAAATCTTGTCTTGTGGTGCGACCGCATCTTCGAGATCGATGATGGCGGCGTCGCAGGCAAGCGTCGGAAGTTTCGCCAGCGCCTTACCGTTTGAAGCCGGGACATAAAGCACGGAGCGGCGCAATCTCATCTTGTCTGGCATCATGGGGTCTTCTTGCCTTGCCAGCGCCAGCCGTGCAAGTGGTTGCCTCCGCCGCCGGGCTTTCTGCGAACCGGACGCGGCCGGGCCACTCTCATGTTAAAGCGGGGGCGGCGTCATCCCCCAACCTTCCGGATTAGCCGAGAACAGGCGGTCCCGGTTTCAGATCGAAATTCTTGGCTTCTCATACTTTAAATCACGATTGTTTTCCACTCTACATGTGAAGAGATTAACAGAACAAGTCCTTTATAAGATGATATGATCGTATGTTATTGATCAGGACAACAAAACTGAGATAGGTATTTTATCTATCATCCAGACTTGTTTGCATAGGTAGCCGGAGGCAAACTTGAGCGAGTCTGAGCAACGCCGAGTCTGGAAAGCTTACGACAGCAACGAAGACCTGATGACCGAAATCTCCTTCGGTCCAGCAATAATTCGTGTCGCACGGCCGACTGTTGCGGCCTGGAGTGCGCTCGAAGCAATTATGAACGCGCATAATTATATTATTCGATCTGAACATACACATGGGTATTTCCCCAGGAACATAGCCGAAACGACGACGCGGAGCCTCCACGCATTCGGTATCGCCATAGACGTCAACGCCGACACAAATCCTGTCAGGAAAACGCCTAACCATCGAAAGGTGTGGTTTTCGAAAAAGGCGACCCAAATAGAGCGCGCGCATGACGTTTCGATAAACGCCGCCGATACCGACATGCCGATCGAAATGATCGAGGATGTCCTCGCCGTTCGCACGCTCGGCAAGAACCGACTGTTCGGCTGGGGCGGGGACTGGGTGAAAAAAAAAGATGCGATGCATTTCCATATCGATGTGTCGCCCCAGGAACTGGCCCGCGGCATCGATACATCGACTGTCAGGGGCTTCGACGAGACCCTGATTGCGGAATTCGAAGAAGAAAGTGGATCCATTGCCCCGGAGACCGACCCGCTGTCGGTCTTCGATGTCAACGACGATTTGTGGGAGACCGATTCGATGGTCGACATGAGCCAGGTTGCGCGCTTCCGTCCGTTTCTAGATTTCATCGCCGGTCATGAAGGAACCGCCCATCGTCCCGGGCGCGGATATGACACATCGCTCGGCTATGGGCGGTTTTCAGGCGGCGAGAAGACCTTGACCCTGATGTCGCTGGATCAGATCGACGCGCTGCAAACCGCAATGCTCGACCATCCGGCCAACAACTTCAACTCATCCGCGCTGGGTCGTTATCAGATCGTGCGGAAGACCTTGCGAGGCCTGAGGAAAGAGCTCGGACTGTCGGGAAGCGAGCTTTATTCGGCCCAGTTGCAGGACCGTCTGGCCGTGGCGCTGATCAAGCGCAGGGGCCGGGACATCACTGGTCTTCGCAATGAATGGGCCAGTCTTGTGTCCGTCAGCGCGGGTGCAATCCTTGGGGCTTACGATGCTCGTGGCACATTTTCTGATGACGTTCCCATTCCAGGTCCGGTCTTCGAGCAGCCGACCGACATCAACAAACTCTTCGAGATGCTTATGCAAAAACTCAGCGGTTCGTCCATGCCGCAGCAGATCCCAGAACCCGTGCTCAAGCCGGGAGATCGGGGACCAGCCGTCAGTGCGCTGCAGGAGGCGCTGAGCCGGCGCAACTATCAGGTCGGTACGATCGACGGGGTCTATGGTTCGCTGACCGCCGGGGCGGTGTCGGCATTCCAGCTCGACTACAAGGTCGCCACCGACACTATCGGCTCGGTCGATGCCGCGACCTGGGCGGCGTTGCGCGACGCGCCGGGGCGTCCGCTCGCCGAAGGTCGCTTGACCGCTACAGCCGACGATCTGCGAAAGAAAGGTTCGCAGATCATAGCGAACGCTGACCGGTCCAATCTGGTCGCGAAGATTACGTCCCTGCTTGGGGCGTTGGGCCTGGGTAATTTTGCCTTGAACGAATATATGGGAACCGGCGCCCAGCAGCCGCCTCCGCGACCATCGCCCACGGCCACCACTATCACCGCGCCGGTCGACCAGCAGATTGCCCATGCGATGAGCCCGTTCGCGTCGAGCGAATACCGGTCTTTTTTCGGCCTCAACACCGCTCAGACCAACAGTGCCGTAGTCAAGATCAACGACCTGGACAGGCTGTATCTGCGATCCAATCCGGCTCAACAGGCATCGGCACCGGTTCAAACCATGGAAAGCACGGAGGTGCCTGCCACGAACCCGTTGACGGGCCTGCTCTCGGGGGCAGCCAATCTCCTGCTGCCTGGTGCGGGCAGTTCGCTCGCCATACTGGCCCTTGGCGTCGCCTCGCATTTGTTCGGAACGCGGATCATCAATCGCCGGGTCGAAGACCAGCGCAACGGATCCAACATCGGCCGGTTGTTCAGCGGCAACTAACCCGGCGCGTCCCCGACTCACGCCATCGGCGGCTCCGATCGCTGGATCGCGGGTTATGAACCCTATGCTGCGAAGCCAGGAGAATCGATCGAGGCCAAGGTTACGGATCGCCAGTCTTTGCCATCGTTCACCATGAAAATCTCATACAATTCCCTTCATGCATACTTTAAAATCATTTCGTTGCGTAAGAATAACCTGAAAATATATTTGAATTGACATGGAAATTGTCTGGGATGATATTTTACGACGCGAATATTGTGCCGAATAGCGGCAGATTGTGAGGGACTGTCCGATGGTCGGTGCGTTTCGCGAAAAGGCCTCCATGGGACAGGCCAACGGTCCGGACGTAGACCTCATCGTCAACGGCACCGAACTCTACGCCTCTTACGAAACCCCTGACGGATTCCCGGCCATCTACGATGAGGCGCTTGGGCTGTTTTGCTATGCGCTGGTGGTCGAGGGCAGGTTTGTCTCGACGGGCGTGTCTGTCGCGTCGCCGCCTCCGCCGGGTGTGGAACGGCACGCCGCCGAGTCCGACGAAGTCAGGACCCGAAAGATCCGGGATCGCACGCAGCAGATGGAGCAACGGTCGCACGCCGCGCCAAAGGAGGAGTGAGGAAATGAGCGCGATATTTGGTGAAGTCCTGACGTTTGGGCAGGCAAAAGGACCCGACATCGCCCTTCGGGTGTTCGGCGACGAGCACTATGCGCGCTATGAGAACCTGGATGGATACTCCACGGTCTACGACGACGAGTTGGGCCTCTTTTGTTACGCCCGGCTCTCCGCGGGAAGCTTCCGTTCTACCGGAATAGCGCTCTCGAAGCGGGCGCCGGACTACCTGGCCCGCCATTTGCAGGAATCGCAGGACACCGTGGTCGCGCGTGCAAAAGCGCGCATGATGCGCCGTTCCGCCATGGCCGGCGGCCACCGGGAAGAGGCCAGGGCGCTCACGTTCGGGCCCCATCAGGGTTTGCTCGAAGGGCGGATACTTTCGGTAGGCGCCGTCAAGGGCTTGACGATCCTGGTCAACTTCAAGGACCTGGCGAGCACCGTCACGCGCGCCGATGTCGACGACATGCTGAACGGCGCCAATTTTACGCGCAACGGCAACATAAGCTCCGCCAAGAAGTATTTCGAGCGCGTATCCAGCGGAAAGCTCGACTACGCCAACGTCGTCGTCGGTCCTTTCACCTTGAGCAGGAACCGGGAATTCTACGTCAACAACCTGTTGGTGGAGGAGGCGCTGCAACTTGCCGTGGCGTCCGGGCTGAACCTCAAGCAATTCGATTCCCGCAACGAGAACGTCGTCGACGCCTTGAACGTGATGTATGCGGGCCAGACTCAGTATCGCGGCGAATTATGGCCGCACAACTTCCACATCGACCTGCGTTTCGGCACGATGCGCACCGACCTCTATCTGCTGACCAGCCTCGGCCGCACGCCGGCCGATCTCAGCATCGGCACTTTCTGCCACGAGAACGGGCATCTTCTGTGCCGTTTTCCCGACATGTACGACTATGGCGAACGCGATGGCGACAGCGTTAAGAGTTCCGGCATCGGTAGTTATTGCCTGATGGGGTCGGGAAACCACAACGACAACGGACGCAGCCCATCACCGGTATGCGCTTATCTGCGCGACCTCGCCGGCTGGTGCGACAACGAGATCGACCTGAGTACCGCCGCCCCCCAGGAAGCGAGCCAGGGCGACTACAACACGGTGATGAAGTACCGCACGTCCAAGCCCAACGAATATTTTCTGGTCGAGAACCGATCGAGGATGGAACTCGACCGTGGCCTGCCGGCGAGCGGGCTCGCCGTCTATCACTGCGATACCCTTGGCTCGAACGAATTCCAGCAAGGAACCGCCGCGAAACATTATCAATGCGCTTTGTTGCAGGCCGACGGTCGCCAGGACCTCGAACGCGACGCCAACCAGGGTGACGGCGACGATCTCTATTCGGCGGTCGCCGGCATCGCGCTCTCCGCCACGTCCTCACCGAATTCGCGGGAATGGGACGGCCGCGATTCCGGACTGATCATCTCCGACATTTCGGCGCCGGGCCAGATCATCAAATTCAAGGTCGGAACGGCGCAACCCGATGTGGTCGTTGCAGGCGACGCAAACCCGATGGTGTCCATCCCCGACAATCGAACGGCCGGCATTTCCAGCGCGATTGCGATTGCCAAATCCGGGACGGTTGCCCAGATCAAGGTCTCCGTCGATATCCAGCACACTTTTATCGGCGACCTTCGGGTGGCCCTGACATCACCGGCCGGCCGCAGCACGGTCCTGCATCCCCAGCTTGGTGGATCCACCGACAATCTGGTGGCGACCTATGATTCCGCGACGCCCGGCGGTGTCTTGAGCAGCATGGTTGGCCAGCCGATCAAAGGCAACTGGACACTGAACGTCTCCGACCGCGTCAGAGCCGATGTCGGCAAGCTGCGGAAATGGAGCATCGAGATGCGGTCGACACCAGCGCCGATCGTATAGTTCCGCTCGGTCGAGGCACGTCGACACACGCCCATGGCAGGCCGGGGTTCGGGGTGGCGCATGCTGCCATTGACGCAATGCCGTCGAATCACTATCTGCGCGGCCTGGGCGGGAAGCCCCTGCCGTCCGCGGCCGCAAGGCTCTGGTAAAGCTTCCTCTTGAAAAGTTCGTTTCCCCTGTCGATGCGACGGCCGAAACGGCAAAGCGGGCCCCGTTCGAAACAAGCCGTTCGCATAACGCGAAGGAGCGAACCACGATGACCAGAGAATTGTCATCCGACTACAAGAATCATGCCCGCAAGCTGCGCGACGCACTGGCTGCCGATGGCATAACCGTGTCCCATACCAAGGCACTGGAACTCGTCGCCAGGCAGAACGGCGCGCGCGACTGGAACACGCTTGCCGCGCGTCCGGCGACGGAGGGAACCTCCGTCCCCTTTGCTGTTGGTGAAAAGGTGTCCGGCACTTTCAACGGCGCCCCGGCGCACGGCCGCGTCATCGGCCTGGAAGAAACGATCAAGCCCGATCTGTGGCGCGTGACCGTTGCTTTCAATCCGCCGGTGAACGCCTCCACCTCGCAGCATTTCGCCGCCGAGCGGCGGCGCGTGCAGATGGTGGTGGGAGCCGACGGACGCTCGCGGCGGCTGACCGGCACCGAAACCGGCGTGATGACGCTTCACAGGGCCTGACGTTTCAAAGGGCGGCTAAAAAGCCGCCCTTTGCTTTGCAGCCATCCTTGTGTAAAGCGTAGGCCGAATTTTCGGAAAATCGACGGGCAGAAAAGCCATGGAAAAGTTCACCAAACTCACCGGCGTCGCGGCGCCCTTGCCGATCGTCAATGTCGACACCGACATGATCATTCCCAAGGATTATCTCAAGACCATCAAACGAACCGGTCTCGGCACCGGCCTTTTCGCAGAGATGCGCTACAACGACGACGGCTCGGAAAACCCCGACTTCGTGCTCAACAAGCCGGCCTACCGCAACGCGCAGATCCTCGTTGCCGGCGACAATTTCGGCTGCGGTTCGAGCCGCGAGCATGCGCCTTGGGCGTTGCTCGATTTCGGCATCCGCTGCGTGATTTCCACCTCGTTCGCCGACATCTTCTACAACAACTGCTTCAAGAACGGCATCTTGCCGATCACCGTCAGCCAGGAAAACCTAGACAAGCTGATGGACGATGCCGAGCGCGGCGCCAACGCCACTGTCTCAGTCGATCTCGAAGTTATGGAAATCCGCGGTCCCGATGGCGGCATGATCAAGTTCGAGCTCGACGACTTCAAGCGGCATTGCCTGCTGAACGGGCTCGACGACATCGGCCTGACGCTCGAGAAGGCCCCGGCGATCGCCAGCTTCGAGAAGCGCAACGCCGAAAGCCGGCCCTGGGCATAGGTCCAGCTTCGATTCCACTCAGTCGACCAGCTGTTCCACAGCAAGACGGAGGACCGGATGAGGCTCTTTTCGCGACTGGCCGCCGGAGCGCTGATTTCCTTCGGTCTGGGTGGCTTTGCCGTTGCGCAGGACGAAAAGCAGGCGCCGATCCCTTTCGAGGGCGGCACGCTGACGATCACCGAGAACGCGGACCAGGAAAAGATCGTCGCCTTTGACGGCAAGGAACTGGCGCGCAATTACGTCGCCTATTTCGACAAGATTGTCGACCTCGCCGGCGTCAAGGTCGCACTCTTCGATGTCGGCGACGGCGGCAATGCCTGCGGCCTGGCGGCGGTTCTGGTCTGGAAGCCGAAGGACGGCGATATCCAGAGCATCTCCATCGGCGCCGACGATTGCGGAGCGCCTCCGGCGGCGGTCACGGAAAACAGCATCTTCTTCGTGCCTTACCCCTTGCCTGGCGAGACCCTGCCGGTGAAGGTGTGGGCGCCAGACACCGGCTTGCAGGTGCACGGCGACCTCACCTACGCGCCGCAGCCCGGCACCGATTGGGCCGACCTCGATCCCCAGCAGTTCGTCGACGGCATTATCGGAGCCTTCAGGAACGAAGCGGTCTACAAGGCCGCCCAGAAATTGCTCGGCAGCGACATGACCAACTTTGCGACAAGCCTCATGGTCAATGGCGGCACCGAGAAGATGCCGTCCGGCGTCTTCTCCGCCAGCGGCTGCATTCCGCATGCCTGCGGCACCTATGACGGGTTCATGGCGGTCGATCCAAAGGCAAAGAAGCTCTACTTCGCCCAGCAGAGCGATCAGCCCGAACCAAAGGCATGGCCGGCGCTCGGTGAATGGCCGGCCGAAATCCGTGACACGATGAACAGCGCGCTCACGGCGAAGCAGTAGCCAACGAAGGCACACCCGATGCGCAAACTGATCTCCACCGGTTCCCCGTTCGAAAAGACCGCCGGCTATTCGCGCGCGGTGGTCGATGGGGAATGGTGCTTCGTTTCCGGCACCACGGGCTACAACTATGCCACGATGACGATGCCCGACAGCGTCGAAGAACAGACGCGAAACTGCCTTTCGACGATCCGCGCCGCGCTTGAAGAAGGCGGATTCACGATGGCCGACGTGGTGCGGGCGCATTATTACATCACCGACCGGGCCTTTGTGGATGTTGTCTTCCCGATCCTCGGTGAGACCTTCGGCGAGATCCGGCCGGCCGCAACCATGATCGTTTGCCAGCTCAACAAGCCCGAGATGCTGATCGAGATCGAAGTGACCGCCCTGAAGCGTCGTTCCTGACCGCCCCGTCGCCTTTCCGCCTTGCGCAGCCTGCGTTCGCCGGGTAGCAAGGCCGCGGTTCACGGCACTTTCTTGGGAAAAATGTTCATGGCTTCGAAAAAACTGCTCCTCCTCGCCGGCGACGGCATCGGCCCCGAGGCGATGGCGGAGGTCCGAAAACTCATCGCGGTGATGAACGAGAAGTTTTCCGCGGGTTTCGAAACCGAAGAAGGCCTAGTCGGCGGCTCTGCCTATGACGCACATGGCGCGGCGATTTCGGACGCCGACATGGCAAAGGCGATGGCGGCCGACGCGGTGCTGTTCGGCGCCGTCGGCGGGCCGAAATGGGATTCCGTGCCCTACGAGGTTCGCCCCGAAGCCGGCCTGCTTCGTTTGCGCAAGGACATGGAACTGTTCGCCAACCTGCGTCCGGCGATCTGCTACCCAGCGCTCGCCGCCTCCTCGTCGCTCAAGCAGGAAGTGGTCGAAGGCCTCGACATCCTGATCGTGCGCGAACTGACCGGCGGCGTCTATTTCGGCGAACCTAAGGAAATCATCGACCTTGGCAACGGCCAGAAACGCGGCATCGACACCCAGGTCTACGACACGTTCGAGATCGAGCGCATTTCCGGCGTTGCCTTCGAGCTGGCGCGCACGCGGCAAAACCGCGTCACCTCGATGGAAAAGCGCAATGTCATGAAGTCCGGCGTGTTGTGGAACGAGGTCGTGACGCAGACGCACAAGGCCAAGTATTCCGACGTCAAGCTCGACCACATGCTGGCCGATGCCGGCGGCATGCAGCTGGTGCGCTGGCCAAAGCAGTTCGACGTCATCGTCACCGACAATCTGTTCGGCGACATGCTGTCGGATATCGCGGCGATGCTGACCGGTTCGATCGGCATGCTGCCTTCGGCATCGCTCGGCGCTCCGGATGCCAGGACCGGCAGCCGCAAGGCGCTCTACGAGCCGGTGCATGGTTCGGCTCCCGACATTGCCGGCAAAGGCATCGCCAACCCGATCGCCATGATCGCCTCGTTTGCGATGTGCCTGCGGTATTCGTTCGGCATGGTCAGCGAGGCCGACCGCGTCGAGGCCGCGATCGCCGCCGTGCTCGACGATGGCCTGCGCACCAAGGACATCATGTCGGACGGCATGACCGAGGTGGGCACCACCCGGATGGGCGACGCGATCGCCGAAAAATTCCTGGCGCTTTCCGCATAATCCGCGCAGACCTCATGCCCGCACGCCGGCGGGTATCGCGCCCCATTTGTTTTCGTGTTTCTGGCTCGGAATGAGCGAGAACACGAAAATGATGAGGCCGCCGACATAGGGAATCAGGATCAGCAGATAGAACCAGCCCGACAGACCGATGTCGTGGATGCGCCGCACGTTGATGGCGAGGTTCGGAATGAAGGTCGCCAGAAAATACAAGCTGAACAGGCTTAGCGCCGCGTGCGGCGCACCATCGGGCTCGTCCAGATTGCCCGCAGTGAGGTCGACCGCGACCCCTATGCCCACAATGGCCGCCCCGACCAGCAGGTAGATCAGGTAGAAACTCCAATACTCGGCACGGCGGGCACGATCGCGGAAATTGACGTAGTTGCTCGTCATGCCACGCCAGAAATAACCCCATATGCCGGCATTGCCGGCCGACCCGGAAGCGGCGGCGGCGCGGCCGAACTGCTGCGCCATCGGTGCGGAAGCGGCCGACGCGCGGGTTGCCGCCGCCGCGTCGGAGGGCGTGACAGAGGGAACGCCAACCTGGGCGCGGATTGAAAACACACTGCGCGCCTGGCTGCCGGCCGGCTGGAACTCGACAGCCATGCCCTTGCTCATCGGCGCGTCGCGGCGCAGATCCTCGCGCGAAAACGTATAGCGGCTGCCGTCGGCCGCCGTGATAAAGCCGAAGCCTTGGGCCTCGTCGTAATGAAGCACTTCGCCGCGCATGGTCGCCCTCTCCTGGAGCCTATTCCACCGCACGCTCCTTCGCGGCGGAAACGATGTCAATCCGGCTGCCGACAGGGAAACGGCAAGTAGGCTGAGGGATCAAAGGAACCCTATGAAGCGGCCGCACAACAGAACACCGAGCCAAAGAACGAGCGACAGGGCGGCGCTGGCGCGGAGGAGGTTCGGGCTGGACACGCCCTCCTGCAGGCTGACAAAAACCAGGAAATTCAGCGCCGCCAGCACGATCAGGCCCATCTTGGCGAGGAAAACCGGCATCGCCGCGTATTCGGTCGCGCGGATGGAGAACATGGCAAAGCCGGTGAGCAGCGCGCCGCAGAAACCGGTCAATGCGACGCGGCGCAACAGCGCAATGAAAGACTGGCGATCGATCGCCTGGAAGCCGCCCAGCATGCGAAAATCGATCAGCATGACGCTGGTCAGCACCATGCCGATCGACAGGACGTGCAAGGCGTTGACGACCGGATAAATGACGAAGGAAGCCTTGAGCGACCGCGCCAAACCAGACTGTTCGAGCGCCTCGAGGAACTCCATGTGCAGTCCGGGCTTCGGCTAGTTCGAAGGGACGCGGTCGGGATAAACGTCGTAGGTCTTGCCGCCGACGATGATGCGAACCGCTTTCATCCGTTTTTCCGTCTCGTCCTTCGAGCGGTTGCCGATGGCGGTCACCTCGTCGCCCTTCTTCGCCACCGCCTCGGTGAAGCCGGCAGCGATGGTCCTGGAGGGCGGCGCCAGTTCGACACGCCAGATCTCGCCCTCCGCATCGACATCGAGGGTGGCGTGCGGGTTGCCGATATAGATTTCGGCAATCACGCCCTTGAGTTCGAAGAACCCGTCCTCGGTCCATGACCAGCCATGGTGGGCAAAAGCCGGTGCCGACGCCAAGGCGATGAGACCGAGAATTGCTGCGCCGCCGCGCAGTCCGTAACCGTTTGTCCAGCTCATCATGCACTCCTGTCTCTGCATCGAAGCGTAGGACGGCAGCCCCTGCGGTCAAGTCACAAGCTGCTGATCGGCGTCGGCGCGCGATTGACTCTTTGGCGAAACCGCGTAAAAGCCCGTCCTGAAAACGGAGCTTTGCATGCGCGGCCTGTTGATGGCGCTTTTCGCATTCGACTTTCCCGGCCACGTAGCCGGGCGTCGCCGCGCGCCCATCCGTTTCACCAAAACCATGGCCAAAACGACCACCAAAACGGTCTGATCTCCCTTGGCCTAACCACCCTCTCCCGGGTCCGGCCCGGGGGCGAAGCCCGCAACCAGCGGGTTTTCTCCAAACAGCCAAGCGGAGAGGGACAGGAGATTTTCGATGGGTTTCAAGGTTGCAGTCGTCGGCGCCACGGGCAATGTGGGCCGGGAAATGCTCAACATTCTGGAAGAACGCGGTTTCCCGATCGACGAGATCGTGGCGCTGGCCTCGCGCCGCAGCCAGGGCACGGAAGTGTCCTTCGGCGATCGTACGCTGAAGGTTAAGGCGCTCGACACCTATGATTTTTCCGACACCGACATCTGCATCATGTCGGCGGGCGGCAATGTCTCCAAGGAATGGTCGCCGAAGATCGGCAAGCAGGGCTGTGTCGTCATCGATAATTCGAGCGCCTTCCGCTACGACCAGGACGTGCCGCTGATCGTTCCGGAAGTGAACCCCGATGCGATTTCCGGCTTCGCCAGGAAGAACATCATCGCCAACCCGAATTGCTCGACCGCGCAGATGGTCGTGGCGCTGAAGCCGTTGCATGACGCCGCCACCATCAAGCGGGTGGTGGTCGCCACCTACCAGTCGGTGTCGGGCGCCGGCAAAGAAGGCATGGACGAACTGTTCACGCAGACGCGCGCGGTGTTTGTCGCCGACCAGGTGGAGAACAAGAAGTTCACCAAGCGCATCGCCTTCAACGTCATTCCGCATATCGACGTGTTCCTCGACGACGGCTTCACCAAGGAAGAGTGGAAGATGGTCGCCGAGACCAAGAAGATGCTCGATCCCAAGATCAAGCTGACCGCCACCTGCGTGCGGGTGCCGGTGTTTATCGGCCACTCCGAAGCCGTCAACGTCGAGTTCGAGAAGCCGATCACCGCCGACGAGGCGCGCGAGATCCTGCGCGAGGCGCCGGGCTGCCAGGTGATCGACAAGCGCGAGGACGGCGGCTACATCACGCCGGTGGAATCGGCCGGCGAGGACGCCACCTACATCTCGCGCATCCGCGAGGACTCCACCGTCGACAACGGCCTTTCCATGTGGATCGTCTCCGACAATCTGCGCAAGGGCGCGGCCCTGAACGCAGTGCAGATCGCCGAACTGCTGGTCGAGCGCGGATTGATCCAGCCGAAGAAGAAGGCGGCCTGATCCGGGCGGATCGGCGCTCTCCGACAAATTGCCCCTCACCCCAACCCACTCCCCGTTAATGACGGGGAGTGGGGGCGTCGACGTTGCGGCCAGCCTCCTTCGCCCCGCTTGCGGGGAAGTTCTGCACCGTTCTCACTTGGCACAAACCTCACGGCATGGATCCTCGGGTCTGCGCAACGGCCTTCGGCCTGCTCCGCCCGTGGATGACGAGGGGAGGGAGGTCGCCGCCAATCGCAGGCGTTGGTGATTTGCCATGAACGTTGGAGCGTTCGTCATCCTCGGGCTTGACCCGAGGATTCATGCCGTGACGTTCCAACTCCGCTGAGCTTTCCATGAACAGACTTCTCCGTCGCCACGCCCGGAAAAATCCGTCTGGCCATTGAGTGGAAGAAAGGTGGGAAGCGGCGCCTGGGACCGTGCCGTTTCAAATTTATACGAGGCCCGGTCTCCCAGCGCCCCGCCGGTGTTCTTGCCCTACCGCAGGGAGCGCGGGTTCTCAGGCCCACGAACTAGCCTCGGTCAGGCTCGGACCTCGGGGCATCCTCGCCCCAGCAGCGCCACCGTCAGCGCTGCCGATCGTGCACCGTCACCCTCCCTGATACCCGGTGCGCACCAGGTTCCCGTGAGGGCGATGCAGCCATTATGCGGGAGCGGCAAAGGGGTGTGGATAAAAGGCAGACAAAGACTGCTGACAGATGCTGACAATGCGGGGAAACCGGCCTTCTCCCTTGTGGGAGAAGGTGCCTGTGCGCAGCGAAGGCGGATGAGGAGTGTTTCCAGCCTGCTGCGTCGCGCTTCGCCAAGCACCCCTCATCCGACCTCACCCTCGCAAAGCTCGGGGCTCGGCCACCTTCTCCCACAAGGGGGAAGGAGAGGCGCACGTTCTGCACCGTTCCCGCATGCCGTTATGTTCGCGACGGGAGTGACGGACCGGAACGGCGATGCTGAAATCGCGTTCTCTCACAAGGCCCCACGCAAACCAGGCATTCCGTCCGGCACCCCTGGTCCAGCCTCACCATCGCAAGCGCGAGATCGGCCGCCCAAGCGGAAACACAGCCAGCTGATCGCAAAACTTTGACGTTTACGTAAATTCAAAATGCTCTAACCGATTGAAATGGTTCATGCGGAAATTATCGTTTGAATTTTTCTCCGTATCGGCCTAATTGAGCGGCGAAATTCTGGCCGCATCCCTGTTTCATTCTGGCCTAAACATTCTCCTCCGGCAACGTCTTCGCCCGGTCACAGATAAAAGGGAAAACATCCAACATGGCACGCAGCAAGATCGCCCTCATCGGCTCCGGCATGATCGGCGGCACCCTCGCCCACCTGATCGGCCTGAAGGAACTCGGCGACGTCGTGATGTTCGACATCGCCGAAGGCATTCCGCAGGGCAAAGGGCTGGACATCGCCCAGTCCTCGCCGGTCGACGGCTTCGATGCGCGCTATACCGGCGCCAACGATTATGCGGCGATAGAGGGCGCGGATGTCTGCATCGTGACTGCGGGCGTGCCGCGCAAGCCGGGCATGAGCCGCGACGATCTCATCGGCATCAACCTCAAGGTAATGGAGCAGGTCGGCGCCGGCATCAAGAAATACGCACCGAACGCCTTCGTCATCTGCATCACCAATCCGCTCGACGCCATGGTGTGGGCACTGCAGAAATTCTCGGGCCTGCCGAAGAGTCATGTCGTGGGCATGGCCGGCGTGCTCGACTCTGCCCGTTTCCGCTATTTCCTCGCCGAGGAATTCAAGGTGTCGGTCGAGGATGTCAGCGCCATGACGCTTGGCGGCCATGGCGACGACATGGTGCCGCTGGTGCGCTACTCCACCGTTGCCGGCATTCCGCTGCCCGACCTCGTCAAGATGGGCTGGACCTCCAACGAGAAGCTCGAGGCGATCGTCGAGCGCACCCGCAAGGGCGGCGGCGAGATTGTCGGCCTGCTCAAGACCGGCTCGGCCTACTACGCACCGGCCGCATCGGCGGTCGCGATGGCCGAGAGCTACCTCAAGGACAAGAAGCGCGTGCTGCCCTGTGCGGCGCACCTCGCCGGCCAGTACGGCGTCAAGAACATGTATGTCGGCGTGCCGGTGGTGATCGGCGCCGGCGGCGTCGAGCGCGTCATCGAAATCGACTTCAACAAGGCCGAGCAGAAGATGTTCGAGAAGTCGGTCGCGGCGGTGCAGGGCCTGTGCGAGGCCTGCGTCCAGATCGCTCCGAATCTTGCCTCGAAGTAAGGAAAACCGCCGCCATGAACATTCATGAGTACCAGGGCAAGCAGCTGCTGAAGTCCTATGGCCTGCCGGTCGCCGACGGCGTCGCCATCCTCAAGGCAAGCGATGCCGAGGCAGCGGCGAAGAGCCTGCCGGGTCCACTCTATGTGGTGAAAAGCCAGATCCATGCCGGCGGACGCGGCAAGGGCAAGTTCAAGGAACTCGGCCCCGACGCCAAGGGCGGCGTGCGGCTGGCGAAGTCGGTGGCCGACGTCGTCGCCAACGTCAACGAGATGTTCGGCAACACGCTGGTGACCAAGCAGACCGGCCCGGCCGGCAAGCAGGTCAACCGCCTCTACATCGAGGACGGCGCCGACATCGAGCGCGAGCTCTATCTGTCGATCCTGGTCGACCGCACGGTCGGCCGCGTCGCCTTCGTGGTTTCGACCGAGGGCGGCATGGACATCGAGGCGGTCGCCCACGACACGCCGGAAAAGATCATCACCGTTGCGATCGACCCGCAAACCGGCGTGACCGACAAGGACGTGGCGGCGCTCAGCAAGGCGCTGAAGCTCGACGGGGCCGCCGCCGAAGACGCCAGGACGATATTCCCGACGCTCTACAAGGCGTTCGTCGAGAAGGACATGAGCCTGCTCGAGGTCAACCCGCTGATCGTCATGAAGAACGGCCGCATCCGGGTCCTGGACGCCAAGGTGTCGTTCGACGGCAACGCCGAATTCCGCCATCCGGAGCTCGCCGAGCTGCGCGACCTTTCGGAGGAAGACGAAAAGGAGATCGAGGCGTCGAAATACGACCTCGCCTATGTCGCGCTCGACGGCAATATCGGCTGCATGGTCAACGGCGCCGGCCTTGCCATGGCCACCATGGACATCATCAAGCTCTACGGCGCCGAGCCGGCGAACTTCCTCGATGTCGGCGGCGGCGCTTCCAAGGAAAAGGTCACCGCGGCATTCAAGATCATCACAGCCGATCCGGCGGTGAAGGGCATCCTGGTCAACATTTTTGGCGGCATCATGCGCTGCGACGTCATCGCCGAAGGCGTGATCGCGGCGGTCAAGGAAGTCGGGCTGAAGGTGCCGCTGGTGGTGCGCCTCGAAGGCACCAATGTCGAGCTCGGCAAGAAAATCATCAACGAGAGCGGCCTGAACGTGATTTCGGCCGACGATCTCGACGACGCGGCCAAGAAGATCGTCAAGGCGGTAAAGGGCTGAGCCGATGCCCCCGCGCAAGATAAATCTCGTCGAGGCGGCGGACCGCAAGATCGAAAAGGTCTTCGATCCGCATATTGCCGGCGACGTGAACAATTCCCAGGCGAAGGTCGCCAAGTTTGGCGAAGTCTTCGACTGGCATGCGCATGAAAACGAGGACGAGGCCTTTCTCGTCCTGCGCGGGCGTATCGCCATCGATTTTCGCGACGGACCGGTCGAGCTCGGCGAAGGCGATTTCATCGTCGTGCCGCGTGGCGTCGAGCACCGGCCACGGTCGCTGACCCCGGAGCCGGTGGTGCTGATGTTCGAACCGTCGACCACGCTCAACACCGGCAATGCAACAAGCGATCTCACCGTCACCGATTTGAAGCGGCTTTAGGAGCCTCCATGTCCATTCTCGTCGACAAGAACACCAAGGTTCTCGTGCAGGGCCTGACCGGCAAGACCGGCACTTTCCACACCGAGCAGGCGCTGGCCTACCACGGCACCAAGATGGTGGGCGGCATCCATCCGAAAAAGGGCGGCGAGACGTGGGGCTCGGTCGAGAGCGGCGCACAGCTGCCGATCTTCGCCTCGGTCGCAGAAGGCAAGGAAAAGACCGGCGCCAACGCCTCGGTCGTCTATGTGCCGCCGGCAGGTGCCGCCGAAGCCATCCTGGAAGCCATCGAAGCCGAAATCCCGCTGATCGTCTGCATCACGGAAGGCATCCCGGTGATGGACATGGTCAAGGTCAAGGCGCGGCTCGACAAGTCGAAGTCGCGGCTGATCGGGCCGAACTGCCCGGGAGTGCTGACGCCCGACGAATGCAAGATCGGCATCATGCCGGGCAACATCTTCCGCAAGGGTTCGGTGGGCGTTGTTTCGCGCTCGGGAACGCTTACCTATGAGGCGGTGTTCCAGACCACCAATGCAGGGCTCGGCCAGACCACCGCGGTCGGCATCGGCGGTGACCCGGTCAAGGGCACCGAATTCATCGACGTGCTGGAGATGTTCCTGGCCGACGACGAGACCAAGTCGATCATCATGATCGGCGAGATCGGCGGTTCGGCCGAGGAAGACGCAGCACAGTTCCTCAAGGACGAAGCCAAGCGTGGCCGCAAGAAGCCGATGGCCGGCTTCATCGCCGGGCGCACAGCACCCGCCGGCCGCACCATGGGCCATGCGGGCGCGGTAATTTCAGGCGGCAAGGGCGGCGCAGAAGACAAGATTGCGGCGATGGAAGCCGCGGGCATCCGGGTGTCGCCGTCACCGGCGCGCCTCGGCACGACCTTGGTCGAGGCGATCAAGGGATAGTGAATGGTGAACAGTGAATGGTGAATGGAAGTCTGGTCATCCGGAAATCACCATTCATCATTCGCTATTTTACCATTCACCCTGACAAAGGAGACGGAGCGCTTGCTCCGCAGGACAAAAATGGCACGACAAGATCAGGCCAACGACCAGTTTTCCCTCACCTCTTTCCTCTATGGCGGCAATGCCGACTACATCGAGGACCTCTACGCCCGCTACAAGGAGGACGCATCCTCGGTCGCGGCGGAGTGGCAGGATTTCTTCGGCGCGCTGCAGGATGATGCCGGCGACGTGAAGAAAAACGCCGAAGGCGCGTCCTGGACGAAGCCGAACTGGCCGGTGGCCGCCAATGGCGAACTGGTCTCGGCGCTGGATGGCGACTGGGGCACCGTCGAGAAACACATCGAGAAGAGGATCAAGGAGAAGGCGACCAACGGCGCCGCCGCCATATCCGATGCCGATGTGCTGCGCGCGACGCGCGATTCGGTGCGCGCCATCATGATGATCCGCGCCTACCGCATGCGCGGCCACCTGCATGCCGACCTCGATCCGCTGGGGCTCGCCAAGCCGCTCGAGGACTACAAGGAACTGTCTCCGGAAGCCTACGGCTTCACCGAGGCCGACTATGACCGCCGCATCTTCATCGACAAGGTGCTGGGGCTCGAATACGCCACCATCCGCGATATGCTGGAAATCCTCAAGCGGACCTACTGCTCGACGCTCGGCGTCGAGTTCATGCACATCTCCGACCCCAGGGAGAAGGCGTGGATACAGGAACGCATCGAAGGACAGGACAAGCGCGTCGCCTTCACCGCCGAGGGCCAGAAGGCGATCCTGCAGAAGCTGGTCGAGGCCGAAGGTTTCGAGCAGTTCATCGACGTCAAGTACAAGGGCACCAAGCGCTTCGGCCTCGACGGCGGCGAATCGCTGATCCCGGCGCTCGAGCAGATCATCAAGCGCGGCGGCGCCCTGGGCATGAAGGAAATAGTGCTCGGCATGGCCCACCGCGGCCGGCTCAACGTGCTCAGCCAGGTGATGGCCAAGCCGCACCGGGCCATCTTCCACGAGTTCAAGGGCGGTTCATACGCACCCGACGACGTGGAAGGTTCCGGCGACGTGAAATACCATCTCGGCGCTTCGTCGGACCGCGAGTTCGACGGCAACAAGGTGCACTTGTCGCTGACCGCCAATCCCTCCCACCTGGAAATCGTCGACCCCGTGGTGATGGGCAAGGCACGCGCCAAGCAGGACCAGTTCGCCGGCCGAACGCGCGGCGAAATCGTGCCGCTGGAGGAACGCGCCAAGGTGCTGCCGCTGCTGCTTCACGGCGATGCGGCTTTCGCCGGCCAGGGCGTGATCGCCGAAATCCTCGGCCTGTCGGGCCTGCGCGGCCACCGCGTCGCCGGCACGCTGCACTTCATCATCAACAACCAGATCGGCTTCACCACCAATCCGCGTTTCTCGCGCTCTTCGCCCTATCCGTCGGATGTGGCCAAGATGATCGAAGCGCCGATCTTCCACGTCAACGGCGACGATCCGGAAGCGGTTGTCTACGCCGCCAAGGTGGCGACGGAATTCCGCATGACGTTCCACAAGCCGGTGGTCGTCGACATGTTCTGCTACCGCCGCTTCGGCCACAATGAAGGCGACGAGCCGGCATTCACCCAGCCGATCATGTACCGCAAGATCCGCACCCAGCGGTCGACGGCGCAGATCTATGCCGACAAGCTGATCTCGGCCGGCCTGCTGTCGGAAGGCGAATACGAGAAGATGAAGGCCGACTGGCGCGCCCATCTCGAATCGGAATGGGAAGTCGGCCAGCAGTACAAGCCCAACAAAGCCGACTGGCTGGATGGCGCGTGGTCGGGTCTGCGCACCGCCGATAACCAGGACGAACAGCGGCGCGGCAAGACCGCCGTGCCGGTGAAGACGCTGAAGGAAATCGGCAAGAAGCTGACCGAGGTTCCCGCCGATTTCGAGGCCCACAAGACGATCGGCCGCTTCCTCGAGACGCGGCGCAAGATGATCGAATCGGGCGAAGGCATCGACTGGTCGACCGGCGAAGCGCTGGCCTTCGGCTCGATCCTGCTCGACGGCAATCCGATCCGGCTTTCCGGCCAGGATTCCGAGCGCGGCACCTTCTCGCAGCGCCACTCGGTGCTCTACGACCAGCGCGACGAGCGGCGCTATATCCCGCTCAACAACCTGTCGGCCGCGCAGGCCAACTACGAGGTCATCAACTCGATGCTCTCGGAAGAGGCGGTGCTCGGCTTCGAGTACGGCTATTCGCTGGCCGAGCCGAATGCGCTGACCTTGTGGGAAGCCCAGTTCGGCGATTTCGCTAACGGCGCGCAGGTGGTGTTCGACCAGTTCATCTCGTCGGGCGAGCGCAAGTGGCTCAGAATGTCGGGCCTCGTCTGCCTGTTGCCGCATGGTTACGAAGGGCAGGGTCCGGAGCATTCGTCGGCCCGGCTGGAGCGTTTCCTGCAGCTGTGCGCCGAAGACAACATGCAGGTGGTCTACCCGACCACGCCGGCCAACTATTTCCACACGCTACGCCGGCAGCTGAAGCGCGATTTCCGCAAGCCGCTGATCCTGATGACGCCGAAGTCGCTGCTGCGCCACAAGCGGGCGGTCTCGACCATCGCCGAAATCTCGGGCGAGAGCTCGTTCCACCGGCTTTTGTGGGACGATGCGCAGATGCTCAAGGACCAGCCGATCAAGCTGGTGAAGGATTCGAAGATCCGCCGCGTCGTGCTGTGCTCGGGCAAGGTCTATTACGACCTCTACGAGGAGCGCGAAAAGCGCGGCATCAACGACATCTACCTGCTGCGCGTCGAACAGCTTTATCCATTCCCGGCCAAGGCGCTGATCACCGAACTGTCGCGGTTCAGGGGCGCCGAGATGGTGTGGTGCCAGGAGGAGCCCAAGAACATGGGCGCCTGGTCCTTCATCGATCCGTATCTGGAATGGGTGCTCGCCCACATCGATGCCAAGCATCAGCGTGTTCGCTACACGGGCCGGCCGGCGGCCGCCTCGCCGGCAACCGGCCTGATGTCGAAGCACCTCGCCCAGCTGCAGGCATTGCTCGACGACGCGCTCGGCGAATGATCTAACCGTACACAGCAAGAAACGGACAAAAGACCCATGGCTACCGAAATCCGCGTCCCCACCCTCGGCGAATCGGTCTCCGAGGCAACCATCGGCAAGTGGTTCAAGAAGGTCGGCGACGCGATTGCCGCCGACGAGCCGCTGGTGGAACTCGAAACCGACAAGGTGACGGTGGAAGTGCCCGCACCGGCGGCCGGCACACTGTCGGAGATCGCCGCCAAGGAAGGCGAGACCGTCGGCCTCGGTGCGCTGCTTGGCGTCATCGGCGCAGCCGGTGGCGCGGCAGCCGCCGCCAAGCCGGACGCGGTTGCGCAGGCCGCCGGCAATTCCGGCGCCGAAACGGTGAAGGAAGCCGCCGAAAAGACGGCGAAGATCGCCGGCGAATCGCCCATCGAGGAAAGGAAGCCCGCCGGCAAGACCGATATGCCGCCGGCGCCGGCCGCCTCGAAGCTGCTGGAGGAAAGCAACCTTTCGGCCGATCAGGTTGCCGGTTCCGGCAAGCGCGGCCAGGTGCTCAAGGGGGACGTGCTGGAGGCAATCGCCAGGGGCGTTCCCTCGCAGCCGGCGGAAGCGCCGAAAGCCGCGCCGGTTGTCGCGCGCGCGCCTTCGTCCGCCGACGACGCACCGCGCGAAGAGCGCGTGCGCATGACCAAGCTGCGCCAGACCATCGCGCGGCGCCTGAAGGAAGCGCAGTCGACCGCCGCCATGCTGACCACCTTCAACGAGGTGGACATGAAGGCGGTGATGGACCTGCGCAACAAGTACAAGGACGTGTTCGAGAAGAAGCATGGCGTCAAACTCGGCTTCATGGGCTTCTTCACCAAGGCGGTGACGCACGCGCTGAAGGAGATACCGGCCGTCAATGCCGAGATCGACGGCACCGACATCATCTACAAGAACTTCGCCCATATCGGCGTCGCCGTCGGCACCGAGAAGGGCCTCGTCGTGCCTGTGGTGCGCGATGCGGATTCGATGTCGATCGCCGAGATAGAGAAGGAGATCGGTCGGCTGGGGCTGGCGGCGCGTGACGGCAAGCTGACCGTTGCCGACATGCAGGGCGGCACCTTCACCATTTCGAACGGCGGCGTTTACGGTTCGCTGATGTCGACGCCGATCCTCAACGCGCCGCAGTCGGGCATCCTCGGCATGCACAAGATCCAGGAGCGGCCGGTGGTGGTCGGCGGCCAGATCGTCATCCGCCCGATGATGTACCTGGCGCTGAGCTACGACCACCGCATCGTCGACGGCAAGGAGGCGGTGACCTTCCTCGTGCGGGTCAAGGAGAGCCTTGAAGATCCGGAGCGTTTGGTGCTTGATCTCTAAGTGTCTGATCCAAAAGTCGTCATGCCGGGCTGCAAATGGCGATTTCTCCGCTTCCGGTGCTCACGTAGCTGAACGTACGCTGCGCGCCGGTTCTCGAAATCGCCATTTTCGCCTCGACCTGCCGCTTTTTGATTCAGACACTAAAAAGGCGGCCCATTCCGGATCGCCGGGGGCTGGGAGGCCGATATGGAAGCTGCTGCCGCATCCACGGAAATCTGGGTTCTGGGCTGGAGCATCGTGCTCCTGATCGTGCAAGTTCTGGCACAGGCATTCGCCACATACGATCTGGGGCCGAAGTACCTGTTCAGCCCGCGCGACGAGGGGCGCGTCTCGCGCAACGTCGTTGCAGGACGGCTGTTGCGGGCGCTGCACAACCTGCTTGAAACCTATCCGGGGTTCGTCGCACTGGTGCTGGCGCTGGTCGTTACCGGAAAAACCGGCGGCATTGCTGCCACCGGGGCGGTGCTGTGGCTCATCGCGCGCGTCGTTTACGTCGTCTTCTACGCGGCTGGAACGCCGGTGGTGCGGACGCTGATCTGGCTAGTCTCGATCGTCGGTCTGGTGCTGATGCTCGTTCGGCTGATGTCGGCGGCATGACAATGCGTCATGCCAGACCGGCGGGCCGGCGATCATCCCCCGGCGGACGTTTCGGTCCACGGTAAGGGGTCCGAAATGACGGATGCTGCCCGCAGGGGGAAATCGATTGCGGGGGTCGTTGCACTGATCGCCGGTCTTGTCGTGACCTCCATGGCGCTCGCCGCCTGTCCCATCGAACTTTCCGTCTATGGCGACCGCGACAAGGTTGCCGAGATCAACTTCATGCCGACCGAAAAGTCGGCGGCGACCACCAACACGTTTCGCATGATCCTGGAGAAGGATGTCGTGCTCGACGGCATCGTGATGTGGGGTGAGGATGCGGGGCGCCCGAACGGCCTGTTGATGCACAAATGCCCGGAGGGCGACGTGACGGGCGAGGAACTGGCGGTCTGCACGGTGTGGCAGGGCGTCATCTACACGTCGGACCATCAGGGCAATATCGCATTGCTGCCGGCCGAAGGGTCTGCTGCGCCGTCGAAGCTGATTTTCCCGGACCTTGGCCCATCGCTAAGCGCCGCAACTGCTTTTGGCCCAGAAGGCCTGGCGAAGACGCCGTGGGACGTGTTCGAGATGAAGGGATGCCAGGAGTGAGCGGCGGCGCAAAAACCGTTCTGGTGACCGGCGGCGGGCGCGGCATCGGCGCGGCAGTCTGCAGGTTCGCTGCCGGCGCCGGCTACCGTGTCGCGGTCAACTATGCCGCCAACGAAGCCTCTGCCGAAGCGCTGGTGCGGGCGATCGAAGCCGGCGGCGGCGAGGCAGTTGCGTTCAAGGGCGATGTCGGCAGCGAGGCCGACGTACTGGCGATGTTCGAGGCGGTCGACCGCCGGTTCGGGCGGCTCGACGCATTGGTCAACAATGCCGGCGTGGTCGACCGCAAGCAGCGCGTCGACGAAATGGACCTGGCGCGGCTGGAGCGCATGATGCGCATCAACGTGATCGGCTCCTTCCTGTGCGCCCGCGAGGCGATCAAACGGATGTCGACCAGGCATGGCGGCCAGGGCGGCGCCATCGTCAATGTCTCCTCCGTCGCGGCCCTGCTGGGCGGGCCGGGCGAATATGTCGACTACGCCGCCTCGAAGGGCGCGATCGACACGTTTACCGTGGGGCTGTCAAAAGAGGTCGCCACCGAGGGCATCCGTGTGAACGCGGTAAGGCCCGGCATCATCGACACCGAGATCCACGCGTCCGGAGGCCAGCCGGGTCGTGCCGCGGCAATGCGCGATGTGGTGCCGATGAAACGCGAGGGAACCGCCGACGAGGTCGCGAGAGCGATCCTTTGGCTTTTGTCGAACGAGGCAACCTATATAACGGGCGCGCTTTTGAATGTGAGCGGCGGCCGCTGACCGCCAGATAGAAGGACTTGATTTTATGGCTTACGACGTCATTGTCATCGGTACCGGCCCTGGCGGCTATGTATGCGCCATCAAGGCGGCACAGCTTGGGCTGAAGACCGCAGTGGTCGAGAAACGCCCGACGCATGGCGGCACCTGCGTCAATATCGGCTGCATTCCCTCCAAGGCGCTGCTGCATGCTTCCGAGATTTTCGCGGAAGCCGGCCATTCCTTCGAGGCGCTGGGTGTGGAGGTCGGCAAGCCGAAGCTCAACCTCAAGCAGATGCTTACGCACAAGACCCAGACGGTGGAGCAGAACACCAAGGGCCTCGATTTCCTGATGAAGAAGAACAAGATCGACGTGCTGCGCGGCACCGGCAAGGTGCTTGGCGCCGGCAAGGTCGCGGTCACCGCCGCAGACGGCTCCGTGCAGGAGGTCGAAACCAAGAACATCGTGATCGCCACCGGCTCCGATGTCGCCGGCATTCCAGGCGTCGAGGTTGCATTCGACGAGAAGGTGATCGTGTCGTCGACCGGTGCGCTCGATTTCGACAAGGTGCCGGGCACCATGGTGGTGGTCGGCGGCGGCGTCATCGGGCTGGAGCTCGGCTCGGTGTGGGCGCGGCTCGGCGCCAAGGTTACCGTGGTCGAATATCTCGACACCATCCTCGGCGGCATGGATGGCGAAGTGGCGAAACAGTTCCAGCGGATGCTCGCCAAGCAGGACATCGCGTTCAAGCTCGGCGCCAAGGTGACCGGCGTCGAGAAGGCGAAGAAGGGCGCGACCGTGACGTTCGAGCCCGTCGCGGGCGGCGCCGCCGAGACGATCGAAGCCGATGTGGTGCTGGTGGCAACCGGCCGCAAACCCTACACGGAAGGCCTCGGCCTCGCCGAGGCCGGCGTCGCGCTCGACGAGCGCGGCCGGGTGAAGACCGATGCCCACCTGAAGACCAACGTCGCCGGCATATTTGCGATCGGCGACGTGATCGCCGGGCCGATGCTCGCCCACAAAGCCGAGGACGAAGGCGTCGCGGTGGCGGAGATCATCGCGGGACAAGCGGGCCATGTGAACTACGACGTCATTCCGAGCGTCGTCTATACCAGCCCCGAAGTGGCTTCGGTCGGCAAGACCGAAGAGGAGCTCAAGAAGGCCGGCATCGAATACAAGGCAGGCAAGTTCCCGTTCACCGCGAATGGCCGCGCCCGTGCGATGAACCACACCGATGGTTTCGTGAAGATTCTCGCCGACAAGGCGACCGACCGGGTGCTGGGCGGGCATATCGTCGGCTTCGGCGCCGGAGAGATGATCCATGAGATCGCCGTGCTGATGGAGTTTGGCGGCTCGTCGGAGGACCTCGCCCGCACGTGCCATGCGCATCCGACCATGTCGGAGGCCATGAAGGAGGCAGCGCTGGCGACCTTCTACAAGCCGATCCATATCTAATCGCCGAACTTGGTGCTGAAATGCGAACGGCCCGCCAAAGCGGGCCGTTCTTTTACGAGGTACGCTTACTCTCGAACTTACTGTGCCGGAGGCGTTGCAGGCGCCGGAGCAGGCTCTGCCGGGGCAGGGGCAGCATCTGACGGTGCGGGCTCAGCCGGAGCCGGTGCCGGTTCGGCAGGCGCGGTGGCGTCAGGTGCCGGTGCTGCAGGCGCAGTCGCATCAGGCGCGGGCGCCGTGGTGTCGGCGGGCGGCGTCGCGGCTGGTGGCGTCGCCGGAGCGGATTCCGTTGTTGCCGGAGGCGGCGCGGCTTGGTCGGTGGTCGTCGGCGTGCCGCCGGCGAACATGAAGTAAGCGACGACAGCGAGAACCGCCACGACAGCGGCGATCAGGATGCCGGTGCTGCCGCCGGAAGACTGCTGCATGATGGTGCGGGTGTCGCTGCGGGGATCAGCCGCCGAGGGATACGGATTCGGGTTCAACGGATCGGCGTTCGCCGGCTGGATCGGGTCGAGCGGATCGCGCGGATCCGTATTGCGGGCAGGACTGGCCATTACGGTTTCTCCGTTGTTGCGGTGCAAGATAACGCGCGAAACGGAAAACGGTTTCATCTGTATGGAAAACACAAACGCCCGGACGCGATTGCGACCGGGCCATCCAGGTCCTACTTAGCGCAAACTGAATGCTCTATTCGGCCTCTTCGGCCGGAACGGTCACGGGATCTTGCGTCGGGATCGGCGCGGTGGCCGGCGTCGACTGCATCTCGCTTGGCGTGACGCTTGCCACGACAGTCCGGTCAAGTTCGGCGGAACGCTGGAATTCGCATGCCGACGCAGCCGAGAGACCAAGGCCAAGGGCGGCGGCAACAACAAGGATGCGGGTCATGCTCATCTCCTCGCTTGACGTTACGGCAAAATGCTAACAGAGGCTCAGGAAAGCGCCAAATCACGCTTTGCGTGAACGGCCGTGGATTTCAGCACCGTTGGCGGCGTTTCGCCACGCCGCGAAGCTTGTCGAAAGGGGGTAGGCTCGACCGAGATGAGCTAGAGCCGTTCCGGTTCTTTTAGAACCGGCAACTCGCTCTAAGCATTTGTTTTGCCGTATTTATGCGGACGCCAAATGATTCCATTTGGCTGCAAAATGCTCCAGCGGAGGTCAACGACATGCCCGTGGCGCCGAACCTTTCCAATTTCAGCGAATTTTTGCCGGGCGCTCGCTTTGCCGACCGCTTTGCAGTGGTGGTCAGCGGGCAGCGGCTTGATGTGATGACCGCCACCGGACGGGCATTCGCCGACCGGCCGGCATGGATCGGCCGGCTGATGGCGCTGCGCAACCTTTTGGTTCGGCCGTTCGGGCTGAAGACAGCTGTGGCCGACCTGCCTTCGCAGCAGCGGCGCATCGGCATGTTTCCCCTATTGAGCCAGACCGCGTCGCGGATCGTTCTGGGCCTCGACGACCGGCATCTGGATTTTCGGCTGGTGGTCGAGCTGAAGGAACTCGGCGAAGGGCTGCAGGAGGTCAGCGCCACGACGCTGGTCGCGCCGCACAACTGGTTCGGCCGCGCCTATCTTGCGGTTATCATGCCGTTCCACCGCATCATCGTTCCGGCGATGCTGGCGCGGGTTGCCGGCCCGCAAGGTTAGAGGTCGGCGACGGTGACCGTGTAGCCGTCCTTGCGAAACAGCTCGATCAACCCTTCCGGCCCCGGCAGATGCAGGGCGCCGACCGCCATGAAGGCCTTGCTGCGCTGAAAAATAGGCTCGGCGCGCTCGACCATCGTCTTGTTGCGGGTCTTGATCATGGCCTCCTCGAAGGCGGCGTAACCCGCTTCGTCCTGGCCCTCGCTCGGCAATGCCGCCTTGAACAGCGGCCAGAAGGTGCCGGTGTCGCCCTTCACGTAAAGCGCGATCATCGTCTCGATGACGTCGTCGATGCGGTTGCCGAGCTTCAGCGTGTCGACCAGACCCCTGACGTGAAAATCCATCGGCAGCGAGGCCATCGCCTCCAACTGGCTGACCGCGGTTTCGAGGCCCTCGACCGATTTGCCGGCGGCCTTGGCATCATCGGCGAGCTTCACGTCGAGCACAGGGGCGCCGGCCGACTGGCGGGCCACCTCGCAGGCCGGCAGCGCCAGCATCGCCGACAGGATCCACGGCTTCATCTTGGTGACGCTGGCCGGCGGAATGCCGCGGGCATCGAGCGCCTTGTTGACGCTCTCGACTTCCCCCTGCGGCAACAGGGACGTCAGCGTCGTGGCGTCGGTGAACATGGTCAGTTCCGGCTTCGCCATCAGCGCAGCCATCATCCTGGCCTTGTCGAGCACGTCAGTCGTCTCGATGACGACGGTGTCGGATGCATCGAAGGCCTTGCGTGCCGCCGGCGTCAGGCTGGTGACGCGCGGATCGGTCAGGTGCATGGTGCCGAACAGGTAGGAAGTGCGCCCGTCCTTCTCGACCTTCCACAGCAGGCCCTTGCCGTTCAGTGTCTTGTCGGCCTCGACGCGGATTGCCGCCAGGCCCGCGGGATCGGATTTCTGCATCTCAGCCATCATGTCGTGGCCGGTGCAGGCCGGCATTTCGGCGCGCGCCCTGCCGGTCGCCAGCGCCATGATGACGAGGAATGAGATCAGGAACAGGATGTTGGCCGCGCAGAGCAGCTTCAGCGACAGGAGGGTCGCACGGTCGGCGATGGTGAGGAGGCGCTTCATGCCGCGATTCCTAGGTGGAAAAAGCGGCGAAACTGTTAACCGCGAGCCGAGAATTGTCGCGGCCGAGCGCCGTCAGGCGCGCGGGTGCGCGGCTTCGTAGATTTCGAGCAGTCGCTGGGTGTCGACGCCGGTATAGATCTGCGTCGTCGACAGGCTGGCATGGCCGAGCAGTTCCTGGATGGTCCTGAGGTCGCCGCCGCGGCCGAGCAGGTGGGTGGCGAAGGAATGGCGCAGTGCGTGTGGCGTCGCCGTCGCCGGCAGGTTGAGCGCGGAGCGCATCTTCTGCATCTCGCGCTGGACGATCGCCGGCTGCAACGCGCCGCCACGTGCGCCGCGGAACAGCAGGCCTCGCGCATCGAGGTCATACGGGCACAGGCGGCGATATTCGGCGACCGCCTGCAGGGCGACGGGCAGCACCGGCACCAGCCGCGTCTTGCCGCCCTTGCCGGTGATGCGCAGCACGGTGTCGCCGGGGCTGGCGAGATCGCCGCCGGAAAGGCCGAGCGCCTCGGAAATGCGCAGGCCGGAGCCATAGAGCAAGGTCAGCACCGCGGCGTTGCGCGCGGCAATCCAGGGCTCTTCGGCAAGTTGTTCGCCCGACGAGACGACGCGTTTTGCGTCCACGGCGGTCAGCGGCTTGGGCAGCGATTTCGGTTGCTTGGGCGCGCGCAGCGCGGCAGCGCCGGCGGCGTTGGCAAGGCCGCGCCGCTCGAGAAAGCGCAGGAAAGAGCGAACGCCGGCCAGCCCGCGCCCCAGCGTGCGGGCTCCCGCGCCGCCGGAGCGGCGGTAGGAGAGATAGGCGCGCAGGTCCGCGGTGCGCAATTCGCGGATGTCGGCGATGCCCGGCGGGCCGCCGCAATGGCCGGTGAGAAACTGGAAGAACTGGCGGGTGTCGCGCTCATAGGCGTCGAGCGTCAGCGCGGCCAGCCGCCTTTCGCTGCCGAGCACTTTCAGCCAGTCGGCGCGGGCGTCGAGAAGGTCCTGTCTGGCCGAGATAAGGAATTCCTGCATTGGCAGCGACCGTCCGATTGAATAAGTCACTATTGACCGACCGATCTTAGCAACCCGTGAAACTGCGATGTCGAAACTCAAGAAACCCGTCCAGATGGCCGTGATCGGCGCCGCCCACGGCATCAAGGGCGAATTGCGCGTGAAAACCTTCACCGGCGACCCGCTGGCGCTGGCCGATTACGGGCCGCTCTACGCCCGCGACGGCCGCGCCTTCGAGATCACGGCCATACGGCCGGCCAACGAGGTCGTGGTGGTGCGGTTCAAGGGTATTGCCGACCGCAACGCGGCGGAGGCGCTGACCGGCATCGAACTTTTCGTCGACCGCTCGGCGTTGCCGGAAGAATTGGAGGACGATGAGTTCTACCACGCCGACCTGGTCGGCCTGGCGGTGCAGGACGAAACCGGCGGAACGCTCGGCAAGGTGACCGCGGTGCAGAATTTCGGCGGCGGGGACCTGCTCGAGATCGCACTCGACAACCGGCAGACAGTGTTGGTGCCGTTCACTGCGGCAGCGGTGCCGCAGATCGCGGTCAGCGCCGGCTTCATCCGCGTCGATCCCGTTGCTGCGGGCCTCGTCGACGATGAGGACGACGAAGGCGAGGATGGCGGAGACGGCGACGACGCTGCCGGCTTCATCACAAGACGGCGTCCGCGCGGACCGAAGGACGCCGGGGGCAACCGGTGAGTTTCCGCGCCACGGTGCTGACGCTTTATCCCGAAATGTTTCCTGCAGCCCTTGGCCTGTCGCTGGCCGGCCGCGCGCTGGAGGCCGGGACCTGGTCGCTGGAGGCGGTGCAGATCCGCGACTTCGCCACCGACCGGCACCGCAGCGTCGACGACACGCCGGCTGGTGGCGGCGCCGGCATGGTGATGCGCGCCGATGTCCTGGCGAGGGCGATCGATGCGGCTTCCCCCGAAGGCGACTTGCGCCCCAGATTGCTGATGAGCCCGCGCGGCAGGCCGCTGACGCAGGAACGGGTGCGTGAGCTCGCCGCCGGACCGGGCGCGGTCATCCTGTGCGGACGCTTCGAAGGCGTCGACCAGCGCATCATCGATGCGCGACAATTGGAAGAGATTTCCATCGGCGATTACATCCTCTCGGGTGGCGAGGTTGCCGCACATGTGCTGCTCGATGCGATCGTGAGGCTGTTGCCCGGGGTGATGGGCAACGAAGCTTCCGGCGAGGAAGAGAGTTTCGAAAACGGGCTGCTCGAACATCCGCATTACACCCGCCCGCAGGAGTTCGAAGGCCTGCCGATCCCCGAGGTGCTGACCTCCGGCAATCATGCGAAAATCGCCAAATGGCGGCGCGCCGAGGCGGAGAAGCTGACCGCCGAGCGGCGGCCGGATCTGATGGCCAAAAAGCCAGCTCAACCCGTTACGAAATAATAGACCGCCAGGAACAGGCCGACCGCCACGACGAAGGCGCGGACCATGCCTTGCGGCACGCGGCGGGCCGTCCACACGCCGGCATAACCACCAAGCGCCACGCCCGGAACCATGGCGGCCGCCGCCCACCAGGAGACGATGCCGCCCGAGGCGAAGATGACAATGGCAACGGCCGCGATGACAATGGACAGCAGGTTCTTCAGCGCATTGAGGCGGTGGTAGTCACCGCCTTCCGTGAGGCCTAGGGTCGCCAGCATCATCACGCCCATGCCGGCGCCGAAAAAGCCGCCATAAATGGATGTGAAGAACTGCACGACGCGGCCAGCAAGCGAGGTGGGCGCGCCATGAGGAGGTTGCGCCTGGCTTTTCGGGCGCAGCCACGGACCGGCTGCGAACAGCGCGGTCGCGGCAAGCAGCAGCCATGGCACCATGACGCGGAACGAGACATTGTCGAGCGACAGAAGGATGAGCGCCCCGGCAAGCGCGCCGATGGCCGAGATTGCGGCAAGCGCCAAAGCGCCGCGCCACATCAGGCGGATGTCGGCGAGATAGGCGTAGGTGGAGGTGATGTAGCCGGGAAACTGGGCGATCGATGAGGTGGCGTTGGCCGAGATCGGGGGCAAGCCGGCGAGGGTAAGCGCGCCGAAGGTGAGGAAAGTGCCTCCGCCGGCGATCGCATTGACAACGCCCGACAGGAAACCTGCGAGAAAGAGGATGCCGACCAGGGTGAGGGACAAGGGATACCTGCTTGATGGTTCGCCTACTGCGTGTCGCGCCGAATGGGATTCGGCGGCCACACTGTAGCTTTTTGTTTTTGCATGTCGTTCTCCCGAAACCGAGGACACTTTCGGGCGACATGCATTAGCGGGATGCGAATGTCAAAATTCGCTGCGCTCGCCGGTCTGTAGGAAGCCCGGGCGGACGATGCAAGCAATTCAGGTGCAACAGCGACCTTTGCGCGTCTGATAAGACGCGCGGCGCTGTAGCTTGCCGATTGCGGCGGGCCGGATTTGCGCCGGGATGGCCAGGACGGCGCGTCGATGCGGCAAAAAAGACGCCGCAAAGGCGTGACAAAGTGCTGAAATGGCTGTATGAGCCCGCCCGAACCGGAAGAATAATCGACCGGACCCGTCAATAAGTGCGGTGAATTCGCCCCTGCCTCTTTCGACCCGTTCGGGAAGAAGAGGCATAGCCACGCGGTCTTAGAACTGCAAGGCAAGCGCCGGGCGCTCTGGCTGTCGAGAAGCAAGAAGAGGTATTTCGCGATGGACATCATCCGTCAGCTCGAGGCCGAACAGGCCGCCAAGATCGAAGCCAAGCGCAAGCTCCCCGAATTCCAGCCGGGCGACACCGTCCGCGTCCAGGTGCGCGTCACCGAAGGCAGCCGCACCCGCGTGCAGGCCTATGAGGGCGTCGTCATCGCCCGCTCCGGCGCCGGCTTCCAGGAAAATTTCACCGTCCGCAAGATTTCCTACGGCGAAGGCGTCGAGCGCGTGTTCCCGGTCTTCTCGCCGATGGTCGAGGGCGTCGAAATCGTGCGCCGCGGCAAGGTTCGCCGCGCCAAGCTCTATTACCTGCGTGACCGTCGCGGCAAGTCGGCCCGTATTTCGGAAAACACCGGCGTGCGCGCCCGCAAGCTCAACGATGCCGAGCGCGATGCGCTGAACGCCGAGAAGGCCCGTATCGAGGCCGAGAAGATCGCCGCGGCGGAAGCCCTGGCCGCCGAGAAGGCAGCGCAGGACGCCGCCGAAGCCAAGGCCGCAGCCGCCGCTGCTGAAGCCGAAAAGGCCGAGGCTGCCAAGGCCGAATAAGATCCTGGCATTTATCGCAATTGCAAAAAGGCGGCTTTTTAAGCCGCCTTTTTCTTTGCGTGCATGGTGATTGTCGGCAATTCTGCGGACCGCTCTCCCCGCAGGATGGATCATGACCGTCACGCTCGACGCCCGTACCGACATCAACCTCGAAACAGTCTATCGCGTCGCCTGGAAAGGCGAGGACGTCCGTTTCTGCGATCAGGCGCTGCGGTGCATCGCGGAATGCCGCGACCTGTTCCTGCGGCTGATCGACAGCGATCCCGAGCCGATCATCTACGGCGTGACCACCGCGATGGGCGAACTGGCCAGCCGGCGGCTGGAAAAGGATGAGCGCGAGCGCCACGCCCGTATCAAGGCATTCGCGGCGGCGACCTCGTTCGGCGATCCGCTGCCCGAGCGCGTGGTCCGGGCGATCGTGCTTGCCCGGCTGACCAATTTCATCGAAGGCAATGCGGCGACCTCGCCGCGCATCGCGCTTGCCGTCGCCGCCATGCTCGACGGCGGACCGCTGCCGGCGGTGTCTGCCTCCGGCCAGGGCGGCGCCGGCGAAATCCTGGCGCTCTACCCGCTGTTTGCCGCCCTTTCGGCGCGCTTCGACCTCGAGGTTAAGGAGCGCGGCTCGCTGATCAACGGCTCGCCCTGCGCGGCGGCACTTGTGGCCGATGCAGCCCTGGCGGCCAGCCGGCGGGTAGAGATGGCGCAAAAGGTGTTCGCGCTGTCGATCGAGGCGTTTCGCGCGCCGCTGGAACATTACGACGCAGCGCTCGATGTGCTGTGGGGCGATGAGCATGAAGCCGCCGCACTCGCAGGGCTGCGGCGCTTCCTGCAAGGCGCCGGGCACGGGCGGCGAAATTACCAGGCGCCGGTCAGCTATCGCATCGTGCCACGCGTGCTGGGGCAGGCGCATCGCGCCCTTGCCTCGGCCGAGCGCGCCGCAACGGTGTCGCTGAGCTCGGTGTCCGACAATCCGGTCTACGTGCCGCCGGATGCGGACCACCCGCTCGGGCGCTGCATCAGCACCGGGGGCTATCACAACGCGATGGCGACGCCGGCGCTCGACGATCTTGCGGCCATCTGGGCCGACCTGTGCCTGCTGTGCGACCGCCACGCCTCGAAGCTGTTGAACGGCAAGGTGTCGCTGTTGCCCGACCTTCTGATGAACGGACGCCACCCGAGCGACAGCGACGGCCACGGCAATGTCGGCTACATCCCGATGGCGATCACCGGCTATCTGGAGCAGGCGAAGCTTGCCGCGCAACGCACCTTCATTCCCGGCACCGAATCGGCCGGATCCGGCCAGGACGATGTCGCGACGACGGTTTTCTTCGCCTGGGCGAAGGAGGAACGGGCGGGTCGCTGCCTCGACGCGGCCATGGCCATGCTGGCGGTGGTCGCATCGCAGGCCCTGCATATCACCGACCGGTCCGCGCCACCCGCCCTGCAAGCTTTTGTCGCCGAAATCCGTGGCATCGTGGCGCCGGTCGGCGACGACCGCGTTCTCGGCCCCGAGCTCGCCCGCTTGACCGAATGGTTCACAAGACAGGTTTTCGAAGAAGGCGAACCCGAGCAGCTGCCGCCGCGAGAAACCGTCGGGCCCAAGGTGGTCACGGCCGCCGCGTCAGATTAAGCTCCGGCCAAAGCGTGTCGCGCCTAATGGGATTCGGCGGTCGCTGCAGCTTCTTGCTTGTGCATGTCGTTTCTCCCGAAACCTGGGACGCTTTCGGGCGACATGCACAAAATTGCGAATTCGCCTTTGTTCGAGGGGACTGTGGGTGGACGAATTTTCAGCGGCGAACCGCCTGAACTGGGATGACCGTGCGGCACTGCATGCGACAGATCCGACCGGAAGCTATCGCATTGCCAATGTGCTGGCCGGCGGCTCCAGCCTTTTTTCGCTCGAATCAGGCGAGATCGGCGACATCTTCGGCATGGATATCGCTCATCTGCAATGCCATATCGGGCTGGACACGATCAGCCTGAAGCATCTCGGCGCACGAAGCGTCACCGGTCTCGATTTCTCACCGGCGGCGATCGCGGCGGCCAGGAACTTTGCGGAACGGGCGGGCGCCGATGTCCGATTCGCCGAGGCTTCGGTCTACGACGCGGTCGAGGTGCTCGGCCGGGAGCACGATATGGTGTTCATCACCTGGGGCGCGGTGAACTGGCTGGGCGACATCTTCCGCTGGGGCCGGGTGGTGGCCGGATTGCTGAGGCCGGGCGGGCGGCTGTACCTGGCCGAGGGCCATCCGCTTATGTTCCAGTGCGACCGCAAGGGTTCGCGGCTCGAAATTCAGCTCGACTGGCGCACGCCCTCGAAACTCCCCATCGTCTGGGACGAACCGCGCACCTACACCGGCGACCACCGGACGCTGGCGCATGCCCGCTACTACGAATGGATCCACCCGCTTTCCGACGTCGTCAACGCGCTGATAAAGGCCGGCCTGACCATCGACTTTCTCAACGAGCACGACGCCGTCTCGTGGCAGCATTTCCCGTTTGCGGTGGAGAGGGGCAAGGACCTGTTCGGCCTGCCGGAAGACAACCCGAAGATCCCGCTGGCCTATTCGATCGGGGCGACCAAGCGGAAATGACGAGCGATGCGGGCGCGCAGGTGGAAATCAGGCGGCTGACCGAGGCGGATGCCGACGCGTTTCGCGTGCTGCGGCTGGCCGGACTGCGAGAGACGCCGGAGGCCTTCGGCTCCAGCTACGAGGAGGAAGCGGCCCGGTCACGCGAGCATTTCGCGGCGCGGGCCGCGCCGCCGGCTCCGAGCGCGACCTTCGGCGCCTTCGTCGGTGGGCGGCTGGTCGGCATTGCGGGGCTCGCGGTAAGCGATCGTCTGAAGGAACGGCACAAGGGATACATGTGGGGCGTTTTCGTGCGCGCGGAGTTTCGCGGGCAAGGCCTCGGCAGGCAACTGGTGCGGCAGGTCATCGACACGGCCGCTGGCCGTGTCCGCATCCTGCAGTGCAGCGTCGTTATCGCCCAGGAGGCAACGCGGCGCATGTATCATGCGATGGGCTTCGTGCCCTATGGGCTGGAGCGCAAGGCGCTTTGCGTCGACGGCGTGTTCCACGACGAGGAATTGCTGGCGATCGATTTCGAAGGCCGATCCTGAATAGGCGTATCATTTTATCGCAGGGGCCTTGACGGAGATAATATCGTGTGCGATTTAATCGCTAGCTATTAAATGGAGAAAACCGATGCCCGCATTGTATTCCACTCAGGCCCGCGCCACAGGCGGCCGCCTTGGCCATGCCGAAACCAGTGACGGCCTGCTCAGCGTCGATCTGGCGATGCCCAAGGAGCTTGGCGGCCAGGGCGGCGCCACCAATCCCGAGCAGCTTTTCGCAGCCGGCTACGCTGCCTGCTTCGGCAGCGCATTGGCGCTGGTGGCGCGCAAGCAGAAGGCGACGCTGACGGATTCGGCTATCAATGCCACCGTCGAATTGCATCCCGACGGCCAGGGCGGTTTCAAGCTGGGCGTGGCGCTGGCGGTCGAGACCAAGGGTGTCGACCAGGCGACCGCGGATGCGCTGGTGGCGACCGCGCACAAGGTCTGCCCCTATTCCAACGCCATCAAGGGCAATATCGACGTGGCGCTTACGGCAAAGGCGCAATGACCACGGCCGAAAAACAGAAGGTGAAGCAGGACGGCGGCGGGCTGCTACGGCTCGACCGCCAGATCTGCTTCGCGCTCTATTCGGCAAGCAGCCTGGTGACGCGGCTTTACCGGCCGCTGCTGGAACCGCTGGGGCTGACCTATCCGCAATATCTCGTCATGCTGGTCTTGTGGGAGAAGACGCCCCGCACGGTGGGTGAACTCGGTGAAGCGCTGGGCCTCGATTCCGCCACGCTGACGCCGCTGCTGAAGCGGCTGGAGGCCGGCGGTCTGGTCAGCCGCAAGCGCGACCCCGCGGACGAGCGGCGGGTGCTGGTCGAGCCGACGGCAAAAGGAGCAGCACTTCGCGAACGCGCCAAGGCCGTTCCCAGGGCCATGGCTTGCCAGCTGCCCTTGTCGCAGGACGAACTGATCAACCTGCACGGCACGTTGAGCAGGCTCAGTCGCAGCTTGCGCAAAACGGAACGGCAGCCGGGCTGACCCGCCAGAGTGTGTCGATATTCAGGTGATGCCGGACTGCAAATGGCGGCTTTCTGCGCTTCCGGTGCTCACGTACCCAAATGTACGCTGCGCTCCGGTTCTCGAAATCCACCTGTTTGGTCGCTGACGCGCCCGTCTTCGACTCCGGCTCGGGCTGACCCAGCACACCTGAATACTTCCCGGCGAAACGGATTTCCGGTTCCGCCGCCGCTTCCGGCACGGCTCCGGCTTGCAAGCGCTTTCGGGCGCGCTACAGTCGTCGGCAAATCCCGGGCGATCCGGGAGGGACCGTATCTGGGAGCGCGTCATGAACAGAATGAAACTTTTGCTTGCCGGGCTTCTGGCCCTCGTTCTTTTTCCGGCTGCCGCTCTCGCGCAGGCCTTGCCTGATCTTGGCGGCAAGACCGTCGTGGTGGTCACCGAAAACGCCTATTTCCCGCTGCAGTTCGTCGATCCGGCAAGCGGCAAGCCGGTCGGCTGGGAATATGACGCGATGGAAGAGCTTTCCAAGCGGCTGAACTTCAAGGTCGAGTACCAGAACACCTCGTGGGACGCGATGATCCAGGCGGTGTCGGACAAGCAGTACGACATGGGCATGACCGGCATCACCATCAAGGACGACCGTAAGGAGAAGGTTGATTTCTCCGATCCTTACATGCGCTCGGAAATCTTCATGCTGGTGCGTGACGACGAGAGCCGCTTTGCCGAGCCGAAAGCCTTCGCGGCGGACGAAAAGCTGCTGGTCGGCGCCCAGGCCGGCACGTCGCCCTTCTACGTTGCCGTCTACAACGTGCTCGACGGCAACGAGCAGAACCCGCGCGTCAAGCTGTTCGAGACGTTTGCCGCCTCGGTGGCGGCGCTTCAGGCGGGCGACGTCGATCTGGTGCTGACGGACAGCGCCGGCGGCAAGGCGCTTGTCGCGACCTCCGGCGGCAAGCTCAAACTGGTCGGCGACCCCCTGCAGGCCGAAGATTTCGGTTACATCTTCGCCAAAGGTTCCGACCTTGTCGCTCCGATCAATGCCGGCATCGCCGCCCTGAAAGCCGACGGCACCTTCGACAAGATCACCCAGAAGTGGTTCGTCGACTACAAGCCGGCAAAGTGAGACTGCCTGCTTGCCCTCCCTCTCGCCGGGAGGCTGGTTATCCCCGGCGCCGGCCGGCGGCGTGATGGCGTCGACGTCTCCCGCAGTCGCCAAGCGCGACTTTCCCTGGTGGCTCGTCGCGGCGATCGTCATCGCCATCGTCGCCGCCGTTCTCATAGCGGCCAGCGGTCTTTATTCGCAGGTCTTTTCGATTGTCGCCAAGGGCATCGGCATCACCATCTTCGTCACCCTGGTCGGCTATGCGCTGGCCTCGGTGCTTGGGCTCTGCGTCGCGCTAATGGTGCTGTCGGATTCGGTATGGTTGCGGCAGATCGGGCGCTTCTACGTCGAGATCATCCGTGGCGTGCCGATCCTCGTGCTGTTGTTCTGGATCGCCTTTGTCGGCGCGCCGGCGCTGGTGGTGTCGTGGAACTGGGTGTCTTACCCGCTGCAGGCGGCGGGCCTGATCGAGCCGATGCAGGTGCGCGACTTCTCGCTGATGTGGCGGGCAATCATCGCGCTCACCATCGCCTATTCGTCCTTCATCGCCGAAATCTTCCGCGCCGGCATTCAGGCGGTCGATATCGGCCAGATCGAAGCCGCCAAAGCGCTCGGCCTGTCGCGCTACCGCCGCTTTCGCCACATCATCTGGCCGCAAGCGTTTCGCACCATCCTGCCGCCTTACGGCAACGATTTCATCGCCATGGTCAAGGACTCGTCGCTGGTTTCGGTGCTCGGCGTCGCCGACATCACCCAGATGGGCAAGGTCTATGCCGCCGGCTCGTTCCGCTTCTTCGAGACCTATTCCATTGTTGCTTATGTCTACCTGATCCTCACAGTCGGCTTGTCGCTGGCGCTGCGGGCGCTGGAAAAACGCATGCGCCGCCAGACGAACGAGTGAGCGGGCGGGCGGAGGAGAAAAGATGTCGGACAAGGCCAATGCGGCGCTCGACAAGGTCTATTCGGCGAGGACGCCGGAGGAACTGTCGGCCGCCTACGCGGAATGGGCGGTAACCTATGACGGCGAAACCGCTTCATTGGGTTACCTCCTGCCATTCCTGATTGGCGCGTGGGTCGCCCGTTACGTGCCCGCAGGCGAAGGCCCCCTGCTCGACGCCGGATGCGGCACCGGCCTTTCCGGCCCGTCGCTCAAGGCGCTCGGCTATGGCGATATCGCCGGCCTCGACCTCTCGCCCGACATGCTGAAGATCGCCGGTAGCCGTGGCGCCTATGGCGATCTGAAACAGGCAATGCTCGGCGGTCCGCTGCCCTGGCCGGACGGTCATTTCCGCGCCTTCTTCTCGACAGGCGTCTTCACCATCGGCCACGCACCGGCCTCAGGCCTGCACGAGCTCGCCCGCATCACCCGCAAGGGCGGCCACGCGATCTTTACAGTGCGCGACCAGGTTTTTGCCAGCGGCGGCTTCCAGGCCGTGTTCGACGAGATGGAACGGGAAAAGACCTGGCGGGCCGTCGAGGAAAGCCCCTGGTTTCGCTGCTATGCGGTTGCCGAACCCGACGCGCTGGTCAAGGCGTTCGTGTTCGAGATTCAGTGAGCCGGCAACATGTCGCGGAACCTGGCGGCCTCCGGTGCGTTTGGTGGCGAACCAGCTTGAGGGGGATTCCATGGAACAGCTCGTCGAAGAATTCGGCCATACGACATACACCTCATTTCCGGTCGTCGTCGCGCGGCTGCTGCTGGCAACGCTTTTCGGCGCGGTCATCGGCTTCGAGCGCGAATGGCGCAACCGCCCTGCCGGTCTGCGTACCCATATCTTGGTCTGCGTTGCCGCCGCGACCTTCGGCATCCTCACCATCGAGATTGTACACGCGCCGATGTTCCTGAAGGACACAGCGCGTTTCGACCCGATCCGCGCCGTCGAAGCGGTGACAGCTGGCATCGCTTTCCTTGCAGCCGGCACCATCCTTTTCGCGCGCGGCGAGGTGCAGGGCCTGACCACCGGCGCGGGCATGTGGCTCGCCGGCGCCATAGGGCTCGCCGCCGGCCTCGGCTTCTGGCAGATCGCCGGTTTCGGCACGTTCCTGGTGCTCATCGTGCTCGGCCTTTTGCATGCAGTCGAAGTGAAATTCGACCTCAGCGAAGACAAGCGCGACGAAAAATCTGCGGCGCGGAAACCGGCGGCGAAGCAAAAGCGCGGCTAGCCCGTTTCAGACGATCAAATGGCCGGACCCTCTGGCTTCATTTCGCCGCTCCTGCCGGCGAAATGACCGGCCAATTGCCGGAAGGCCAAAAGATTGGTATTGAGCCGCTGATGGAAGAACTTTTCGGAGATCCGGCCTACAAGGGTTTCGTGCTGCAGGACCACAAGCGCCTGCCGTCGCGATTCTTTGCCCGGATTTCAGGCGCGCTGACCAGCCGACTTATCTAGTCGTTCGCCGGACCGACGGGTTTCCGGCGCAGCCTGTTCTTTCCCTGTTCATATCGACGGATTTACGCACATGAGCGCACCGCGCACCCTCTACGACAAGATATTCGATGACCATCTGGTCGATCGCCAGGACGACGGCACCTGCCTTTTGTGGATCGATCGCCACCTCGTGCACGAGGTGACCAGCCCGCAGGCTTTCGAAGGCCTGCGCATGGCCGGCCGCAAGGTTCGCCATCCCGAAAAGACGCTGGCCGTGGTCGATCACAATGTGCCGACCTCGCCCGACCGCAAGCTCGGCATCAAGAACGAGGAAAGCCGCATCCAGGTCGAGGCGCTGGCGAAGAACGCCAAGGATTTCGGCGTCGAATATTATTCCGAGAACGATATCCGTCAGGGCATCGTGCACATCATTGGCCCGGAGCAGGGGTTCACCCTGCCTGGCATGACGATCGTCTGCGGCGACAGCCACACGTCCACCCACGGCGCGTTCGGCGCGCTGGCGCATGGCATCGGCACCTCCGAGGTCGAGCATGTGCTGGCGACGCAGACGCTGATCCAGCGCAAGGCCAAGAACATGCTGGTGCGGGTCGACGGTACGCTGCCGGAAGGCGTCACCGCCAAGGACATCATCCTCGCCATCATCGGCGAAATCGGCACCGCCGGCGGCACCGGCTATGTCATCGAATATGCCGGCGAGGCCATCCGGGCGCTGTCGATGGAAGGTCGTATGACCATCTGCAACATGTCGATCGAAGGCGGGGCGCGGGCCGGCCTGATCGCTCCCGACGAGACCACCTTCGCCTACGTCAAGGACAAGCCGCGCGCGCCGAAAGGCAAGGCGTGGGACATGGCGCTCGACTACTGGAAGACGCTGAAGTCCGACGATGGCGCGCATTTCGACAAGGTCGTCGTGCTCAACGCCGCCAACCTGCCGCCGATCGTCTCCTGGGGCTCGTCTCCGGAAGACGTCGTTTCCGTTCTCGGCGTGGTGCCGGATCCCGCCGCGATCGCCGACGAGACCAAACGCGCGTCCAAGCAGCGGGCGCTCGACTATATGGGCCTCAAGGCCGGCACCAGGATCACCGACATCGAACTTGACCGGGTGTTCATCGGCTCCTGCACCAACGGCCGCATCGAGGATCTGCGCGAGGCCGCGAAAGTGGTCGAGGGCAAGTCGGTCAACCCGCGCGTCAACGCCATGATCGTGCCGGGCTCCGGCCTGGTGAAGGAACAGGCGGAAGCCGAGGGCCTGGACAAGATCTTCATCGCCGCCGGTTTCGACTGGCGCGAGCCTGGCTGCTCGATGTGCCTTGCCATGAACGACGACCGGCTGAAGCCGCATGAGCGCTGCGCCTCGACCTCGAACCGCAACTTCGAAGGCCGCCAGGGCTACAAGGGCCGCACCCATCTGGTATCGCCGGCGATGGCTGCGGCGGCCGCGATCGCAGGTCATTTCGTCGATATTCGCGAGTGGAACTGACGCGAGACTGAAATCTGCGCGGCCGGATCGTCCGGCTGCGCAGAGCCCTATCCACCTTTCCATGTGCGGCGCGCCAGGACCGTTGCGGGCGCCGGCTTAACGCGTTATTTGGGCTTGCCGTCTACGATCTTCCGTGACGGAAGGGGTGAAAAACGCAGTTTGGATACGGGCCTGTTCATAGCGCTGCTCAATCCAGCCATCGCGCTGGCTCTGGCCGCGGCGTTCCTGATGCTTTGGCTCTATCAGCGCGACCGGCCGTATCTGGCTGTATTGGCTGTTGCCTACACCTGCTCGGCCACGGGATTTCTGCTTCAGTATTTTGTACTGCCGATCGGCTTCGCGCCGACCAAATTCCTCTCCAATCTGTCGTTTGCGATCGCCGCCTGCTGTCTGGCTGGCGCCATCGTGGCGCGGTATGGCCGGCTGACCAGCCTGGTTGCCGTCATCTTGCTGGCCTTTGGCGGGCTTGCCTGCTTCAGCTGGTTCCTGTTCGTCCAGCCTGACCTGACCATGCGCATCCTCACCATGAATTTCGCATTTGGCGGCGTTACCCTCGTTGTCGCCGCCGAGTTGTGGGTGGTGCGCAAAAACGGCCCGGCAGAAACCATCCTGTTCGTGCTGTCGCTGGTGTCGGGGTTGAACTTCTTCGTCCGCACGATCGTTCTCGTCGAGATATACGGTCCCTTCGTGTCCTATGACGGCTTCTACCAGTCGGTCTACTGGACGACTGCGCAGCTGTCGCATGCACTTCTGTCGCTGCTTACGGCGCTCTGCCTGTTCACCGCCGCCGCGCTCGACGTGGTCAAGGCGCTGAAGGCCGAATCCTGCACGGACCCGCTTTCCGGACTTTTGAACCGCCGCGGGTTCGAAGAGGCGGCGGAAAGGTTGCTCGAGGTGAAGTCGGGCAAATCCATGCCGCTGGCGCTGGTGCTGGCCGATCTCGATCACTTCAAGTCGATCAACGATCGCTATGGCCACGATGCGGGCGACAAGGTGATCGCCGAATTCGCCACCCGGCTGCGGTCGGGCTGCGGCGGGTTCGCCATAGCGGGGCGTCTCGGAGGCGAGGAATTTGCGGTGTTGCTGCCGGCCTGCGACCTTGCCACCGCGCAACTCTTCGCCGAGGGCGTGCGGTCTTCCTTTAGACGCGGTCCGGTGGCCGGCCTGCCGGCCAACGCCGTGGTGACGGCGAGCTTCGGCATTGCGATGCGCACCGGGGAAGAAAGCCTCGGGCAGCTGATGCGGCGCGCCGACGAGGCGCTCTACCAGGCCAAGAAGCTTGGCCGCGACAGCGTTCGCCTTTCGTATCAACGGCCGGAAACCACCTTCACGCCGGAGGCTTTTCGCGCTACCTGACGCCGCCGATTTCGTCCGAACAAAGCCGCATGTTAACGTCTTTTTTGGCCGTCTATGGTTGAGTGGCGGCAACCTGGATTGTGGAACCGATGAACGGAGCCGGATTTATCCTGGCAATCAATCTTTTTGTCGCCGGGCTGCTGTCGGCCGCGTTCATGATGATTGCCGTCTATGACCGCAGCCGCGTGGCCGCGCGCTGGCTGGCGTTCGCCTACGCGATCGGCATGGGCTTCTTCGCCATCGAGGCCATCATCCCATCGCTCGACAATGCGCGCGTAGCGGTCGTCGCCGCGGTGGCCTGCCTGCTGGCCGGCATGGGTGCGTTCAACGCAGGCGTTGCCCGCAAATACGGTGTCGAAATTCCCTGGCGGCTGATCGGAACGGTCTTCGTGGTGTCGCTGGTGGTGAACTACGCGATTCAGGATCTTCCACGGCAGTCATTCACCCGGCTGGCGCTCTACCAGGCCCCTTTCGCAATCATGCAGGCAATCGCTGCCGGAATAGTCTGGAAGGCTGGCGCGCGCCACAAACTGGATCGCATGCTGATGACGCTGTTGTGCCTCAGTGCGCTTCAATTCATGTCGAAGCCGCTGCTTGCGCATGCTGTCGGCGGCTGGGGTGCGCGTCCGCAGGACTACATAGGCAGCAGTTACGCGCTATTCTCGCAGTCGATGGCGACAGTGTTCGCGATCGCCATCGCGCTGCTCCTCATGGTGATCCTCGTTCGCGACGTTCTGACCGACGCGACTCAGCGTTCAGAAACCGATACGCTGTCGGGGTTGCACAACCGCCGCGGCTTCGAGGACCGCGCCGACCGCGCCCTTCGCGACGCCGAACGGCAGGGTGTGCCTTTGTCGCTGGTGATCTGCGACCTCGATCACTTCAAGTCGGTCAACGACAATTTCGGCCATGCGGCCGGTGACGCGGTCATCGTGGCGTTCGCGCAGTTTATCCGCTCGGCGATGGCCCCGCATTTCGTGGCGGGGCGTATCGGGGGCGAGGAATTCGCCATAATCCTGCCTGGAACGAACATCGTCGCAGCGCGGCTGTTCGCCGAGGGCGCGCGCAGTGCATTTGCCGGGCTGCCAGTGCAGGAACTGCCCGACGACAGGCGGTTCACCGCGAGCTTCGGAGTAGCCGAGCTGGCGCCGGGCGAACGCATCGCCGATCTGATGCGACGCGCCGATGCGGCACTTTACGACGCCAAGAAAAGCGGCCGCGATTGCGTCCGCGTCTCCCTGAAGGCCGGTCAGCGGCGGCCGACGCTCAGCGTGACGGGCAACGGCCAGAAGGTTCGGGAATAACGCCGTCCGGCAGCCCGTACATGTAGCTGCGGCCTTTCAGCAGCACCGGCGGTCGGTAGCAATTGTCGATGTAATTACCTCGGTAGAGGGGCTCCGGATCGGCATAAACCACTTCCGGTTCACCGCCACCGGCGTAATTCCGCAACTCGCCGGCAAGATTTCCCCCACCGACGATGATGCGCTTATAGCCATAAGGGCTCTGGACGATCAGGTTGCCGAAGCTGTCGGCATAGACGCGGTCGTGAATACGGTTGCCGGCGATGGCCGCGCCGGCGACAGTGGCGCCGGCCAGAAGTGCAGTTGTGAACAGCGCAGTACGGAAACGCATTGGCGTCCTCCTCGAAGCGAGACATCGCCTCCTCGAGCACTAAATTAACTCTTTCTTAACCTTTGTTAAGAGCCTGCTCCGGTTTCGCCCGAACCAATTGACAGAGATGGTTAATGCCCACATGGGTAGAGCATGAGCAAGACCCAAACCCAGACCCACACCATCGACATCGCCCAACTCCGACTGAAGGATGCGCTGGAGTTCGCGCCGTTGCTGGCCGCCTATGTGCAGGCGTTGAAGCGCGGCGCGCCGCGCCAGCCCGACAGGTTCTATGCCGAGACGCTGCTGCAGGACCGCACGGCCGAGATTCTCGGCGCGCGGGTAGACGGCAGGCTGGTTGGCTTCGCCATCTTCACCGACATGCCCGAACCGGTGTCGGGCATGCGTTGCGGCGCTTGCGACCACATCTACGTGCATCACGACTTTCGCGCGCAAGGCATCGCCAAGGCGCTCGTCGACGTGCTTGCCGACCAGGCCGAAGAGCGCGGCTGGTCCAAGCTGATGCTGAACGCGCCGCGCCAGCCTGAAGATGGCCGCAAGCTTTATGAACAGATTGCGGCGCCCGCCGACTGGTCAAGCTTCGTCATCCGATTCGATTAGGCATCGTCCATTGATCTTGCAGCCGGGTTGCGGCTAGCTTGCCGTCATGATCAGGAAACCGATTGGGATGTTCCGGCTGCTGCGCGCGTCGGTACTGTGTGTGCCGGCTTTGATTGCGGCGTCATGCGTCCCCAGCGAGACGGGCAAGGCAACGGCCGCTGGAGTCACCGAAAACGCCACCACGACGCAGCCGCGACATGCCACCTACAATTGCGGCCAGAGCGGTTCGCTCATCGTCGAGAATCTTCGCACCTCCGTGCACCTGACCGAGCCCGATGGCAGCATTGTCGACCTGCCGGCTTCACCCCCTTCACAACAGTCGCGTTTCGGGGAGGCGCCCTATGCCCTGGTGCTTGAGGGCAACGAGGCGCTGCTGATGAAGAACGGCAAGGAGCCGCTGACCTGCAGCCGCTAGGTGATGCCGGCCTGCAAATGGCGGCTTTCTCCGCTTGCCGCGGCTCACGTACCCAAATGTACGTTTCGCTCCGGTTCTCGAAATCCACCATTCTCGGCTCCGCCTGACCTGAATCTCAATACGGCCCAGGCGAAGATTTCGACGCCCCGCCGCTGAAAACCTGCCTTTGTGGCCTGTCCCAATGAATTGATTTCGCACTTGCACCAAGCCCGGCCATTTAAAATCGATTGAAGCCTGCCGCCGACTCTAAATAGGTGCCCGGAAACGGTTTTCCGGCTTTGACGCAGTGCAAAAAGAGCATTAGAACCCGGTTTGTCCGAGGTCGCAATTCGGGGCGGCGATGCCGCAATCGGTGACCCAGGATATCGAACTGGGGGAGCCATGAGCAAAACCACAGCCACCCGCGCAAGACCGCTTTCGCCGCACCTGACGATCTACAAGCCGCAGATCACGATGACGATGTCGATCATCCATCGCATCACCGGCGGCGCCCTTTATTTCGGCACTTTGCTGGTCGCCTGGTGGCTGATCGCGGCGGCGACCTCACAGGAATATTTCGATTTCGTCAGCTGGATCTACGGCTCCTGGATCGGGCGACTTGTGCTGTTCGGCTACACCTGGGCGCTGATGCACCACATGATGGGCGGCATTCGCCACCTTGTCTGGGACACCGGCGCCGGACTGGAAAAGCAAACGGCCTCGAAGATCGCCTGGGCGACGCTAGTTGCGTCCGTCGTGCTCACCATACTGATCTGGGTCGCCGGCTACATGGCGCGGGGAGCATGACGATGAGCGCTGGCAACAAGGATATGCGCACCCCGCTGAACAAGGTCCGCGGCCTGGGCTCGGCCCGCGAAGGCACCGAACATTTCTGGCGACAGCGGCTGACGGCGATCGCCAACCTGCCGCTCGTTCTCTTCTTCGTCGGGCTCCTGGTTTCGCTGAACGGCGCTGGCTACGCCGAAGTGCGGGCGACGCTCGCCAACCCGCTGGTCGCGCTTCTGATGATCCTGATGCTGCTTTCAGCGCTCTATCACATGCGGCTCGGCATGCAGGTCATCATCGAGGACTATGTGCACGGCGAGGTCTCCAAACTCGTCCTGATCATGCTGAACACGTTCTTCACCATTGCAGTGGGCGTGGCGGCGGTCTTTGCCCTTCTCAAACTGGCATTCGGGGGCTGAAGCGTGGCTGAAGCAAAAAAGACGGACGGCAAGGCCTATACCTATGTCGATCACAAATTCGACGTGGTCGTCGTTGGGGCCGGCGGCGCCGGCCTGCGCGCCACGCTCGGCATGGCCGAACAGGGACTGAAGACGGCCTGCATCACAAAAGTCTTCCCGACCCGCTCGCACACGGTCGCGGCACAGGGCGGCATCGCCGCCTCGCTCTCCAACATGGGTCCCGACAGCTGGCAGTGGCATATGTACGACACCGTCAAGGGGTCGGACTGGCTGGGCGACGTCGACGCCATGGAATACCTGGCGCGTGAAGCGCCGGCGGCGGTCTACGAACTCGAACATTACGGCGTTCCCTTCTCGCGCACCGAAGAAGGCAAAATCTACCAGCGGCCGTTCGGCGGCCACATGATGAACTATGGCGACGGGCCGCCGGTGCAGCGCACCTGCGCCGCCGCCGACCGCACCGGCCATGCCATCCTGCACACGCTCTACGGCCAGTCGCTCAAGCATCACGCGCAGTTCTTCGTCGAATATTTCGCGCTCGACCTGATCATGACCGACGGCGTCTGCACCGGCGTCGTCGCCTGGAATCTCGACGACGGCACCATCCATCGCTTCGCCGCCAAGATGGTGGTGCTGGCAACGGGCGGTTATGGCCGCGCCTATTTCTCGGCCACCTCGGCGCACACCTGCACCGGCGACGGCGGCGGCATGGTGGCGCGGGCCGGGCTGCCGCTGCAGGACATGGAATTCGTGCAGTTCCATCCGACCGGCATCTACGGCGCCGGCTGCCTGATCACCGAGGGCGCACGCGGCGAGGGCGGCTATCTCGTCAATTCCGAGGGCGAGCGCTTCATGGAGCGCTACGCGCCGTCCGCCAAGGACCTTGCATCACGCGACGTCGTCTCGCGCTGCATGACTATGGAAATCCGCGAGGGCCGCGGCGTCGGCAAGAACAAGGACCATATCTTCCTGCACCTCGACCATCTCGATCCGGCGGTGCTGCATGAAAGGCTGCCGGGCATTTCCGAATCGGCGAAGATTTTCGCCGGCGTCGACGTGACCAAGGAACCGATCCCGGTTCTGCCGACCGTGCATTACAACATGGGCGGCATCCCAACGAACTATTGGGGCGAGGTGCTGAACCCGACCGCAGACAATCCGGACCGGGTGCAGCCCGGCCTGATGGCCGTCGGCGAAGCCGGCTGCGCCTCGGTGCATGGCGCCAACCGGCTTGGCTCCAATTCACTGATCGATCTCGTCGTGTTCGGGCGCGCCGCGGCCATCCGCGCCGGCGAGGTGGTCAACCGCGAGGCGCCGATCCCGGCGATCAACGAGCAGGCGGTCGACAAGATCATGGAGCGGTTCGACCGGCTGCGGTTTGCCGACGGCAACACGTCAACGGCGGTGCTTCGCGAAAAGATGCAGAAGGCGATGCAGGAAGACGCCGCCGTCTTCCGCACCCAGGAATCGCTGGCAAACGGCTGCAAGCGCATTTCCGAGATCTGGGCCGAGCTGAAGGACATCAAGGTTTATGACCGCTCGATGATCTGGAACTCCGACCTGGTCGAAACGCTGGAGCTGGAGAACCTGATGGCCAACGCCATTACCACGGTCTATGGCGCCGTGGCGCGGCAGGAGAGCCGCGGGGCGCATGCGCGCGAGGACTTTTCATCGCGCGACGACGTCAACTGGCGGGTCCACACGCTCTCGCACCTGTCGCCCGACGGCGAGGTAACACTGTCCTACCGACCGGTGCATACCGAACCGCTGGTCAAGGAACAGGACGGCGGCATCAGCCTGGCCAAGATCGCGCCCAAGGCGCGGGTGTATTGAGGTAGGGAAATATGGTCGAACTCACCCTCCCCAAGAATTCCAAGGTCCAGCAGGGCAAGACCTGGCCGAAGCCGGACGGCGCCACCAACCTGCGCGAATACAGGATCTACCGCTGGTCGCCGGACGACGACAAGAACCCGAGCGTCGACACCTACTTCGTCGACCTGGACGATTGCGGCCCGATGGTGCTCGACGCGCTTTTATGGATCAAGAACAAGGTCGACCCGACGCTGACCTTGCGCCGTTCCTGCCGAGAAGGCATCTGCGGCTCGTGCGCCATGAACATCGACGGCGCCAACACGCTTGCCTGCACCAAGGGCATGGACGACATTTCGGGCGCGGTGAAGGTCTATCCCTTGCCGCATATGCCGGTGGTAAAGGACCTGGTGCCAGACCTCACCGTGCCTTATGCGCAGCTCACCTCGATCGACCCGTACCTGAAGACCGTTTCGCCGGAGCCGGCGAAGGAATGGCTGCAGAGCCATGAGGATCGCCAGAAGCTCGACGGGCTCTACGAATGCATCCTGTGCTTCTGCTGCCAGACCTCGTGCCCGAGCTACTGGTGGAACGGCGAGCGTTATCTCGGCCCGGCCGTGTTGCTGCAGGCCTATCGCTGGCTGATCGACTCCAGAGACGAGGCGACCGGCGAGCGGCTGGACAATCTCGAAGATCCGTTCCGGCTCTACCGCTGCCACACCATCATGAACTGTGCGCAGACCTGCCCGAAGGGCCTCAACCCCGCCAAGGCGATCGCCGAGATCAAGAAGATGATGGTGGAGCGGCGGGTTTAGCAGGAGCGGTTTGAAGACACGACAAGCGGCATGACAGAAAACGCCAACGACCTTCCCCTTCTCAGCGCCGTCGAAGCCCGCGTTCTCGGCTGCCTGATCGAGAAGAAGGAGCTGACGCCGGACGTCTATCCGCTGACGCTCAATTCTGCACTTGCAGCGGCGAACCAGAAGACGGCGCGCGATCCGGTGATGGCAGTCGAGCTGGTCGAGGTGCGCCGCGCGCTCGGCCTGCTGGAGCAGAAGGGTCTGGTGCGGCAGGCATTTGCATCGCGTGTCGAACGTTACGAACATCTGATGGCGCAGCGGTTCTCGCTCACCCAGGCGCAGATCGCATTGCTGGGGCTGTTGATGCTGCGCGGCCCGCAGACCGGACATGAACTGCTCGCCCGCGCCGAGCGCATGGCGCGGTTTTCCTCGATTGAGGATGTACGCACCAATCTCGACCTGCTGATTGGCCGCCGGCCGGCGTTGGTCGTGGACCTCGGACGTGCGCCGGGTCAGCGCGAGGAACGTTTTGCGCATCTTCTGAGCGGTGACGTCCAGGCAGCGGCGCCGGCAGCCTCGGCGCCGGTGCGGGCGCCGGATTTCCTGTCGGAACTCGAAGCGCGTGTGCAGACCCTGGAAGAGCAGGTTGCGCGGCTGCAGGCGCGGCTCGGCGACTAATTCCTTCCCGTGACAATTCGGTGCTGCCTTGTCGCGGGGCCGTCAAAGCCATGCGGCCGCCGGCCGAATCCGACGGCGTCGATGCCGAAAACCGCGCTGCCCGGGCGGCCATGGTTAATGCCGCCTTAACCTTCCTGCCGATAGTCTGGACTTCGAATCTGCCGAATTGCGCTCAGGCATCAGGCAATCAAAAAGACGACGGGGTTTACGCATGCGTTCTGCGCAGTTCGCACTCGAGGGATCGGATCACGGGCTGCAGGCGTTCGCGCGGCGCCAGGTCCGCCGCGCCGTCGGTGCCGGCCTGTTCCTTATGGTCGCATTCTGCCTTGCCAGCCTCGGCACATGGAATGTCGCCGATCCGAGCTTCAGCCATGCCACCGCCAACCCAGTGACCAACGCGATGGGCTACGCCGGAGCGGTATTCTCCGATCTCGCCATGCAGTTCTTCGGCCTTTCCGCGGTCGCCGCCCTGGTTCCGGCGGTGATCTGGGGCGTCTTGTTCTTCACCGGCCGCGGCGTCGACAAGCTGCCGAAGCGATCCGGCGCCTGGTTTGGCGGCGCGCTGCTTGCCGCGGCCGCCGCCGGCTGCATTGCTCCGCCGGAGACCTGGCCCTTGCCGACCGGGCTTGGCGGCGTCTTCGGCGACATGGTGCTGAAAATACCGGCTGCGGTGACCGGGCAATATCCGACCGGCATGCTCGCCACCATCCTTTTGGCGCTGCTGGCCGTGCCGACGCTCTGGCTCTGCGCCTACGGCGCCGGCCTGCTGGCGCGGGAAAACGGCTTTGCGCCGATCGAATCGGCAGGCCGCAAGCCGAAGCCGGAAGCCGACCTCGCCGAGGATGACGACGAGGACAGCGAGGGAATTCTGGCGCTTGGCCTCGTCACTCACTGGTGGCTGTCCGCTCGCGGCTTCGTGCGTCGCAGGATGGCGGCGCGGCGCGGCGCGGATCATGACGACGACGGCGGCGACGTGGAATTCCCTGTCGCCGAACCGCGCATCAGGATGTCGGATCGTTCCAGCGATGCACGCATCGAACCGGAATTCTCGCCACGCCCGCCGGTGCGCGAGCCGGTGCTGCAAATGGACGGCGAATTCGATGACGATTTCGACGAAGACATCATGCCGGCATCCGAAATGGCGCGGCGGCTTGCGCCTGGACAGAACGCTCCCGGCCAAAACGCGGCCACCTCGGCGCGGGTTGCGGCTCCCGCGCCACGCCCGGTGCCTGGCGCCCGCGTGCAGCGCGAGGCGCAGACCTCGCTGATCGGCAGCGGCGAGTTCGAGATGCCGTCGCTGCATTTCCTGGCCGAGCCGAAAAACGTGGTGCGCGATTCCAGCCTGTCGAAGGACGCGCTGGAACAGAATGCTCGGCTGCTCGAAGGCGTGCTGGAGGATTTCGGCGTCAAGGGCGAGATCATTCATGTCCGCCCCGGTCCGGTCGTCACACTCTACGAGCTGGAGCCCGCGCCTGGCATCAAATCCTCACGCGTCATCGGCCTTGCGGACGACATCGCCCGCTCGATGAGCGCGATCGCCTGCCGCGTTGCGGTGGTGCCCGGCCGCAACGCCATCGGCATCGAACTGCCCAACGCCAAGCGCGAAACCGTCTATCTGCGGGAAATCCTCGCCAGCCGCGACTTCGAGACCACCAAGGCCAAGCTGGCGCTGGCGCTGGGCAAGACCATCAATGGCGAGGCGGTGATCGCCGACATTGCCAAGATGCCGCACGTTCTTGTCGCCGGCACCACCGGCTCCGGCAAGTCGGTCGCTATCAACACGATGATCCTGTCGCTGCTCTACCGGATGACGCCGCAGCAGTGCCGGCTGATCATGATCGACCCGAAGATGCTCGAACTGTCGGTCTATGACGGCATCCCGCATCTGCTCACCCCGGTCGTCACCGACCCGAAGAAAGCCGTCGTCGCGCTCAAATGGACCGTGCGCGAAATGGAAGACCGATACCGCAAGATGTCCAAGGTCGGCGTCCGCAACATAGAGGGCTTCAACCAGCGCGTCGCACAGGCCGAGGCCAAGGGTGAGCAGATTTCGCGCACCGTGCAGACCGGCTTCGACCGGCAGACCGGCGAGGCGATCTACGAGACTGAAAATCTTGATCTCGAGCCGATGCCGTTCATCGTCGTCATCATCGACGAAATGGCCGACCTGATGATGGTCGCGGGCAAGGATATCGAGGGCGCCGTGCAGCGGCTGGCGCAGATGGCTCGCGCCGCCGGCATCCACGTCATCATGGCGACGCAGCGTCCTTCGGTCGACGTCATCACCGGCACCATCAAGGCCAACTTCCCGACCCGCATATCCTTCCAGGTGACGTCGAAGATCGACAGCCGCACTATCCTCGGCGAGCAAGGCGCCGAACAGCTGCTCGGCATGGGCGACATGCTCTACATGGCCGGCGGCGGCCGCATCCAGCGCGTGCACGGGCCGTTCGTCTCCGACGACGAGGTCGAGAAGATCGTCGCGCACCTCAAGCTGCAGGGCGTGCCGGAATATCTCGACGCCATCACCGAGGACGATGGCGAGGATGACGATTCCGGCGATTCGGGCAGCACCCGCGGTTCCGGTGGTGGTGGCAATTTCGAGGATAGCGACGATCCGTACGACCAGGCGGTGGCGGTGGTCCTGCGCGATGGCAAGGCTTCGACCAGCTACATCCAGAGGCGTCTGGGCATCGGTTACAACCGTGCCGCCTCGATCATTGAGAAGATGGAACAGGAAGGCATCGTCGGCCCGGCCAACCATGCCGGCAAACGCGAGATCCTGGTGCCGACCGAAGAGGACAAGTTTTAGAGCATGATCCCGAAAAGTTGCAGAGTTTCCGGACGAAGATCATGCGGCAGAAGCGCCGCGCCACGGTAACCCCTTGCCGGCGCCAAACTAAAGCCCAACTAAATAGCCATATTGAACAGTGAACGAGAACGAACCGGAGAAACCGGAATGGACGACCTAAACTCAGGCAAAACGGCGCTTTTCGGCGTCACGCGGCGCAAGATGCTTGGGCTTGGCCTCGCCGCTTTCGGCGTTTTGGCGCTGGGCCAGGCGCTTCCCGTCTTCCAGTCGGTCGCGAAGGCGCAGGCAGCGTCGGGCGCCGCGCAGAAGATTGCCGATCACTTTTCCTCGATCCGCACCATGTCGGGCGATTTCATCCAGTTCGGCCCGCGCGGCGAGCAGACAGGCGGCAAATTCTACATAGAGCGCCCGGGCAAGATCCGCTTCAACTACGAGGCGCCGTCGGCCTACCGGGTAATCTCCGACGGCAAGTCGGTGGCGATCGACAACCGCAAGCTCAACACGATGGATCTCTACCCGCTGTCGAAGACGCCGCTGAAGCTGCTGCTCGACGAGCGTATCGACCTGACCGGCAACCGGGTGAAGAGCGTCAAGGAAGAACCCGACCTCATCACGATCCAGCTCGCCGACAAATCGGTGTTCGGCAATTCGCGCATCACCATGATGTTTGACACCAAGAGCTACGAACTGCGCCAGTGGACGATCACCGACGCGCAGGGCAAGGACACAACGGTTCTCATCGACAACGTCAAGCAGGGCGTCCAGCTCGATGCCAGCCTGTTCAAGATCGACTACAGGCGCAATTTCGACGTCAACCAGAAGAACAAGAATCGCTGATCGCGCACCCCGCCGAAAACCGCGAAAGCCGGGCTCCGTGCCCGGCTTTTTTTTGGTTCGGCGGCTACCGAATCGCGCTGACAAACGCAGTATTCTCAATACAGTTGTTATAGAAGTTTGGAATCCAACAGTTAAAGTAGTGTCATTTTCACCACATTTGTGCCGAATTTGCTTCCTGGTGAAGCAAATCGCTATTTGCGCGAAGCGCTGGCGATTGCCAGTAAAGCTGCAATTGGCCAAGTTCGATATCAGGAGCGGGGGGCGCTCCCAAATCCGAGTTACAGCCAAACCGACTGGAGACGGCGCATGCGCTTCAAAGGCCTTTTCCTCGCATCCGCTGCCGCTGTCGTGGCGGCTTCAGGCGCCCGCGCAGCCGATGCCGTGGTCGTGGCGGAGCCCGAGCCGGTCGAATATGTGCGTGTCTGCGATGTCTACGGGACCGGCTTCTACTACATGCCCGGCACCGAAACCTGCCTGAGTGTCGGCGGTTACGTCCGCTATGACATCGGCGTCGGCTATCTTGGTTTCGAAGACGTAATCGACAAGAAGGATCTGGCTGAAGACGGCACCATCAATCTCAACGATACCTATTACAAGCGTGCCCGCGCCGCCTTGCAAATCGATGCCCGCACGGAAACCGAACTCGGTACGTTGCGCGCCTATTCGCAGATTAATTTCCAGTTCGACAGCACCGTGGTGGAGGAGATCGACGGTTCGATCACGGCCACCGAAGAAGGAATCGAGATCGAGCATGCTTACATCGAACTCGGCGGCTTTCTGATCGGCGAGACGGATTCGTTCTTCTCCACCTTCGGTGATTACGCGGGCGCGGTGATCCAGGACGACCTCGTCCCTTATGGCCCTTTCGCTACCCATACGATCCAGTACAAGTTCGATGCCGGTAACGGGTTGACCTTTGGCGCGGCGCTCGAAGAGGGCGCGGACGAATTCACGATCGACAGCTACGTGCCCCATGTCGCGGCCGGCGCGAAATACGCGCAGGACTGGGGTGGCATTTCGGTGGTTGCCGGTTACGATTCGGTTTGGGAAGAGTGGGCCGGCAAGGTGCGCCTCGATGTGAAGGCGTCGGAGGCCATCTCCGTTTTCGTCATAGGTGGCGTAAAATCCGATGATGCGACATCGTTCTACGGTAGCTGGGGCGGCGACTGGGGCGTATGGGGCGGGTTTACGGCGCAGGTCAGCCCCAAGGCCTCTATCAACACCCAGTTCTCCTACGATGGCGCGGATAATTTCGCCGCCGTGGCGAATGTCGAATACGAACTGGTGAGCGGCTTCAGGATCACGCCCGAGGTCGTCTATGTCGACAATTTCGACGACGATACCGTCAACGACTACGACGGCGGTAATTTCGGCGGCTTCCTGCGCTTCCAGCGAAACTTCTGATCCTTCGCGGCGGAGATGCTGGCAAACCCGGTCGGACTGGCCGGGTTTCTCATGTGGCGCCTCTTCCACGATTTGGTCCACGCCTGGCCAAATGCCTCTCCAGATCGTATCCTTTCTGCCACACCTGGTCTGTCATAATCATCATAGGCATTGTTTGTGCGTGCACCGTGAGAACTGATGCTTAAATCAGGCAGGCGGACGGTGCGGGTCGCGCCATGATCTGCAGACGGCAAGGAGCACGTCCATGGATCGCTCCTCCTACCGGTTTACTTCTCTTGGAGTGCTACAATGAACATCAGAAGCTTCTTTCTCGGGTCCACCGCTGCGTTGCTGGCGGTTTCCGGCGCCCGCGCCGCCGATGCGGTGGTCGTCGCTGAGCCGGAGCCCGTTGAATATGTGCGCGTCTGTGACGTCTATGGCACGGGTTTCTACTATATGCCCGGCACCGAGACCTGCCTGAGGGTCGGTGGCTATATTCGTTACGACATCGGCGTAGGCTTCCTCGGTGAGGAGGATGTGCTCGACAAGAAGGATTTCGTCGAGAGCGGCGGGGTCACGCGCAATCTGAACGACACCTATTACAAGCGGGCCCGCGCGGCTCTCCAGCTCGACGCACGCACGGAAACCGAACTGGGTACGCTGCGCGCCTACACGCAGGTGAACTTTCAGTATACAACCGACGTTGAGGACGACTTCACCACGGCCAGCGACGCCGTCGACCTTGAGCACGCCTATATCGAGCTTGGCGGTTTCCTCATCGGCAAGACGGATTCGTTCTTCCTGACCTTCTCGGACTTCGCCGGCAATGTCATCCAGGACGATCTGATCGGCTACGGTCCGATCGATAACACCCACACGATCTCCTACACTTTCCATGGCAGCAACGGGTTTTCGGCTGGTGTCGCCGTCGAAGAAGGCTACGAAGAGTTCACGCTCGACAGTTACGTGCCGCACGTGACGGGCGGCGTGAAATACACGCAAGGCTGGGGGGGCGTCAGCGTCATGGGCGGCTACGATTCCGTCTGGGAAGAATGGGCCGCCAAAGCCCGCCTCGACGTGAAGTTCAACGAAACTTTCTCGGCCTTCGTCATGGCGGGGCTCAAGGATGACGACGACGGCGAGTCGAACTTCTACGGGCCGTGGGACGGTGACTGGGCGATCTGGACGGGCTTCACCGCGAAAGTGTCGCAGAAAGCCATGATCAACACACAGATCACCTACACCGACTCTGAGGACTTCATCGCGGTGGCCAACGTCATGTACGAGTTGGTTCCTGGCCTGAGAGTCACGCCGGAACTCGTCTATGCCGACAATTTCGACGACGATGTCGACAGCGACTTCGACGGTAGCAATTTCGGCGGCTTCCTGCGCATTCAGCGCAACTTCTAACGCCTGATGCTGTTGGCTTGACTTCGAAAACCGGCGGGCGACCGCCGGTTTTTTGTTTCCCGGTACCGCCTGGAATTGCCACAAGACCCGTTTTCTTGAAGAAACGCACACCCGTCACTTCACTGGCCGCGAATATTTCCGCGCGGTTTTCCGGCCCTCTATTCGTCGTTGGCGTCGCCCTGCGCGTCCGGCGTGTTGCGTGCGGCCCGCTGCCTGGCCTCTATCCTGTCGCGCCGGTCGACGCCGATCAGCTCGGCGACCCGCCAGACGGTGTTGTCTTCCAGTTCGTGCCGTTCCCCGTCGGCATAGACCACGTCCCACATGATGCCGATGAATTCCACCCGCGCCTTTTCGTCGAGGTGCCGCTTCAGCACGCTGGTAAAAGCATAGAGGTCGACGGCTTCCCGGTCGGCCCGTTCGCCCGCCGCCAGCAGCGCGTCCAGGCCGTCGCCCGAAATGTTATAGGTCTCGCCGAGCGCGTGGCGGAGCGCGGTGCTTTCGCCGGTGCGGCGGACGCCGTCGGCGTCCATCACATGGATCATCAGTGCGGCCGCGGCTACGCGCGGATCGTTCAATGGGTTCGTGTCGGAAGCGGAAGGGCTGCCGGGCAGGTCTTTCAGGAACGAGAGCAGGCGGTCGAGCATAGGATATCCAGACGATGTCATTGGGGCAGCCCTAACAGGATTGCCGTCTACAGCGCGTCGCGCCGAACGGAATCCGGCGGCCACGCTGCAGGTGTTGTTGTTTGTGCATGTCGTTTCTCCCGAAACCGAGGACACTTTCGGGCGACATGCATTAGAACAAACGGAAACGGCGTGGCGTCGGTTCCACCTCGTCCTCGGGCGTGACGCCCGGGTCGTCGGGCGGGTTGGTGGGCATGAAGGCGTCAGGCTCCGACGCCTTGGCGGCCCGCTGGCGCGGTTCGCGCAGTGGCCGCGGCGCAGTCGGCGTTTCCATCCGGCCGGGTTCGACCTTCGCCGCATCGGTAGGCCCGGCAGTCGGCTGCACAGCCGCCTCGACCGGCGTGGCGGCGGTCTCGGCAGGCTCAACGATGGTGTCCTCGACATCGGCTTCGGCCGGCGCGGCCAGCGCCGGCTGGTTGTCTTCCTCGAGGTCGACATAAGGCTCGATCAGCGGCGTCAGTCGCTCGACCGGCGCCCGCCACTCGAATGCGTCGAGCTTGCCGGTTATCGGCGACACCGGCGCCCAGCGGTCGGAAACGAAGCCGTCCGCCACCCATGCCGGGTCGCGCGGCGCCCGCACCGCCTTCGACAGGAACTGCCGCACGCGGCCCTGGTCGCCGCTTTCGGCTTCCTCGATGTCTGCGAGCAGCAGGTAGGCGCCTTCGCGCGGCTGCATGCGGATCGCCGATTCCGCGGCTTCCCGCGCTTCGCGGTATTCGCGGGCGTCGAGTGCGGCGCGTGCCACGATCATCGACGAATCCGGATTGTTCTGCTTCAGCGCCTCGAGCTTCCTGGCGCGGGTCAGCCGGTCATGCGCCGCGTCGCCTGGCCGCGCATGCAGGTAAAGCTCGCCGACTTCCGGGTGCGGTTCGATCTTCCAGCTGGCTTCGAGGATTTTTGCGCCCTTGCGAATATCGTTCTGGCGAAACAATGCCTTTGCGGCGGTAGCCGCGGCAGGCACGAGGTCGGGCTGCAGCCGGTTTGCCTCGAGCGCGGCGTTCTTCGCGGCGACCGGGTCGGTGTCCATCAGCGACATCGCCTTGGCGGTAAGCAGCACCGCGCGCCGGCGGTTGGCCACGTCGCGGTCGATCTGCCGGCCGGATTTCTGTCCATCGAGCAGTTTCAGCGCGCCATCCCAGTCTCCGCGTTCGGTCTTTTCCTCCAGCGTCGCGGTGCTGGCCCAGACAAGTTGCGGCGCCACCTCGGCGGCGCGGCCGGCGTAGTGGCGCGCCGCTGCGCGATCGCCGAGCCGCTCGGCTTCCATGTAGAGCCCGCGCAGGCCGAGCATCCGCATCTCCGGATCGTCGAGCATCGCTTCGAATTTTTGGCGCGCCGCATCGTGGTCGCCTTCCAGCAGCGAGGTCTGCGCGTCGAGCAGGTTGATCAGCGGTTCCTGGTCGGAACGGATCAGCTTGGCGGCCTGCTTGTTCATGAGCCGAGCCTTGGCGGCATCGCCCGCACCCGCCGCGATCATCCCGGTCGACAGCGCCTGGTAGCCGCGGTCGCGCCGCCTTACCCGGAAATAGCGCGCGATCGTGTAGGGGCTGTTCCAGATCGCCTTGGTCAGCCACCAGGCGATCATCACCGCGGCAACGACCGCCGTCACCGCGACAGCTGCGACCATCAGGGTGATCTCGTAGCGGTAGCCGTTGAAGGTCAGTTCGAGGTCACCCGGCCGGTCGGCCAGCCAGGCAAAGCCGAGGCCGAGCGCGAACACGACGATGAGGAAGAACAGGATACGGATCATCGCTCAATCCTCGCCGGTCACGCTTTCAGCGCGCCAGCGGTTGCCTTTTCGACCAGTTGCTCGGCGGCGAGCCGGGCGCGAACCTGTTCCATGAATGCCTGACCGGCGGCTTTCGGCCCCTCGGGCAGCGTTTCATATTCCGCAATCGCCTTGGCGTAATCGCCATCGCCGATCGCGGCCTCCAGGCGGGCTGCGATTTCAGGCACGCCAGTGCCCTCCACAGGCCCGACCGGGCGGATCTTGACCAGTGATTCGGCGCTGGAAAGCAGGCGCTCGAAATAGCCGGCGTTCTCGTCGACGGTGCGGCCGGCATCGACCATGGCGGTGACGGCTGCACCCGATCCAGACTGGATCTCGGTGCGGCTCGGCACGCCCTTTTCGGCCAGCGCGCGCAGATCAGCCAGTTCCGGCGCATCCGGCGCCACCGCCGCGAACGCCTCGACCTCGGAAGCGATCGAACCGCCGGCATCGACGGCGGTCTTCAGCGCCGATGCCGCGATCGCCAGCGCCACCTTCGGCTGCGATGCCTGCGCATCGACCTTGCCGGTCAGGGAGGTGACGCTCTGCTCCAGCGTCTGCAGCCCCTTTTCGATGGTGCCGATGCGGCCGTCATTGGCCGAGGCTGCCGTCGTTGCGGCGTTGACGGCCGTCTCGACCGCGGCGAGCTTGTCGCCAATGGCCGAAACGTCGGCGGGAGCCGCTCCCGCTTCGGCTTGGCCGAGGGCCGCGATCGATTTTTCGATTTCGGCAATTTTTGTCTGCAGCGCCTGCAATCCGGCATTTTCGCCGGCGCCGCCCGATTCGACCGCCGATTTCAGCGCCGTCACCTCGGTTTTCACCTGTTCGACGGTGGTGCTCAAGCCATCGACACGCGCTGTCGATTCGTCGAAGCTCTTGCGCAGGCCCTCGACGTCCACGCCACTGCCGGCATTCGACTGCAATTCAGCTATCCGGTCCCGCAAGCCCGTCATCTCGGATTGCAGCGCCATCACGGCCCCCTGGCCGGCGTCATCGGCGGCAGGTGCGGACGATGGCCACAAGCCGGCATACTGCAAGCCGCCAACGCCGGTGAGCGCGATGACGCCGCCGAGAAGCCCAGCTACCAGCCCCGAAAAACCGCTCTGCCGCGGCTGACGCGGTGCAACCGGGGGAACGCTCGACGTCGCCTCGGCTCCTTGCTCGGTTTCGGTACGCCCAAATTCGGCGGAGCTCCTGGAAGACGGCTTGCTGGCCGCGTCTTCCGTCTGCTTTTCGGGCTGGTCGAACGAAACCCAGTCGCTTTCCTTTGCGCCGTCGGCATCGCTGGACGCAGCATCGGCCCCCGGCAATCCGGCAAGCTGGATGTCTTCCGCCGAAACCGGCTCGTTCGCGGCATCGGTTTCGGGCGATATGCTCGCCGCTTCCGGATTTTCACTGACCCGCGACACCGAACCGGGCTCCAATTCGATCGTCACCGGGTCGCGCTGCGTCTTCGAGTGCCGTATCTTGGGCGGCTTGACCATTCTGTCACTCCCGGAAAATCTGCTGCGGAACCACGATACGGGCTCGGCGGATTGTCACCCGATCACTATCACACCTGCTCCATGTGAAAAGAGGCCGGGTTATGGCGGATCAGCTTTCTCGCGCGAGGAGGGCGATCAGGGCGTCCTCTTCGGGCCTTTCGGCGATGTATATATGGCTGGGGTCGATGCCGGTAAGGGCCGCCGCCACGCGGCTGGACATGCAGAAATAGCGCGTATCTTCAAAAAGATGGGCCAGCGGCCCCGGCCTGACACGCGATGCGATCAGTTCCGCCGCCCTGGCCGACAGCACCAGCGCGGCGTCGATCGGGTCGGCGCGCAGCGTTGCATCGGCCAATTCGGCCGGATGAGCGATTTCGACCGTATCGTACGTCTCCAACACCTCCAGCAGCAGGCCAGCGTCGGCAGCCGAAGCCTCGAAATCCGGGCGGCGCACCTTGCCGCAGAGATAAAGCACCCGCGTCCCGGGGCGCAGCCGCGCAGCCATTTTGGCTGCAAGACCGGCTGCGTCGCCGTCCGCCTCGACAATCCGCTTGAAGCCGGCCTTGTCTGCAACTTTGGCCGTGCGGGGGCCGACCGCGAACAACGGTTTTTCCGTCAGCGGCGCGATCAGCGCGGCCGATGCACTACGAATAGCGTTGGCGCTGGTGACCGCAATGGCATCGACGGCAGTGGAAACCGGCTCCGCCACGATCGGCCGTATTTCGGTTAGCGGCAACACGACGGGTTCGAAGCCAGCCTTGGCCAGCCGCAGCGCGGTGCGCGATGCGCCGGGTTGCGGCCGCGTGACCAGCACCCGGCCATTCATCACGACCAGCCGTCGAAGAAGTTCGGGCCGGCCTTGGCGCGGATCGCCGTACCCGCCGCGCGACCGATGCCGGCGGCGTCGGAGACCGGGCCATGGGCTGCGATTTCGTGCGCTTCGCTTCCGTCGGGCGTGATGATCAGGCCGGAGAATCTCAGCATTTCTCCCTCGACCGATGCATAGCCGGCGAGGGGAGTGCGGCAGGAGCCGTCGAGGGCTGCGAGAAAGGCGCGTTCGCAAGCCAATGCCGCGCCGGTGGGAGCGTGATGGATCGGCGCCAGCAGGTCGGCCATGCGTTCGTTTCCGATCACGGCCTCGATGCAGATGGCGCCCTGGCCCGGCGCCGGTGGAAATTCTTCGAGCGGCATCAGGTCGGTAATAACATCGGCCATTCCGAGCCGCCGGAGTCCGGCGTTGGCGAGCATCGTGCCTTCCACCTGGCCTTCCCCCAGCTTGCGCAGGCGCGTCTGCACATTGCCACGGAAGGTGATGACCTTCAGATCGGGCCGCATGCGGCGGATCAATGCCTGCCGGCGCAACGACGACGACCCGACCGTGGCGCCTTGCGGCAGTTCGGCAATTGTGCGGACCGAACGTCCGATGAAGGCGTCACGCGGATCTTCGCGCGGCAGGAAGGCCAAGAGGTCCAGGCCTTCCGGCAGCAGGGTCGGCATGTCCTTCGACGAATGCACGGCAATGTCGATACGGCCGTCGAGCAGCGCTTCCTCGATCTCCTTGGTGAACAGGCCCTTGCCGCCGGCTTCCGACAGAGGCCTGTCCTGGATGCGGTCTCCGCTGGTCGAGATCGGCACGATCTCGAAAGCGCTTTCCGGCAGGCCGTGCGCGGCCATCAGCCGGGCGCGCGTCTCCGCCGCCTGCGCCAGGGCGAGTGCGCTGCCTCGCGTGCCGATTCTGGTTGTTTCCATAACGTGCGGTCCATGATAACCCCGCGGCGCGGGATTTTCCGCCCCTACTAACCATGAATTTGTGGTCGGGCAATGATGCAACAGGACGCGGTCAAGGTGCTAGGCATCGAGACGAGCTGCGACGAGACGGCCGCTTCGGTGGTCGCACTCGGCGTCGACGGCCGCCCTGAAATCCTTTCCAGCATCGTGTTCAGCCAGATCGACGAGCACGCGGCATTCGGCGGCGTGGTGCCGGAAATCGCCGCGCGCGCCCATGTCGAGGCGCTCGATGGCATCGTCGAGGCAGCGCTCGGCGAAGCGGGCGTCGGCCTCACCGATCTCGACGCAGTGGCGGCGACAGCCGGTCCCGGCCTGATCGGCGGGCTGATCGTGGGACTGATGACCGCCAAGGCGCTTGCGGCCGCAGCCGACAAGCCACTGATCGCCGTGAACCATCTGGAAGGCCACGCGCTTACCGCCCGGCTGACCGACGGCCTCGCCTTTCCCTATCTTCTGCTGCTGGTCTCCGGCGGCCACACCCAGATCGTGCTGGTGCGCGGCGTAGGCCACTACGAACGCTGGGCGACCACCATCGACGACGCGCTCGGCGAAGCCTTCGACAAGACGGCGAAGCTGATCGGACTGCCGTTTCCCGGCGGGCCGAATGTCGAGAAGGCGGCGCGCAGCGGCAACCCGCGGCGATTCGCCTTTCCGCGCCCGCTGAAGGGCGAAGCGCGGCCGGATTTTTCCTTCTCCGGGCTGAAGACCGCCGTACGTCAGGCCGCCGCGGCGATTGCGCCGTTGAGTGAAACCGATGTCGCCGATATCTGCGCTTCGTTCCAGACCGCCATTGCCGATACCCTAAATGACCGGGTTTCGCGCAGTCTGGACCGCTTCCGAATCGAATTCCCGGAGGTTCGCGATCCGGCTCTTGTGGTCGCCGGCGGTGTCGCCGCGAACAAGCAAGTGCGGACCACACTCGAAGATCTGTGCCGGAACAGGGGCTTTGCCTTCGTCGCGCCGCCGCTTGAACTCTGCACCGACAATGCAGCGATGATCGCCTGGGCCGGCGTCGAGCGCATCCGCGCTGGGCTTGTGGATGGCGGCGCCATGGAACTTGCGCCGCGCTCGCGCTGGCCATTGGACACGGTATCCGACCCGCTGATCGGCGCCGGACGTCGGGGACCCAAGGCATGAGCGGTGACATCGTCATTACTGTGCTCGGCGGAGGCGCCTGGGGCACTGCACTCGCCTGCGCGGCGCGTCGCGCCGGCCACGATGCGCGGCTTTGGGCCCGCGACGCCGAAACGGTCGAGGCTATCAATACCCGCCGCGAGAATCCGCGCTATCTGCCGGGCCTGAAACTTGCCGAGGGCATCGCCGCGACCACCGATCTGGCGGCTGCCGCCGATGGCGCCGACATCGTGCTTGCCGTGACGCCCGCCCAGACCTTGCGCGCCTTGCTTGCCGTGGTCCAAGGCAAGATCCGGCAAGGCGTCCCGGTGGTGCTTTGCGCCAAGGGCATCGAACGCGACACCGGCCGGCTGCTCTCCTCGGTCGCGGAGGAACTGTTGCCGCACAACCCGGTCGCGGCATTGTCCGGCCCGAGCTTCGCCACCGATGTCGCCGCCGGGCTGCCGACGGCAGTCGTCGTTGCCGCCCGCAATGGCGACCTGGCTGCGGACCTCGCCGGAAAGCTGACGGCGCCGTACTTCCGCTGCTACTCCTCAGACGACCTGGTCGGCGTCGAGATCGGCGGCGCCCTGAAGAATGTGCTGGCGATCGCCGCCGGCGCGGTGATCGGGTCGGGTTTCGGCGCCAGCGCCCAGGCAGCCATGGTAACCCGCGGGTTTGTCGAGTTGCGGCGCATCGCCGCCGCCTTCGGCGCCCAGCCGGAAACGCTGATGGGCCTATCCGGGTTGGGCGACCTGGTGCTGACCTGCGGGTCCGGCCAGTCGCGCAATTTCGCCTATGGTCTGGCGCTCGGACGAGGGGAGGACCTTGCCGGCAGGCCGTTGGCGGAAGGTGTCGCCACCGCAGGCATTGCCGCAAGCATCGCTCGCGAGCGGAATATCGAGGCTCCCATCGTCAGCGCGGTCGACCGTATCCTGAACGGCGAGATCAGCATCCGCGATGCGGTCGCGGAATTGATGTCGCGGCCTTTGAAAAGCGAGACGGATTGACGAAGGCCGGAAATCGATCCGTTTTCGCGAAAACAGGTTCCGATCCATCAAATCCAACCAGAAAATACGGTCATTTCGGAAAGGATTTCCACAATGCTCTTTGCGCTCATCTGCAACGACAAGCCTGGCCACCTGCAGGTGCGGCTCGGCGCCCGGCCCGACCATGTCGCCTTCCTCAACGATCTCAACGCAAAGGGCACACTGAAATTCGCCGGCCCCTTTCTCGACGCCGACGCCAAGCCGAACGGCAGCCTGGTGGTGATCGAAGCCGCCGATCAGGCGGCGGCCAAGGCGCTGGCCGATGCTGATCCTTACGCCAAGGCCGGACTGTTCGCTTCGGTCGATATCCGTCCGTGGAACTGGGTTTTCAACAATCCGGCAAACGGCTAAACCGGCGACAGGCCTGCTTTGGAAGGATTTCGCATGAACTACTGGCTGTTCAAATCCGAACCGTTCAAATTCTCCTTCGAGATGCTGAAGGCCAAAGGAAAAGCAGGCGCCGAGTGGGACGGGGTGCGCAACTATGCCGCCCGCAACAATATGCGCGCCATGCAGATCGGCGATCTCGGCTTCTTCTATCATTCCAACGAGGGGCTCGACATCGTCGGCATCGCCGAGGTCTGCGCGCTTGCCCATCCCGATTCCACCACCGATGACCCGCGCTGGGAGTGCGTCGATATCCGCGCCGTGCGCGATGTGCCGAACCCGCCGACGCTTGAACAGGTCAAGGCAAACCCGAAGCTCTCCGAGATGGCGCTGGTGCGGCTTGGGCGGCTCTCCGTCCAGCCGGTGACGCCGGCCGAGTGGAAAGAGGTCTGCCGCATGGGTGGCCTTGACCCGGCGCCCTGAGCGGAATGAGGATTTCGCCGGAAGGCGCGGAAAAATTCATCCTCGAAAACACGGCTGTGATGTCGCCGCCGCACGTGCCCGAAATCCGGTTGCATCTTGCCGACGAGGCCCACGGCCTTTGGCAGAAGACTGAGGAAGAACTCGAAGAAATCGGCCTGCCGCCGCCCTTCTGGGCCTTTGCCTGGGCCGGCGGTCAGGGATTGGCGCGCTATGTCCTCGACAATCCTTCGAACGTGCGCGGCAAGCGTGTCCTGGATTTCGCCTCCGGTTCGGGTCTGGTCGGCATCGCCGCGGCCAAGTCCGGCGCGGCCTCGATGCTGGCGGCCGATATCGACCCGTTCTGCGCGGCGGCCATCGCCCTCAATGCGAAAGCCAATGGCGTTCAGCTGGATTTCACCGCTGCCGACCAAATCGATACCGACGGCGGCTGGGACGTCGTTCTTGCCGGCGATGTCTTTTATGAAAAGCCGTTTGCCGAGCGTCTCACACCGTGGTTCGAACGGCTGGCAAAACGCGGCGCCTATATCCTCGTAGGCGACCCCGGACGGTCGTACCTGCCCCGGCAGCGTCTGACCGCGATGGCTGTCTATGAGGTGCCGGTTACCCGCGCCCTGGAAGATGCGGAAGTGAAACGCACCACCGTGTGGCGTTTCGCCTGATCCGTTAACGCCCACCTCTCTCAGACCAGCGTCTTTGCCGCTTCCTCAAGGATCCAGGTCCGGAAGGCTATGATGCGGGGATCGTCGGCCATACTTTCCGGGTAGACCAGGAAATAGGCGAACTCCCGGGCAACCTTGATGCCGAGTTCGAACGGGCGCACCAGCCGGCCCTCGGAGAGATCGTTGGCCACCATGGCGAAATCGGCGAGCGTCACCGCAGACCCGTCAATCGCGGCCTGCAAGGCGTCGTTCGAGGTGTTGAAAACCAGCGTGCGGCTGTCGTCGAAATCGTCGACGCCGGCAGCCGCCATCCACATGCGCCAGTTCGGCCAGGTCACGCCCTGGCGGGACCATTCGATATGGGCAAGCGTGTGCCGGAACAGATCGCGCGGCCCGGTCATCGGTGGTCCGGATTTCAGCAGCCGGGGGCTGCACACCGGGATGACGACATTGTCGAACAGCCGGTCGACGTGGAGGCCGGGGTATTTGCCGGAGCCAAACCGGATGGCGACATCCACGTCGTCAACTTCCAGATCGCGCATTTCATTGGAAATGTCGAAGCGGAGCTCGATGTCCGGCCAGGCCAGTTTGAAGCCGTCGATACGCCGCATCAGCCACTTGGCAGCAAACTCCGCGGGGACCGTAACCTTCAGCAGCGATGAACCGCGCGTCAATTTGCGGGCCCGCGAAACCGCGTGTGTCAGACCGGCAAGCGCCTCGATCGTAGCCTCGTACAACACCTCGCCGGATGCCGTCAGCCGCATGGTGCGGCTGGTTCGGTGGAACAGTTCGACGCCCAACTGATCCTCGAATTCCTTGATCTGATGGCTGATCGCAGCCGGCGTCAGGTGCAGCTCATTGGCGGCACGCGTGAAGTTCAGGTGACGGCCCGCAGCCTCAAAGGCCTGCAGGGCGCGCGTGCCGGGGATGCGAAGCATGGGTTATCTTCAAATAAAAGTATTCGATGCAGTGAAAACTACTCGTTTTTGCGTAGCCATTCAATGCAGTAGTTTTGAACTCTGTCTTAAGCTTCAAATTCTTTTTAAAGGCAAAGACCATGACCTACTGCACCGACATCAACCTCCAGGCCAAGCCGGCACCGTCGCTTTTCGCCTGGATCGTGGATTTCTTCCATAAACGCGAAAAGAGGCGCCAGGCGGTGGACGACCTGTACCGCCTCGACGACCGCGAACTGCGTGACATCGGTATCCGCCGCCGCGACATCGCGGCGATTGTCGACCGCGAGATCGGCAAATTGCGGTTGGATGAATTCCGCTCGCGGCTGTGAAGGACGGATCGGCCCGAAGGGCCGCCGCCACACGGGGCCCGTTCCACTAAATCCAGCGCCCCGGCGGCAACCGCCGGGGCGACAGTGGCTTTGTCGTGGTGGTCAATCCAATCGTTGGCGGATGAAGCCTTGGCCAAGGTTTCCAGGGCCGAAAAAATCACCGCATGACGCAAAGCACGCTCTGCCCGGAAAGTCTGGGCAGCAGGCGGCGCATTACGGCGACGCTGACTGCCACGCAGCCTTGCGTCGGTGTGCATCCCTCGCGCGCCAGGTGAAAGAAGATGGCGCTGCCGCGGCCCCGCCGGCGCGGCGAAATGTTCCAGTCGAGCACGATACAGGCATCGTAAAGCCGGTCTTCGCGCAGCATGCGTTCGTGGCTGGCGCCGTAAGGTATGGCGACGGGGCGGTTGTAGTTGCGGTCGTTGGGCACCTCGCACCAGCCGAGCGTCGCCGAGATCGGCGCCATGGCGAGCCTGGTGCGCCGCGCTCCTATAAAATGGTCGGCGCGAAAATAGCCAGACAGAATGCGCATGGCGCCGAGCGGAGTGCCGCCGTCGCCCTCGCGCTTGTTGGCGGTGATGCCGCCGCGCCCGAGCGCGCATGGAAACACCGTGCCTGCGACATTCATTAGCCCTTGCGAAGGGTGGCCGGGCCGCGCCCGCACCGTCAGCAATCCAATACCGTTCCGGTTTTTTGCCTGCGCCCCATTGCGCTCACGTTTTTTGGAGTATGATCCGATCGCCAAAGCAAATCACCGTGATTGGCTGTACCGCCGGTCACGTTCCGCATAAACGGGGGCGGGTCAACTGTATTTTTCTTTTGAAACAACGGATTGAGACATGACATCACGGACGATCCTGCTGGTCGATGACGACGACGATCTGCGCACCACCCTGGTCGAGCAACTGTCCCTTTACGAAGAGTTTGACGTCCTGCAGGAAACGACTGCGGCAAAAGGGGTCGCTGCGGCGAGGGGCGGCCTGATCGATCTGCTGATCATGGATGTGGGCTTACCGGACATGGATGGTCGCGAGGCGGTGAAAATCCTGCGCAAGGGCGGCTACAAGGCGCCGATCATCATGCTGACAGGCCACGACACCGATTCCGACACGATCCTCGGCCTCGAAGCCGGCGCCAACGATTATGTGACGAAGCCCTTCCGCTTCGCCGTGCTGCTCGCCCGCATCCGCGCCCAGTTGCGCCAGCACGAGCAGAGCGAGGATGCGACGTTTTCGGTGGGGCCGTACACGTTCAAGCCAAGCCAGAAGCTGCTGATCGACCAGCGCGGCGGCAAGGTGCGGCTGACCGAGAAGGAGGCCTCGATCATCAAGTATCTGTATCGGGCCGACCAGAAGGTGATCACCCGAGACGTGCTTCTGGAGGAAGTGTGGGGTTACAACTCCGGGGTCACCACGCACACGCTCGAAACCCATGTTTACCGCTTACGGCAGAAGATCGAACGCGATCCTTCCAATGCGGAAATTCTTGTGACAGAAAGCGGCGGATACAAACTGGTTCCATAAACTGATTTGCGGAGGGTGGGCCGCATTCCGAGGGAGGAGCCAGCATCATAAACCGGGGACGCCTGCCAATGATCCGCGCCTTTTCGCGCGCCGTTCCGACCGATGGAAATCGAGGGTCGTGCGCCCGCCGGCACGTAACGGCCGGGCGTGATCACGCGGCGCTTGCGCATTTGCGGCGTCCCGAACAGGCCAGAGCCGAGATCCATGTCGCTGGATGACGATATCCGCGTGCTGGCCGGCGTGGACCTGTTCGAGGGATTCACCCAGGAGCAATTGCGCCTGCTGGCCTTCGGGGCGGAGAGCGTCCGGCTGGCGGCCGGCCGCGAGCTTTACCCGGAGGGGGTGCGGGCCGATGGGGCATACGTCGTGGCGCGGGGCAGCATCAGCCTTTACCGCGACCGCGACGGCGAGCGCACTGTAATCACCACCGTGGGCCCTGGAGCGCTGCTCGGCGAAATGGCGCTGATCTCCGACACCGACCGGCTGACCGGCGCCTATGCCGAGACCGACGCCGAGGTGATGCGGCTCAACCGCAAGCTCTTCCGCCGCATACTCGAGGAATATCCGGACGTGGCGATCGCGCTGCATCGGCGCGTCTCGAACGACCTGGTCAGGCTGGTCGAGAGCATCGAAAAGCTGTCGCCGAAATTTTCGTGAGAGTGAATAGTGAAATGCCTACTACTCGCTACTCTCTCTTCTCTACTCCCACCCGAACCTAGCAATTACCGGGACGTGATCCGAAGGGCGTTCCCAGCCCCGGGCGGCACGCAGCACCTCAATGCCCTTGAGATCGCCGACAATGTTCTGTGACGACCAAATATGGTCGAGGCGGCGTCCGCGATCCGACAGTTCCCAGTCGGCGGCGCGGTAGCTCCACCATGTGTAGATTTTCTGGTCGGCCGGCACGACATGCCGCATCAGGTCGACCCAGTTGCCTGCCTTGCGCATCGCCTCGAAATTTTCGGTCTCGACCGGTGTGTGGCTGACCACCTTCAGCAATTGCTTGTGCGACCAGACGTCGTTTTCCAGCGGCGCGATGTTCAAGTCGCCAACCAGCACCGAAGCCGAACTGTCGCTCCATTCGGCGCGGACTTCGTTCATTTCCTGCACGAAGTCGAGCTTGTGGCGGAATTTCCAGTTTCGCTCCGGATCGGGTTCGTCGCCGCCCGCCGGCACATAAAAATTGTGCAGCAGGATCGACTTGCCGCCGGCCTCGATGCGGGTCGAGATGTGGCGGCTGTCCTCCATCTTGCAGAAGCGCCGCCGCTCGAAAACCTCCAGTGGCCGGCGCGCAATGGTGGCCACACCGTGGTATCCCTTCTGGCCGGCGAATGCGACGTGTTCGTAGCCGAGCTTGTGGAAGGCCTCCGCAGGAAACAGCTCGTCCGGACATTTGGTTTCCTGCAGGCAAAGCACGTCCGGCGATTGCTCAGCGAGCAGCCTCTCGACGATCGGCAGCCTGAGGCGCACGGAGTTGATGTTCCAGGTGGCAATGGAAAACGGCATGGGGAGAAAATCCGGACAAGAATCGCGTCGGGAAACTGACAGCCCCAGGCATCAAAGACAAGGCGCGGTTGGGCGCCGTTGCGGTGCGGACTGGCGGCTCGGGCACACGCAATACGAGGAATCATGGATCTTTCTCGTCAAAAGATTGTTAGCCGGCTCCCTTCTACATTCCACTAACAAGTGTATTATGACCGCGGTCACCCAATGCTTCTGGCCGGGTGGCTTGGCGCCGATGCGATTCCCGGGGGGCGAAAAGCATCGGCGCTATTGGCACGTGCTTTTAATATCGGGGAAGGGTCGATCCGTTGGTGGAGCTGAGGAGGATCGAACTCCTGACCTCGTCATTGCGAACGACGCGCTCTCCCAGCTGAGCTACAGCCCCGTCCAACGGATGCGGCGCATTTAGTGTGGGCCGCCCCAGCCTGTCAAGCAGAAGACGCACGAGATGCCACAGCCCTTGCCGCAGCGCCGGGCGTTGGCTACATGTCGCGGGACCAACGCATCGGCCGATAGCTGGAATCGATGCGTCGATTCCAATGTTAGAGCGTCCCTTTGCGCGGCAGGGGACGCGCGGCGCTCTAAAGGAGACCGGCATGCTCGCTCTTATCCAGACACTCGTTCTGGCGCTCGACATCTACTGGTGGCTGATCATCATATCGGCGATCTTTTCCTGGCTTTACGCATTCAACGTCGTCAATCCGCGCAACCAGGTGGTGATGACGATCGGCAACTCGCTCTTTCGCGTCACCGAACCGGCTTTGCGGCCGATCCGGCGCCTGCTGCCGGATCTCGGCGGCATCGACATTTCGCCGATCATCCTGCTGCTGATCATTTTCTTCATCCGGCAGTTCATCCTCAACACCATCGCGCCCGCCGTCCTCTGACGGAGATGCCGGCGGACCGGTTCTTCCGGCCTCGCCGCGGATGTCTATGTCCGGCTGACGCCGAAATCCTCCAGCGATGCCGTTGAAGGCATCGGGACCGCTGCCGAGGCTCACGCCATCTGAAGGCCCGCGTCCGCGCCGTGCCGGAAAACGGCGCCGCCAACGCTGCGCTTGAAAAGCTTATCGCCAGATGGCTCGGCCTGCCGAAGCGCGATGTCGCGCGCTGGTCTGCGGCGACGCATCGCGGCTAAAGACGCTGCATCTCAACGGCGATGCGCAAGAGCTCGCCGCCAAGATCGCGGACCTTATTGGCGGCTAGCGCACTCTAACTATTTGTTTTGCCGCATTTATGCGGACGCCAGGTGATTCCACCTGGCTGCAAAATGCTCTAGGATTTGCCTCGATCCAACGGAGGCAACCGATGCGCGGATTCCTGATCGTGCTTGCCGTGGCCGGTCTCACCGCCGCTGCCCGTGGCGGCGAGATTTCCAGCGTCTATACCGATCTGGCTGCCGACAAGGATTGCGTGACCTATGCAGCCGCCAAGGATGGCGACGGCGACTGGGCCGACCTCGCCTGCGCCGGCTACAAGGGCTATCCGGTGCTGCTTGCCTATGACGACGCGCGGGAATCGGTCTTCTACGGCTTCGCGCCGGCGGGCGAGTTGCCGTGGGAAAGTTTTGTCGGGTTCAATTCCGCCGGCCCGAAAATCGAGTGGCGCGTCGATACCGATGGCGATGTCATGATGCCATTCGCTACCATTCATCGCTGGTCGGTCGCCAGCAGCGAGGACCCGGAGAAGAAGATCGAGGTGCTGGTGGTCTCGAAGGTGGCGCAGATGTCGGAGCGCGACGGCTGCGTGGTTGGGCTGGTGGTGGCCACCGGCAATCCGAAGGCCAACGAGACCGCGCAGAGAATCGCCGACGAGCAGACGAGGACATTTGCCTGCGGCGCCGACGAGCGCGTGCTGGTGGGCGGAGAGGTCGCGCTGCCGGAATTTGTCCGCACCGAGAGCGACTGATCCGCTGGGCACGAAAAAGCCGCCGCTCCGATCTCTTGTTGGAGCATGATCTTTTCCGAAAAACCAGTTTCCACTTTTCGGGATCATGCTCTGGAGCGGAAGCGGCGGCGATTTTCTCGTGCGTGTCAGTCCTTGCTCATGAAGCGTGTCGGGTGCACGTCCATCACGTTGGCTTCATAGCCGTGCAGCTTCGGCGACACGAGGTTCTTGTAGCTGTAGTAAAGCAGCGGAATCTGCCCGACATCGTCGATCAGGATGCGCTCGGCGTCGGAGAGATGCTTCATGCGCTCCTCCGGCTTGCTCGCCGAAGCGGCCGCCAGGTTCATCGCTTCCTCGAATTTCGGGCTGTCATAGTTGGAGTAGTTGATGCCACTCGCCTTGCGCGAGATGCCGAGGAAGTTTTCCGGGTCCTTGTAGTCGGCGATCCAGGCCGCGCGGGCGAAATCGTAGTCGCCCTTTTCCTGCAGGTAGGAATAGTGCGTCTTGCCGTCGACATTGAGCAGGCTGACCTCGATGCCGAGCGGCCGCAGCTGCTCCTGCACCGCAACGCCGGTGTTCTTGTGGTTTTCACCGGTGTTGTAGCGGATTTCCAGCTTCAGCGGCTTGTCCGGGCCATAGCCCAACTCCGCCAGGAGCTTTGCCGCTTCTTCCTCGCGGTCGATCTGCGATTTGTCGGCGAAATCGGCTGCCGCCGCCGTATAGCCGGCGATGCCGGGCGGCACCATCGAATAGGCCGGCAGCATCGTGCCCTGCCACACTTTCTCGGCCAGGAAGTCGCGGTCGATGGCCATCGAGATGGCGTAGCGGAGCTTGGGATTCGTCCATGGCTCCTTGTCGGTCTTGATGGCGAAATAGTAGGTGCCGAGATACGGCCCGATCTTGAGCTGGTCGCCGAACTTCACCTTGAGATCGGCGAGCTGCTCGGTCGGCACGTCGAAATTGCTGTCGAGCTCGCCGGCCTCGAAGCGTTTCATCGCGGTCGAACGGTCCTCGGTCGGGATGAAGTTGACCTTGTCGATCTTGACGTTGGCGGCATCGTGGAATTTCGGGTTCTTGACCAGCTGGATATGATCGTTCGGCACGAAGGCAGCCAATGTATAGGCACCGTTCGAGACCATATTGCCGGGCTTCACCCATTCGGCGCCGAGCTTTTCCACCGAAGCCTTGCTGACCGGGAAGGTTGCCTGATGGGTCAGCATTTCGAGAAAATAGGGGGTCGGCGCATTGAGCGTGACCTCGAAGGTCGACGGGTCGATTGCCTTTGCCCCGATATCCTCGGGCTTTGCCTTGCCGGTGTTCAGCGCTTCGCCGTTCTTCACCACATAGAGCATGGAGGCATACTGGGCCGCGGTTGCCGGATCGAGCAGGCGGCGGAACGAATAGACGAAATCGTCGGCGGTGACCGGCGTGCCGTCGGACCAGGTCGCACCCTGGCGCAGCTTGAAGGTGTAGACGGTGCCGTCGTCGGAAACAGTCCAGCTTTCGGCAGCCCCCGGGATGAGCTCGGCCTTCGCATCCTGCGCCACAAGGCCTTCGAACAGGTCGCGTATGATGTTGGCCTCAGCAACAGTGGAGGTCTTGTGCGGGTCGAGCGTTTCCGGGTCGGCGTCGTTGCCGCGGTTGTAGACCACTTCGGCAAAGGCCGGTGTCATGAAGGCGCCGCCCGCCACGACCAGGCTCGTCGCGAGCATGGTCGCACTCAGGAATTTATGCAGCATCTTTCTTCTCCCATCTGGCCCGGCTGATTCCGGGCCGCGACATCATCCACGCGCCAATGCGCCGCCTGTTCGAAGTTCCACGTTGATTGCGGGACACGAAGCGGCGGCTGAAGACCATCTGCTGTGAATGTTGATGGCCCGGACCTTACACTGGATTTTCGCGTTTGGGGGGTCGAATCTTGCTCAGGTTGCAGCGGCTTCTCAGAGCGCCATCGCATGCCTGAGCTGGCTCGGCACGATGCCGAAATGCGCTGCGAACTGGCGACGAAAATGGCTGATGTTTTCAAAGCCGATGGCCCAGCCGATCTCGGCGACCGTCATTGTCGACGTCATCAGAAGCCGCCTGGCAAGATCGATGCGGCGGGCGATGACATACTGATAGGGCGCAAGACCGGTGGTCGCCTTGAAGCAGCGGGCAAAGTGGAACGGGCTCAACCGGGCGATCGCCGCCAGATCCTCCAAGGCGATGCGGCCACGCAGGTTTTCCTCGATGTATTCGCCGATGGCGTCAAGGGCGCGGCTGTCCATGCGGGTCGCCGGCAGGTGCGCGTCCTGGACGTCGATGCCGTATTGCCTGGCGAGCAGGCGGCGGATGAGGAGATGCGCCAGGCAACTGGCTTCCATGTCGGATATGTGCAGATCGGCCGTGCAGGCGCGTCGCATGATATGGGCGACGCCCAGCATGACCGGGTCGTGGTCGAGCACGATGGGTTCGAGCTCGATCGGGCCGGCATGGGCCTCGCCCGCCAGTTTCTGCAGCAGCGAAATGTCGGGATACATGACGATGGAATCGCTGTATTCGCCGACCCGCAGCCAATTGATGGGCTCGGCGCCGCGCACCAGCGCTGTGCCCGGCGCCACAGCGATCTCGCACAACCGCTTGCCGAACTCGACCGCGGCGTTGCGATGCCCGGAAAAGATGACTTCGATGCTATCGGGCTGGGTGGCTTCCAGACCGTCAAAAGGCGGCAACAGGTAGAAGCCGACACGCAGTCCCGGCCAGCTGCGCTTGATGGTCTGAGGCGTGAATGGTGCCCAGTCCATCTCACCATTCAGCTTTTGGCTTGTGCCCTGGCATTCTTCGAGCGCTCGATGCCCTCGACGATCATGCGCTTGGCGACGGCGGCATCATGCCAGCCCTCGATCTTGACCCACTTGCCGGGCTCCAGATCCTTATAATGCGCGAAGAAATGCTCAACCTGCTGGCGGGTGATCTCGGGCAGGTGGGTGTATTCGGTGACGTTCTCGTAGCGCAGCGTCAGCTTGGGCGAGGGTACGGCGATGATTTTCTCGTCCTGGCCGGCGTTGTCTTCCATGATCAGCACGCCGATCGGCCGCACATTGATGACACAGCCGGGAACCAGCGCCCGGGTGTTGCAGACCAGCACGTCGACCGGATCGCCGTCGCCCGAAAGCGTGTGCGGCACGAAGCCGTAATTGCCGGGATAGCGCATCGAGGTGTGCAGGAAGCGGTCGACGAACAGCGTGCCGGCTTCCTTGTCCATCTCGTATTTGATCGGCTCGCCGCCGATTGGCACTTCGATGATGACGTTGACGTCTTCGGGCGGATTCTTGCCGGTGGCGATGGCGTCGATGCGCATAAATGGTTTCCTTGATGTGGTGGAGCACCGAATAGCGATATGCCGCGCCGCGCGCAATGGCGACGCAACATTGGCTCTTCACGGATGAATACAGGAAGACTCAGGAATTGGAGGGATCAATCCCAGACGAAGGCGACCTTACGCAGCGCCTTCTGGTCGAACACCTCGACGCCTTCGGCGACATCGCGGCCGCCTGCGCCGGCGTAGAAGTCGATCGCGTTGGAGTTTTCCTCGAGCGCCCAGACGACCATGCCCCGCAATCCGTGCGAGGCAAGCTTTTCACGCGCCGCCGAAAACAGGCGGCTGCCGAGCCCGATGCCCTGGCACTCGGGACGCAGGTAGAGTTCGTAGATTTCGCCCTGCTGGGGAAGCTCGCGGGCCCGGTTGCGGCCAAGCGTGGCATAGCCGGCGACCTTGCCCCCCACCTCGACCACCAGCACGGAGGCGGCGCGGCGAATCGCCTGCGCCCACCAGTCACGGCCCCGCCGGTTTATCATCGCGTTCAGGGCCCGGTGCGGAATAATGCCGGCATAGGCGCCTCGCCACGCTTCGTGGTGCACGTCGGCGATTGCGTCCGCGTCCCTCGGTTCAGCCTTGCGAATATCTACCGTCAGCGTGGTCATGATTTGTTAACCATAGCTGCGTCGGCAGCCAAAGCGCAAGACGACCAAGAGTAGCAGTCAACCTTTCGCACAAGCGACAAAACGGGGGTCAGATCTCGACCAGATGATCGTCCAGTTCGTTGATGTCGTCTTCGCCGACGGGAAAATGCGTCGAAAGGAGGACGCCGACCGTTTCGATGGCCCCGACGAAGCCGTCGGCCAGCCGGCCTTCGCGCGCACCTTCGACAAGTTGCGTTACCACGCCGTCCCAGGTTTCCTGCGGGACTTTCTGGTTGATGCCGGCGTCCGCCACGATCTCGGCATATCGTTCCGCCAACGAAACGAAAAGCAGAACGCCGGTACGCGCGGTGGTGATGTGGACATTGCGGGCGAGGAACTGCTTCACCGCGTTGGCATGCGCATGACGGTATTTCAGCCGACGCGGCACCAGCCAGATGCGCAGCCGCGGAAACAGGAACAGCACCAGAAGCGCGGTGGCGAAGGCCAGCAATTGCGCTGCGACAAAGACGTGCATCTTCAGGTCGTACCACCAGTATTCGAGCAGGAAGGCGATAACCAGGCCGACGGCCAGCATGGCGAGCGCCAGCATGAAAGCCGCGGGGAAGAAGTAGCTGTCGCTGGATCGGGCAACGACACAGTAGATCTCGCCGGCGGTCTTGTCCTCGGCGTTGCGAATCGCTTCGGTGACACGGGCGTGTTCGTCTGGCGACAAGGTTTCGGTCATCGCTCTCCCCTACCAGCTTCCCGACGAGCCGCCGCCGCCGGACGAACCGCCACCACCCGAAAACCCGCCGCCGCCACTGCTGCCGGATGACCAACCACCGCCCCCCGATGACCAGCCACCACCGCCGCCGCCCCAGCCGCCTGACGAACGGCCTGAACCGGAGTTGTAGCTGAAATCCATGCCCAGCCAGCGATAGCGGCCGGGGCCGATCTTGCGGCCGAAGATCGGCGGCAGGATCGCCATGGCGAAGCCGCCGAAGAAGATGGTGCCCCAGATCACAAGGAAAATGACGACCTCGACCGGGATGCCATCGCTTTCCTGCCGTTCGTTGCGTTTGGCGCGCGCTTCGAGTTCGGCGGCGTTGCCTTCCAGCACCATGACCATGTCGTCGACGGCGCCCGATATGCCAGCCGAAAAGTCGCCGGCGCGGAAGGCCGGCACCATCGTGTTTTCGATGATCAGCTTGGTGTGCAGATCGGTCAGCGTGCCTTCGAGCCCGTAGCCGACCTCGATGCGCATCTTGCGGTCGTTCTTCGCGACCAGCAGCAGGACGCCGTTGTCTTCGCCGGCCTGACCGAGTTTCCATGCCCTGAACAGGCGGTTGGCATAGTCTTCCAGCGGCTCGCCATCGAGGCTGGGAATCGTGGCGACGACGATCTGGTCGGAGGATTTCTGCTCGAAGGCCTGCAGTTTCCGGGTGAGTTCGGCTTTCGTCGCCGGGTCGATCATGCCGGCATTGTCGACCACGCGGCCGGTAAGGGCCGGCAGTTCGGCGGCAAGCGCGGCGAGGGGAAGGAGGAGGACAAAGAGAAGGGCGCCGAGCAACGTAAGGCAGGCGCTCCATGTTGCCCCCCTCTGTCCTGCCGGACATCTCCGCCTCAAGGAGGGAGATCGGCTGTCATCCATGTTTCTGCCAGTTTCAAGGGCTGAGACCGCGCCGAAGCTGCCAATCTCCCCACCTCTGGGGGAGATGCCCGGCAGGACAGAGGGGGGCGCGAAGAAACGCAATGTTGACGGGCTCAAATTGGCTGGCGGGGACCTACCCGCCCTGCTTCGGCGCGCCGAAATCGACCTTCGGCGTCTCCATCTTGTCCTCTGCGACCGTGAAATTCTGGAACGGCTCGTTATCGGTAAACCAGAGTTTTGCCCAGATGATCGACGGGAAGGTCTTTAGCGTTGTGTTGTAGACGCGTACCGTCTCGATATAGTCGCGCCGGGCCACCGCGATGCGGTTCTCGGTGCCCTCGAGTTGCGCCTGAAGCGCGAGGAAGTTCTGGTTGGCTTTCAGGTCGGGATAGTTCTCGACCACGGCGAGCAATCGGGAAAGGGCGCTGGTCAGGCCCGCCTGGCTGTCCTGGAAAGCCTTGAAAGCATTGGGATCGCTTAGCGTCTCCGGGGTGACCGTCACTTGCGTCGCCTTGGCGCGCGCCTCGACCACACCTTCCAGCACCTCTTTCTCATGGCTGGCATAGCCCTTCACCGTCTCCACCAGATTGGGGATGAGGTCGGCACGGCGCTGATACTGGTTGAGCACCTCGCTCCAAGCAGCCTTGGCCTTTTCTTCTTCCGTCGGAATTGTGTTGTAGCCGCAGGCGGAAAGAACAGGCAGGACAAGCATCAGGAACAGCACTGCCGGCAGGACGCGCAGGCTGGAAGGCAAAGACGCTGTTTGGGCGAACATCGGTAATTCCTCGCATGACGATCGACGCCACGACCATAGTCACATTCGCCGTGCAAGGAAACGCTATGCGGCGTGTTGTTGCCGTTGCGGATTGCCCATGGCTGGGGCTTGCTGGCCCAGACGACCGCCCTGAAAACCGATTCCTGTTTTCGGAGCCATGGGCTAAGCTAACAGATATGGGGACGGAGACAGATGAGCGGCAGGGATAAGGACAGCGAAGCCGAATCACGGCGCATTCTCGACCGTGCTGCGGGCGAATCCGATCTTGAGTCGTCGATAATTTCGCGCACGGTATCCCGCGTCCGCAATCACGTAGCCGCGGAGGATGCTGACAAGGATGACTGGGCGGAATATTGGGGAACCCGGATCGGCCGCGGCATAGGCATGGCGATCGTCGTCGGTCTGGTGGTCTGGTTTTTCGTCTTTCTCATGCGCGGATAGAATTCATGGAAATGCAGCAGACCGATACACCGCGCGCGGTGATCGTCATATCGAGCCATGTGGCGCGCGGTTCTGTGGGCAACCGGGCTGCTGTCTTCGCGCTTGAGACGCTTGGCTTTCCGGTCTGGGCAGTTCCGACGGTGATCCTGCCGTGGCACCCCGGTCATGGCCGCGCAACACGTATCGTTCCGGGTACGGAACAGTTTTCCAGCCTGCTCGGCGACCTTGAAAGGGCGCCCTGGCTGGGCGAAGTGGCCGCCGTGCTGTCGGGTTACCTGGGCGATGCCAGGCAAGCGACCGCGGTTGCCTCGCTGGTTGCCGCGGTGCGGGTGAAGAACCCCAAGGCGCTCTATGTCTGCGATCCCGTGATGGGCGACGTGGGCGGCCTCTACGTGCCGCAGGAGATTGCGGAGGCGTTGCGCGACACCTTGCTGCCGATCGCCGACATCGCCACCCCCAACCGTTACGAACTGGCGTGGATGGCCGGCGCCGAACTCGGCGACATCAAGTCGGTGATGGCCGCGGCACTGGTCGCGGGGCCGTCGACCATGCTGGTCACCTCGGCGCCGGCGATGATGGCCGGCGGCACCGGCAACCTGCTTCTGACCGCTTCGGACGCGCTGCTTTCCGAACACCGCATCATCGAGCGGCCGCCCAACGGGCTCGGCGACCTGACGGCGGCGGTTTTCCTGGCCCGGCTGCTCGACGGCCAGCCGGCCGCCAAGGCGCTGCAATCGACGACGGCCTCGGTGTTCGAAATCCTGGCGCGCACCGCCAAGCGCGGCGCCGACGAACTGACGCTCGAAACCGATGCGCAGAGCCTGTCGCATCCGATGGCGATGGTGCACCTGCGCCATCTCATGCACCCGGGCAAGGATCGCCGGGCCTGATGCCGACGATCGCCGGCGTCGACGGCTGCAAGGCCGGCTGGGTCACCGTGGTGCTGGCGCCGGGTAGAGAACCGGAGGCTTCGGTGTTCGCACATTTCGCCGCGCTGGTCGCGTCGTTGCCGGACGACGCCGTCATTGCCGTCGACATGCCGATAGGGCTGCCCGACTTCACCCGCCATGGCGGGCGCGGGCCGGAGGTACTGGTGCGGCGCCTGCTCGGCGAGCGGCAGTCGAGTGTATTCTCCATCCCTTCGCGCGCCGCCGTTTACGCCGTCGACGAGGCGTTTTCCACGATCGAGCGCTGGTATGCTGCGCATCGCGAGGCCAGCCGCATCGCCCGCGAGACCTCGAATCCGCCGCGCGGCGTCTCCATCCAGGCGTTCGGCATCTTTTCCAAGATCCGCGAACTCGACCGTCTGTTGATCGCGCGACCCGAACTGCGCGGCAGGGTCGTCGAATCGCATCCGGAAGCGGCGTTCCGGCAGCTGAACGGCGGCAGGCCGATGGCGTTGCCGAAAAAGATCAAGGGCAGGATCAATCCGGCCGGCATGGAGGAGCGCAAGGCGCTGCTTGCAAGATGCGGCCATTCGCGGGCATTCCTTGCTTCGCCAGCTCCGCGGGGCGCAGGCGAAGACGATTTTCTGGATGCCGCCGCGATGATGCTGGTGGCGCAGCGCTTCGCGCAGGGTGAAGCTGTTAGTTTCCCCGATCCGCCAGGAGCCGACAGTTTCGGCAATCCGGTCGCGATCTGGACCTAGGAGCCATGAGTTGAAAATGAAAGGAAATTGCCATGAAGGCGCGCATTAAGTGGGTTGAGGGCCGGACGTTCGTCGGCGAGTCCGGCACCGGGCACAAGGTGGTGCTCGGCACCGCTTTCGGCGAGGATGGGCGCACGCCCGGCCCGAGCCCGATGGAGATGGTGCTGATCGGTACCGGCGGCTGCTCGGCCTACGATGTCGTCCACATATTGGAGAAGGGCCGCGAGGCGGTAGAGGATTGCGTTGTCGAGATGGATGCCGACCGCGCCGAAACCGATCCCAAGGTTTTCACCCGTATCCACATGCATTTCATCGTGAAGGGCAGGAACCTGGCGACGGCCAAGGTGCAGCGCGCCATCGACCTGTCGATCGAGAAATATTGCTCGGCCTCTGCGATGCTCGCCAAGACGGCCACGATTACCCACGATTTCGAGGTGATCGACACTTGATCGACGCTGACGTTTGCCGTTAATTGCCCGCCGATGTCCAATCTCCCCGACCAACTCCTCGCCGGTTACCGCAACTTCATGGGCGGCCGTTATATTTCCGAGAGCGGCCGCTATCGCGAATTGGCGCGAGAAGGACAGACGCCGGAAACGATGGTGATTGCCTGCTGCGATTCGCGCGCAGCGCCCGAAGCGATCTTCGACGCTGGACCGGGCGAACTGTTCGTGGTGCGCAACGTCGCAAATCTGGTGCCGCCCTACGCGCCGGACGGCGAGTACCATTCAACCTCGGCCGCACTCGAGTTCGCGGTTCAGAGCCTGAAGGTGAAGCACATCGTGGTGATGGGCCATGGCCGCTGCGGCGGCATCAAGGCAGCGCTCGCCCCGGACGCCGAACCGCTGTCGCCGGGCGACTTCATCGGCAAGTGGATGAGCCTTGTCGCGCCGGCAGCCGACGCGGTCAGCGGCAATACCATGATGACGGCAGGCGAGCGGCAGACCGCGCTGGAACGCATCTCGATCCGCTATTCGATTGCCAATCTGCGGACGTTCCCGTGCGTCAAAATACTTGAGAGCAAGGAAAGGCTGTCGCTGCACGGCGCCTGGTTCGACATCTCGACGGGCGAGCTCTGGGTGATGAACCGCGAGACCGGCGATTTCGAGCGGCCCGACCTGGATTGAGGCTGGCATTAAACCGGCGCTGTCGGAGGCGACGCACTACAGCGCGGCGCGCCGAATGGGATTCGGCGGCCGCGCTGTAGCTTCTTGTTTGCGCATGTCGTTATCGCAAAACCGCTGCACACTTTTGCGCGACATGCGTTAGGCTATAATACCGCCCGGAGGACGAGAAGATGACTTTGTCACGCTTCTTCCTGGCCATGGGTGCGGCATTGCTGCTGGCGGTTTCGGCGCGCGCCGACGAGGCTGTCATCGACCGCTGGTATGCGGCGCTGCTGGCCGTCGACCGCACGGCGATCTCGGATCTGCTTTCCGACGACGCGCGCATAAGGCTCGACGATCTGGGCATCGAGCAGAGCAAGGCCGAGTTCGTCGCTTCCATGGACGAATGGCAAACGGCGGGCGCCGGCGCGACGATCCGGCACAAAGTGGAGAAGACCGAGGCCGGCGTCGTGACCGTGATTGCTTGTTATGATTTTCCGGCGAACGACATCCTGATGCGGGAAACCTTCGCCATCGCCGGCAACGCTATCACCGCAAGTTCGCAAGCGGCGGTCGCGGAAAACTGCGACGCCTATTGAGCGATCGGCGGCTCGATCCGTTCGCGCGGCGAGATCACCGGCTGCACCGGTTCGGGCAAGCGCCGCCATAAGAACCATGCGATGACGGCGGTGAAGCCCATCGTCGGGATGACGGTGGCCATTGCCACCACCGCGTCGCCCAGCCACGCGGCAATCATGCCGCCGAGCAGGCCCGATCCCATCTGGACAAAACCGGTGAGCGATGCCGCCGCCCCGGCGATCTTCGGGAACGGCGCCATTGCGGCGGTGGTCATCGCCGGCATGACGAAGGCGATGCCAAACGCATAGGCGCCGACAGGGCCCATCACGGTGAGCAGGGAAGGCTCCTGGAGCCGCAGCAAGGTGGCCAGGAGCACGCTGCCGATGGCGACAAACCCCAGCCCGATCGGCACCAGGCCGAAAGCGCCGAGCCGCGGCATCAGGAAGCGCACAGCCACCGAACCGGTAAAGAACATGCCGGTCTGAGCCAGCATGGAGGCGCCGAACGCGGTCGGCGACAGGCCGACCCGGTCGATGAGGATGAAGGAAAGTATGGTGGCCTGCGCATAGATCGCCCCGGTGGTGCCGGCTATGATCAGGCTGCACAGCACGAAGTAGCTGCTGCCGAACAGCGTGTAATACGATGCGAGCAGCGCCCTCGGACGGATGCGCGAGAGATCGCGGGTCACCGTTTCTCGCAAGCCGAAAATCGCCACCAGCACGATGGATACGCCCATTACGACCATCAAGATGAAGACGGCATGCCAGCCGAAAAACTCCATGGTGACGCCGCCGATCACCGGCGCAAATGCGGGTCCGATGGCAAGTATCATGCCGATCAGGTTCATGATGCGCGCCGAGCGATCCTGGGTGAAGAGATCGCGCACGATGGCGCGCGACATGGCGACGCCGACAGCCGCGCCTATGCCCTGCATGAAACGGGCGGCAATCAGGATTTCAATGGTCGGTGCAAACAGCGCCATAAGGCTGGCGGCGAGATAGATGCCCATGAAGGCGACGGTAACCGGTCGGCGTCCGAACCCATCCGAAAGCGGCCCGCAGACGAGCTGCGCGAGGGCAAAGCCGGCGAAATAGAGCGAGATCGTCATTTTCACCGCAGCCTCGGTGGTGCCGAAGGCAGCGACGAGTTCCGGCATCGCCGGGGTGAACAGCGCCATCGAAACCGGTCCGATGGCGACCAGAAGGGCGCCGATCAGGCTGACCCGGCGTTCACTCATCAGCGGCGCTATCTCCTGCTGGTTCATGATGCCGAACCCGGAGATCGCCGCTGCGGCTCGCCGCGTTGTTCTGCCAGGTTATTGCGCACTGTTTTCAGCACCGACAGGAAGCGCTCCCATTCGGCCGGGTCGATGCCGCGCGCCGCCCTGTGCCGAATCGAGGCCGACATCGACTGGATATCGCCGATCACGGCGTCGGCGGCTTCGGTGATCTCGATCAGATTGGCACGGCGATCGGCGGGGTCGGGCCGGCGGGTGACCAGACCGCGCGCCTCCAGCCGATCGAGGAAGCTGCTCAGGGTCATCGCCTCGACGCCCATGCGCTCGGCCAGCACGTTCTGGCGTACGCTGCCGGCGCGCGCAGCATGGATCAAGGTGCGTCCCTCACCCGCCGTCAGGCCGATGCCTGTCTCGCCGATACGGCGGTCGAGGTCGGCGCGGATCAGCCGTGAAATGTCGGTCGCCAGAAATCCGAATGTGTCGGTATCAATCTTGCGTGCCATCGAATTTAATAAGCTTACCTGATTATCATGATCCCTTATTGATTCGTCGACCCGGCGTCAAGACGGTTGCAGCGGCGGAGCAGTCGACCTACATCGGTTGCGTCATTCTCCATGGCGATGGAAAACCATCCCAGCACGAAAGAGCCTTCATGTCCGAGAAACGGCCAGACCTCTCCGCCCATCCGCTTACGCACTGGACCGGGCCGCTCGGCCTGCCGGATTTTTCGAAACTGACCGATGATGCTTTCGGGCCGGTTTTTGATGCGGCACTTGCCGCCCATGACGCGGAAATCGACAAAATTGCAGGAAACGTCGCGGCGGCGACCATCGACAACACGCTCGCCGCGCTCGAATTGTCAGGGCGGGCGCTCGACCGCGTCTCCTCTATCTTCTGGTGCCGGGCCGGCGCCCACACCAATGACGAAATCCAGGCGATGGAGCGTGAGATCGCGCCGAAGATGGCCAAGCACTGGTCGGCAATTTCGATGAATGCCGCCCTTTTCGCCCGCATCGACGCGCTTTACCAGAAACGCGCCGACCTCGGGCTCGATGCCGAGACGTTGCGGGTCCTGGAGCAGAGCTGGAAGAATTTCGTGCGCGCCGGCGCGAAGCTCGGCGATGCCGGCAAGAAGCGGCTCTCGGCGATCAACGAGGAGTTGGCATCGCTGGGCGCGACATTCGGCCAGAACGTGCTGGCCGACGAGAAGGAATGGGCGCTGTTCCTCGATGCCGGCGACGATCTTGCCGGCCTGCCGGAGTTCTTGAAGAGCGCGATGGCGGAAGCCGCAGAATTGCGCGGCCAGAAGGGCAAATACGCCGTCACGCTGTCGCGCTCGATCTACGAGCCGTTCACGACGTTTTCCGAGCGGCGCGACTTGCGCGAAAAAGCCTTCCGCGGCTTCGCCATGCGTGGCGAGAATGGTGGCGCTACCGACAATACCGCCGTGGTGAAAAAGACGCTCGAGCTGCGCGCCGAGAAGGCGAAGCTGCTCGGCTACGCCAACTACGCGGCGCTGAAACTCGACGACACGATGGCGAAAACGCCTGACGCGGTGTTCGGCCTGCTCGATCCGGTCTGGGACAAGGCGCGCGAGAAAGCCGCCGAGGACCAGGTCGAACTGCAGCGGCTTGCTGCCGCTGGGGGCCACAACCATGCGATCGCCGGCTGGGACTGGCGCCACTACGCGGAAAAGCTGCGCACCGAGCGCTTCGCCTTCGACGAGGCGGCGCTGAAACCCTATCTCCAGCTCGAACGCATCATCGAAGCCTGTTTCGACGTGGCGACCAGGCTGTTCGGCATCCGTTTCGAGGAAAAGCGGGGGATCGCGACCTGGCATCCCGACGCACGGGTCTTCGAGGTGAAAAACGCCGACGGCAGCTTGCGCGGTACGTTCGTCGCCGACTATTTCGCACGGCCGTCGAAGCGCTCCGGCGCCTGGATGAGCGCGCTGGAATCCGGCCATAAGCTGGGTAGCGGCGCCAGGCCGATCATCTACAACATCATGAACTTCGCCAAGCCACCTGCTGGCGAACCGGCGCTGCTGTCGGTCGACGAGGCAAAGACGCTGTTTCATGAGTTCGGCCACGCGCTGCACGGCATGCTGACCGAGGTGACGTGGCCGTCGGTCGCCGGCACCTCGGTGTCGCGCGACTTCGTCGAACTGCCGTCGCAGCTCTACGAACATTGGCTGACCGTGCCCGAAGTGCTGGCCAAGCACGCGCTCCACTACAAGACCGGCGAGCCGATGCCGAAGGAACTGATCGACAAGATGCTGGCGGCCCGCACCTTCAATGCGGGCTTCAACACGGTCGAGTTCGCTTCTTCCGCGTTGGTCGACATGGCCTATCATTCGCGCCCCGATGCCCCGGAGGATCCGCTTCGTTTCGAAGCCGAAACGTTGAAGAAGCTGGAAATGCCGGATGCGATCATCATGCGCCACCGCACGCCGCACTTCCTGCATGTGTTTTCAGGCGACGGTTACTCGGCTGGCTATTATTCCTACCTGTGGTCGGAGGTACTCGATGCCGATGCCTTCGCGGCCTTCGAGGAAACCGGCGATGCCTTCAACCCGGCGCTTGCCGAAAAACTGAAGGAACACATCTATGCCGCCGGCGGCTCGGCCGATCCGGAAAAGCTCTACACCGCATTCCGGGGCAAGATGCCGACGCCGGATGCAATGATGGCCAAGCGCGGGTTGCTCTAGCCCGGCCTTTCCCGCAGACAGCTCGCCTCAAACCTGGCGAGGACCGGGCATTGCCGCATAAGGGCGTGTCCGGCTCCGGTTTTTGCACCGTGGGCAAAACCGAGGGCGCGGCGTAGCGGCCGGGGCCCGCCGCTTCAGGTCCGAACCAAAGATTCTCCTCCTATCCTGCCAAAGGCGCACTGGCCTTGCAGTGCGTCAACAGGTAGTGTTTGTTCGACAAACGTTGCCGATGGTAGGAATCGCCTTAGCCAGGTCATGCTGATCGAGCCGCCCCAAACAATTGGGTACAAGCGACCACGAGCCTTACTCCGGCTGCTGGCGCTGCTTCTGCTCGCGCTGGCGATCGCGGAGGTGCCGTTTGGCACCGCAAGGGTTTCCGCGCAGGCAAGCGAACCGGCCGGAAATGCGTGGCTGGCGCAGCCTGACACCGGACCTGCACGTCATTCCCTGTCGGAAAAAACGGCTCTGGAAATCTGGGTCGACGCAACTCTTCAAGCCGTCACCAGCTATCCCTACGGCCATACCGACGAACCGGTTCTGGCGGCGGCAGGCCCAGGGGGCGGACAGATAAAATGCGTTGCCGCGCACGGCTCCCTGCTTGCCACTTATGTCTTTCCGGTGTCGGCCTGTCTCAGCAGCGCCCGCGACCCGCCTTTGACGGCCTGACTGCCTGCTTCCACGGAAGCCGCAACCCAAACCAACAATTTGCCGCTCCCGCATGCCGACGCTTCAATGGCCGATCGCGGCAACCATAGTCAGGAAAACATCATGTCAAAGACCCATCCGCTCGGATTCCGCATCGAACGCGATATCAAGGAAGCCCTTGTGAAGGCCGCCAAGGACGACCATCGCTCGGTCTCCTCTCTTGTCGAACTGGTGATGGCGCGCTGGCTTCGCGAAAGAGGCTATCTCGTCGACAGCAAGGATAAGGCCGCCTGACCGGCGTATCATACTAAGGTCATAATCCCAAAGCCGCGCTGGTTCGTCCTGCCAGCCGGCGTTACTAAAACATCGCGAAAGTTGCTCGCGCGTCGTCGGAATTCTTCGGTCGTGCGAGCAACGGATGTTTTTGGGAGGACACACAATGGCAATGGCATCGACGGCCGGTGGCGCAAGCCGCGGCATGACGAGAGAGGAAAAGAAGGTCATCTTCGCTTCCTCGCTCGGCACCGTGTTCGAATGGTACGATTTCTATCTCTACGGATCGCTCGCCGCCTTCATCGGCGCGACCTTCTTCGCCTCCTATCCGGAAGCGACACGCAACATCTTCGCGCTGCTGGCTTTCGCCGCAGGCTTCCTGGTGCGCCCGTTCGGCGCGCTGGTGTTCGGCCGCATCGGCGACCTTGTCGGCCGCAAATACACCTTCCTGGTCACCATCCTGATCATGGGCCTGTCGACCTTCCTGGTCGGCCTGCTGCCGGGCTCCGCTACCTGGGGCATCGCGGCGCCGGTCATCCTGATCGCATTGCGCATGCTGCAGGGCCTGGCGCTCGGCGGCGAATATGGCGGCGCGGCGACCTATGTCGCCGAGCATGCACCTGACGACAAGCGTGGCTTCTACACGTCATGGATCCAGACCACGGCGACGCTCGGCCTGTTCCTGTCGCTGATCGTCATCCTCATCGTGCAAGGCTCGATGACCAAGGAAATGTTCGCGGCCTGGGGCTGGCGCATTCCGTTCCTGCTTTCCTTCATCCTGCTCGGCATTTCGGTCTGGATTCGGCTTTCGCTGAACGAGTCGCCGACCTTCGTGCGCATGAAGGAAGAGGGCAAGGGCTCCAAGGCCCCGTTGTCGGAAGCCTTCGGCCAGTGGAAGAACGCCAAGATCGCCATCCTGGCGCTGCTCGGCCTCACCGCCGGCCAGGCCGTTGTGTGGTATTCCGGCCAGTTCTACGCGCTGTTCTTCCTGCAGAACGTGCTCAAGGTCGACGCCCGCTCGGTCAACATCATGATCGCGATCGCGCTGGCGCTCGGCACGTTCGGCTTCATCCTGTTCGGCTGGCTGTCGGACAAGATCGGCCGCAAGCCGATCATCATGGCCGGCCTGGCGCTCGCCATCGTCACCTACTTCCCGCTGTTCAAGGCACTGACCTGGGCCGCCAATCCGGCGCTCGCCACCGCGCAGCAGAACACGCGGGCAACGGTGACAGCCGCTCCGGGCGACTGCAAGTTCCAGTTCAACCCGGTCGGCACGGCGAAGTTCACGACGTCTTGCGACATCGCCACTTCGTTCCTGACCCGCAATTCCGTTCCCTACGATGTGGTCGCGACCGCAGCGCCGGGAACTGCTGCAACCGTCAAGATCGGCGAGGAAACGGTAACGTCCTATGATGCGGTTGCCGCGGGCGACAAGGCGGCCGGTCTCGGCAAGGCGTTCGAGAAGGCCGTCAACATTGCCCTCCATGACGGCGGTTATCCGCTGGTTCGCGGCGCGGCAACGGTTGCCGACCAGAAACTCGACGCCTTCATTGCGGCCAATCCGGAAGTCACCCTGGATGCCGCGGCGATCCGCGCCGGCGAGAAGAAGACCATTCCTCTCGACCAGGCGGTGAAGGACAAGGTGTTGACCGCGGAAGAGGCGGCTGGCGCAACCGAGATCACGGCCTACAGCATCCCGGCTGCCGGCGCCTTCACGATGGTTGCGGCTGCCGACCAGGTGAACTGGCCGATGGTCATCGCCATCCTGTTCGTGCTCGTCATCTATGTGACGATGGTGTACGGCCCGATCGCGGCGATCCTGGTCGAGATGTTCCCGACCCGCATCCGCTACACCGGCATGTCGCTGCCTTACCACATCGGCAACGGCTGGTTCGGCGGCCTGCTGCCGGCGACAGTCTTTGCCATGAGCGCGGCGAGGGGCGATATCTACTACGGCCTCTGGTATCCGATCGCCATAGCCGCGATGTCGCTCATCATCGGCACGCTCTTCGTCAAGGATACGCTGGGCACCGATCTGCACGCCAAGGACTGAACGGCTGATCCGAACCGAAATTGCACCCGGCGCGGCGACGCGCCGGGTGTTTCCGTCTGGCGGCATCGCGACGTCACGGAAGTTTCAACAAAAATTCACGCAACTGAAATCGTCCTGCCACCCGGGCAACGGAGTGTGCGCGCTCCGTTCAACGCCATCCCGGAGACAGCCATGAACCCCCGCCTGAAACTGACCCGCCGCGCTTTCGTGACCTCGGCGAGTGCCGCCGGCCTTGTCGGCGCCTCCGGACTGGCGCTTCCCTTCTATTCCCGCGCCAATGCGCGGCCCCAGTTCACCCACGGCGTGCAGTCCGGCGATGTCGACACCACCTCCGGCGTGATCTGGACACGCGCGGACCGGCCTTCGCGCGTCATGTTCGAAGTGTCGACCACCGAAAGCTTCGCCAATGCGCGCAAGCTGGCGACGCTCGACGCCGTGCCGGAGAGCGATTTCACGGCGAAGCGGCTCCTGACCGACCTCGCTTCGGATCAGGATATTTTCTACCGGATGACGCTTGCCGATCTGTCCGACCTCAATGTCGTCTCGGAACCGATCGTCGGCCGCTTCAAGACGGCGCCGATGTCGAAGCGCGACATCCGTTTCGCCTGGTCCGGCGACACGGTCGGCCAGGGCTGGGGCATCGACGACAAGGGCATCTACACCTATGCGACGATGGCGAAACACACGCCGGACTTCTTCCTGCATTCGGGTGACACGATCTATGCCGATGGGCCGTTGAAGGCGGAAGTCGACCTGAAGGACGGCACCAAATGGCAGAACAAGGTGCTTACCGAGGAGAAGAGCAAGGTCGCGGAGACGCTCGCCGAGTACCGTGGCCAGTGGAAATACAACATGATGGACGAGCATTGCATGGCCTTCAACGCCGTGTGCCCGACCTTCTTCCAGTGGGATGACCATGAGGTGGTCAACAACTGGTCATCTTCGAAAGACCTGACGGCGGATGACCGCTACAAGGAAAAGTCGGTGGCGCTGCTGCAGTCGCGCGCCGCGCGCGCCTTTCATGAGATGACGCCGATCCGCTTCACGCCGGCCGAACCGGGCAGGGTCTACCGCAAGATCGCCTACGGGCCGCTGCTCGACGTGTTCTTCCTCGATTTGCGCTCCTATCGCGGCCCCAATGGCGACGCCGTCGAAACCGAGATGACGCCGCAGTCGCGTATTCTCGGCGAAGAGCAGGTGAAGTGGCTGAAGCGCGAGCTGGCCAATTCCAAGGCAACCTGGAAGGTGATTGCCTCGGACATGCCGCTCGGCATCATCGTATGGAATGACGCGGCCAACAAGAAGGGCGCCGAAGCGATCGCCAACGGCCAACCGGGAGCTGCAAGCGGCCGCGAACTCGAGATCGCCGATCTCCTGCGCTACATCAAGACCGCCGGCATCGACAACACGGTCTGGTTCACCGCCGATGTCCACTACACCGCCGCGCACTACTACAATCCCGACAAAGCGGCATTTCAGGACTTCAACCCGTTCTGGGAGTTCGTCTCCGGCCCGCTGCACGCCGGCACGTTCGGTCCCGGCGATCTCGACCCGACCTTCGGGCCCGAGCTGAAATATGTGAAGGCGCCGACCGCCGAGCAGGGTCAGAACCTTCCGCCTTCGGCCGGTCTGCAGTTCTTCGGCCTGGTGGACATTAACGGCGCCGGCGAGCAGATGACGGTGCGGCTGATGGATCGCGACGACATCGAGCTCTACAAGGTGACGCTCGATCCGGTCCGTTCGGCCTGATTGCCTTCCTGGAGCGGTTCACGATTCCATGGAATCGTTCAGCCGCTCCAGGTCTTCGTTTTGTCGCGTTTCCGAACCGGAAAACCGCTACTCACTTTTCCTGGAAACGCTCTTGGCGGCGCCTGCATGACGATGGCCAGCCGTTCGGCCGGCCATCGTTGCCCGTCAAGCCGCGCTGACCAGTTGCGATTGGCCGGCGATGGCGATCGTCGATCCCTGCGGCACGACGCGCACCTGCAGTGGCTGGGCGCGGCCGCGAATGTCGACTTCGCGGATATCGAAGGCGGAAAGGTCGAGGCCCGAGAGCCGCACCGCCTGTTCGGAGACGACCACCGAGGCGTCCAGCTCCTTGGCGACCAGTTCGAGCCGGCTGGCGACGTTGACGGTGTCGCCGATGGCGGTGACGTGCATGACTTCGCGGTAGCCCATCGCGCCGACGATGGCCGGGCCGGCGTGGATGCCGATCGCCACCCGCAGCGGCGCATTGATCTCGCCGGCGAGCTCGTCGTTGAGCCGCTGGAGGTCATCGAGGATGACGGCCGCGGCGACCAGGGCCTGCCGGCAGGCCTCGACATTGGTGGTGTCGACGCCGAACAGCGCCATTGCGCCGTCGCCGATGAATTTGTCCATGCGTCCGCCCGCTTGTTCGACAGCCTTCCCAACCATTGCAAAATAGCGGTTGAGGAGGAACACGATATCGAAGGGAAGCCGGTGATCGGAGAGTTCGGTGAAGCTCCTGATGTCGCAGAAAAGGATGGCGATCTCGCGCTCGCGGCCGGGCGTTGCAGGCTGCGTGGCAAGCGTAAGTGCGCGGCGGCGGTCTGGAATGAGCAGCGGCGTGACGCTGAGATCGCTGGTTGGATGCAGCTGGCAGGCGAGCCGAACGTCCGGGTCGGCGCCAATCCTGGCAAGTGTCGCCCGTTCGATCGGACCCGCGGGAGGCATATCGTCCAGTCCCTCGGATATCTTGATGCGGCAGGTCGAGCAGCGGCCTTTGCCGCCGCAGACCGCATAATGCGGGATGCCGCCCATGCGGCTCGCCTCAAGCACGCTGTGGCCTTTGGCGACACGCACGACATGGCCGTCGGAATAGCGGATCTCAACGAGGTTGCGGCGTTCGCGCCGCATCCGCAACGCCCGCAGCGCGAATACCGCCGCCAGCATCGCCGCGAACGAGCCCCTGACTGCCGGCAGAAGCCAGCCTTTCACGCGTACGCCCTGCTCGATGATTGCGGGGTCGACAGCCGACGCGACGTAGTCGGTTTCCGCCACCGCCCTGCCGCCATCGGCAAAGCCGAGCAAGGCCAGCACGGGAACAAGCACGGCGGCAACTAGCAGCCAGGGCGCGGCGCGCGGATACCAGGGCCGGTAGCGCAGCCAGAAATACAGGCCGAGGCAGCCATGCCCCCACACGACGACCACAGCAACCGCCTGCCAGAACCCGACCACGGGATTGTCGATCCACAGCGCCCGCAATACGTATTTATAATCATCCTCGACGCCGGTCAGCGTATGCATGACGCGGGTGCCGATGACGTGTTCGGCCAGCAAAAGCGGTATCGCCAGCCCGAAAAACACCTGGAGGGCCTCGCGCGCCGGCATCACCAGCGAACGCCGCCGGTAGAGCGCCAGGAGCACCAGCAGGAGATGGACGACGACAGCGCCGTAAAGGACGACGCTACCCAGCGGATTGCGCCAGATCAGCAGGAACCACGGGCGGACGGCCTCCGCCGCCGGAATGGATACCAGCAACAGCGCGTGGTTCAGGAGGTGCATGGTGACAAAAGCCATCAGCACCAGTCCTGATGCCAGCCGGGCTGTCCGCAGCTTCTTGTCGGACAGCCATTCTTCCGCTCGAGCCTGCGATAATTGCGGTACGGCCATAGGCAGTTCTGTACTCCTTGTTGACAGCCTGCGGCAGAGATTCGGCAGTTTCGGCCAATAAGCGCCAGCTGCCGCGTCCGGTCAATCCACGGTTGCCATCACGAAACCGTGGAGCTGCATTGCTTGCCGCGCCAATCCGTCCCCCTTTCGCAGCTGCGAAAAAACCTGTATGAGCGCGCCAACGAAATTGGGCGCCATCGGTTCGCGCCCCTTAATCTCCCGAGTGAAACCATGAATCTCCGCAATATCGCGATCATCGCACACGTCGACCATGGGAAAACCACGCTGGTCGACCAGCTTCTGAAGCAATCCGGCTCGTTCCGCGAAAACCAGCGCGTCGCTGAACGTGCGATGGACTCGAACGACCTCGAAAAGGAGCGTGGCATCACCATCCTCGCCAAGGCGACCTCGGTCGACTGGAAGGATACCCGCATCAATATCGTCGACACTCCGGGCCACGCCGATTTCGGCGGCGAGGTGGAGCGCATCCTGTCGATGGTGGATTCGGCCATCGTGCTGGTCGACGCCGCCGAAGGCCCGATGCCGCAGACCAAGTTCGTCGTCGGCAAGGCGCTGAAGGTAGGCCTGCGGCCGATCGTGGTGATCAACAAGATCGATCGCCCCGATGCCCGCCATGTCGAGGTGGTCAACGAGGTGTTCGATCTTTTCGCCGCGCTCGACGCCACCGACGAGCAGCTCGACTTCCCCATTCTCTATGGCTCGGGCCGCGATGGCTGGGTCTCGGAGAACCCGGAGGGTCCAAAGGACCAGGGCCTGGCGCCACTGTTCGATCTCGTGCTCAAGCACGTTCCGGCGCCGACCGTTCACCCCGGTCCATTCCGCATGATCGGCACCATCCTGGAAGCCAACCCGTTCCTCGGCCGCATCATCACCGGCCGCATCGAGAGCGGTTCGCTGAAGTCGAACCAGGCCGTAAAGGTGCTGCACCATGACGGCTCGTTGCTCGAAACCGGCCGGGTCTCGAAAATCCTGGCCTTCCGCGGCCTGGAACGCCAGCCGATCGAAGACGCGCAGGCGGGCGACATCGTCGCCATCGCCGGCCTGTCGAAAGGCACCGTCGCCGACACCTTCTGCGACCCGTCGGTGACCGAGCCGCTGCACGCCCAGCCGATCGACCCGCCGACCGTCACCATGTCTTTCCTGGTCAACGACAGCCCGCTCGCCGGCACCGAAGGCGACAAGGTGACCAGCCGCGTCATCCGCGACCGCCTGCTGCGCGAAGCGGAAGGCAATGTGGCGCTGAAGATCGAGGAATCGGCGGACAAGGATTCCTTCTTCGTCTCCGGCCGTGGCGAATTGCAGCTCGCGGTGCTGATCGAGACGATGCGCCGCGAAGGCTTCGAGCTTGCCGTGTCGCGCCCGCGCGTCGTCATGCAGAAGGGCGAAAACGGCGAACTCCTGGAGCCTGTCGAGGAAGTCGTCATCGACGTCGATGAGGAGCATGCCGGCGTCGTCGTGCAGAAAATGTCGGAGCGCAAGGCAGAGATGATCGAGCTGCGTCCCTCGGGCGGCAACCGCCAGCGCCTGGTCTTCCATGCGCCGACCCGCGGCCTGATCGGCTATCAGTCGGAACTTCTGACCGACACGCGCGGCACGGCGGTGATGAACCGGCTGTTCAATTCCTACCAGCCCTACAAGGGCGAACTGCCCGGCCGCACCAACGGCGTTTTGATCTCCAACGAACAGGGCGAGTCCGTCGCCTATGCCATGTGGAACCTCGAAGACCGCGGCCCGATGGTCATCGACCCGGGCGTCAAGGTCTATCAGGGCATGATCATCGGCATCCACTCCAGGGACAACGACCTGGAGGTCAACGTTCTCAAGGGCAAGAAGCTGACCAACATCCGCGCCGCCGGCAAGGACGAGGCGGTCAAGCTGACGCCGCCGATCCGCATGACGCTGGAGCGGGCGCTCGCCTGGATTCAGGACGACGAGCTGGTCGAGGTGACGCCGAAGACCATCCGCCTGCGCAAGCTCTATCTCGACCCGAACGAGCGCAAGCGGTTCGAGAAGACCAGGGTAAGCGGCGCGGCCTGAAGACAGCCTCGGCGCTTCGCCTTCCGGCGTCGGCGCGTTATGCTCCCGGTGACGAGGAGCATGCATGCCGAGCCGGACATACCAGCTTTTTGCCGAAGCCATGGCGGCGCGCCGGCCGGTCGTTTGCATGTATGACGGCTATCCGCGCGCCATCTGCCCGATCATCCTCGGCCATTCCGACGGAGCCGAGAAGGCGCTTACTTTCCAGTTCGACGGGCTGGGCAGCAAAGGGCCGGTGCGCGGTGACTGGCGTTGCCTCGAGTTGGACAAGGTCAGCCATGCCGAGTTGATCGACGGGCCTTGGCATTCCGGTCAGCGGCACAGCCAGGCGCAAAAATGCGTCGGGGATGTCGACCTCGACGTCAACCCGGACAGCCCATACGATCCGAAGCGGCGGCTCGGCAAGCCGTAGCGGCTAGCAAGATCGCCCTGGCCCCCAGCCTCGACGAAAAGCGCAATTTGTGGCAAAGACGCACCGGTTTGGAGGAGTTTCGTCATGCAGCTCACCTCGCTTCTCATTTTCGCCGCCGCATTGTTCGTCGCCGCCGGGTCGCCCGGCCCATCGATTGCGGCCCTTGTGGCGCGGGTGATTTCCAAGGGTTGGCGCGACGTGCTGCCGTTTCTCGCGGCGATGTGGATCGGCGAGGCGATCTGGCTGTCGCTTGCGGTGTTCGGGCTGGCCTTCGTGGCGCAGACTTTTCACTACGCCTTCCTCGCCCTGAAATGGGCGGGCGTGGCGTATCTTCTCTATCTCGCCTGGAAGATGTGGACCGCGCCGGTCGCGGTGGCGGAAGGCGCGCTGCCGGAGAAGGATTCGCTGGCAAAACTTTTCTTCGCCGGCATGGCCGTGACCCTCGGCAATCCGAAGATCATGATGTTCTACCTGGCGCTCCTGCCGACCATCATCGATCTTGGATCGGTCACCGTGCTCGGCTGGGCGGAACTGACTGCAACGATGGTGGTGGTGCTGATCGCGGTCGATGTAGCCTGGATCGTCGCCGCCGCCCAGGCACGGCGTCTCCTGAAAAGCGCCCGCGCCATGAAGATCGCCAACCGCATCAGCGCCGCGACGATGGGCGGTGCTGCGGCTGCGATCGCCGCGCGCTCCTAGAGCCCCCCTTCACGCTCCCCATGTGGGAAAAGTACAGAGTTAATCCGACACCCTGTCCGCCGGATAGGGTGTCGGCCACAGCACGGCCATGCCACCGATCAGGAACACAAGGATCATCGCCATGCCGAGGCGCGGCGAACCGCTGAGCGCGGTGACCGTCGCCACCAGGAGCGGCCCCAGGAAACTCGTAGCCCGGCCGGCCAATGCATAGATTCCGAAGTAGCGCCCCGCCTCGGCGGACGTGACGCTGCGCGCCAGATACGAGCGCGACGACGCCTGCACCGGACCGAATGCCAGGCCGATCAGCAGGCCGAAGACGATGTAGGCCTTTTCCGCCGGCGTTCCGAACAGCCCGCCCGTGTCGGCGCCCGGCAGCATCAATGCGCCGAACAGAGTATAGCCTGGCCCGGTCGAAACGATGCCCACCGTGGCGATGATCAAAAGCCCCAGCGCGATCATCACCACGGCTTTCGAGCCCAGCCCGGTGTCGAGCCGGCTGGCGACGAGACAGCCGAAAATCGCAACGACGTTGAGGATGATCCCGAAAACGCCGATCTCGGTGATCGACCAGCCAAACATTGCCGCCGCGAATACGCCACCGAGGCCGAGCAGCGCGTTGACACCGTCCTGGTAGATCATCCGCGCGATCAGGAAGCGCAGGATACCTGCGCGCCGGCGCACTTCGCCAAGTGTCGATTTCAGCTCCGCGAGGCCCTCGCGCACCGCCGGACCGACAGGCATACCTTTCCTGCCATCGGGGGTGAAGAAGAACATCGGCAGGATGAAGACGAAATACCACAGCGCCGACAGCGGGCCGGTGGCGCGTGCATCCTCGCCGAGGCTGGGGTCGAGGCCGAACAGCGGATCGGCGCCGATGATCGTCTTGCCCGTTTCCGGCGAGCCTGCAAGCAGCGCGACGACGAAGATCAGCGCGATCATGCCGCCGAGGTAACCAAGCCCCCAAGCGATGTTGGAAATCTTGCCGATCTCGGCCTTGGGCACAAGCCGGGGCATCATGGAATCGTTGAAGACGGTCGAGAACTCCGCCGCGATCGAGGCCAGCGAGAAGAAGAAGACGGCGAAGAACAGGCTTGATCCGGGTGCTGCAAACCACAGCATGCAGAGGCTGAAGATCTTGATCGCCGCGAAGACCGCGATCCACGGCTTGCGCGGGCCGGTCTGGTCGGCGATGGAGCCGAGCACCGGCGACAGGATGGCGATGACGAAGCCGGCCGCCGCGATGCCGTAGCCCCAGGCCGCCTGCCCCATGGCCGGATCGGCAGCCATGCGCGAGACGAAATAAGGACCGAAGATGAATGTTGTGACCACCGTGAAGAACGGTTGCGCCGCCCAGTCGAAGAGCATCCAGCCCCAGATGCCTCGCCGCGGCGCGCGCCGGGTTTCGGCGGCGGAAACCGCATCCATGCTTTCAGCCATGTCCCCTCCCGCGAATACCGCCGGTGTCTACTGACCGGTCAGGTCGCCCATCAGTCCCGATGCCACCGACAGCCGCGACACGGTGATGTCGCCGCCTTCGGTCAGCGCCTGCAGACGCTCGCGCGTGCGGGCGATGCGTCCGCCCCCGGCTTCGAGCCAGGCGGCGACCGGGTCGGCCTGTTTGCCGAAACCGGCGAGCGCCGAGGTCGCGATGCCCCTGCGTGCAGCGCCGATCATGTCGGTCGCGCGCGAAAGCGCCAGCCCGTCATAGTAGTCGGCTGGCGTGATCGAACGTGCGGCGTCCTCGATGCGGGGAATGCGGAACGCATCGCTCACCGCGAAGAAGGCGCGTGCCGAGGCGAGCAGGTCGGCGCCGGCATTGCGCGAAACAAGCGCGATGTCAGGCAGCAGTTCGGCCACCGTCAGGGCGGCGAGCTGCTCGGCGAGCCGCTCCGGCGCGCCGGCCCGGAAGAAGGATTCGCGCCGCTCGTCCAGCCTCTCCTTCATGAAGGGCGGCAGCAACTGTCCAATCTTCGGCTCGAGGATCTTGCGGGCCTCGCGCAGTTCGGCGATGCGCGTGCCGAGCGGCGCGTCGCCATGGTCGTTCTTGAGGAACCATGCGGTCGCCGCCGCGATCAACCGCCCGGCGGTCTGGTAGAGGTCGAGCTGCGCCTGGCCATCGATCTTGTTATCCAGCGCGTCGATATCGGCATAGACGCTTCCCAGCGCGAAGCCATCGCGCACCACGGTGAAGGCGCGCACCACATCGCCGGCGCTGCGGCCGGTCGAATCCTGCAGCCGGCTGACGAAGGCCGGTCCACCGCGGTTGATCAGATCGTTGGCAAGCACACGCGCGACGATTTCACGCCGCAGTCGGTGGCCATTGATCTCCGCATGGTATTTCCTGGCCATGCGCTCGGGGAAGTAGGCGAGGAGGTCGCGCTCGAAATGCGGATCGTCGGCGACGTTGCCGGCAAGGATGTCACTGAACAGGACGATCTTGGCATAGGCGAGCAGTACGCCGAGTTCGGCGCGCGTCAGCGGCTCGCCGCGCACCTGGCGTTCGGCGAGTGCTGCCGGCGACGGCAGTGTTTCCACTGCCCGGTCGAGCAGGCCGCGTGCTTCCAGCGCCGCCATGAAACGCGCCTCGTGCGGCATGTCGGCGATGCCGCGTTTGCGCGCCAGCGAAAGCGCCAGGGTCTGCTGGTAGTTATTGGACAGCACCAGCGAGCCGACTTCACCGGTCATTTCGGCCAGCAGCTTGTTGCGGGCCGGACGCGTCAGCGCACCCTTGCGCATCGCCGAAGCCAGCGCGATCTTGATGTTGACCTCGACGTCGGAGGAATTGACGCCGCCCGAATTGTCGATGGCGTCGGAATTGCAGGCGCCGCCGAGCAGGTTGAACTCGATGCGGGCGCGCTGGGTGACGCCGAGATTGGCGCCCTCGCCGATGACTTTCACGCGCAGCTCGGCGGCGGTGACCCGGATGCCGTCATTGGCGCGGTCGCCGACTTCCTGGTTGCTCTCGCCGGTGGCGCGCACATAGGTGCCGATGCCGCCGAACCAGAGCAGGTCTACCGGCGCCTTGAGGATGGCGTTCATGATCTCGGCCGGCGAGGCGACCGTCTTCGCCAGGCCGATCGCGGCTGCCGCGGCTGCCGGCAGGGCGATCGACTTCTGGGCGCGAGAAACGATGATGCCGCCGGCTGAAAGCTTCGATTTGTCGTAATCCTGCCAGCTGGAACGCGGCAGGTCGAACATGCGCCGGCGCTCGGCCATGGAAGCCGCCATGTCCGGATCCGGATCGATGAAGATGTCGCGGTGGTCGAAGGCGGCGATCAGCCGCGTCTGCTCCGACAGGAGCATGCCGTTGCCGAACACGTCGCCCGACATGTCGCCGACGCCGATCACGGTGAAGGGGGTGGTCTGGATATCGCGGTTGATTTCGCGGAAATGCCGCTTCACCGCCTCCCAGGCGCCCTTGGCGGTAATGCCCATCTTCTTATGATCGTAGCCGGCCGAGCCGCCCGATGCGAAAGCGTCGTCGAGCCAGAAGCCATGCGCCTCACTGATGCCGTTTGCAGTGTCGGAAAACGTCGCGGTGCCCTTGTCGGCAGCCACGACAAAATACGGATCGTCGCTGTCGCGGCGCACCACGTTCGCCGGGGGGATGACCGTAGCGCCATCGAGATTGTCGGTGATCGACAAGAGGCTGGAGATGAAATTGACATAGGCTTTGGTGCCGGCCGCAAAGGTTGCGTCGCGGCTGCCGCCGACCGGCAGACGTTTCGGGAAGAAGCCGCCCTTGGCGCCGACCGGCACAATGACGGCGTTCTTGACCTGCTGCGCCTTGACCAGCCCGAGCACCTCGGTGCGATAGTCCTGCGCCCGGTCCGACCAGCGCAGGCCGCCACGCGCCACAGGACCGAAGCGCAGGTGCACGCCCTCGACCTCGGGCCCGTAGACGAAAATCTCGCGCCACGGCCGCGGCTCGGGCAGCCCGTCGACCTTGCGTGAATCGAGCTTGATCGCCAGCGAGCGGCCGTCGGTTCGCGTCGCCGGCGCGAAATGGTTGGTGCGCAGCGAGGATTCGATCAGGTTGAGGTAGCGGCGGATGATCGTGTCGTCGTCGATGTTCGGCACCGCGTCGAGCTCGTCCTTGATCTTCGCCTTCAGGTGCTTTGCCGTGACCTCGGCCTCTGCCTGCAATGCCGGATCGAAGCGGGTGACGAACAGCTGGAAAAGTGCACGCGCGAGTTCGGGATAACGGTTCAGCGCCGCCGCGATGAAATCCTGGCTCTGCGGAATCCCGGCCTGCTGCAGGTAGCGGCCGTAGGCGCGCAGGATGCCGATTTCGGCCGAACGCATCGACGCGGTCTGTGCCAGCGCATTGTAGCCGTCATTGTCGGCGTCGCCGCGCCAGACGGACAGGAACACTTCCTCGAACAGGTCGCCGCCGTCGTCCAGCCTGATCGGCTTGCCGAAGGCGTTTTCCAGCTCCATGTCGTGCACGAAGACGGTATCGCCGTCGGGGTCTCCGACCTCGAACGTGCGTTCGCTGATGACGCGGAAGCCGGTGTTTTCAAGGATCGGCACGCGCCGGGAAAGCGCCACCGGCGTGCCGAAATGATAGATCTTCAGCGACGCCTGCTCGGGCTGCTGGCCGGGCTGCCGGTAATAATCGATGGCGATCGGATTGGCCGCATCGAGCTTGGCGATCTGCCGGGCATCGCCAAGCGCTTCCGCTGGCGTGAAGGTGCCGCGGTAGCTTTCCGGGAAACGGCCGGCGATTCCGGCAAGCACCCCGTCGGCGGCGGCGTCCGCGGCAGCCTCGCGCAACCCGTCCTCCCAGGTCCGCACGATGTCGCGCAGGCCCGCCTCCAGTTCCTGCTGGTCGACTTTCGGCGTCTTTCCGCCCGAGCGCCCGATGATGAAATGCACGCGCGCCAGGCTGCCTTCGGGAAAAGCTGGGTAATAGGCCGACAAACGGCCGTCGAACTTCTTCTTAAGGAAATCGCCGATGCGCTCGCGCACGATGGAATCGTAGCGGTCGCGCGGCACGAAGACGAGGATGGAGACGAAACGGTCGAACTGGTCGGCGCGCACCAGAGCCCTGACGCGCGGCCGTTCGCCGAGCGCCAGGATCGCCTCGGCGTGCTTGCGCAGCGTCGGCACCGCGACCTGGAACAGTTCGTCGCGCGGGTAGGACTCCAGCACGTTGATCAGCGCCTTGCCGGAATGATCGCCGGGGTTGAAACCCGACTTGGCGATCACCGTCTGGGCCTTGGAGCGCAGATAGGGGATCTTCAGCACGGAGCGGGTGTAGGCGGTGGAGGTGAACAGGCCGACGATGCGCAGCTCGCCGGCGAGCTTGCCCTTCTTGTCGTAGGTCTTGACCCCGACATAGTCGAGATAAATACGCCGATGGACCACCGACTTGGCGTTCGCCTTGGTGACGATCAGCGGCTCGGGTCCGTGCAGGAAGGCGCGGATTTCAGGCGTTGTCGTCACCGCTTCGGTGCCGCGCCGCAGCACCAGAACGTCGGGATCGGCCAGGATGCCGAGGCCGGGCTTCTCCGCCCGCTCCAGTGTGCCGCTCTTCTCGCCGCCCGAATACTTGAATTCGCGCATGCCGAGGAAGGTGAAATTGTCGTCGCGCAGCCATTCGAGGAAGGCGATCGCCTCGTTGACATGGTCCTTGTCCAGCGGCACCGGCGCGTAGCGGAATTCCGAGATCGCCTGGTCGAGCCGGGCAAGCATCGGCTTCCAGTCGGCCACGGCGGCACGAACCTGCGAAAGAATGCGCTGCAGGCGCTGGCTGAGGCCGACGGCTGCATCTTCCGACAGCGGCCCGACATGCACCTGGATGACGCTGACCCGGTCGGCTTCGTGGTCGCTTTTGGCCGTGCCGGCGTCGCCCAGAATGTCGCTGACGCCAGTCTTTCCGTGTTTCACCAGCACCACGGGATGCAGCACCAGCGTCGGCTCGCCGGCGGCTTCAGTGATCTCGCCGAGGATGGAATCGAAAAGGAAGGGCATGTTGTCGTTGACGACCGTGACCACCGTCACCGGTCGGCCAGCCCTTTCGATGCCGGCGCCGGCGTCGATTGCCACGACGCTCTCGCCCTTGCGGTGACGGGCAACCGCCCGCCGGGCGAATTCCGCAGCCTGTTCAAGCACCTGGGGTCGGTAGGTGGAAATATCCTCGGCCGGCGCGCGCGCCAGAAGGATGTCCGCAAAACCGGTCCTGGCCTTGGCGGCCTCCGGCGTTTTGGCTGCTGCCTTGGTGGATTTTCTGGCTGCCATCACGTTCTCTCCCACCGTATGCTTTTGCGACTATCGTAGCAGACTAAAAGTGTTTTGCGACCGCGATCCGTGCATGGAATGTGCAAATTTCAGATGAAGAGGAGATGACCGTGAGCGAAAAGATAACGGCGCTGGATCTGCCGCCTGCGGGCGAATTGAGCGAAGCGACGAAGGCCTATTTCGACAAATGCCGGGAAAAGCTCGGCCTGGTGCCCAACGTGCTTCTCTCCTACGCCTTCGACGAGAAGAAGCTGCGCGCCTTCACAGACACCTACAACGACCTGATGCTCGGCGATTCCGGCCTCTCCAAGCTGGAGCGCGAGATGATCGCGGTGGCCGTTTCGTCGGTCAATCACTGCTACTACTGCCTGACCGCGCATGGCGCTGCGGTGCGCCAGCTTTCCGGCGACCCGGCGCTCGGCGAGATGATGGTGATGAACTACCGTGCCGCCAACCTGCCGCCGAAACAGAAGGCGATGCTCGACTTTGCGGTGAAGCTGACGGAAACGCCGGCAAAGATCGAGGAGGCCGACAGGGCGGCATTGCGGCAGGCCGGCTTCAGCGACCGCGATATCTGGGACATCGCTTCCACCGCCGCCTTTTTCAACATGTCGAACCGGGTCGCCGCGGCCATCGACATGCGGCCGAACGCCGAATACCACGCCATGGCGCGGTGAGGCTTCCGTTCCCGACGGGGAAGAAGGCCGTACCTAGCTAGGCCAGTTCCGGTTCTTTCAGAACCGGTAACTCGCTCTAACTATTTGTTTTGCCGCATTTATGCGGACGCCAAATGATTCCATTTGGCTGCAAAATGCTCTAATGCCGGAAATGCCGTACGCCGGTGAACACCATGGCGATGCCGTGGGCGTCGGCGGCGGCAATCACCTCGTCGTCACGCATCGAGCCACCCGGCTGGATGACGGCGGTGGCGCCTGCCTCGATGGCTGAAATCAGCCCGTCGGCGAAGGGGAAGAACGCGTCGGAAGCGACCACCGAACCCTTGGTCAGCGGTTCGGAATGGCCCGCGGCTTCCGCAGCGTCGAGCGCCTTGCGCGCCGCGATACGGGAAGAATCCACCCGGCTCATCTGGCCGGCGCCGACGCCGACCGTGGCGCCATCGCGGACATAGACGATGGCGTTCGACTTGACGTGTTTGGCCACCCGGAAGGCGAATTTCAGGTCGGCCAGTTCCTGCTCGGTCGGTGCGCGCTTGGTCACGACCTTCAGTTCCAGCCCGTCGACCACGGCTATGTCCCTGCTCTGCACCAGAAGCCCGCCGGCGACAGACTTCACCACATGGCCCGGCGTGCGCGGATCGGGCAGGCCGCCCGTCACCAGCAGGCGAAGGTTCTTCTTGGCGGCGATGATCGCCTGCGCTTCCTGGGTGGCATCGGGCGCGATGATCACCTCGGTGAAAGTCTTGACGATGTCTTCTGCCGCTTCGGCATCGAGCGTGCGGTTGGTGGCGACGATGCCGCCGAAGGCCGAGACCGGATCGCAGGCCAGCGCCTTGGCGTAGGCCTCCTTCAGCGTGGCGGCTTCGCCGACGCCGCAAGGATTGGCATGCTTGATGATCGCCACAGCCGCACTCGCTTCGGGATCGAACTCGCCGACCAGCTCGAAGGCGGCGTCGGTGTCGTTGATGTTGTTGTAGGAAAGCTGCTTGCCCTGTAGCTGACGCGCCGTGGCGACGCCCGGCCGCTTGTCGCCGTTGATATAGAAGCCGGCCGACTGGTGCGGGTTCTCACCATAACGCATGACCGCCTCGAGCTTGCCGCCGAACGCCCGCCATGCCGGCTGTTCGATGTCGAGCGCCTCGGCGAACCAGCCGGAAATGGCCGCGTCGTAGGCGGCGGTCCGCGCGAAAGCCTTGGCCGCGAGCTTCTTGCGGAAATCGAGCGACAGCGAACCAGTGTTCATCTCCAGCGCATTGAGCACCGCAGCATAGTCGCCGGGATCGGTGACGATGGCGACATAGGCGTGGTTCTTGGCCGATGCTCGCACCATGGCCGGGCCGCCGATATCGATATTCTCGACGATCGACGGGTAATCGCCGCCGGAGAAGCGGACCTCCTCGAAGGGGTAGAGATTGACGACGACGAGATCGATGCCTTCGATGCCGTGCGCATGCATGGCTTCGACATGTTCGGGGTCGTCGCGCACGGCAAGCAGGCCGCCATGCACGGCCGGATGCAGCGTCTTTACGCGACCATCCATGATTTCGGGAAAGCCGGTCACGTCGGAAACGTCGGTGACCGTGATTCCGGCGGCGGCGATCGCCTTGGCCGAACCGCCAGTAGAGATCAGCGTCACGCCTAGCTCCTGCAACGCCTTGGCAAATTCCACCAGGCCGGTCTTGTCGGAAACCGAAAGCAGCGCGCGGCGCACGGGCACGAGATCGGGCGCGGGGATCTTTTTGGATGCGACGGCCATGCGGTTCTCCAAGGGGCAACATTTGGATAGAGCGGAATGCATTCAAGTCGAACCGGCATTCCGCTCTATCTGCTTGTTTTAGCCGCATTTGTGCGACGCCAGGTGATTCACCTGGCTGCAAAATGCTCTCTAGCCGCGCCCTATCACAGGGCTGCCCGGAATCAAACCGGCGTGTTGCCGAAAACCGTTTTGTGACTTCGGGTTTCGGATCGCGAAGGCGGCTCGACGATGCGTGTGCGCGTCAACTGCCAGGCGATCTCCGGCATTTCGGAAGCCCGAAACGAGATGACGATCTGGTTGGCGCGGCGCGGGCCGCTGAGGCCGGCGAAAAAAATGGATTCCTCGATCTCGGCCGCCGCTCCGTCGCAGGAGAACGCCCAGCTGTCGGCGCCGCCGGCGGCAAGCACCAGCCGCCCCTGGCCATCGCGGTAGATCTGGGTTTCGGGATGCACATGGAAACGCAAAGTGACGAGGTCGCGGCCGTTGTTGCGCGGCGCTTCGCCGCCGGCGCGGAAGAAACGGTCGACGCCTTCCAGGAGGTTGCCGCCATCCGAGAGCGTCAACTCGCGCTCGTGGAAGAGGCCGAAGCGCGAGACATAGCCATCATGGCTCGCGACGAAGCCTTGCGCGCCGTCGGCGTCGGTACGCTGGCAGGGAACATGACGAGGGCCGGCGACCAGCGGCGTGCGCAAGAGGCCGTTGACCCTGGCCGAATGCGTGAAACGCGCCGACGATGTGTCGTTCAGCGTTGCGGTCGAATGGGCGGCGGTGGCGCGCGCCAGCGGCCGGAACTCATCGGCGCCGAAATTGTCCACGCCGGCGTTGACGACATAGTGGTTGCGCCCGGAAGACAGTTCGAACGAAAGGCAGCCGGCATGCGCGTGGCCCGAAACGTCTGGCGGGGGTACCGCGCCCGTATCGGCGATTACCGTGGTGCCGCCCATCGACAGGCGCTCGTAACCCGAATGCGGCGCGTGGAGCAGCGGCGCGCCCGCAGTATCGTCATGGCGCAGCACGGCGGCGATGCGGTCCTGGATTGTCGCGCCCATGCCGTTGAAGCGGGCAAGGCTGCCGTCCTGGTGGCGGAAGAAGCGCAAGGCCGGCAGCATGCGCTCTATGGCGCCGATCAGCGCGTCGGGCGGTGCTTCGGCCTGGTTGGCGTAGGTGTGGCGCAGCGGCAAAAGGTCGGCCAGAAGCTCCAGCACGATCATCGGATTGCGCGAGATATGACCGCCGTCGGGGAGAATTTGCCGGTCGAGTTCCTCGGCGAGGTTGCGCGTCGCGTTGCGAACGGCAGAACTCGGCGCCGGCAGCGACAAGGCGGCAAAGGCAAGTGCGACGCGGCCGCGCAGCCGCTCGCTGCCGTCCGGCATGTCGCGCGCCATCGACCGCAGATAGCGAATCTGCACCGCCAGTGAGCGCAGGAAGGCTCGGTAGAACGCAAATTCCGCGCCCTGCAGGACGACCGACGAATGCTGCAGCCAGGCGATGATGCGGCGGGCCGTCGTTGCCGGGTCCCATGCGACGCCGGAAATCTTTCCGCCATGCGTGGCGATCCAGTCTGAGACCAGCGCGCGGGCGTTGGCTGCGGCAAGATCAGTGCCGGCGGCGCGCATGTGGCGCAGCCAGCGGAACCCGTGCAGCGATTTCAGCCAACCGCGATGCACCACCGGCATCTGGAACGGCGATTGGCCGCCGGTGTCGACCAGGTGGCCGGCAAGCGGAAAGCGTCCGTAATAGATTTCGAGCGCGATCTGCTGGTCGGCAAGCCTCAAATCCGGTGGCGCGATGAGAACGCGTTCGGGCGTGCGGCCGGTATAACGCCAACGGTAAATAGGGCCAGCGCGCAGCCTGCGGCGGGTCCGTCGCCAGACCTCCCGCGCCACAAGCACCCAAAGATGCGGTGCGTTGCCCGCTGCACTAGTCAAAAACCCGAATCCTGTCGTCGCCGCCTTGCTCCCCTTATCCATAATTTATGGTTAGCGAATGGTTTAGAGCGTCCGAAATCGCACCGCCGGGCCTCGAAGAATACATGTAGGCAATGTCACAAACGGCGGAAACGAGCGGCAAAGAAACCGTCGAGGCCGGAAATGCCGGGCCTGCCGAGGTCGAGGTCGGCTGGCGTGGTGCGCAGAGCCCCTGACGCGGTGACGAACGGCGCGATGCCGGCAATCTCTTCCGGCAGCACCGGATCGTGCTCCACCAGGCTGGATTCGCGCAGCAGCGCTTCGACCAGCGCCTCGCCTTCCTCCGGGTCGAGCGAGCAATTGGAGAAGACGATGCGGCCGCCGGGCTTCACCAGCTCGATCGCCTTGTCCAGCAGCCTGCGCTGCAGCGCCGCCAGCTTGACGATGTCTTCCGCCGACTTGGTCCATGGCACGTCGGGGTGACGGCGCACCGTGCCGGTCGAAGAGCAGGGCGCATCGAGCAAAACAGCGTCAAAAAGTTCCGCCGGCTGGTATTGCGCGATATCGGCCTGGACGATTTCTGCCTTGAGGCCGAGGCGGTCGAGATTGGTCGCCAGCCGGGCGAGCCGGTTCTTCGATGTGTCGACGGCGGTGACATCGGCGCCGGCGACGATCAGCTGCGCCGTCTTGCCGCCAGGAGCTGCGCAGAGGTCTGCGACGCGTTGGCCGGCGACATCGCCGAGCAGCCGCGCGGGAAGGCTGGCGGCCGCATCCTGCACCCACCATTCGCCATCGCTGTAACCCGGCAGGTCGGCGACGTTGGCGGCAAGCTTTTCCACCCGCACGGTGCCGGTCGGCAGCACTATGCCGCCGAGCTTCTCGGCCCAGCCACCCGCTTCGGATTTCACGCTGAAATCGACAGGAGCTTCGGTACGATGCGCGGCGAGGATGGCGTGCGCCTTCTCGTCGCCATAGGCGGCCGTCAGCCGTTCGATGAACCAGTCGGGCGCATCGCCGGTGGCGGCGAGCATTTTCGGCAGCTGATGGTCCTTGGCGCGCGCGATGCCGCGCAGCAGGCCGTTGACCAGCCCGGCGAAGCGGGCGGTGCGCGGGTCCGACTTCGCATGGGTGACGGCGAGGTCGACGGCGGCGCTGTCGGGAATGTCGAGAAACAGAATCTGCGCCGCCCCGACATGCAGCAGGTGCGACAGCGAATGCGCGTTGCCGGGCAGCGGCCGCTCCAGGCGGCGCGCGATCAGCTTGCCGATGGTGACCCGGAACCGCAGCGCGGTGACGAGGATGGCGCGCACCAGCGCCCTGTCGCGCATGTCCAGCGCGCGAAACTGCGGGTGGCCGTGTTCATGATCGGTCAGCCCGTCGAGCGGGGTTTTGGCGTCGATGACGGCGGCAAGCAGTCTCGCCGCCGCTTTTCGCGCGGGCAGGCCGGGAACGAGAAGATCGTCTTCCGCCGCTGCGGCGCCATGGTGTCTCGGGGGTCTGCCGGCGACCTTGGCCTTCGTCACGATGCCGGGCCTTTCGGCCCGGTGGGATTGCGACCCCATTTGCCGGCAGGACGCGTCGGCTTCTTGGCTTGCGTCGACGGAGCGCCCCACGGGCCGGATGGCGCTGGCCGTTCGGCCGCCGGCGTCTCGGGCGCACGCGGTGCGGTACGGCTGGACATGCCACCGCCCATGCTGCCCGCCATCTGCTGCAGGGCGGCGATGCGGTTCTCGGTGTTGGGATGGGTCGAGAAAAGATTGTCCATACGCTCGCCGGAAAGGGGATTGATGATGAAGAGGGGCGCGGACGCAGGATTGCGTTCGGCGTCGGGGTTGTGGATGCGTTCGACGTTGCGGGCGATCTTGTCAAGCGCCGAAGCAAGCGAAAGCGGATTGCCGCAGATTTCGGCGCCGCGCCGGTCGGCCGAATATTCGCGCGTGCGGCTGATCGCCATCTGCACCAGCATCGCCGCCAGCGGCGCCACGATCATGGCGACCAGCACGCCGATGAAGCCGAGCGGATTGTTGTTGTCGCGGTTTCCACCGAAGAAGAAGGCGAAGTTGCCGAGCATGGAAATCGCGCCGGCCAGCGTGGCGGTGATCGTCATGGTCAGCGTGTCGCGGTTCTGCACATGGGCAAGCTCATGCGCCATGACGCCGGCCACCTCGTCATAGCTCAGCCGGTCGAGCAGCCCGGTGGTGGCGGCGACCGCGGCGTTCTGCGGGTTGCGGCCCGTGGCGAACGCGTTGGGCTGTGGATTGTCGATAAGGTAGACCTTCGGCATCGGCAGGCCGGCGCGCTGAGCCAGATCGCGCACGATGCCGTAATACTCAGGGGCGTTGCGCTCGTCGACCTCGACGGCATGGTGCATGCGCAGCACCATCTTGTCGGCGTTCCAGTAGCTGAAAAGGTTCATGCCGGCGGCGATCAGGAATGCGATCGTCATGCCGCCCGATCCGCCGATCAGATAGCCCACGCCCATGAAGAGGGCGGTCATGAAGGCCAAAAGCATGGCGGTGCGCATCACGTTCATCGTCAGCTCCTTGTCGTCCAGAGGCGGTTGTTTGGGGTCGATCCGGTCCAAAACCCAGTCTATATGATGGGAAAGCCGTGCCGTTCTTTCAATAATAGCCCGAGTATGCCGATGCCCGAAGCCGAAGACCAGGAAAAGGCGCAGCCCGCGGAAGAGAAAGCGCTGACGCCGGCCGCAAGGCGCGCGCTTCAGGAAGCCGAGGCGCGCCGCAAGGCCTATCTGCAACATGAGGCAGAGTTGCCGAGGGAACTCGGCGGCCGCGGCGGCAAGGAACCCGGCCGCTACGGCGACTGGGAGGTCAAAGGCCTGACAAGCGATTTTTGATCCCGGACGCCGCCGGGATCAGCAGGCTACGGCGGCCGTCTCGGTGGCCAGCAGCATCAGGCCCTCGTCGTCCGGAACGGCCCGGATGCCGTCGTAGCTCGCAATCATCAGATGCTCGGTCTCGACCGGATGCTGATGGGTGGCTGTGATGACGACCACGTCGGCGCCGGCAGCCCGTCCTGCATCGATGCCGGCAGGCGCATCCTCGAAGACGAGGCAGTCGCTGGCATCGACACCCAGCCGCTTCGCGCCCAGCAGATAACAGTCAGGCGCGGGCTTGCCATCCGAAACATCTTCGCCGGTGACCATGGTCCGGGGAAACGGAATGCCGGCTGCGGCCATGCGCTTCAGCGCGAGGTCGCGAGGCGCCGAGGTGACGATCGCCCAACGCTCCGGCGGCAGCGCGGCGAGGAAAGACAGCACGCCCGGAATCGGAAGGATGCCGTCGATATCGGCGATTTCGTCCTCCAGCAATTGCAGCGCTTCTTTCTGCGCATCGACGCCGGGAAGGCCGAGCCGGTTGATCGTGTCGATGGCGCGAATGCCGTGCACTGTTTTCAGGAAGGCCTCGACATCGAGGCCATGGCGCTCGGCCCAGCTTCCCCAGACCCGCTCGACCACCGGAATGGAGTTGAGCACAGTGCCGTCCATGTCGAAGAGGAAAGCCGCGAATTTCTTGTTATTGAACATAAGGTCCTCGATGCACAGGTCACGGGAATGCCGTCGCTTCGACGGCGATGTGTTCCCGATTTCAGGAATGGGATGGGATTGCGGGGAACCTATGGCATCGGCCGGCCGATGAAAACCCTGCACGCGCAAAGTTTCGCCGGCGTATCAATGGGCCGTTTTTGTTAGCCGGTGGAACCCGGGCGGCGGTTTGACGTTGTGAGAAAACACGTTTTTCCCTCAAACATCGAAAGTGCCGCGATGCTGATCAGGCTCGGCTATGAAATCGCCATCGAGTGCCCGCAACCCATGGCGGTCATCTCGCTCCTCGATGTCAATCCCGACCGCAAACACGACATCAAGCGCCAGACCAAGGTGCTGACCTCACCGCATGTGCAAAGCAGCGTCTATCGCGACGGGTTCGGCAATGCCTGCCGGCGCTTCATGGCGCCGGAAGGCGGCTTGCGCATTCTTTACGACGCGGTAGTCGAGGATAGCGGCGAGCCCGACCCGCTCAACACGCTGGCGCAGGAGACGCCGATCCAGGACCTGCCGCCGGAAACGCTCGTTTTCCTGCTCGGCAGCCGCTATTGCGAGACGGATCATCTCGGTGATCTTGCCTGGGGCCTGTTCGGTCACCTGCCGCAGGGCTGGGTGCGTGTGCAGGCGATCTGCGACTATGTCCACAACCGCCTGTCCTTCGGCTACGGTTATGCGCGAGCGACCCGCACGGCGGCGCAGGCGCATGACGAGCGCGTCGGCGTCTGCCGGGATTTCGCCCATCTCGCGATCACTCTCTGCCGCTGCATGAACATCCCAGCCCGCTACGTGAACGGCTATCTGGGCGATATCGGCGTGCCGCCGGATCCCGCGCCAATGGATTTCAACGCCTGGTTCGAGGCCTTCCTCGACGGCAAATGGTATACGTTCGACGCCCGCCACAACGTTCCACGCATCGGTCGTGTCGTCGTGGCGCGCGGCCGCGACGCCACCGACGTGCCGCTGCTGCACAGTTTCGGTGCGCACAAGCTCACCACCTTCAAGGTGTGGACCTACGAGCAGGACAGCCATCCGGCCGGTCCGCCCGAGCATGGAATCGACCGCACGCTGACGACGCCGCTGCTTGCCTGACCGCTAATAATACGAGCAATGCTGAGGCTCAGCCCGCTTCCCCGACGATGTTGCGGAACCGGTTACAGGGCTGGCTCGTTCTGGTTGCGGCACAGACATCTGGAAGGAGCCGCCAACCATGCGCATCGCGATCCCTGGACTTCTCATGACGGCGCTTCTTTTGACCGCTCCCGCTGTGGCGCAAACCCAGCCACAGCCCATGCCGCCCGACAAATCGCTGAAACTTTCCGAGATCATCGCCAAGATCGAACAGCGCGACCAGTTCCGCTACATCCACGAAATCGACTGGGACAGGGACGGCTACTACGACATCACCTACTACACCTCCGACAAGGCCAAGGTGGAGATCAAGATCGATCCGGTGACGGGCGAGACGAGGATGTAAGCATCGCGGCCTCAACCTCGCGGTATCGCAATTGCGCTCTGCAGCGTGATATTCCAAAGGAAAAGGCCGTTTCTCAGGGAGAAACGGCCTTCCGTGTTTCCGTCCGTGGCGCGGCCTGTGGCTATGCCCTCTTCGGGATCATACGCCGCGCATCTCGCGCCTTAACGGGAAGACTGCTTCCCGAAAGTGCAATCCGCTGAGGCCACGTTCTGGAAAACGAAATCACTCGACATCGGATCACCTCCTTTCGATCTGTTGAACACAACCATATGATGGGGGCTCGCGGCCGGTTTGACAAGAGCACCCGCAACCTGCCGGCGAACATGCACGGATCGAGCCGGCCCGGTGAGGCGGTCGGCACTTAGCCATCGCCGTTCGGACGGACTCGATTCCAGGGTCAAGGGAGGGGGCATGGACGCAGGCGAAAGGGCGGCGCGTATCGTCCGCACCGTGGTCGAGACGCTGAAACCCGGCTTCGCGGTCAGGCTGTGGACGGGCGAGCGGATCGGACCGGCGACTGGGCCGACGCTTGTTCTGAACGATCAGAACATCGTCTGGCATGGGCTGCGCCGGCCCAGCGTGTCGACGATCATCGAGATGTGGGTGTCCAAGGCGGTCGACATCGAGGGCGGAACGCTGTTCGACATCTTCGACCTGCGCTCGGAAGGCAAGCTGCGCACCAAGCTGAAGACACTGCCCAAGCTGCAGTTCCTGCGCGACCTGCCGGTCGTGCTGTTTTCGGGGCCAGCCAGGCAGGCGGGCCTTACCGGCCGCGACCCCTTCGCCAGCGGCTCCAACGCCGAGGCGATCCGCCACCACTACGACATTTCAAACGACTTCTACCGTCTCTTTCTCGATGAGCGCATGGTCTACAGTTGTGGCTACTTCACCGATTTCGCCAACGGCATCGACCAGGGGCAGGCCGACAAGCTGGAGCATATCTGCCGGAAGCTGCGGCTGAAGCCGGGCGAGCGCCTGCTCGACATTGGCTGCGGCTGGGGCGCCATGCTGATCTACGCCGCCAGGCATTACGGCGTCACCGGTCACGGCGTCTCCCTGTCGCCACAGCAGACCGCGCTCGCCCGCGAGCGCATCCGCGCCGAAGGCCTCGAGGATCGCATCACGATCGAGATCAAATCCTATGCCGATCTCGAAGGCAGCTTCGACAAGATCTGCTCGATCGGCATGTTCGAGCATATCGGGATCGCCAACCACGCGGCCTATTTTGCCAGCGTGCGCCGGCTGCTCAAGCCTGACGGCATCTACCTGCATCACGCCATCGCCAAGCGTTCCAAGGGCAGCCTGCGCAAGACGCTGCGCAAGGGCGCCGAATACCGGGCGCTGCTCAAATACATCTTTCCCGGCGGTGAGCTCGACACCATCGGCATGACGCTCAGCGGCCTCGAAACGCATGGGTTCCTCGTCTACGACGTCGAGAACCTGCGCGAGCATTACGCCCGCACCTGCAGGCTTTGGGCGGAGCGGCTGCAGAGTCGCTTCGACGAAGCGATCGCCGAAGTCGGCGAGCCAAGGGCGCGGCTCTGGCTTCTCTACCTCACCGGCAGCTCGATCACGTTCCAGCGCGGCTCGACGCAGATATTCCAGACTGTGGCGGTCAAACGCGGCCACGGCCTGAGCGTGCTGCCGCCAACGCGGGTGGACCTCTACCGGTAGGCCCGCCGCATGAAGAGCATCGACGGCAAGGTGCCTTGCCCGCTTTCGTGCGTCGCAGGCGCTCGTAGAAACCTGACACCATCCGCGGCAGTCCCCTGATGCCGCGGATGGTGCCTGGCCAGCTGCGCGCCTTATGGCGGGCAGTAAGGGGGTGCACTACGCCGGCCTATCCCTCTTCTTCCACGAAGACCTCGTCCCGCTTCTTGCGGACGGATGGCAACAACACGACGACGAGGACCAGGATGGCGATGGCAATGAGCGTCGCGCTTATCGGGCGCGTCACGAATGTCATTGGATCGCCATGCGACAATTTCATTGCCCGCCGCAGGTTCTCCTCCAGCATCGGGCCGAGCACAAACCCCAGCAGGAATGGCGCTGGTTCGCAGTGCAGTTTGACCAGGATGTAGCCAAGCAGGCCGAATCCGGCAACCGCGAACAGATCGTACGGGTTCGAGTTCACGCTGTAGACGCCGATCGCGCAAAACGCCATGATGATCGGAAACAGCACATAGTAAGGAACCTTCAGCAGCCGGACCCACAGTCCGATAAGCGGCAGGTTCAAGATCACCAGCATGATGTTGCCGATCCACATCGACGCGATGATGCCCCAGAAGAGCGCCGGTTGCTCGGAGGCCACATTTGGCCCAGGCACAATCCCCTGGATAATCATCGCTCCAATCATCAATGCCATTACGGGATTGGCGGGAATGCCGAGCGTCAGCATCGGGATAAACGACGTCTGGGCGCCGGCGTTGTTGGCCGACTCGGGTCCCGCCACGCCGGCAATGGCGCCGCGTCCGAACTCCTCGGGCGACTTCGAGAGACGTTTCTCGATCGTGTAGGAAGCGAACGCGGCGAGGATCGCTCCTCCGCCGGGCAGGATGCCCAAAAGCGAGCCCACCCCGGTGCCTCGCAGGACAGGCCCGACGATGGCTTTCATTTCCTCGCGTGTCGGTAGCAGGCCGCTGATCGTTGTCTGCATGACTTCCCGCGTCCGCTCACTCTCAAGGTTGCGCAATATCTCCGCGACGCCGAACACGCCGATCGCCACCGCCACGAAACTCAACCCATCCGTATAGGCGCTGATGCCGAGGATGAAGCGCGGAACCCCGGTGAATACATCCGTGCCTACCAGGCCAAAAAGCAATCCCAGCGCCAGCATACAGAGCGCCTTGATGACCGATCCATGTGCAAGGGCGACAGACGAGACGAGACCGACGATCATGAGCGAGAAGTTCTCAGCCGCTCCGAATTTCAACGCGATGATGGTCAGGGGAGGCGCGAAAAGCGCGACCAGAAAAGTCGAGATTGTTCCCGCGAAGAAAGAGCCGATAGCCGCGACTGCCAAGGCCGTGCCCGCACGCCCCCGTCGCGCCAACTGATAGCCATCGATCGCTGTCACCGCCGAGGACGACTCACCCGGCATATTGATGAGGATGGCGGTGGTCGAGCCGCCGTACTGAGCCCCGTAGTAGATGCCAGCAAGCATGATCAGCGCGGATACGGGATCCCCGAGCTGGAACGTGATAGGCAGCAGCATGGCGATGGTCGCCGTGGCGCCGATGCCGGGCAACACCCCGATCAACGTGCCCAGAAGGACGCCGATCAGGCAGAAGCCGAGATTGCCCAACGTCGATGCAGTCGCAAAGCCCAGGGCAAGATTCGAAAAGATCTCCATTTGCCTGACCTCAGAAATCCAGCCAGGGGCCAAAGCGCTGATACGGCAGGCCAAGGCCGTAGCTGAATACAACAATGGCGAAGAGCGCCACAGCGACGGCGATCGCCAGCGCTTGCGATGCCCGAAGCTTTACGCTGGCGAAACCGGCGATCAACGCCGTGCAAAATACCGCCGGAACGAACCCCAGGCCCCGGACTGTCAATCCGAACACGATGGGGCGGGCAGAATCAGGAGCATGCCCCGCCACGCAATCGCACCGACAGGCTCGCTTTTCGTGCGTAATGAAAGGCCGACGACGACGGCTCCAAGCATGATCAAAACGCACGCCAGGATCAGAGGGAAATAGCCGGACCCCATGTCCGTAGCGGTGCCCAGATCAAGGCCTAGCGATTGGGTCCCGAAAAAGAGTCCGAACCCAATGAATATGGCGCCGCACGCCAAATTGGATCTGTCGACCGTCAATGCCACCGATACCTCCCCCATGTAGCGAACCGCCACCTCCCGTGGCGGTTCGCATTGCCCCCGCTGAACCTAGTCGAGGGTAACGCCAACGCTTTTTACGATAGGCTCCCACTTTGCCATTTCGGCCTGAACATGCTTGCCGAGCTCCTCTGGAGTAGAACCCACGATGGTGGCGCTGAATTCCCCCATTCGCGCTTTCACATCCGGATCCGACAGAGCGGCCAGCGCAGCCTTGTTGAGCCGCGCGACGTTTTCCGGCGGCGTGCCGGCAGGCGCAAACAGCGCGTTCCAGGTGTAGGTCTCATAGCCCTTGACCGTCTCGTCGATCGACGGCAGTTCCTTGAAGGAGCTGGCGCGCTCCTTGGTCGTGACGCCAAGCCCCTTGAGGGTTTTCGCCTTGATATGGCTGGAAGACGAAGGGAGGTTGTCAAACATGATCGGCACCTGATTGCCAATCACATCGTTCAAGGCCGGGCCGGCCCCCTTGTAGGGGATATGCTGCATTTCGACCCCGGCCATGCTTTTAAACAGTTCGCCGGACAGATGCAGCGGCGTCCCGTTGCCCGACGAGGCGTAGGAGTATTTGTCGGGATTGGCCTTCAGGAGATCGACGAGTTCCTGGACGGAATTGACGGGCAGTTCAGGATTGACCATCAGCACATTGGGAACAAGAACCAAAAGCGAAACCGGCGCGAAATCCTTCTGAGGGTCGTAGGGCTTCGTCTTCAGCATCAACGGGTTGAGCGCATGCGTTGCGACCGTACCCATCAGGATCGTATAACCATCCGGCTCGGCCCGGGCCACCTGACCCGCTCCAAGATTGCCGCCGGCGCCGGCGACATTTTCAACGATGACCTGCTGGCCGAGATCCTTTGACATGCTCGCCGCCAGAACCCGCGCCACGAGATCGGTCGAGCCTCCCGCCGCGAACGGAACCACCAATGTAACCGTGCGCTCCGGATAGGTCTGGGCCCAGCCGGACGTAGCCCACGCCATACCGCAGGATAGCGCCAACCCGAGGGCCGATCGTCTATTGAGTTTCATTTTCATTCCTCCGCGTTGATCGCCGGGAAGATGTGCCGTCATATCCAAGAGCAACCGTTGCAGCAGCGTCCGCAGGCGGCGGACACCGACTGCTGAACAGGCTGAACTCGCTTCAAAAGGGTTGACTTCCTCCCGAAAATCGAAGGAGCAAATGTCATGCCAGTCCCCTTGGGGCCGGCGATTCAAGGCCCTTGGCGTGTTTGGACACTCAAGCCGGGCAATATGTTGCCCGGGCCGAGTCAATTCAGGCGGTTATTTGCCTCGTAAGAGTCTGGCGCCGATTGACACAGCCATGATCTCGCCACGCCCGGATTGCTGGAAATTGTTGCGTACAAGCGGTGGTCTTTCTGCTCACCAAACAGCGTGGCCAGGCGGCGCAGCGCCGCGATCCGCCTGTAGGGCGGCAACCATTGGTTCCTGTCAGCAAACGTCTGCGCAGCCAGGTCGATCTTCGCCTCCAGCGTGCAACCCGGATGACGGGTAAACATCCGCTCGTCGCAGCCTGACGATTGGCGATTCTCCGCCCGTATGTGTGAAGCGGAGCAAAAGACGGGAGCCCAGGAGCCTAATAAGCGCGGCAGGGGCTACTCCCGACGCTGGTGGGAATGGCCTATCGCCTTGGAAGCGCAAGCGAGAATTTGCCGCATCGGTATTTAGTCAGGCAACAAATTGCCAAAACAAGAAGAGGCCTAATACATCCCGCTGCAAGAAAACAAGGGAAATCAGCAGCTTACACTTATCTCGGCGAATATCGAAGGCAAGGATTTGAATTGGCACATTGGTTGCTTCGACCTGAAACAAAGAAGTTACATAGGGATGGAGACCAAGCCGTGATCCAGTCGTTCAGCCTATCAACCAGGCGCAGTTTACCGGCCGCGTGCAGTGCCGCTTACGGAAAAAATCCAGACGCGCGCGCGGCCGACACCCTCCGCTTCCACGCGAAAAGCTTTGCCGGCCCGGGCCGGTTCATCTCGAGCTTCCGGAAGACGTTGCGGGCATGGAGATCGATGACGTTCCGCTGATCCCTCCACATCCGATCGATCGGGCAATCCCGGCCCCGGCAGCTGTGGACCGAGCCGTCGACATGATCCTGGCCGCAAAGCGCCCGATCATCCTGATAGGCGCCGGCGGCAACCGTCCTCAGTTGGTAGAACCGCTCTCTGCATTCGTGCGCCGTGTCCGTCTTCCGTTCTTCAACACCCAAATGGGCAAGGGCGCGGTCCACGGCGGATCCAACCTTTATCTGGGCACGGCTGCATTGTCGGAGCGCGACTATGTCCATGCGGCTGTCGACAAGGCCGATCTGATTATTTCCATCGGGCACGATACGGTCGAAAAACCACCGTTTCTGATGCGCAGCGCCGGCGGACCCAGGGTGCTTCACGTCGGGTATTTCTCGGCGACAGTCGAACAAGTCTATCATCCGGACGCCGAACTTGTCGGGGATATCGGAGCCAGCGTAACGCTGCTCGCCGACCGAATGGGCGGCAAGCTGGATCCGGATCCCACCATCCTGAAGCTGCGCAAGCAGATCCTCGAACGCATCGCCGAACGCGCCGATGAAGATCGGTTCCCGATAGCGCCACAACGGATCGTGCGCGATGTTAGGGCCGTCATGCCGGACGATGGCATCGTGTGTCTCGACAATGGCATGTACAAAATATGGTTCGCGCGAAACTTTCGCACCTATACCGCCAACACGCTGCTTCTCGACAATGCCTTGGCGACCATGGGAGCGGGTCTGCCGTCCGCGATGATGGCCGCCATGCTTTTTCCGGAGAGGCGCGTGATGGCCGTCTGCGGCGATGGCGGGTTCATGATGAACTCCCAGGAGATCGAAACCGCGGTCAGGCTGGGCTTGAACCTCGTTGTCGTCATTTTGAATGACAGTGCTTACGGGATGATACGCTGGAAGCAGGCCGTGGACAATTTCCCGGACTTTGGCATGACATTCAACAACCCCGATTTCGTAAAGTATGCCGAGGCCTACGGGGCGGACGGAACACGGATCACAAGCACCGATGAACTGGGTCCTGTGCTTGAGGCGGCATTCCAGAAGGGCGGCGTCCATATCATCGATGTGCCGATCGACTACTCGGAAAATACGCGTGTGCTGGTCGAGGAGTTGAGAAACAAGTCGATCGACAGCGAAGTTGTCGCCTGACGCTGGCGCGGTCGGCCTCTTGCCGGCTGCGGTTCGAAGCGGGCGTTCCCCATCCACAACGAAATTTGCCTGGAGAATCGCGTGCCACTGAATTTCCAGTTTCAAACCGTTCCCAATCTGATCTGCGAGCCGGGCGCTTCGAGCAAGCTTGGCGAAATCGCCTCGCGCTACGGCAAGCGGATCATGCTCGTGACCGACAAGGGGGTTCGCTCCTATGGGGTGACCCGGCCCGGTGAGGAGAGTCTCCTGGCCGCCGGACTCGAACTGGTCGTTTTCGACGAGGTCGTCGCCGATCCGCCGTCGCACCTGATCGAAAAAGCCGCCGGCCTCTGCCGCCAGGCAAAGATCGACGTGGTCGTCTCCATCGGCGGCGGAAGCTCGCTCGATACCGCAAAGCTGGTTGCCTATCTGGCCAGGTCGGATGATCGTCTCGAAGACATTTATGGTGTTGGCCTCGCCAAGGGGCAGCGCTTGCCGCTCATTCTGCTGCCCACCACCGCGGGTACCGGTTCCGAGGCGACCCCCATAGCCATCGTGACGACGCCGACGACCGAAAAGAAAGGCATCGTGGCTCCAGTGCTCTATCCGGACTGGGCCATTCTCGACGCCTTTCTCACTCTCGGTCTGCCGCGACCTGTCACCGCCGCCACCGGCATCGATGCAATGGTTCATGCCATCGAGGCCTACACCAGCAAGATCAAGAAGAACCCGATCTCGGATCAGCTTGCGTTGCAGGCATTGCGCCTGCTCGCAGCAAACATACGAACCGTCTGTGCGCAGGGCGACAATATCGATGCGCGATCGCAGATGCTGCTTGGTTCCACACTTGCCGGAATGGCCTTCGCCAATGCACCGGTGGCCGCGGTGCATGCCCTCGCTTACCCAATCGGGGCCCTCTTTCACGTGCCGCATGGCCTGTCGAATGCTCTGGTCCTGCCTCACGTTCTCGCATTCAACGCGCCGTATGCAGCGGAACTTTATGCCGAGCTGGCCGAAATCATGCGACCTGGCTACCGGAGTGCGTCGCCGGCTGCCGGCAGTTCAAGCTTCATTGCGGACATGACGGCGATCTGCCGCGACTGCGGCGTGCCTAGCACGCTGTCGGCAGTCGGCATTGGCGAAGGTGACCTGCCGAGGCTTGCGGATGACGCGATGAAGCAGACGCGCCTGCTCGTCAACAATCCGCGGGAGGTGAGCCACAGCGATGCATTCAACATCTATGCGGCTGCATTGAAAGCTATTGGGAGGTGGCAGCGCAATGACGACAGGCGCGGAGAATGCCACCGAAAAAACGTCGCGTGCATTTGAGGAGATGGCGGAGTTCTGGAAATCGATGGTGCAGACCAGCGGCGACGCGGGCAAGGCCTGGGCGGATTCGATCATGCCGTTGTTGTCGTCCAGGATGGCGGAAGCCAATCCCCTCGGTGCGACGCAGGGAGGTGGCATCGCCGAAGCGATACGGCAGTTGGTCGAAGGACCAAAGCTGGCGGATGTTTGGGACATCGACAGGCAGCTGATCTCGCTGTCGGCTGCCTGGTTCGAAATGCGGCAGCGGATGGCGAGTTATCAGGTAATCGCGGCCGCTCCGTGGGCGAAGACATTCGAGCGCTACAACGCGGCACTGGCCGCCGAAGTCACGGATGGCGAAAAGCGAAAAGCAGGCTGGCGCAAGGATTTTGCCGATTGGTCGGCAATCGCCAACGAAGAGATGACAAAGAACCAGCGGTCGGAGGAGTTTCTGGCGGCTCAGCGCGACCTGCTGCGCGCTGCGCTGACACTGCGCGCACAACAACAGCAGTTCGCCGACACGGTGGCGAAGTCGCTTGGCTATCCCACGCTGAAGGATTTCGACGAACTGACGCGCCAGTTGGCCGAACTGCGGCGTGAACTGCGCCGCCGCGTGCGCGCTGACCGAGACCGATACACGAACGGCGATCTCGCGTAGCAAGGGGTTGGGGCATGGCTATGGACACGCCGTTCGATGAATTTCTGAAGGAATGGTCGGACAACATCGACAAGGTCCGAACCGGCGCCGGCTTGCTGTCCAAAATTCGCGATGCGGATGTCGATGTCGGCACCACGCCGAAAACACTGATCGAGCGCCGCGATAAGGTGGAGCTGTTTCGCTACGATCCGATCGCGGAAAGAAGCGTCGATACGCCCGTCCTCATCGTATACGGCCTGATCGGCCGCTACACGATGGCCGACCTGCAGCCCGACCGGTCGCTGGTTCGCAGCTTGCTGGCGAAGGGCATCGACCTGTGGCTGATCGATTGGGGACAGCCGGGTCGCGGCGAGCGCTGGCTGACCATCGACGACTATGTCGATGACTATATCGACGAGGCCGTGGAACGAATCTGCGCCGAGACGGGACACGAAAAGATAACGCTGCTCGGAATTTGCGAGGGGGGTGTCTTCACCACTTGTTATGCAGCGCTTCATCCCAGGCGCGTCAAGAACCTCGTCTTGACCATCACCCCCATCGATTTCCATGCCGATGTCGATGACCCGGCGCTGCACCGTGGCTTCCTGAACGTCTGGATTCGCAGCCTCGAAGCCAGCGATATCGATCTCATGGTCGATGCGCTGGGTGTCATTCCCGGCGAGTTCATGAGTTCGGTCTTTTCGCTGATGACGCCGATGCGCTCGATCGCCAAATACAACGTCGATCTGATCGATACCGTCGACGATCGAGACAAGCTTATGAATTTTCTGCGCATGGAAAAATGGTTGGCGGACCGGCCCGATCATCCGGGATCCGCCGGCCGCCAGTGGCTGCACGATCTCTACCAGGAGAACAAGCTGATCAAAGGCGAGTTCGCACTGTCGGGACGAAAGGTCGACCTCGGCGCAGTGAAAATGCCGATCCTGAATGTCTTCGCGCTCGACGATCACATCGTCCCGCCCAACTGCTCCAAAGCGCTGGGACAGAAGGCTGGCAGCAAGGATTATACCGAAATTCCGCTGCCAGGCGGGCACGTTGGTCTCTTCGTTTCCAGCAGATCGCAGGGCGGACTGACGAAGAACATTGCCGACTGGCTAACAGCGCGCGACGGTTGAAGATGCTTAGCAAGGTTGTCTCCGCCGAAGAGGCTGTCGCCATCATCAGGTCCGGCGATACCGTCGCTTCCTCGGGATTTGTAGGCGTGGGCACGCCCGACGGCGTTCTCAAGGCGCTCGAGCAGCGATTCCTTGAAACGGGTGAGCCGCGCAACCTCGAACTTGTTTTCGCGGCTGCGCCGGGCGATGGCAAGGAGCGGGGCCTGAACCGGCTGGCCCGGCCGGGCATGGTGGCGCGCCTGGTCGGCGGCCATTTCGGCCTCGTGCCGAAATTGGCTGAAATGGCGGTGTCGGGTGCGTGCGAAGCCTACAATCTGCCGCTCGGATGCGTCTCGCATCTGTTCCGCGAGATAGCCGGACGGAAGGCCGGGCTGCTGTCCAAGGTCGGATTGCGCACCTTCGTCGATCCCCGCAACGGTGGCGGCAAACTCAACGCAAGGACAACGGCAGACCTCGTCGAACTGATGAACATCGATGGAGAGGAGTGGCTGTTCTATCGCTCATTTCCGATAAATGTAGCGATCCTGCGGGGCACTACGGCTGACCCTGACGGCAATATTACGCTGGAGAAGGAGGCGCTCACGCTCGACAACTTGTCTCTCGCCATGGCAGCCAAGAACTGCAAGGGTTTCGTGATCGTCCAGGTGGAACGTATCGCCGCCGCCAAATCGCTCAATCCGCGTCATGTCCGCATCCCTGGCGCGCTTGTCGATTGCGTTGTGGTCGCGTCGAGCGAACATCACGCGCAAACATATGCGACGAGCTATAACGGCGCGTTTTCCGGAGAACTGCGCGCACCGATAGACCGTACACCCAATCTTGTGCTGGATGAGCGCAAGGTGATAGCGCGACGGTGTGCCTTCGAGCTCCCCATGGGCGGCATTGTCAACCTCGGCATTGGTGTGCCGGAGGGCGTCGCGGCCGTGGCCGCCGAGGAAAAAATCCTCAACCTTGTAACCTTGACGGCGGAGCCGGGGATTATCGGCGGAATACCGCAGGGCGGGCTCGATTTCGGCGCGGCGCTAAACGCCGATTCCATTATCGACCAGAACCAGATGTTCGACTTCTATGACGGTGGGGGCCTTGATCTGGCCTGCCTCGGATTGGCTCAAGTCGATCAGTCAGGCAACGTCAATGTCAGCTTGTTCGGTGGGCGGTTGGCCGGCGCGGGAGGTTTCATCAACATTTCCCAGAACGCGCGCCGTGTCATCTTCTGCGGAACCTTTACGGCGGGAGGCCTGCGGGTTGCGGTTCGCGAGGGCAAGCTTGAAATTCTGAAAGAAGGCAGCCAGGCCAAATTCGTGAGTTGGGTCGAACATGTGACGTTCGCCGGCGACCTAGCCGCCGAATCGCGCCAGCCGGTACTGTTCGTGACCGAGCGCTGCGTCTTCCAACTGCGGCCCGAGGGGGTGGAGCTCATCGAGGTTGCACCGGGGATCGACATCGAGCGCGATATTGTGGCGCATATGGAATTTCGGCCCATGATACGCGATCCCCGCTTGATGGCGCCCGAAATCTTTCTGGACAAGCCGATGGACCTGGCGTCCCTGCTTCTCAATCGGCCTATGTCCCAGCGCATGAAATTCACGGCGGAAAGCAATACGCTTTTCCTTGGATTGGATGGTTACCGTGTCACGACGACACACGATATCGAGGCCGTGAGGGAGGCCGTTCTGTCCTTGTATCGGAATGTGGGCAAGCGATTCTCGGCCATCATCAACTACGATGCGATCGAGATCGCATCACACTTGAACGATGCCTGGTACGGCATGGCCAGTGACCTTGAAAATCAGTGTTACGACAAGGTCTCGCGTTATACGACCGGAGCTTTCCTGCGCCTGAAGATGGGTGCGGCGCTGTCGGGACGGAACGTAGCGCCTCATATTTTCGAATCCGAATCTGAGGCCGTGCGCTTGTGCTGGGACCGTCATGAAACGTGCGGGGCGCAAGCCAATTTTGAAGAAGAGAAACCGCGCGGCCCCAGCTTTGCCGGCGACGCCGCGTGAACGTTCGGTATCGGGCATCTCTGCCGCCGGGTTTCACCGGCTGGCTTATGTCGATTGGGGACCGGCGAACGGCGATACGCCGGTCTTATGCGTTCACGGCGTCACGCGGCAGTCGCGGGACTTCGACTTCCTCGCCAATACGCTGACGAGGATGGGGCGCCGTGTGATCTGTCCGGATTTGCCCGGACGCGGCAGGAGCGAGCGTCTCTCCAATCCAGATGACTATGCGCTTCCCCAGTATTGCGCGGACATCAACACGGTTATAGCCCGCACCGGGGCGCAAGCGGTAGACTACGTCGGTACGTCCCTTGGAGGCCTGATCGGCATGATCCTGGCAGGGATGGTGGGAACAAACATACGCCGGCTTGTGATCAACGATATCGGTCCTTACGTATCGTCGACCGGGCTCAGCCGTATTGGAGCCTATCTGCGGGAACTGCCGGTGTCCTTCACGACGCTCGAGAAGGCCCAGGCCTATTTCAGGTCGGTGCTTGAACCCTATGGTGACCTGACGGAGAGCAGTGGCATCACCTAACCGTCCATAGCGTCGAGTGGAACCCGGTTCGCTACAACTACCAGATGCGCTGCGACCGCGCGATCGCGAAGGGGTTTCGCGCTGCCTGGTTCACGTCGCTGAACCTCTGGCAATACTGGGAAGCGATCGAGGTTCCTATCCTCATTCTGCATGGCGCAAAATCGGACTTGCTTACATACGATCTTTGCAACGATATGATCGAGCGCAACCCTAACGCGACTTTGCACCGATTCCATGATTGCGGGCACGTGCCGCCGTTGATGACCACGGACCAGGTCGATGTCGTCACGAATTTTCTGACCCGGGATATGAACCCTGGCAAAGAAGCGGGTTGAGGAAACCGCCTGACGGGCCGGCGGCGCATGGGAGGTGCGGATGCCATCGACAGTGCAATGGGGCGTGACGGACGCGAGCGTCTCCGGAGCGCGGCTGCATGGCTGAACGGATATTCAGAAGTCGAAGAGTGTTTTTGCCGGTTGTGGCTTTAGGGACTACGGCCGCCATAGGGATCGCGACATGGCTCGCCGTGGAGCATGCGGGAATGGGCAATCTTGCTGCCGCACTCGACAGCGAGACAGCCGTTCTTTCTCGCTCGGTATCGAATGAAATCGAACGGTATCGATACCTTCCTGCGATCGTCGCGAGGGATAGCCGCCTTCAGGATACGCTACGCCACCCCATACCGGCAAAAATCCAGGCTTTAAATGAATACCTGCGTGGCGTAGGCAATGATTCGGGGGCCGATGAGGTCTATGTGTTGAATTCGGTCGGCGTCACGATCGCCGCCAGCAACTATTCCGAAGCAGGCAGTTTCGTCGGCCAGAACTATCAGTTCAGGCCTTACTTCAGTGACGCCATGAAGTATGGAAGCGGCCGTTTCTACGGAGTGGGCGTAACCACGGGCATGCCAGGGTATTTCTTGTCGTCCGTTGTCCGGGACAGTGGGCGAAACATGGGTGTCGTCGCCGTCAAGATCGACCTTTTGGGGATCGAGCAAGCCTGGGAAAAAGACAGCACGAATACGGCATTGGCCGACAGCGACGGGATCATCTTTCTCAGTGGATATCCTCCTTGGCGCTATTCGCCGCTATTCGAGCTCAATACCGATACCCTTGCTCAAATCGACTCGGTCCGAAAATATGATGGGAAATCGGTGGCGATGAAGGCGCCGGTCCTGACCGGTTCCCACCGGTCGGTCACCGCATTGGATCGTGTGGAAATCCCCGGCAAGGGCGCCTTCATGATGCGGTCTCGTTCAATCAATCCTGATGGCTGGCGGCTGTGGTCGGGATCGAGTTTGAGCCCGGTGTGGTCGACCGCAGCACTTTCTTCGCTGTCGGCGACGCTTGCCGGTCTGCTGGTATGGGGCGCCGGGTTGTATATGCACCAACGCCGCCAGCTGGTGCGGACACGGCTTATGCAGGGGCAGGTGCTTGAACAGCGTGTCGTCGAACGCACCGCCGAACTCAATCGCGAGATAGAAGAGCGCAGGCGCACCGAACTGGAGCTTCGAACCACCCAGGATTCCCTGATCCAGTCGGCAAAGCTTGCCGCGTTGGGCCGAATGTCGACGGCCATTGTCCATGAAGTCAGTCAGCCTCTCGCGGCCATGGAAAATACTCTGGCGGCTGCGGGAAAGCTGACGGATCGCGGCGATACGTCAGGCACGTCCTTGAAGGTGAGGCAGGCACGCGATCTCGTGAAGCGTATCCAGCAGATCGTGAAAACGCTGAAGTCATTCGCGCGCAACGAGGCCGGCACAATGGAGGATGTCGACGTCGAAGCCGCCACCGCATCCGCACTGGAGCTTATTCAACCTCGCATCCGGACGGATGGCGTCATGCTGAGGTTCGAAGGCTTGCCGGAACCGGCGATCGTTCGCGGCAATTCGATACGCCTCCAGCAGGTGGTTCTCAATCTTGCAGCCAACGCGGTCGATGCTTTGAAGGGCCGCGAGGATCCCATGCTTGAAGTCTGGATCGAGCAGGGCTCGTCGGAAATATCGATATTCGTCCGTGACAACGGCACGGGCATGGAGCAGTCGGTCAAGGAACGCGTGGCCGAACCTTTCTTCACGACGAAGGTCACCGGGGACGGCCTGGGGTTGGGGCTGTCAATTTCCCGCGCCATGATTGCGGATGTCGGCGGAAGACTGGAATTCACTTCCGTTTCCGGTGAAGGATCAACCTTTGCCATTCATTTGCCGAAGCCTATTGCACCCACCCGGTATCAAGCAGCGCTATGAGACAGCGAGTTCTTTTTGCGGACGACGACGCCGCCATGCGCCAATCGGCATCCGATTGGTTGGAAATGTCGGGTTTTGCCGTGGATACGGCCGATGATGGCGATCAGGCGTTCCGCAGCCTGCGCGAGCAACGTTACGATGTCGTGATCGCGGACGTCAGGATGCCTCGCATCGACGGTATGGAATTGCTTGTCATGGTCGAGGAGTTCGATCCCCAGCTTCCGATAATTCTTCTGACCGGACATGGTGACATCGCCCTTGCCGTAGAGGCGATGCGTCGCGGTGCACATGACTTTCTCGAAAAGCCTTATGACGCTGACCACCTGGTCGCGGTTGTCGAACGTGCTTCGGCCGCCCGCCGCATGAGTGACGAACTCATTCGTCTGCGCAACGCGGATGCGGCCGGCATCGAAGGGCGCTTTGTTGGAACATCGCCGGGCGCGCAAGCCGTTAGGGCGCGCATCGAGCAGCTCAAGGATCTCGATATCGACGTTTTGATCCGGGGCGAAACCGGAACCGGAAAAGAGGTGGCGGCACGGGCACTCCATGATTTCGGTCGCCGGGGCCGTCGCCCCTTCGTGGCGATCAACTGCGCGGCTATTCCCGAAACCGTCTTCGAAAGCGAAATGTTCGGGCACCACCGCGGTGCCTTTACCGGCGCGTCCGACAAGCGGGTCGGGAAAATCGAGTATGCGGACGGTGGAACGGTTCTCCTCGATGAGATCGAGAGCATGCCGCTCAGCCTCCAGGCAAAGATGTTGCGCGTGATACAGGAACGTGTCGTCGAACCTCTGGGTGGCAACCGGGAAGTCCCGTCCGACGTGCGATTCATTGCGGCCAGCAAGGTGGACCTGAAGGTTGAAAGCGAGGCCGGGCGGTTCCGCAGCGACCTCTACTTCAGGCTTTCGACGGTGGAGTTGCACATTCCCCCGCTGAGAAATCGCCGCGAGGACATCGCGATGCTGTTCAAGCTGTTTGTGGCGGCGGCTGCGGATCGACACAAGGTCGAGCCGCCGGAGCTACGCCCCGCGACACTGGACAGGCTCTCGGCGCAGAACTGGCCTGGCAATGTGCGTGAATTGAAAGCCGCGGCCGAGCGATTCAGCCTGGGCCTGGCGATCGATGGCAACAATACGTTAGGCGCCGGCCAGCAGCCACCGGGCACATTGCCCGAAAGGCTTGTCGCGTTCGAGACGCAGTTGATCCGGGAAGCTCTCGAAGCCTGCGGTGGCAGCACGCAGGCCGCCGCCACTCGGCTCGGCATCCCCGTACGAACGCTCAACGAGAAGATTGCGCGCTATGGCGTGGTCAGGGCGATATAGCTGGCTTCGCTCAGGGCGATCCACTGGTCGCAACGGTCTAGGCCTCGACAAGGCTTATGCCCTCAGCCGATGCTTTGGTGCGGACGGAACTGATCGTTCTGCCAAGTACGCGTGCAATTGCAGGCACGCGAACGCGTCCGCGCGCTAGGAGACGCAATTGGTCCAGCTCGTTTTCAGTCCAGCGTTGGAATCGGCGCGGCGTCATACTCAAGCCTCCCCGCGCGACAAAGTTCGCGCGTTTCAGAGGCTCAGGCCGGATGAACTGCCGTCGTCAGGAAGGCCCACGTACATCTGAGCATCATACACGCTGCGATGCCTTACGCTGCGTGACAACAGCGTGATCGAACAGGCTCCGCACCGAATTCGTAGAAGTATTTGATCAGGGGTCGATCGATCCCTGGTTGCTCCTCTAGAGCGGTTCCGGTTCTTTCAGAACCGGTAACTCGCTCTAACCATTTGTTTTGCCGCATTTATGCGGACGCCAAATGATTCCATTTGGCTGCAAAATGCTCCAGAGCAGAACATTCACACACTGCCACGGCGGGCGGCATGGCGTATCGCCAGTCGTCGCTTATCCTCATGGAGATTTAGATTGAGTTGCCGATCAGCTCCGTTAAGCTTCGAGTTTACCTTCATAACTTGAGAGTGCGATGGGAACGGAGATCGTCCGCAGCATAGGCAGATTTGTCGGACTCGAAGAGCCGCGAACCCTCTCCACGCGTTACTTGCATCTGGCGGAAATCGTCGGCAGCCGGCTCCAATGGGATGTGCCGGGCGCCGGACACCCCGTCCGCATGGAAAGGCGCGACGGCTATCTCATTTGCCTGCAGCGAAATGCTCTGCCTTCGATCCCATACTGGGTCAACGATGTGCCGACCCCGATGATGCCGCTTCATCGCGGGCAGTTCCTGTTTCTGGATCTGAATGACGAGCACGCATCGGTGACACGTGGAAACGTGGACTGCATCTCGATGTATATCTCACGCGGGGTTCTGCGGAACTTCCACGAGGAAAACGGTCTGCGACGGGTGGAATCCCTTCGGACAGCCAGCGGCGTGGCGTTCCACGACGACATCGTCAGAAATCTTGGCGAGTGTCTCGCGCCCGCCTTCGAGCAACCGAACGCCGTCAGTCAGCTCTTTTCCGACCATGTCGCATTGGCGCTACTGACTCATCTCACGGCGTCCTACTCAGAGCAGCCGGCTGTGGTGCAACCGGTGCGCGGTGGCCTGGCGCGCTGGCAGGAGCGCCGGGCAAAGGACATGCTGATGGCAAATCTCAATGGGGAGATCGGCCTCGATGAACTTGCTCGCGCATGCGGCCTGTCCCGCAGTCACTTCGCGCGGGCGTTCAAGTCCGCAGTGGGCGTACCGCCGCTGCAATGGCTGCAGATCCAGCGTGTTGAGCGCGCAAAGGATCTGCTCCTGAACTCCAAGCTGCCAATCGATGAAATTGCATATCATTGCGGATTTGCCGATCAGAGCCACTTCACCCGCGCCTTTGTCAGAATCGTGAATATCACCCCTGGGGTATGGCGACGCATTCGCCGTCGTTAGGAGCACATCTTGCGATGTCATCACACTCGCGTGAACAAATTGCGGGGTCTTCGCACGACAGCACTGGGGTACAAAAAGCAGCACTTGGAGCGCTGGTTCGCAAGCGATGTGTGGCTAGCTTGTCCAACGGGAGCCGCAAGGCATTGCGGTCCGAGTCCCGTCACGTAGGCGGCCAGGAGGCGAATATGACCAACCGACACCTGACACCCTCAGGCAAGGCAGGAATGGACGAAAGTTCCCCCCTTGCCTCCTCACCATTATCACGGCGAGCCGTCCTGCAGTTGGCTGGCGGCGCTGCGTCGCTGGCGGCCATCCCTTCTGGAGACGCGCTGTCAGCCGACGCGGTTGGAACAGAAGCTCTGCCTGTTGGATCAATCAGGCTCATCGTCAATGGCGAATCGAAGGAACTGGAACTGGACACAAGGCAGTCGCTGCTCGACGTACTGCGCGAGACGCTGGACCTCCCCGGCACCAAGAAGGGCTGCAATCAGGGAGCTTGCGGGGCCTGCACGATTCTCGTCGATGGCAGGCGCATCGTCTCCTGCCTGACACTGGCGTCCATGTACGATGGTGCCGACATCCAGACTATCGAAGGGCTGGAAAAGAACGGCGAGCTCCATCCTCTTCAGCAAGCCTTCGTCGCACACGAGGGCCTGCAATGCGGTTTCTGCACCCCCGGCCAGATCATGTCCGGGATAGGTTGCATCGCCGAAGGTCACGCAGGATCGCCCGAGGAAATCCAGTTCTGGATGAGCGGCAATATATGCCGCTGCGGTGCCTATCCAGGCATCGTCGAAGCAGTCGCGGACGCAGCAAGGAGGACATGACCCATGTTTCCCTTCTTGTTGGATAAGCCCGGTAGTGCCCAAGAAGCCATCGCGGCCGCAGCTGCGGGCGGGCGCTATATTGCCGGTGGGACTACGCTTGTTGACCTCATGCGCGAAGAGGTCGAGCGTCCTGAACGCCTCATCGACATCAACAGACTGCCGTTAGGCGGCATCCGTGTGGAAGGTCAAGACCTGGTCATCGGCGCGCTCGCGCGCATGGCCGAGGTCGCCGCCGACAGCAATGTCCAGCGTCTGCAGCCGTTGGTCGCGGAAAGCCTGATCGAAGGCGCTTCGCCGCAGTTGCGCAACATGGCGTCCCTGGGCGGGAACCTGTTGCAACGGGTCCGCTGTCCTTACTTCCGCATGCTCGATGTCGGCTGCAACAAGCGCACGCCGGGATCGGGCTGCGCCGCGATCGAGGGACTGAACGCAGGACACGCCATCCTCGGCACGAGCAACTATTGCGTGGCGACGCATCCCTCGGATGTCGCTGTAGCTCTCGTGGCACTCGATGCCACCGTGCGGGTCCGAGGTCCGAAAGGCGAACGCAGCTTCCCGGTCGAGGAACTCTTCAGGCTGCCAGCGGACACGCCGCATCTCGAACACACGCTGCTGCCAGGCGAGCTGATCCTCGAACTGCGCGTGCCGGGCGGACCGCATGCACGCAATGCGCGCTACCTGAAGGTTCGCGACCGCGCTTCTTACGAGTTCGCCTTGGTATCGGCCGCAGCCGCCCTCGCAATCGAGGATGGCGTCATTCGCGAGGCGCGCATTGCAGTCGGCGGGGTTGGCACGCGTCCCTGGCGGCTGCGCGCGTGCGAGGCAGCGCTCGCTGGAAGAAAGCCCGACAGGCAGGCCTTCGTGGAAGCCGCTCAACTAGCGACCGAGGGCGCCCGGCCACTGCATCATAACGCCTTCAAGGTCACGCTCCTGCCCAGGACAATCGTCCGGACGTTGGAAATGGCGGGAGAGATCGCATGAACACGAACGTCATTGGAAGGCCGTTGACGCGTGTCGACGGGCACACGAAGACCACAGGCAAGGCTCGTTATGCCGCCGATTTCAACCAGCCTGGCCAGCGCTATGCCGTCATTGTGAGCGCGACTGTCGGCCTTGGTCGGGTCGTCGGATTCGAAGGCGGCGAGGTCGAGCGCATGCCCGGTGTCGTTGCGCTGATCACGCATCGCAATGCTCCGAAACTGCCCTATCTGCCCCACAAGGCAATCATCGATCCAGCGGTGGGCGAGCGGCTCCATGTGCTGCAAGACGACAGCGTGCTCTTCTACGGGCAGCCTGTCGCCATCGTCGTGGCGGATTCCATCGACCATGCCGAACGCGCCGCGGCTGCCCTGCGTGTCAGCTATGAAACGCGTCAACCCGTTGTCGATCACGCGGATCCGCAGGTAGCCAGAACCGTTCCGGGAGCGGGGGCGGATAAATCGCGGGGCAATGCCGATGCCGCCGTGGCAGGTGCAGCCGTCAAAGTGGACGAAATCTATGACATCGCCCGTGAAAACCACAATCCGATGGAGCCGCATGCGACGGTCGCCGCCTGGAACGGCGATCGACTGACGCTGTGGAGCAAGAGCCAGTTTCTCGTCAATGAGCAGGCCGAAATCGCTGCGGTTTTCGGGCTGCCGACCGAGAACGTCGAGGTCATCTGTCCCTTCATCGGTGGCGCTTTTGGCACGAGCCTCAGGACGTGGCCGCACGTGACGCTTGCCGCGCTTGCTGCGCGTCATGTCGGCAAGCCCGTCAAACTTGTGCTCACCCGCAAGCAGATGTTCTTCACCACCGGCCATCGGCCGCGCTCGCTTCAGAGGGTTGCACTCGGTGCAACGGCCGATGGCAAGTTTACAGGCGTGATCCATGAGGGCACCGGAGAGACAAGCCGCTATGAGCAGTTCAGTGAGGCCCTGACCGCCGTCACCGACTACCTGTATTCCTGCCCCAACGTGCGCACCCAGTATCGCCTGGCGCAACTCGATACGGGCACGCCCAACCATATGCGGGGGCCGGGCGAAGCAAGCGGCATCTTTGCACTCGAAAGCGCTATCGACGAGCTGTCCTACAAGCTCGGTATCGATCCAATCGAACTTCGACGCCGCAACGAGCCGAAAATCGATGAGGCTGAAAACAAACCGTTCTCGAGTCGCTCGCTGATCGAGTGCTACGAACTTGGCGCGGAGCGCATTGGCTGGGCGCAAAGGACTAGCGATCCTCGCTCGATGCGCGACGGACGCCTGCTGATCGGCATGGGCACGGCGACCGCGACGTATCCTGCTTTCCATGCGCCGGCGAGCGCCAGGGTACGCATCCTGGTCGACGGAACGGCCGAGGTCGAAGCAGCCGCCAGCGACATGGGGCCGGGCACCTACACATCCATGACGCAGGTGGCAGCCGAATTCCTGGGGTTGCCGCCGGAACAGGTGCGGTTTCGGCTGGGCACTACGGCTTACCCACCAACGCCATCCCACGGCGGCTCCTGGACCATGGCATCTGTCGGATCCGCAATTCGCGCGGCCTGTCTGGAGGCGAAGTCGGAGGCTGCCAAACGCGCGATAGCGGATCAGAGTTCGCCTGTCTTTGGAGCCTCGATGGAGGCTGTCGAATGGGCCGAAGGGAGGCTGCGTCGGCGCGGAGATACGTCGCCGGGGCTCTCCTACCAGGAGATCCTGACAAAGGCCGGTAACCCGATCGAAGCCGACGGTTCGGCTAAACGCGATCCGGAAACTGCCGAAAAATATTCGATGCATTCCTTCGGAGCGGTTTTTGCAGAAGTTGCCATCGACCCCGACGTTGGCACCATCAGGGTGCGCCGACTTGTCGGCGCGTATGGCATCGGGCGGGTGGTAAATCCCCTGCTTGCCAAAAGCCAATGCACGAGCGGCATGATCGGAGGCATGGGCATGGCTTTAATGGAACGGACCGTTCTGGATGCGCGCGATGGGCGACCGGTCAACGCTCATATGGCTGATTATCTCGTTCCTGTTAATCTCGACATTCCGAAACTGGAGGTGTTGTTCGCGAATGAGGTCGACCCCCATGTCAATCCGCTCGGCGTCAAGGGGCTTGGCGAGATTGCCCTGGTGGGCACCGCGCCAGCCATCGCAAACGCCGTCTTTCATGCGACAGGGACGCGAATTCGGAAGTTGCCGATCCTTATCGAGGACATTTTGAACGCCGAGGTCTAGGTTGTAGTGACGATTTAATTATTTGAGCCAGAGCATGATGCTGACGAGCTTTACGAAGCCGAGGAATGTGGCGGCGAGTTTGTCGTAGCGGGTTGCGATGCGGCGCCACTGCTTGAGTTTGGCGAAGAATCCCTCGATCCCCCAGCGCTGCCGGTAGGCGATCTTGTCGTAGCTGTGCTGGTATTTGCGATGGCGGCGTGGCGGGATGACGGGCTGGCCGCCTTCGTCGAGGATGGTGTCGTGGAGGCTGTCGGCGTCATAGGCGCGGTCGGCGATGACTTTGCCGGAGGCAAGCCCGGTGACGAGGCCGCAAGCCGG
>NZ_FOSL01000003.1:7500-392774 GCF_900114255.1 Neomesorhizobium albiziae | reverse complement strand
CAGGATCGGCCGCGACCGCCGCGAACAGGCGGTCGAACACACCCATCTCGATCCAGCGATAATAGCGCCGTTTGGCCGTCTGATAAGGACCGAACCGGCCTTCGGGCAGATCGCGCCAACGTGCACCCGAACGCGCCATCCACAAGAGCGCGTCGAAGAAGCGTCGTCCATCACTGCGTGGACCGCGCTTGCCCTTGCGACCGCCCGGAACGAACGACTTCACCTTCTCCCACTGATCGTCGCGCAAAACCTCTCCGTCCATCGCCAGCCTCCAAAAGCCAGCGTTGAATCTGATTTGCGCAACTTTGGGAATCCCAAGCCGTTAAATCGTCACTACAGCCTAGAGCAGTTCCGGTTCTTTCAGAACCGATAACACGCTCTAAGTATTTGTTTTGCCGCATTTATGCGGACGCCAAATGATTCCATTTGGCTGCAAAATGCTCTAGCTCACCACCGCCGAACATCTGCGATGGCGCGCGACTGTCCGCCCCTGGCGCTAAAGGGTCGCGCGCCAACAGATACCGGGCGCAAGAGCCGCCACGATCTGTTGGCGGCAGGAAACATACATCCTGCAAACAAATTCAGGCTACGCAGCTACCGCACGGTGTATATTGCCACTTCAGGCCACATACGTGACTACCGTTACGTTGGAGCATCGGCAATGAAGAGAATCCTTGTAACGCTTTTCCTGTCAGCCTTTCTCGCGACCAGTGCATACGGGCAGTTCGCGGGGCCGAGCAGTTCCAGGCATCTCAGCACGGTTGAGCAGGCACAGACCGCGCGCCGGGGCCAGGACGTGACCCTTGAGGGCTTCGTCGTCAAACACCTTCGCGGGACCTACTACACGTTTCGCGACACAACCGGCGAGATGCGCGCTGAAATCAATCGGCATCTCTGGCGAAATCGCAAAGTGACATCCAAGACCCCGGTTCGGCTCGTCGGCAAGGTGGACCGCGATGTCCGGGAGCTCTACATCAGAGCAGTTCGCCTGGAAATTGCGGAATAGGTCGGCTTGGGCCACCGGGCGCCGGCCAAAGTGACCCGGCTTCGGTTAGCGGCGAAGCATAGGGCCCGCGTCTAGAGCGGTTCCGGTTCTTTCAGAACCGATAATTCGCTCTAAGTATTTGTTTTGCCGCATTTATGCGGACGCCAAATGATTCCATTTGGCTGCAAAATGCTCTAGCGGCTCAGGCAAATTTGGCCACGGGCGCCGTAGAAGCAAATGCTCCCTGGCCGGTTGGGACCGCCGCGGACGCGGTCCAGATACCGCGAACTGACCCAGCCGTCACGAGTGCGTCGGGACTGGACATGGCACCAGCGGCGGGAAGGCGCGCAGCGGGTGACGTTGACCCTGTCGCCTGTACGCAGTCGTCCAACGACGCGGTACTGGGTGCTGGGTCCTGAACGCACACTGACATTTCCGGTAACGACGGCCCGGGCAGCCTCCACGGGGAAGGCGCCCACGAATGTTGTTGAGCTTGCGAGCGCGGCCACGATCGCGATTTGCTTCAAATTCATCAGGAGGCTCCTCTGGCAGGCGTTCCGGTCCCAACCTCAAGCGACCGAACTATAGACGAACCAGAGGCCGTGAGGAATTGTCGGCCCGGCCCGGCCAAATCGGATTCTCACGGCCGTGCCGATCGCGCTTTCGCCTACCCCTTCTTGTTCTGGCGGTTGGCGATCAGGTCGTCGACGACGGCCGGATCGGCCAGCGTTGAGGTGTCGCCCAGCGCAGAAAAGTCGTCCTCGGCGATCTTGCGCAGGATGCGCCGCATGATCTTGCCCGAGCGGGTTTTCGGCAGGCCCGGCGCGAACTGGATCTTGTCGGGCGAGGCGATCGCCCCGATCTCCTTGCGCACATGTGCGATCAGCTCCTTGCGCAGGTCGTCAGACCACACCTCGCCGGCCATCAGCGTCACGTAGCAGTAGATGCCCTGGCCCTTGATGTCGTGGGGATAGCCGACGACGGCTGCCTCCGACACCTTGTCGTGGCTGACCAGTGCCGATTCCACCTCGGCAGTGCCCATGCGGTGGCCTGACACGTTGATGACGTCGTCGACGCGGCCGGTGATCCAGTAGTAGCCGTCCTTGTCGCGCCGGCAGCCGTCACCGGTGAAATATTTGCCCTTGTAGGTGGAGAAATAGGTCTGGATGAAACGCTCGTGGTCGCCATAGACCGTGCGCATCTGGCCCGGCCAACTATCGACGATGCAAAGGTTGCCGTCGGACGCACCTTCCAGCACCTTGCCCTCGCCGTCGACCAGTTGCGGCTGCACGCCGAAGAAGGGCCTGGTCGCCGAGCCGGCCTTGAGATCGGTGGCGCCGGGCAGCGGCGTGATCAATATGCCGCCGGTCTCGGTCTGCCACCAGGTGTCGACGATCGGCACCTTTTTGTTGCCGACGACGTTGAAGTACCATTCCCAGGCTTCCGGGTTGATCGGCTCGCCGACCGAGCCCAGCACCCGCAGGCTCTTGCGCGAGGTCTTCTTTACATGCGCGTCGCCGGCGCCCATCAGGGCGCGGATGGCGGTCGGCGCGGTGTAGAAGATATTGACCTTGTGCTTGTCGACGACCTCCCAGAAGCGCGCCGGCGAGGGGTAGTTCGGCACCCCCTCGAACATCAGCGTGATGGCGCCATTGGCCAGCGGCCCGTAGACGATGTAGGAGTGCCCGGTCACCCAGCCGACATCGGCGGTGCACCAGTAGATGTCGCCGTCATGGTAGTCGAAGACATACTGGTGGGTCATCGAGGCGTAGACGAGATAGCCGCCGGTGGTGTGCAGCACGCCTTTCGGCTTGCCGGTCGAACCCGACGTGTAGAGGATGAACAGCGGGTCTTCCGCCTTCATCTTTTCCGGCTTGCACTCTGCCTTAACGGTCGCCACCTCGTCGTGGTACCAGAGGTCGCGGCCTTCCGCCCAGCCGATCTTGCCGCCGGTGCGGCGCACCACGATCACCTTGTCGACCTTGGTGCCGGCGCGCGCGGCGATGTCGATCGCCCGGTCGGTGTTTTCTTTCAAGGGAATCGATTTTCCTCCACGCAGACCTTCGTCGGCGGTGATGACGAAGGTCGACTTGCAGTCATCGATGCGGCCGGCCAGCGCGTCCGGCGAGAAGCCGCCGAAGACGATCGAATGGATGGCGCCGATGCGCGTGCAGGCGAGCATCGCATAGGCCGCCTCCGGGATCATCGGCATGTAGATGGTGACGCGGTCGCCCTTCTTGACGCCGTGCTTCTTCATCACATTGGCGAGCCGGCAGACATGCTCGTAGAGCTCGTTGTAGGTGATCTTCCTGTCGTCGTAAGGGTTGTCGCCTTCCCAGATGATGGCGGTCTGGTCGCCGCGCTTCTTCAGGTGGCGGTCGATGCAGTTGTAGGAGACGTTGGTCAGCCCGTCCTCGAACCACTTGATCGATACCTTGCCGTCGAAGGAGGTGTTCTTGACCTTGGTGTAGGGCTTGAACCAGTCGATGCGCTTGCCGTGCTTGGACCAGAACTTTTCCGGGTTTTTTACGCTCTCCTTATACCATTTGAGGTAGGTGTCGTTGTCGATGAGCGCGTCTTTTTTCCACGCCGGCTGGACGCGGTGAATCTGGACCTCGGACATTTCTGGCATTCCCTCCCCGAATTTTCTACAGCGCCGCGCGTCTTTTCAGACGCGCAAAGGTCGCTGTAGCACTTTGATTTTCTGCATAATTTTCTCCTTAAATCGATTCCGATTTAAGGAATTATGCAGTAGGCCGGCGGCCCTTCCAGGCCGCTCGAAGTCGCATCGCCAAGGGCGATTTCGCCGGCATTTATTATCATTTTGGCAGCCGACCACAATATTAGACGTTGGATTCGCGTGGCGGCATGCCGCACCTTCGATGCAGGCGTCTATCAGCACTCGCCGGTGGCGGCTGCCAAACTATTGATTTCGCTTTATAATCCAAAAGTGTGACTTGGCGGATCGCAACAGTCGGTTAACAATCGGGGCGCACACTTCGTCTCGTGGAGGAGACAATCCGGCGCCGAAAGGACGGCCATGCGCGACCATGCCGAATTCGAACTGATGCTGAAGGGCTACGGCCTCACCACAGCACAAATCCTCTATCACATGCCCGACCACCCGCATGTGCTGCAAACCTTCATCTGGCAGCATTATGACCTGGCGCCGAAATTCCCCGCGCTTTATGGTTTCATCGAGTTCTGGCAGGCCAAGCTCGACGGGCCGCTGCACTCGGTCGCCTACACGCACAAGAAGCTGATTTCGCCGACGGAATGGCGCAACGTCAGCGGCGAGCTTCGGCTGCACTGATCTCCGGGAAGCAAAGCCGGGCCGGCTTCTGGCCCAAAGCAATCGTTTTGCCTTGGCCGGCAGGCAAGCGTATTCCCTGAGCCTTCAGCGGACCCGAGTGGGTTCGATGCTCGAGGAGTACGATGATGACCAACAAAACCCTGCTGGGGGCCGCCCTTGCGGCTTCCTTCGCTTTCACCCCGGCCGCGCAGGCCGACATCGCCATCGGCCTTGTCGCGCCGCTGACCGGCCCCGTCGCCGCCTATGGCGATCAGGTCAAGAACGGCGCCGAGGCGGCCGTCGATGCGATCAACAAGAATGGCGGTATCCTTGGCGAAAAGGTCGTGCTGACGCTGGCCGACGATGCCGGTGATCCCAAGCAGGGCGTTTCGGCCGCCAACAAGCTGGTCGGCGAAGGCGTCCGTTTCGTTGTCGGCCCGGTAACGTCAGGCGTTGCCATTCCCGCTTCCGACGTGTTCGCCGAAAACGGCGTGCTGATGGTGACGCCGACGGCGACGGCGCCGGACCTGACGTCCCGCGGCCTGACCAATGTTCTCAGGACCTGCGGCCGCGACGACCAGCAGGCCGAAGTCGCGGCAGCCTATGTGCTGAAAAACCTCAAGGACAAGCGTATCGCCATCATCAACGACAAGGGCACCTATGGCATGGGCCTCGCCAATGCCTTCAAGGCGGCGCTCAACGCCGGTGGTGTCACCGAAGTGCTGGAAAGCGCGCTGACGCCGGGCGAGAAGGACTTTTCCGCCCTCGTCACCCGCATCAAGTCCGAGAATGTCGACGTGATCTATTTCGGCGGCTACCACCCGGAAGGCGGCCTGCTCGCCCGCCAGCTGCGCGACGTCTCCGTCAATGCGACGATCATCGGCGGCGAGGGGCTCTCCAACAGTGAATTCTGGGCCATCGGCAACGAGGCTGCCGCCGGCACCATCTTCACCAACGCGACCGATGCGCTGAAGAACCCGGACTCGGCCAACGCCGTGAAGGTGCTGGGTGACAAGGGTATCCCTCCGGAGGCTTTCACGCTCAACGCCTACGCCGCCGTCGAGGTGCTGAAGGCGGGCATCGAGAAGGCCGGAAGCGCAGAAGATGCGACCGCAGTGGCGACCGCGCTCAAGTCCGGCGAGCCGATTGCCACCGCGATCGGCAAGCTGACCTATGGCGAGAATGGCGACTTGAGTTCGCCGAGCTTCTCGCTGTTCAAGTGGGAAGCCGGCAAGATCGTCGCCGTGGAATAAGTTCTCCGGGCAGAGTCAATGAAAAAGGCCGAAGGAAACTTCGGCCTTTTTCTGCGGTTCAAACCGCCGGTGGGTTGAGCCGGGCGAAGCCTTCCTGCCTGCGGTAGGGGAAGTAGGGGTAAGGCGCCGTCACTTCGCTTGCTGCATCGAGCTTCTTCACCTGTTCTTCGGTCAGCGACCAGCCGACGGCGCCGAGGTTCTGCCGTAACTGCCCTTCATTGCGGGCGCCGATGATCACCGACGACACGGTCGGACGTCGCAACAGCCAGTTGATGGCGATCTGCGGCACCGTTTTGCCGGTCTCCTCGGCCACGGCATCCAGCGTGTCCACCACATTGTAGAGGTGCTCGTCGTCGACCGGCGGGCCGAAGCTTGCCGTGTCGTGCAGGCGGCTGCCTTCCGGCAGTGGCTGGCCGCGGCGGATCTTGCCGGTCAGCCGGCCCCAGCCGAGCGGGCTCCACACCAGCGCGCCGACGCCCTGGTCAAGGCCGAGCGGCATCAGCTCCCACTCGTAGTCGCGCCCGACAAGCGAATAATAGACCTGATGCGCGACGTAGCGCGACCAACCGTGCTTGTCGGCGGCGGCCAGCGACTTCATCAGATGCCAGCCGGAAAAATTCGAGACCCCGACATAACGCAGCTTGCCGGCCTGCACGAGGCCATCGAGTGTGGAAAGGACTTCCTCGACCGGCGTGCCAGCGTCGAAGGCGTGCAGTTGCAGGAGGTCGATATAGTCGGTGCCCATGCGCCGAAGCGCGTCCTCCACCGCCTTGATCAGCCGGGATCGGGAAGAGCCCCAGTCAGCGGGTCCGTCGCCCATCGGCAGCGAGGTCTTGGTGGAGATCAGCACCTGGTCGCGGCGGCCCTTGATGGCCTCGCCAAGCACCTCCTCCGACGCGCCGTTCGAATAGACATCGGCGGTGTCGAAAAGATTGACGCCGGCTTCCAGGCAGATGTCGACCAGCCGGCGTGCTTCGTCGGCATCGCTGGTGCCCCAATGACTGAACAGTGGGCCGGATCCGGCGAACGTTCCGGCTCCGAAACTGAGTGCGGGAACCTTCAAGCCGGATGCGCCAAGACGTCTGTATTCCATGGTTCTTCTCCTGGGTTTCAATGATCATTCGGCCGCGGCGGGGCAGGCCGCAACCGGCGTGAGCTTTGAGCTGTGCTTTTCCAGGCGCATGGCCAGTAGCGCGACGGCAAGCGCAACCAGCGGCACAATTGCCGCGACCGGGGGGATGGCGCCGAGGCCGGCGCCGCGGTCGATGACGAAGCCGCCCAGCCAGGCGCCGATCGCGTTGCCGAGGTTGAACGCCGCGATGTTGAACGACGAGGCAAGGCCCTGGCCGGCGCCCTCGGCCTTTTGCAACACCCACATTTGCAGCGGCGCGACAGTGGCGAAGGCGGTGGCGCCGAACAGGCCGATGGCTGCGACCGCCAGCATCTTGCTGTGAATGGCGAAGGTCATGGCGAACAGCACCGCCGAGAGCGCCAGCAGGCTGCCCAGCATGGTCGGCACCAGCCGCTTGTCTGCAAGGCGTCCGCCGAGGATGTTGCCGACGATCAGCCCACCGCCAAACACCATCAGGATCGGCGACACGGCTGGTTCCGAGAAGCCGGTGATCTGCGTGAGGATGGGCGCGATGTAGGTGAAGCCAGCGAAGACGCCCACCCAGGAAAGCACCGTGGTCAACAGGCCAAGCAGCACAGCCCGGCGGCCGAGCACGGCAAGCGCTCCGCCGGAGCTTTCCTGCGCATCGTTCGAGGGCTGGTCGCGCGGAACCAGAAGCGCGATCACCGCGATGGCGACTATACCGACCAGGGTCACCGCAAAGAAGGTCGAGCGCCAGCCATAGGCCTGGCCGAGCCAGGTGCCGAAAGGGACGCCGAGGATGTTGGCGACCGTCAGCCCCGTGAACATGATGGCGATCGCCGACGCCTTCTTGTTCGCCGGCACCAGGCCTGTGGCGACGACGGAGCCGACGCCGAAGAAGGAAGCATGGGCAAAGGCGGTCAGCACGCGGGCCGCCATCAGCGTCCAGTAGTCGGGCGCCAGCGCACAGGCGAGGTTGCCGACGGTGAACACGACCATCAGCGCCAGGAGCAACGTCTTGCGCGACATCCTGCCGGTGAAGGCGCCAAGCAGCGGCGCGCCAGCGACGACGCCCAGCGCATAGCCGGAGATCAGCATGCCGGCGGCCGAGATCGAGACGCCGAGATCGGCGCTGACGTCGAGCAGCAGGCCCATGATGACGAATTCTGTGACGCCGATGCCGAAGGCGCCGGCGGTAAGGGCATAGAGAGCAAGTGGCATGAAATTCCCCGGATCGCTGTTGCGAAGGGCCGCATGGTCGGCTCAACCGGTAGATCGGAACTTGCCAGGCTGTGAACCAGCCTTGATCTCGGCACATTGTTTGTGAGATCAATTCACGAATGGGTCGAATCGAAGTCAATCGCTCCGGCGAGATCGAAGTTTTTGTTCGTGTCGTCGAAGAGCAGAGCTTTTCGGCTGCGGCGCGCAAGCTCAGGATGACGCCGTCGGCGGTGAGCAAGCTGATCGCCCGGCTGGAGGACAGGCTGGGCGCGCGGCTGCTGCGCCGTTCCACGCGCAAGCTGCAGGTGACGCCTGAAGGCGTCGCCTTCTACGAAAGCGGCTTGCGCATCCTGGCCGAGATAGCGGCGGCCGAACGCGAGGCTGCGCAGGGTGCAGCACCGCGCGGGCGGCTGCGCGTCAACTGCCTCGTGCCGTTCAGCCAGCATTATCTCATTCCCCTTATCCCGATATTCCTGGAGCAGAACCCGGAAATATCGATCGACCTGTCCATCACCGACCGCGTCGTCGATCTATTGGAAGAACGCGCCGATCTGGCGATCCGGGCCGGGCCGCTCGTCGAATCGAGCCTGATCGCCCGCAAGCTCGGGCAGAGCCGGATGGCAGTCGTCGCCTCGCCGGCCTATCTCGCCGCGCATGGCAAGCCCGAAATCCCGGGAGATCTTGTCCGGCATACGATGCTGGGTTTCTGTTTCGCGCGGCAGATCGAAGGCTGGCCGTTCAGGGACAGCGAAGGCAAGACCATGACGATAATGCCTTCAGGCGGGCCGCTGGTCAGCGACGGCGAATCGATGCGGCTGATGGCATTGGCGGGCGGCGGCATCGCCCGCCACGCAAACTGGCATGTCGGGCCGGACATCGCGGCCGGGCGGCTGGTGCCGCTGCTGGAAGAATTCAACCCCGGCGACGAGGAGCCGGTCCACGCCGTCTATGTCGGACAGGGTAAGCATTTGCCGGCCCGGGTGCGGGCCTTTGTGGATTTCCTGGTCGATAATGTGAAGCTGTAGGCCTCACCGGCTGCCGAAGATCGCCGAGCCCACCCGAACCGAACTTGCGCCGAAACGCACCGCCAGTTCGTAGTCGCCCGACATGCCCATAGAGAGCTTTTCGACGCCGGCCTCCAGCGACAGCTTTTCGAGCAGCGCAAAATGCGGCCCGGGGTTTTCCTCGGCCGGCGGAATGCACATCAGCCCTTCGATGGCGAGGCCGTGGACCTCGCGGCAGCGCTTGACGAAGGCAAGAGCCTCGCGCGGTTCGATGCCGGCTTTCTGCGGTTCCGAACCGGTGTTCACCTGCACGTAGAGCCTCGGTGCCTTGCCCTGCTTTTTCATCTCCGCGGCAAGTGTGGCCGCGATCTTTTCCCGATCCACCGTCTCGATCACGTCGAACAGCGCGACCGCTTCCTTGGCCTTGTTGGACTGCAGGGGGCCGATCAGATGCAGTTCGAGATCGGGGAACGCAGCCTTCAGCGCCGGCCATTTCGCCTGCGCCTCCTGCACGCGGTTCTCGCCGAAAACCCGCTGGCCAGCCTCGATCACCGGCCTGATTTCGTCGGCCGAGAAGGTTTTCGAGACGGCGACGAGCGTCACGTCGCCGGTTTCGCGCAGGGCTTCCTGTTCGGCGACGGCGATCTTGCCCCGCACCTCCTGCAACCGCTGAACCGCCTCGCTCATCCCTCAAACCGCCTTATTGCGCATGGACTTGCCCGTACATGGTGTTGACGGTTTCGGCAAACCATGGTGAACGTCTCCCGCATTCTTCATAGGCGAAATACCGGGCATGGCAACCGAACGATACAATCCCCGCGCATCCGAACCGAGATGGCAGAAGGCGTGGGACGAAGCAAAGCTCTTCGAGACGAAGAACGACGACCCGCGCCCGAAATACTACGTGCTGGAGATGTTCCCGTATCCATCGGGCCGCATCCATATCGGGCATGTGCGCAACTACACGATGGGCGACGTGGTGGCCCGCTGGCGCCGCGCCATGGGCTACAACGTGCTGCACCCGATGGGCTGGGATGCTTTCGGCCTGCCGGCTGAAAACGCCGCGCGCGACAACAAGGTCAACCCGCGCGACTGGACCTACGCCAACATCGCCACCATGAAGGCGCAGCTGAAGACGATGGGCCTGTCGCTCGACTGGGCGCGCGAATTCGCCACCTGCGACCCCAGCTACTACAAGCACCAGCAGAAGATGTTCCTGGACTTCTGGCGCTCCGGCCTGGTCGAGCGCAAGTCGGCCAAGGTCAACTGGGATCCGGAAGACATGACCGTGCTCGCCAACGAGCAGGTCATCGACGGCCGCGGCTGGCGCTCCGGCGCGCTGGTCGAACAGCGCGACCTGACGCAATGGTTCTTCAAGATCACATCGATGTCGCAGGACCTGCTCGACAGCCTGGACACGCTCGACAAATGGCCGGAAAAGGTCCGCGTCATGCAGGCGAACTGGATCGGCCGGTCGGAAGGCCTGCTGATCCGCTGGCGGCTGGCCGAGGCAACCGCGCCGCAGGGCGAGACCGAGCTCGAAGTCTACACGACGCGTCCCGACACGATCTTCGGCGCCTCCTTCATGGCGGTCGCTGCCGATCATCCGCTGGCCAAGAGAGCGGCTGAGAACGATCCGGCGCTGGCGGCGTTCATCGAAGATATCAGCCATATGGGCACGTCGGCGGCGGAGCTGGAGACGGCCGAGAAAAAGGGTTTCGACACCGGCATCCGCGTCGTCCATCCGTTCGACGACAGCTGGACGCTGCCCGTATACGTGGCCAATTTTGTGCTGATGGACTACGGCACGGGCGCCATCTTCGGCTGCCCGTCGGGCGACCAGCGCGACCTCGATTTCGCCAACAAATACGGCCTGCCGGTGGTCCCGGTGGTGATGCCGGAAGGCGGCGACGCCAAGACCTTCCAGATCATCGACGAGGCCTATGGCGACGACGGGGTGATGATCAATTCGCGCTTCCTGGATGGCATGGCGCCGAAGCAGGCTTTCGACGAGGTGGCGACGCGGCTGTCCGGCGTCACCGTCGGCAATCGCCCGCAGGGCGAGCGCAAGGTGCAGTTCCGGCTGCGCGACTGGCTGATCTCGCGCCAGCGCTACTGGGGTTGCCCGATCCCCGTCATCCATTGCGAAGCCTGCGGCGCGGTGCCGGTGCCGTCCGATCAGCTGCCGGTGGAGTTGCCGGCCGAGGTCAGCTTCGACAAGCCCGGCAATCCGCTCGACCATCATCCGACGTGGAAGCACGTCGATTGCCCGCAATGCGGCAAACCGGCAAAGCGCGACACCGACACGATGGACACGTTCGTCGATTCGTCCTGGTATTTCGCCCGGTTTACCGATCCGTGGAACCAGGAAAGCCCGACGACGCCGAACTATGCCGACGGGCCGAACGGCTGGATGCCGGTCAACCAGTATATCGGCGGCATCGAGCACGCGATCCTGCATCTGCTCTATTCGCGTTTCTTCACGCGGGCGATGAAGGTTACGGGACATCTGAGCGAGGTGAAGGAGCCGTTCGAAGGCATGTTCACCCAGGGCATGGTCGTCCACGAGACATATCGCCTCGGCAGCGGCCCGAACGCCCGCTGGGTGCAACCGGTCGAGGTGAAGATCGAGGATGTCGACGGCAAGCGCAGCGCCACGCTGATCGCCGACGGCAGCCCGGTCGATATCGGTCCCATCGAGAAGATGTCGAAGTCGAAGAAGAATGTCGTCGACCCCGACGACATCCTGGCCAGCTACGGCGCCGACACGGCGCGCTGGTTCATGCTGTCGGACTCGCCGCCCGAGCGCGACGTCATCTGGACGGAAGCCGGCGTCGAGGGCGCGCACCGCTTCGTGCAGCGCGTCTGGCGTCTGGTTTCCGAAACCGCCCCGGCCCTGCGCGGCGTTGCAGCGAAAGCCGCCAGCGAAGGCGAGGCCGGCGTGCTCTCCAAGGCGGCGCACAAGACGGTCAAGGCAGTCGGCGAGGATATCGGCAGGCTGTCGTTCAACAAGGCCGTCGCGCGCCTCTACGAACTGATCAACACGATCCAGCCGCCTGCCGCAGCGCTCGCCAGCGGCAAGGCCGACGCGACCGGCGCTGCGGCGCTGCGCCAGGCCATCGAGATGCTGGTCCTGATGATCGCGCCGATGATGCCGCACCTCGCCGAGGAGTGCTGGTCAGCCCTCGGCGGCGAGGGTTTCGTGGCGAATCAGCGCTGGCCGGAGTTCGATCCGGCGCTCACCGTCGACAACGATGTGGTCTACCCCGTGCAGATCAACGGCAAGAAACGGGGCGATTTGACAATTGCCCGCGACGCAGACCAAGGTACGGTGGAAAAAGCGGTGCTCGCTCTCGACTTCGTTCAGAAGGCGCTGGACGGCAAGCCTCCGCGCAAGGTGATCGTCGTCCTGCAGAGAATCGTGAATGTCGTTGCCTGAGCGGAAATTCCATCCCGTGAACCGTTTCCTCCGGCCGTTGCTGATTTCCTGCCTGGTGCTGGCGTCGGCCTGCACCGTGCGGCCGATGTATGCTCCGGCATCCTCCACGGCTCCCGGTGCGGCCACCACGGTGGCGCTGTCGTCGATCGCCATCAAGCCGGCGGTGACCCGCTACGGCCAGGAAGTCCGCAATCACCTGATTTTCCTGTTCAATGGCGGCAAAGGCCAGCCGGCCAACCCGGTCTATTCGCTCGATCTCGGCGTTACCGCGATCAACGAAGCGTCGGCCATCATCCAGGTCGGCGACGAAGACGAGCCGACGGCCGGCACCGTCACGGTCTTCTCGAGCTATACGCTCAGCAAGGGCGGTACGCAGGTGGCGGCCGGTAGGCGGCAGGTGTCGTCCTCCTACGACGCGCCACGCCAGGAATTCGCCAATCTGCGCGCGGTGCGCGACGCCGAGAACCGTGCGGCGCGGGAACTTGCCGAACTTCTGCGCCTTGCGATTGCCCAGGATATCGAAAGGCTGGCAGGCAGGTAGCGCCGTAAAAGGAACGAGGTTCGCGGCGGTTTCGTTGTACGCTCTCGTGTCATTACTGCGTCACAGGTTTCGGCCACACAGCGCCTAACGGAGTGGAACCCATGGATTCTCGGACGACGCTGTCCAGCTTCACGGAAACTCTCGGCGCGCGGTGGTTCCGCGGCGCCAGCGTCGATGTCAATTCCCACATCATCGACCAGATGATCGCCGAACGCTCCATGCAGCTGTCGCGTCACCCGTTGTGGCCGGTCATGCGTCCGTTGCTGCTGCGGTTCCTCCACTACCGCCAGGCGGTCGAGATGGCCGACGACATCGCGGAAATGTCGGGCTGGGACGCGATGTCCTATCTTTCCGCGCTGCTGTCGCTCGAGGTTACGGTTCACGGTATCGAAAACCTGCCTGAAAAGACCGGGTTCATCCTGGCGCCAAGTCATCCGACCGGCATCGCCGACGGCGTCGCGGTGTTCGACATGCTGAAGAAGGTGCGCCCCGATATGGCGATCTTCGCCAACCGCGACGCGCAGCGGGTGGCGCCGCGCTTCGCCGACCTCATCATTCCGGTCGAATGGCGGCAGCACGAGAAATCGTATGCAAAGAGCCGCGAGACGCTGGAGCTGATGGCGCGCGCTTTCGCCGCCGGCAGGGCGATCGTTCTCTTCCCGTCCGGCCGCATCGCCTACTGGCACGAAGGCGTGCTCACCGAGCGGCCATGGCAGACTTCGCTGGTGTCGCTGGCGCGGCGCTATCGCTATCCGGTGGTGCCGGCCCGCATCACCGCGCGCAACTCCGGGCTTTTCTACTTCCTGTCGAAATATTCGACCGAACTGCGCGACATGACGGTGTTCCACGAACTCTTGAACAAGAAGGGCCGAGCCTTCTCGATCACCATCGGAAAGTCGATCCCGGCGGAGGCGCTGGAAGGCGAGCCGGCCGACGTCACCGCCCGCCTGCAGCAGCACACCGTGCATGGGCTCGCGGGCGATCCCGATGCGACATTCATCCCGGAGACAATCCCGGTTGAGCGTTCGCTGCCCTAGAGCATTTTGCAGCCAAATGGAATCATTTGGCGTCCGCATAAATGCGGCAAAACAAATAGTTAGAGCGAGTTACCGGTTCTGAAAGAAACCGGAACCGCTCTTGCGGCGATCCTGTTTACCGCCTGGCCAATCGTTTGCCGGGGAAGCTGACGACATTGCCGGCCACGGGCGGCTGGCTGTGTTCGGCGGTCAGCGCCGCCTCGATCAGCATGTCGAGCGCTTCGCGCATTTTGACGGACCTTTCGTCGTCGCCAATGAGCATCTCTTGAGCGCGCTCAAGCAAGGCGCGGGCAGCGGCAAAATTCGATTGCATCGTGACTCCTCAAGCAAGCTGCCCCCAGCCGTCGCCTGAATATCCCTAGCGCCTTACCCCCTCGCGCCGGGCGATGGTAGCGCCGCACGCCCGCATGGTTGATGGGTGCTCAAGAGGCAGCCGGGCATTCGACGAAAATTTTCATCGAAGTTTGTGAGCTGGACGGGATCGGACACAGGCTTTGCGCGGCGCCGCCAGGCGCGGTAACCTGCATGAGGTGGTGTGCGAGGGGCGGGATGGGCCGATTTTATCGATACGCGTTGGTCGCCGGGTTTCTCTGCGTGGCGCTGCCCGCCCCGGCTGCCGCCCAGCCGGTGGAACCGGGCAAGGAAGGCGAACTGGCGAACATCCTGCCGCCCGAGGTAGGGCGGCGCGTGTGCTATTCCCGGCGCTACGATGCCGCGCACCTCAATTCGCATCCAAAGCAAAAAGTAACCGAGATCCAGTTCCGCCTCGCCTACTATCGCCACGAACCGGACGAAACCGCGCCGGAAGGCCAGCGCAACTATTATTTCGAGGTGCTGGCGCGGTTGCGCGGCCAGGGCAAGCTGCTGACTTCGATGGGCGAATGCATGCTCTACGACGGCAAGATCTCCTGCGGTGTCGATTGCGACGGCGGCGGCTTTACGCTGACCAACCGGCCGCCGGACAAGGTTCTGCTCGGCCTTGGCGAAAATGGCCGCTTGAGAATGACGGATGGCTGCGACGAGGAAGGCGCGATCGACCTCGAAGCCGGCGCCGACGACCGCGAATTCCTGCTCACCAAAACCGGTGATGCATCCTGCCCGGCCTATGAGGATTGGTAGTCGTCTCTGGTCGGACTTCGCTCGTGCGCCGAGACATTCTCCTCAAACAATATCGACCGACAATCCCGGCAGGTCGAAACCAGTGAGCGTCGTCGACCAGCGTTCGCCAGGCGAGATCGGAAAGGCGCGCGTCAGCGTGCCGGTCGTGATCACCTCGCCCTTACGAAGCGACGGGTTGAAGCTGTCCGTGGCTAGCACGCCCACCAGATGGCCGAGCGCCTGGATCGGGCCATCGAGCACGTTGGCGCCGCGACCATTGTCAACGATCTCGCCATTGCGCGAGAGTGCGACCGTGAGGCCGGATAGTGCCGAAGCCAGCCCAGCATGGTCGTTGACCTGGAGTTTCGGCCCGACGAACAGCGCCCCATGCAGGCCGCCATCGGCGATGCAGTCGGCGACCGCGAAACGCCAGCCGGGATAGATGGACTGCACGACCTCGAAGCCGTGGGCTACCCATTCGACGGATTTCGCCAGTTCCGGCAAGGTTGTTTCGGGTCCGATATCGCGGCCGAGGCCAAGTACGATCTCCGGTTCGATACGCGGTTCCGGCAAATGCGAGGCTTTTATGCTGCTTCCCGGATGGATGTCGTGCAGCGTCGTCGCGTAGACGTAACCCCACAGCGGTCGGTCGACGGCGTATTCGGCCCAGATGTTTCGGTTGGTGAAGCCGATCTTGCGACCGGCGGGTTTTTCGCCGCGGGCAATGCGCATGTTGCGCAGCACCGTGGCAACCCTGTAGGCATCGTCACTGCCGAAGTGGTCGAACCGCGCCGTAAACGGTTCGACCTGGCGTTTCGAATCGAGGGCGGCGAGGACTTCGGAGGCGATCGTTTCGATGCCGACTGCCGCCATCGGGATCAGCCGATCTTCTGGCCGGTCTTGGCCCAATCGGCGAGAAATGCTTCCAGGCCCTTGTCGGTCAGCGGGTGCTTGACCAGCGCCTTCAGCGTCGCCGGCGGAGCGGTGATGACGTCAGCGCCGATCAGCGCCGCTTGCTTGACGTGGTTCACCGTGCGCACCGAGGCGGTCAGGATCTCGGTCTTGAAATCGTAGTTGTCGTAGATGGTGCGGATTTCCGAGATCAGCTCCATGCCGTCCGCGCCGGTATCGTCGATGCGCCCGACGAAGGGCGAGATGAAGGATGCGCCGGCCTTGGCGGCAAGCAGCGCCTGGTTGGCCGAAAAGCACAGCGTGACGTTGACCATGCGGTTCATCTCGGTGCGGATCGTCTTGCAGGCCTTCAGTCCGTCCAGCGTCAGCGGCACCTTGATGCAGACATTGCTGGCGATCTTTGCCAGCGCTTCGGCTTCGGCCATCATGTCCTTGTATTCGGTCGCCACCACCTCGGCCGAAACCGGGCCTTCGACGATGTCGCAGATCTGCTTCGTCACATCGGCGATCTTGCCGCCGGATTTCAGGATCAGCGAAGGGTTGGTGGTGACGCCGTCGAGCAGCCCGAGATCGTTGAGCTCCTTGATTTCCTTAATGTCGGCCGTGTCGACGAAAAATTTCATGGCTGTCTCCTTCGCGATTTTCCGGGCGGGCTGGAAACCGCCCCTGTTCGGCCTTTGCTCTAGACGAAGTTCGGGGCAAGGTCACGCCCGATGAAGGAAGATTCGCGCCTGTTCCGGCTGGAAAGCCAGCCACTGTCCGTGCCGGTGCTCGTGCCGATGCCGGCCGAGCGGCCCTACAGCTATGCCGTGCCCGATGGCATGCAGGTCCAGCCGGGCTCCATCGTGCGGGTGCCGCTCGGGCCTCGCGAGGTGGCGGGCATCGTCTGGGACGGCGCCACCGACACTGTCGATCCAAAAAAGCTCAGGCCCATCTCCGAAGCCTTCGACTGCCCGCCTGTCGAAGAGGGCATGCGCCGGCTGGTCGACTGGATCGCCTCCTACACGCTGTCGCCGCCCGGCATGGTGGCGCGCATGATCCTGCGCGCGCCCGAGGCCTTCGATCCGCAGCCATGGACGGAAGGGCTGCTGCGCACCGAAAACGAGCCGGATCGCATGACGGCGGCGCGGCGACGCGTCCTTGAACTTTCGTCAGACGGCCTTGCATGGACCCGTTCCGGACTGGCGCATGCCGCCGGCGTGTCGCTCACCGTCATCGACGGGCTGAAGGCGCAAGGCGTCTTCGAACAGGTGATGATCCCGCCGCGGTCGGTGGTCGCAGCTCCTGATCCCGGCTATGCGGCGCCGGACCTCACCGACGGCCAGAAGGCGGCGGCCGATGTGCTGCGCGAACGGGCGCTGGCCGGCAAGTTCAGCGTCACTCTGATCGACGGCGTCACCGGCTCCGGCAAGACCGAAGTCTATTTCGAGGCGATCGCAGCGGCGGTGGAAAGCGGCAGGCAGGTGCTGATCCTGCTGCCCGAGATCGCGCTCACCCAGGCCTTTCTCGAACGCTTCCACGACCGCTTCGGCGCGAAGCCGGCGGAGTGGCATTCCGACCTGCCGCCGCGCATGCGCGAAAAAGTCTGGCGCCAGGTCGCCGAAGGCACCGTCCGTGTCGTCGCCGGCGCGCGCTCGGCGCTGTTTTTGCCTTTCAACAATCTCGGCCTCATCGTCGTCGACGAGGAGCACGACCCCGCCTACAAGCAGGAGGACCGCGTCTATTACCACGCCCGCGACATGGCGGTGGTGCGCGGCCACATCGGCAGTTTCCCGGTCGTGCTGGCGTCGGCGACGCCGTCGGTCGAGAGCCAGGTCAACGCCTTGCAAGGACGCTACAAACGCGTGGCGCTGCCGCAGCGCTTCGCCGACGCGGCGATGCCCGACATCCGGTCGATCGACATGCGCAAGGCGCCGCCGGCGCGGGGCGGGTTCCTGTCTCCGGTGCTCATCGACCATGTCCGCAAAACGCTGGCGCGCGAGGAGCAGTCGCTGCTTTTTCTCAACCGCCGCGGCTACGCGCCGCTGACGCTGTGCCGTGTCTGCGGCCACCGGTTCCAATGCCCGGACTGTTCGAGCTGGTTGGTCGAGCACCGCTTTCGCGGCCAGTTGCTCTGCCACCATTGCGGCCACAACGAAAAGCGCCCCGACGCCTGCCCCGAATGCGGCACCTTCGATCACCTGGTTGCCTGCGGCCCGGGGATCGAACGCATCGCCGAGGAGGTTGTCGGCCACTTCCCCGACGCCCGTACCATCGTGCTCTCCTCGGATATCATGGGGGGCGTGAAACGCCTGCGCCTGGAGCTGGAGGCCATCGCCAATGGCGAAGCCGATATCGTCATCGGCACGCAACTGGTCGCCAAGGGCCACAACTTCCCCAACATGACGCTGGTGGGCGTCGTCGACGCCGATCTCGGCCTCGCCAATGGCGATCCGCGCGCCGCCGAGCGCACGTTCCAGCTGCTCAGTCAGGTCACCGGCCGCGCCGGGCGCACCGGCAAGAAGAGCCACGGGCTGCTGCAGACCTATCAGCCCGACCACCCGGTGATGCGCGCCATCGTTTCGGGCGACGCCGAGGCTTTTTACGACAGGGAAATCACTGAGCGAGAGCGGTCGCACTTGCCCCCGTTCGGGCGGCTGGCGGGGATCATCGTCAGCGCGCAGACGCGCGCCGAAGCCGAAAGCCACGCCCGGGCGCTGCGCCGCGTAGCCCCAGCCTCCGACGACATCCACGTGCTTGGCCCCGCCGAGGCGCCGCTGGCGCTGATCGGCGGCCGCCACCGCTTCCGCCTGCTGGTGCAGGGCGAACGGCGTTCCGACATGCAGGGCTATATCCGCGAGATGCTGGCGGCCGGCCCGAAAATACGCGGCTCGGTGCGGGTCAGTGTCGACATCGATCCGCAGAGCTTTCTGTAGGCAGGGGGCTCAACCGCTTGGCAAGTTGTCCTTGAATGGATCGAGGTGCCTCACCCCGAGAGGTTCGAAATGCCGCATGTTTGATGTCACGACCGTGAGGTCGTGTGTCAATGCGGTTGCGGCATTCAGGATGTCAGCGAGGCCTGGGTTGCGGCCGCGTGCAATCGCTGCATCTTCAATTTCGCCCGCGAGCCGGGCTATTTCAGTGTCGACGGAAAGGGTTTGCTCCCGGAAGTCCACCAGCAAAGACCCAAGCCAGTGATCTAGGCCGCTCGCCCTCGTGGTTCCGCCGGCGCGGCGCAACCTTGAAATGCCTCGCTGGATCTCAAGGATGACGATTGACGACACGAACAGCGCGCCTCTCGCGCCCTGATCGACGATCCAATGTTGCAATGCAAGGGGAACCGCTTGTCGGCCAGGCGCAAAGATGGAAATTACTGAGGTGTCGACAAGAAAGCCGCTCACAAGTCGATCTCGCGCGACGGCGACGGGTTGCGCTCAAGGTCGATTCCACCGGGATAGGTGAGCAAAAACTCCCCGAAGTTGAGCTTGCGTTCGGGGTGAAGCTTCAGGGCATCTTCCACCGATACGATCGCGGCGGCAGGCTTGCCATGTTTGGTAATCATCGTAGGCTCGCCTTTCTCGGCGGCCTCGATCAGCGCGGAAAATCCGGCCTTGGCGTCGCGAACCTGCATCGTTTTCATCGCCGGCCTCCTTGTGGTCTCATGTAGTCACAATATAGTGGGGCGAATTGCAAAGGAAAAGCCCCGTCATGAAAACCCTCGGCCTGATCGGCGGCATGAGCTGGGAATCGACGGCGATCTATTACCGCCATCTCAACGAGATCGTACGCGAGCGGCTGGGCGGCCTGCATTCGGCCAAGCTGCTCCTGTGGTCGTTCGATTTCGCCGAGATCGCCGAACGCCAGCATGCAGGCGACTGGCAGGGTGCCGCGGCGCTGCTCTCGGCTGCGGCGAAGAAACTGCAGGAGGGCGGCGCCGAAGGCTTGCTCATCTGCACCAACACGATGCACCGCATGGCCGACGAGGTGCAGGCGGCGGTTTCGATCCCGCTGATCCATATCGCCGACGCGACCGCCGGCGTAATGAAGCAGGGCGGCGCCACGAAGCCGGCGTTGCTCGCCACTGGGTTCACCATGGAACAGGATTTCTACAAGGGCCGGTTGGCGCGCAAGCATGGCATGGCGCCGGTGGTGCCGGACGAGGCAGGCCGCGCCATGGTCCACCGCGTCATCTATGACGAACTCTGCAAGGGCATCATCACCGCCGAATCGAAAGCCGCCTACATCGCCGAGGTCGCCAACATGCGGCGTGGTAACGACATCGACAGCGTCATCATGGGCTGCACCGAGATCACCATGCTGATCGGGCAGGAGGATTTCGATATTCCGGTCTTCGACACCACGCGCATCCATGCGCAGGCAGCGGTCGATTTCGCGCTGGGCTGAACAAACAGATAGAGCGGAATGCTTGGGTTCAACCCGGATGCATTCCGCTCTAGAATGACCGCGATTTCAAACAGTCATTTTTGAGGGGACATCATGGAATTCTCGTTTCCCTGGCCGACAAGCCAAGGCGAATGGCTGGCATGGTCGTCCGCCGTCGTAACGGTTCTGCTCGGCCTCATCTTCCTGTTTGCGCCGCGGCTCAGCTTCCGCCTCCTGCACCTGCAGCCCACCGAAAAACACCCCGAAGCGGTCGGCGAGGCGCGCGCCACCATGTCCGGCTTCTATCTGGGCGTCGGCCTCTGCTGCATTCTGCTGGCGCAGCCGCTGCTTTACATGGCGCTCGGCTTCTCCTGGCTTTTCACCGCGTTCGGCCGCATCGTCTCGATGCTGTCGGACGACGGCAACACACTCTACAACTGGGTTTGGCTGGTCATCGAACTGACTTTGGCGGCGCTGCCGCTGGCTCTTGCTTTGGGCTTCGTTCCCTGATTCCCGGCGACGCCTGGGCGGGTATGACAGTGCTGCGACAAAACTGCCTGAAAAGCGTGTGTTTTGCCGTGTTGCCGTAGCCAAAAGCCTGTGCTAGACGGCAATCGACTTTTGGCCGGGGGGTGCCGTCAGGAATCCCTTAAAGCCAGTAAAATTCAACAAGGTCAAAGATTTAGCCAGAGTCCGGTACTCGCGCCAGAAATCTTGCGGCCTGTCAGACGAGAGAAAAGACGGTCCGTGGCTCAGTCTAACTCGCCAATCTCCGGTGTTGCCGAGCGTTATGCGGGTTCATTGTTCGAACTCGCCGCCCAGGCAAACACCGTCGCCGAGGTGGAAAAGAACCTCGGCCGCTTCGAAGAGCTGCTTCAGGGCAGCGACGATCTCGACCGGTTGATCAAGAGCCCGGTTTTCTCGGCCGAAGACCAGCTGAAAGCCATCTCGGCCATCCTCGACACGGCGAAGATTGGCGGTCTCGTCGGCAATTTCCTGCGCGTCGTGGCCAGGAACCGCCGCCTGTTCGCCGTCCCCGGCATGATCCGCGCCTTCCGCCGCATCGCCGCCGAGGCGCGCGGTGAAATCTCTGCAGAAGTCACGTCGGCGCATGCGCTGACGCCGGCCCAGCAAACCGAGCTGAAGGCGGCGCTGAAAGGCGTTGCCGGCAAGGACGTCTCGATCGCCGTGACGGTCGATCCGTCGCTGCTCGGCGGTCTCGTCGTCAAGATGGGCTCGCGCCAGATCGACACGTCGCTCAAAACCAAACTCAATTCGCTCAAGCTTGCACTGAAAGAGGTCGGCTGATGGATATCCGCGCCGCGGAAATTTCCGCAATCCTGAAAGATCAGATCAAGAACTTCGGCAAGGAGGCTGAAGTCTCCGAAGTCGGCCAGGTGCTGTCCGTCGGTGACGGTATCGCCCGTGTCTACGGCCTCGACAACGTCCAGGCGGGCGAGATGGTCGAATTCCCCGGCGGCATCCGCGGCATGGCGCTCAACCTCGAAAGCGACAATGTCGGCGTCGTCATCTTCGGCAACGACCGCGACATCAAGGAAGGCGACACCGTCAAGCGCACCGGCGCCATCGTTGACGCCCCCGTCGGCCCCGGCCTGCTCGGCCGTGTCGTCGACGCGCTCGGCAACCCGATCGACGGCAAGGGCCCGATCAAGGCGGAGAAGCGCATGCGCGTCGACGTCAAGGCGCCCGGCATCATTCCCCGCAAGTCGGTGCACGAGCCCATGTCGACCGGCCTGAAGGCCATCGACGCGCTCATCCCGGTCGGACGCGGCCAGCGCGAGCTGGTCATCGGCGACCGCCAGACCGGCAAGACCGCCATCATCCTCGACACCATCCTGAACCAGAAGGCCATTCACCAGAGCGGCCCGGATTCGGAAAAACTCTACTGCGTCTACGTCGCCGTCGGCCAGAAGCGCTCGACCGTCGCTCAGTTCGTGAAGGTGCTCGAAGAGCGCGGCGCGCTCGAATATTCGATCATCGTCGCCGCCACCGCATCGGACCCGGCTCCGATGCAGTTCCTGGCGCCGTTCACCGCCTGCACCATGGGCGAATATTTCCGCGACAACGGCCAGCACGCGCTGATCGGCTATGACGACCTGTCCAAGCAGGCCGTCGCCTACCGCCAGATGTCGCTGCTCCTGCGCCGCCCGCCGGGCCGCGAAGCCTATCCGGGCGACGTCTTCTACCTGCACTCGCGCCTGCTCGAGCGCGCCGCCAAGCTCAACGACGACAACGGCAACGGTTCGCTGACCGCGCTGCCGGTCATCGAGACGCAGGCCAACGACGTGTCGGCCTACATCCCGACCAACGTGATCTCGATCACCGACGGCCAGATCTTCCTCGAGACCAACCTGTTCTTCCAGGGCATCCGCCCGGCGGTGAACGTCGGCCTCTCGGTGTCGCGCGTCGGTTCGTCGGCGCAGATCAAGGCGATGAAGCAGGTCGCCGGCTCGATCAAGGGCGAGCTCGCGCAGTATCGCGAAATGGCGGCCTTCGCGCAGTTCGGTTCTGATCTCGACGCTGCCACGCAGCGCCTCCTGAACCGCGGCGCCCGCCTGACGGAGCTGCTGAAGCAGCCGCAGTTCTCGCCGCTCAAGGTCGAAGAGCAGGTCGCGGTGATCTTCGCCGGCGTCAATGGCTACCTCGACAAGCTCGCCGTCAACCAGGTCGGCAAGTTCGAGCAGGGGCTGCTCGCCCACATGCGCTCGGAAGGCAAGGGCGTGCTCGATACGATCCGCAAGGACAAGCAGCTGACGGATGAGACGCGCGCCAACCTCAAGGCGCAGATCGACGCGTTCGCCAAGAACTTCGCCTGAACAGGGCGGAACGGATCAGGGTTGAGGCATGGCTTCACTAAAAGACCTTCGTAACCGTATCGCCTCGGTCAAGGCGACGCAGAAGATCACCAAGGCGATGCAGATGGTCGCCGCGGCGAAACTGCGCCGCGCCCAGGAAGCGGCGGAAGCGGCCCGGCCCTATTCGCAGCGCATGGGCGCCGTGCTCGCCAACATCGCTCAGGCGGTCGGCGGCGGCGGCGAAGCCCCGGCGCTGATGACCGGCACCGGCAAGGACGACGTGCACCTGCTCGTCGTCTGCACCGCCGAGCGCGGCCTTTGCGGCGGCTTCAACTCGCAGATTTCGCGGCTTGCCCGCGAGCATGCCCGCAAGCTCATCGCGGCGGGCAAGACCGTCAAGATCATCAGCGTCGGCAAGAAGGGCTACGATATCCTTCGCCGCGACTATGGCAACCTGATCATCGACCGCGTCGACCTGCGCGAAGTGAAGACGCTCGGCTTCGTCAATGCCGACGCCATCGCCCGCAAGGTGATCGCGCTGTTCAACGAAGGCCAGTTCGACGTCTGCACGCTGTTCTATTCGGAATTCAAGTCGGTGATCAGCCAGGTTCCGACGGCGCAGCAGATCATCCCGGCGGCCGACTCGGTCGCCGCCGCGGAGCCGGAATCGGCCGGCAGCGCCGTCTACGAATACGAGCCGGAGCCGGGCGAAATTCTTGGCGACCTCATCCCGCGCAACATCGCGGTGCAGATTTTCCGGGCGCTGCTCGAAAACGCTGCCGGCGAGATGGGCGCCAAGATGAGCGCCATGGACAATGCGACACGCAATGCCGGCGAGATGATCAACAAGCTGTCGATCACCTACAACCGTCAGCGCCAGGCGCAGATCACCAAGGAACTGATCGAAATCATTTCGGGCGCCGAAGCGCTCTAGGCGCGCGGGCGCGGAAGGCAAAGCTTCCGCATCGCGCGAGACGAAACGGACGAAAAGGGTAGACAAAATGGCGAAAGCAGCGACCCCGAAGAAGGCCGCACCGGCCAAGGCGCCGGCAGCGGCGGCAAAGGCTCCGGCGGCCAAGAAGACGGCGCCGGTCAAGGCGGCGGCTCCCGTGAAGGCGGCGGCGGCCAAGGCGCCGGCAACGGCGAAGAGGGCATCCGGATCGGTCGGCAAAGTCCGCCAGGTCATCGGCGCCGTCGTCGACGTGCAGTTCGACGAAGGCAACCTGCCGGCGATCCTGAACGCGCTGGAAACCGACAACCGCGGCAACCGCCTGGTTCTCGAAGTCGCCCAGCATCTTGGCGAAAACACGGTCCGCACCATCGCCATGGACTCGACCGAAGGTCTCGTCCGCGGCCAGGCGGTCACCGACACCGGCGGCCCGATCTCGGTGCCGGTCGGCCCCGAAATGCTCGGCCGCATCATCAACGTCATCGGCGAGCCGGTCGATGAGGAAGGCCCGGTCAAGGCGACCGAATTCCGCGCCATCCACCAGCCGGCTCCGGAATATGTCGACCAGTCGACGGAAGCGCAGATCCTGATCACCGGCATCAAGGTGCTCGACCTCTTGGCTCCCTACGCCAAGGGCGGCAAGATCGGTCTGTTCGGCGGCGCCGGCGTCGGCAAGACCGTGCTGATCCAGGAACTGATCAACAACATCGCCAAGGCCCACGGCGGCTACTCGGTGTTCGCCGGCGTCGGCGAGCGCACCCGCGAGGGCAATGATCTCTATCACGAGTTCATCGAATCGGGTGTCAACAAGAAGGGCGGCGGCGAAGGCTCCAAGGCTGCCCTCGTCTACGGCCAGATGAACGAGCCGCCGGGCGCGCGCGCCCGCGTCGGCCTGACCGGCCTCACGGTCGCCGAATATTTCCGCGACCAGGGCCAGGACGTGCTGTTCTTCGTCGACAACATCTTCCGCTTCACCCAGGCGGGTTCGGAAGTGTCGGCGCTTCTCGGCCGCATTCCTTCGGCCGTGGGCTACCAGCCGACGCTCGCCACCGACATGGGCGCGCTGCAGGAACGCATCACCACCACCACCAAGGGTTCGATCACCTCGGTGCAGGCGATCTACGTGCCGGCCGACGACTTGACCGACCCGGCGCCGGCAACGTCGTTTGCCCACCTTGACGCGACGACGACGCTCAACCGCTCGATCGCCGAAAAGGGCATCTATCCGGCGGTGGATCCGCTCGACTCGACCTCGCGCATGCTCGACCCGCTGGTCGTCGGCGAGGAGCACTACGCGGTCGCCCGCCAGGTGCAGTCGATCCTCCAGCGCTACAAGTCGCTGCAGGACATCATCGCGATCCTGGGTATGGACGAGCTGTCGGAAGAAGACAAGCTGGCCGTTGCCCGCGCCCGCAAGATCGAGCGCTTCCTGTCGCAGCCGTTCTTCGTCGCCGAAGTGTTCACGGGTTCGCCGGGCAAGCTGGTCGACCTCGCCGACACCATCAAGGGCTTCAAGGGCCTGGCCAACGGCGACTACGACCACCTCCCCGAAGCCGCCTTCTACATGGTCGGCACCATCGAGGAAGCGGTCGAAAAGGCGCAGCGCCTGGCGGCGGAAGCGGCCTGAGTGTGAATGGTCAATAGTGAATGGTGAATGGAGGTAGCGAATAGCAGATGATGACGTGGTGACGGGTCGTTGCGGCCATCCACCATTCACCATTCACTATTCACTAATTGGATCATGGCCGACAACTTCAAATTCGAACTCGTCTCGCCCGAGCGTCTGCTGGTCTCCGAAGAGGTCCAGCATGTCGTCATTCCGGGCGCCGAAGGCGAGATGACCGTGATGGCCAACCACGCGCCGGTGATGACCACCATCAAGCCGGGCGTCGTCACTGTTAAACCCGCCTCGGGCGCGGAAGAGCGTTATGTGGTGTTCGGCGGCTTCGCCGACATCTTGCCGGAAGGCTGCACGCTGCTCGCCGAATCGGCGGTTGCTGTCGGCGACATCGATCGCGACGACCTTGCCCGCCGCATACAGGAGGCCAAGGAAGACGTGGCCGACGCCAAGGACGACAAGGCAAAGACCAAGGCCGAGCAGTTCCTCGCCCAGCTTACCACGCTGGAAAGCGCGCTGGCCGCCTGACCGCCGCCTGCGAACGGAATTGAAAAGAGCCGGGTTCAGCCCGGCTTTTTTGTCCAGAGTGTCGGGACCTTCGCTTTGCGAGGTCTTCTGCCTCGTTGAGGCGAAATAATCGTGCTCCAACGGGCGGGTGTGCAGCCAGATTCGTCAGGAGGCGCTCTTCGGATCGGGAAGGTATCGCTTGTTGATGGACGCTCCCAATGTGTATTTGGGATCGACCATATTGCCGCACTTTTCCGACCTGGGTCAGGAGCATATACGCATCGATTTCACTGAAGCCGTAGTCGGCCGCCATCCAGCGGACCAGTTCGCGGTAGGCGATCCGCGCGGCGTCTTCCATGGGCCGCCCGGAGCCGATGGTCATGATCGTTTCCGCCGTCTCCAGGCGGGCCCAGCGGAAATTCCAGCCCTTGATCAGGTCGATCTGGACGGTGGTGACGGTCGGGTGCTCGATGGCGACGCCGCAGAGTTCGCCATCGCCCTGGGCCGCGTGGCAATCGCCGAGATAGAGAAGGCCGCCCGGCGCATTCACCGGCAGGTAGATCACGGCGCCGGGCGCGACGTCGGGCAGATCCATGTTGCCGCCGACTACTCCTGGAAGGCGCCGACCAGGGAAGGCTTGTGATGGCCGCGACGGCAAGACGCAAGGCCGGCAACGGCCCCGCCGGCGATAGCCGGCCAGCAGCCGACGAGACGGCTGCGTCGATGCCCAACGACCAGATCCACCGCACGGTGGAGAGCGCGCTTGGGCAGAACGTGACCGGCGATTTCCTGCCGTCGGATCTCATCGGCACGGCCAACGCCATGATGGTCGACGCTTTCACCAAGCCGATGGCGGCTGCCAGGGCGGCCTTCGGCTTCTGGGGCGATCTCGGCCGTCTCGCCACAAGCGGCGCGCGGCGCGAACCGGAAGCGGGCGACCGCCGCTTCGCCGACGACGCTTACCGCGACAATCCGTATTACGCCGGCCTGCTGCAGACCTATCTGGCGTGGCGCGCGGCGGTCGGGACCTATGCCGACGATGCTGGCGTGGACGATCGCGGCCGCTTCCTGCTCGAGCAGGTGGGCGAAGCCTTCGCGCCGACCAATTTCCTGCTCGGCAATCCGGCGGCTGTGCGCGAAGCGCGCGACACCAAAGGCATGAGCATAGTGCGCGGCGCGCAGAACCTGATCGGCGACGTACGAAAACGCCGGCCGATCCCGAGCCAGGTCGACGAGAGCGCCTTCGAGGTTGGCGGCAATCTCGCTGTCACACCGGGTTCGGTGGTGCTGCGCACGGAGATGTTCGAGCTCATCCAGTATGCGCCGCAGACGCAAGAGGTGCATGAGCGGCCGATCCTCGTCGTGCCCTCGATCGTCAACAAGTTCTACATCTTCGATATCGCGCCAAAGCGCAGCATCCTGGAATATTTCATCCAGAAGGGGCACTCGGTGTTCGTGCTGGCCTGGCGCAACCCGCAAAAGCGGCATGACCGCTGGGGCATGCCGGACTATCAGGACGCGGTCGACGCCGCGATCGACGCGACGTCAGCCATCGCCGGCTCCAGCGATGTCAACATCTGGGCGGTGTGCGGGGCGGGCCCGGTCGTCGTTTCGATGGCCGGCTACTACGCGGCGAAAAACACGCGCAAGATCAATAGCCTGCTCCTGGTGGTGTCGCCGCTCGACATGAAGGCGATGTCGAAGGCTCCGTCGCTGAGCGCCTTCGTCAAAGAAGAGGGCGCTGCCGCCAGTGCGGTCATGAAAAAGGTGGCCCGTAACAAACGTATCAGCGCCAATGAGTTTACCCTGCTGTTCGCGATGCTGCGGCCGAACGACCTGATCTGGAACTACTGGGTCAGCAACTATCTCCTGGGCAAGACGCCGTCCGCCTTCGACGTGCTGTACTGGAACGGCGACGGCACCGGCATGACGGCGCAGTTCAACCACGATTTCTCGCGGTTCGTGGAGGAAAATCCCTTCGTCACCGATGGCGCAATGACGGTGCGCGGCACGCCGATTGCCGGGCTCGCAGATCTCGGCATCGACAGCTACGTGCTGGGCGCGGCGAACGACCATCTCTGCGTCTGGCAGAGCGTCTACCGCAGCGCCCAGCTGCTGGGTGAGCGCAGCCAGTTCGTGCTCGGCAACTCAGGCCATATCCAGACCATCGTCTGCCCGCCGGGCAATCCCAAGGCGAGTTTCTTCACCCATGGCGAAAAGCCCGACACTGCCGAGGAATGGCTCGCTTCCGCCACCCGGCACGCCGGCAGCTGGTGGGACCATGGCGTCGCCTGGACGTCCGAGCGTGGCGGCGCTCTTGTCCCCGCTCCCGACAGCCCGGGCAACAAGGACTTTCCGCCGCTCGGGGCCGCACCCGGCACCTATGTCCATGAACGCGGCTAGAAGCGCCTCGGCAAAAAACAAAATCGACGAGCCGGCGCGGCTCGTCCGCGGCGCGGCCACGCGCGAGATGCAGCTGTCGCAGGTCACGGTCTATGGCTCCAGCATCCGCGTGGCGGTATGGCCCGGCGACAAGGCGAAGACGCCGCTGCTCCTGCTCAATGGGATCGGCGCGAGCCTGGAGCTTCTGGTGCCGTTCGCCGACGCGTTGGCCGGGCGCGAGATCATCGCCTTCGACGTGCCCGGCACCGGCGAATCCGGCCCGATGCTCGTGCCCTATCGGATGTGGATGCTGTCCATGGTCGCCAGCGGCGTTCTGGACAAGCTCGGCTACGGCCAGGTCGACGTGCTCGGCGTCTCCTGGGGCGGGGCTTTCGCGCAGCAGTTCGCGCTGCAGAATCCGCGGCGCTGCCGCAGGTTGATCCTCGCTGCGACCTCGCAAGGCGTCTTGATGGTGCCGCCGAAGCTTTCGGTGCTGGCCAAGTTCATCACGCCGAAGCGGTTCAACGACGCCAGCTACCGCGCCGGGATCGCCGGCCAGATCTATGGCGGCAAGGCCCGCGACAGCAAGTCGCCGGTCGAGGAATTCCGCAAGACCAGCAAGCTTGGCTATCTCTACCAGCAGCTCGCCCTGATGGGCTGGACGAGCGTGCCGTGGCTGCCGCTGCTCGGTCAGCCGACACTGGTGATGGCCGGCGATGACGATCCGGTCATTCCGCTGGTGAACGCAAAGATCCTGGCCGGCCTCATCCGCGACAGCCGGCTGCACGTCTTCGAAGACGGCCACCTGTTCCTGATCTCCAGCGCGCGGGAAGCCGCAGGCGTGGTCAGCGAATTCCTGGACAGCAACGAGAGGGACGGACATGGGTAAACTCGACGGAAAGGTCGCTCTGATCTCCGGCTCGGGCCGCGGCATCGGCAGGGAGATCGCGCTGAAACTGGCGCGCGACGGCGCGCGCATCGTCGTCAACGATCTCGACGGAACCTTCGCCGAAGAAACGGTCGCAGCCATCGGCGACGCCGGTTCTAAGGCGATCGCCTGTGTGGGCAGCGTCACCGACGCGGATTTCGGGCACCGTTTCGTCAAGACCGCGATCGATTCCTTCGGCAGGCTGGACATCATCGTCAACAATGCCGGCTACACCTGGGACAACACTGTCGGCAAGATGACGGACGAGCAGTGGTACGCGATGATCGACGTCCACATGACCGCGCCATTCCGCATCTTGCGCGCCGCTTCCGAATTCATCCGCGCCAATGCGAAGATGGAAGCAGAAGAGGGCCGCGAAGTGTTCCGCAAGGTGGTCAACATCTCTTCGCTGGCCGGCGTCGGCGGCAATGCCGGCCAACTCGGCTATGGCGCCGCGAAAGCCGGCGTCAATGGCATGACGAAGGTCATGGCGAAGGAGTGGGGACGCTTCAAGGTCAATGTCAACAGCGTCGCCTTCGGCCTGATCAAGACGCGCCTGACCCAGGCGCCGGCCGGCGCGAGCACAATCAAGGTCGAGGGCCGCGACATCAAGGTCGGCGTCAATCCTGATGTCATGAAGGCGCTTGAAGAGGGCATTCCGCTTGGCCGGGGCGGCACGCCGGAGGAGGCGGCGGGCGCCATATACCTCTTCTGCATCCCGGAATCGAACTACATCAGCGGACAGGTTGTCGTCTGCAGCGGCGGCTACATGTTCTGACGGACAAGCGGGAGACCGGCATTCCGGGCGGCAATGCAAGGCATTCAATCGATTTGATTTTCGATGGCGGTATATGAGGAATGCGTGATAAGCTGACTCGCCTTTTCAACATGCCCTCGGGTTCATATGTTGGGGGGAGTGGAGCGAATCTGAGAGACCTTTTGATGGAATTGGCCCAGAAGCAGAGGAAGGAGCGACGCCCTCCGGCGGACAAGTTCTCCGAACGCCGGGCCGAACTTGTGAATGCCGCCCTGCATACGCTGGCGGAACTGGGTTACGCCCGCACGAGCTTGCGGGAGATCGCACAGAAATCCCGTTTCTCGCATGGCGTGATCCACTACTACTTCAGCGACAAGGATGACCTGATCGCCTACTGCGTGCGGGACTACAAGGCGAAGTGCGTGCTTCGCTACGACCAGATCGTGCTCGATGCGGCTTCGTACGAGGAACTGCGGGAGAAATTCGCAAGCGGCCTTGCCCAGACGCTTCGCGAGGACGCATTGCTGCATCGCCTCTGGTATGACCTGCGGTCGCAGGCTCTGTTCGAGGACACTTTTCGAGGCGATGTCGCCGAAATCGACAAGAGCCTGGAAGACATGGTCTGGCGGGTCATGACCAAGGCGTTTTCGCTGCGCGGCATTCAGCCCACGGTCTCCCGGGAAGTGGCCTATGCGTCGCTGGACGGGCTGTTTCAAACGGCGCTTTTGCGTTTCCTGGATGACGATCCCGCTGCCTTGACGGATCTGCAGACGCACGTTCGCGAATTCCTCTCCCTCTGCTGCGCCCCGCAGCGGAACTGATCCGAAAAACACCGGACAATTCGCGCACGCCTTGTCGTGCGCCGGCTAATTCGTTGCAGAATAGTCACAACCCATGCGCGAATCTTCCGCGACGTGATTGCATCCTTGACGATTGACCAAATTCTTTCTTACGACTGGCTTGTAAATTTTGGTCAGCTGTCAAGACAATTCTGGGAGGATTTGGGGAATGACGAAGAGGGGACAGTTTGCGGCGGGCTTTGCCGGCTGTTTGAGCGCGGCCACGCAGGCGCAGGCACTCGATATTTTTCCGGCCGACTATACGGTCCTGCCTTCGGGCACCAACTTGTTTCTCGCTTACGGGCAATACTCCACCGCCGGCAGTCTTAATGTCGACGGCGTCGGCGATGTTCCGAATTCCGAACTCGGCGTCGGTCTCGGCATCGCGCGCTATCTCCACTACAACGATATTGGCGGCATTCCGATTGCGGTGCAGGCCTTCTTGCCTTTTGGCGGCTTTACCGAGGCGCGCATCGGCGGCGGCGAGCCTCCGACGAAGGATGGGCTTGGCGATCTGACCTTCGGGTTCACTGTCTTTCCGGTGCACAGCGCTGAGCCGACCGGCACGACGATCGGCGTGACCGCCTATCTGGTGACACCGACGGGCGCCTTCAGCGACAATCCGAGCGCCATCAATCTGGGATCGGGAAGCTGGAGCTTCATGCCGCAGGTCGGTCTCATTCAGGGCCTGGGCAACGGTTTCTTTGTCGACGCCGCCTTCGATGTGAACTGGCGGGCCGACCATACCGAAAATGGCATCGAGTTCTCGCGCGACGCTTCGGCCCAGTTCCAGGCCTATCTGCGCTATCAGTTCTCCCCGACCACCTCGGTGTCGGTCGGCTATTCCGGAACGTTCGGCGGCGAGAATTTCGTCAATGACACCTATACCGGGATCAAGACCCGCAACGATCAGATCCGCCTCCATGCCAGCACCTTCCTCACGCCGACACTTCAGCTCGGCGGCATGATCGGCACTGACGTGAATGCCGAAGGCGGCTTCGAGCAGGACTTCGTCGGAACGATCCGCCTGCTGAAACTATTCTAGCACAGGTTGCGGCTCGTCACGCCAACGTGGGCAACCGTTGGCGACTGGCGGCGACCTTGAGGCCAGCGCATCTCCTCCTTGTGGGGAGATGCGCTGGTGTTCGCGCCACGCCATCATGGCCGGAATCTCCATCATGCCGTGACAGGGCGGCAGTACGAAAGCGGCACAGAACGCGCGCCTCTCCCTTCTCCCCTTGTGGGAGAAGGTGGCCGAGCCCGAGCTTGCGAGGGTGAGGTCGGATGAGGGGTGCTGGGCGAAGCGCGACTCATCAGGCTGGAAACACCCCTCATCCGCCTTCGCTGCGCTCAGGCGCCTTCTCCCACAACAAGGGGAGAAGGCCGGTTCCCCCATAGTCAGCACCTGTCAGCAGTCTTTCATTTTCTTTTATCCACACCCCTCGATCCCTCCCGCATAATGGCTGCATCGCCCTCACGGGAACCTGGTGCGCACCGGGTATCAGGGAGGGCGACGGTGCCGGATCGGCAGCGCTACGGTGGCGTTGCTGGGGAATGAACCCGTAGGTCCGGGCCCTGACCGAGGCTAGTTCGCGGTGTGAAAGCCGCGCTCCCTGCGGTAGGGCAAGAACACCGGCGGCGCCTGGGAAGGCGCCAATAATTTACTTACGAGGTGCTGACCCGGCGCCCCGCTTCCCCATTTTCCCCAGCAATGGCCAGACCGGAAACGGGGCGTGGCGACGGAGAAGCTTGTGCTGATGAAGAACCCCCTCTCCGTCTCGGCTTCGCCTCGACACCTCTCCCCCGCTCGGCGGGGGCGAGGAACCGCTGCCGCGATGCCGACGCCCTTCCAGCTTGGGTTCCTCGCCCCCATGAAATGGGGGAGAGGTGGTTTGCGTAGCAAACCGGAGAGGGGGTCTTGATAGACAAGCCGGCAGACCAGAGCGGAGCGAAGGAGCGCAAGCGGGCGTGGTCATCGACGTTCACAAACAGGGTGATAACACTGCCTTCGCATTTTTGCTGCAAAGCAATATGTATATTGCGCCGCAACAAGACTGCCGAAAGGACACTATCATGGCACTTGCCAAGAAGACCGCCATCATCACCGGCTCAACCTCGGGCATTGGCCTGGCGATCGCCCATGCGCTCGCCGCCGAAGGCTGCAATATCGTCGTCAATTCCTTCTCCGACACCGAAGCAGACCATGCCATTGCGGCCGAGATCGCCGCGAAACATGCGGTCGAGGCGATCTATGTCCAGGCCGACATGTCTAAGGGCGACGATTGCCGCGCGCTGGTGAAGAAAGCCGCGGAAAGGTTTGGCGGCGTCGACATCCTGGTCAACAATGCCGGCATCCAGCACGTCGCGCCGGTCGACGAATTCCCGGCCGAACAGTGGGATCGCATCATCGCGATCAACCTTTCCTCGGCCTTCCACACCACGGCTGCCGCGCTGCCGCTGATGAAGGCAAGGAAGTGGGGCCGCATCGTCAATATCGCCTCGGCGCACGGGCTGCGTGCGTCGCCGTTCAAATCGGCCTATGTATCTGCCAAGCATGGCATTCTCGGCCTCACCAAGACGGTGGCGCTGGAAGTCGCCGAACAGGGCATCACCTGCAACGCCATCTGCCCCGGCTACGTGCTGACCCCGCTGGTCGAGGCGCAGATTCCCGATCAGATGAAGGCGCACAACATGGACCGCGAGACCGTCATCCGCGAGGTCATGCTCGACCGGCAACCGACCAGGCAGTTCGCCACGGTCGAGCAGATCGGCGGCACCGTCGCCTTCCTCTGTTCCGACAACGCCGCGCAGATCACCGGCACGCCGATCTCGGTGGATGGCGGCTGGACCGCTCAGTGAGATCGCCCGGATGAACACCAACGCCAAAGGCGAGAAAAAGCCGGTCAACATCGCGCTGCAGGGCGGCGGCTCGCATGGCGCCTTCTCCTGGGGCGTGCTCGACCGCCTGCTGGAGGATGGCCGCCTCGATTTCGCAGCGGTGTCCGGCACCAGCGCCGGCGCCATGAACGCGGTCGCCATGGCCGACGGATGGATGCGTGGCGGCGCCGACGGAGCACGGCAGAAGCTCGCCGATTTCTGGCGCGCGGTCGGCCGCACCGGTCGCTTCAGCCCGGTGCAGCGCTCGCCCTGGGACATGCTGTGGGGCAACTGGTCGGTCGAAAACACGCCGGGCTATTTGTGGTTCGATTCCATGTCGCGGCTGTTTTCGCCCTATCTCGCCAATCCCTACAACATCAATCCGCTGCGCGATGTGGTGCGCGCCGAGATCGATTTCGACAATGTGCGCGCCTGCAAGGCGCTGAAGCTGTTCCTGTCAGCAACCAATGTCGAAACCGGCCAGCTGCGGGTCTTCGAAACGGAGGACATAAGCGAGGACGTGGTGATGGCCTCGGCCTGCCTGCCGCTGATCTTCCAGGCCGTCGAGATTGACGGCGCGCCCTATTGGGACGGCGGCTATGGCGGCAATCCGGCGATCTACCCGTTCTTCTACACAAATGCCACCGAGGACGTGCTGCTTGTCCAGATCAATCCGGTGGTTCGCGAGGGTGTGCCAAGGACCGCCAACGAGATCCAGAACCGCATCGACGAAATCACCTTCAACGCCGCACTGCTGCGCGAATTCCGCGCCATTGCCTTCATCAAGGAACTGATCGCCGCCGGCCGCATCCCGCATGGCGAATACCGGGATATCCGCATGCACCGCATCGATGCCGACGAGGCTTTCAAGGATCTCTCCGCCTCCTCCAAGGTCAATGCCGAATGGGCTTTCCTCGAATATCTGCGCGACCTCGGCCGCTCGGCGGCCGGTGACTGGCTGGAAGAAAATTACGACAAGGTCGGCAAGGAGCCGACGCTCGACCTCTCCGACATGCTGGTGCCCGGCATGGTTCCAAAACGCCCGCACGGCGTCGGCAGCCGTGTCCGTGCATTCCTTGCCAACCGGGCGAAGCCGGAGGCGGTGAGGAAGAGGTGAAGCCTGTCAAAAAGCCGTTCAGGGCCTGAGGATGCGTTCCACCGCGCGTATCAGCCCACGCGCACCTTCGCGCTGTGCATCCGGGTCGGGATTGCGCATCTTCATGCCCTCCAGCCCATCGAGCAGCAGGTTTGCAAGCATCGCGGCCGACAGCCCGCTGGCGCCGAGGTCCGTTCCCGCACGCGCCGCCTCCTCCTCGATCGCCGCCGCCAGCAGGCCGGTCATCGTGTTGCGCCACGTTTCGACGACATCGCCGGCGAGGCTGTTCTTCTTGTCGAGGATCTCGGCGCCGTGGGCGGACTGCTGGAATGTCTGCATCAGCGCGATCAGCGCTTCGTCGGCCACCGCCTCCATGCGCCTGGCGAACGGTTCGTCGCGCGCGAGCGCCGCGCGGGCAGTGTCGAGGCTGTGGCGCAGCAGCGTCTCGGCGATGGCGCGGTAGATGTCCGTCTTGTTCTTGAACAGCAGGTACAGCGCCGGCCGTGACAAGTCCGAGGCGCGCGCGATGTCGTCCATCGTCGTGCGCGCGAACCCGTACGCCAGAAACACCTTCATCGCGCCGTCGAGGATGCGGGCGCGCTTCAGGCTTTCCAGCGTCTGCGGTGTACCGTCGTCGATCGCCGAGCCGTCCATCTTTCCTCAATTGACAAAATAACAGAATTTGTCAAGATGTTCTTAAGCGACGGTGTCGCTAAGGGCTATGGACGACAACGAAGGGTATCCCCATGCGCCTCACGGTCAACGGCAAGGCCATCGACATCGACGCCGATCCTGAGATGCCGCTTTTGTGGGCGCTGCGAGACATCGCGGGCATTCTCGGTCCGAAATTCGGCTGCGGCATTGCAGCCTGCGGCGCCTGTACGGTGCATGTCGGCGGCGTGCCGGTGCGCTCCTGCGTCCTGCCGGTCGGCGACGTCGAAGACAACGTCCTCACCATCGATGGACTTGCCCAGGATGGCAGGCTGCACCCGGTTCAGCAGGCATGGCTGGAAGAGCAGGTCGCACAATGCGGCTATTGCCAGGCCGGGCAGATCATGACCGCCGTGGCGCTTCTGGACGAGATTTCCGACCCGACCGACGAAGACATTGACAACGCCATGGGGGGCAATCTCTGCCGCTGCGGTACCTATCCGCGCATCCGCGCCGCCATCAAGCGCGCGGCGTCTCTGAAAGCGGGGGCCTGACAATGGGCGCCATCGCCACGATCACCCGCCGCAGCTTGCTGATCGGCGCTGCCGCAATCGCCGGAGGCGTCGCCGTCGGCTATTTTTATTACCGCAAACCATTCCCCAATCCGCTCGACGACGATCTGGCGGAAGGCAACGTCACCTTTAACCCCTATGTGAAGATCGCCGCCGACAACACGGTGACGGTCATCGTGCCGCGCGCCGAAATGGGCCAGGGCGTGACGACGACGCTTGCGGCCCTCGTCGCCGAGGAACTGGACGTCGCGCTCGATGCGATCAAGGTCGAGCATGGTCCGGCTTCCTACGCCTACTACAACCGTGAAATGCTGGCGGAAGGCGGCCCTTTTGCCTTCTTCGACGATGGGCTGATCGCAGAATCCGGACGTGCCGCGTTCGGTGCGGCCAGCAAGTTCCTTGGCCTGCAAGGCACCGGCGGGTCTGCATCCGTCCGCGACGCGTTCGACAATATGCGTCAGGCGGGTGCGGCGGCGCGGCAGATGCTGATTGCAGCGGCGGCGACGAGGCTTGATGTTCCGGCCGGCGAACTCCGGACCACCGACGCAACGATTGTGCACCAGCCGTCCGGCAAGTCGGTGACGTATGGCGAGGTGGCCGTGGATGCCCAAACCCTGGCGCCGGAGACCTTGCAGCTGAAGGAAAAGGCCCACTGGCGGCTGCTCGGCAAACCGCAGATGCGCACCGACATGCTGGCGAAGGTCACCGGCGCGCCGATCTTCGGGGTCGACGTCAATCTGCCGGACATGCTCTACGGCACGGTGAAAATGAGCCCGCGCTTCGGCGCTAAACCCACGAAGATCGATCTCTCCGCGGCGGAAAAAATGCCAGGCGTGGTCAAGATCGTGCAGATGGACACCACCTACGGCCATGGCTTCGGCATCATCGCTCAAAATACCTGGGCGGCGTTCAAGGCAGCCGAGGCGATAGCGGTGGAGTGGGGCGAGCCAGACTATCCCGCCGACAACGCCGCTATTTCGAAAGCCCTGCAGGATGCGCTGGCCTCGGCGGACGGTTCTGCGCTGCGCGACGACGGCAACGTCGACACGGCCTTCGCCGACGTAGCGCGGGAGAAACTCGTCGAGGCGGATTACGAGGTGCCTTATCTCGCCCACGCCTGCATGGAGCCGATGAACGCCACTGCGCGGTTGAAGGACGGGGTTCTCGATCTCTGGTCACCCAACCAGGTACCCACCATCACCCGCCAGCTCTGCGCCGGCCTTGCCGGCGTCGGTCAGGACAACGTCAATGTCCACACCACCTATATGGGCGGCGGTTTCGGGCGCCGCGGCGAGGTCGACTTTTCGATGTTTGCGACGCTGATCGCCAAGGAGGCCGACGGCCGGCCGGTCAAGGTGACATGGACGCGCGAGGAGGATGTCCGCCACGACGTCTACCGCCCTGCCGCTGCAGGCAAGTTCAGGGCTCGCCTCGGCGACGACGGCATGCCGGTCGCCGTCGACATGGCAATCGCCTCGCCATCGGTCATGGCGAGCATTTTGCGCCGCACCTTTCCCTGGCTGTGGCTGCCCGGTCCCGACAAGACGATCGTCGAAGGCTCGTTCGACCAGCCCTACACGATCCCGGACTATCGGGTGACGGCCATTCCGGCAGCCATTTCCATTCCGGTCGGCTTCTGGCGCTCGGTTGGAAATTCCTACAACGGCTTCTTCCACGAATGCTTTATGGACGAGCTCGCGGCGGCCGGCAAACTCGATCCTGTCGAGATGCGCAGGAAATTGCTGGCGGCCCAGCCGGCCGCGGTGAAGGTGGTCGAGAAAGTCGCCGAGATGGCGAAATGGGGCGAGGCGCTGCCGGCCGGCAAGGCCAAAGGGTTTGCCTTCACGCTGTCGTTCGGCAGCTGGGTCGGTGAGATCGTGCAGATCGCCGACACCCCGGCGGGTATCCGGCTGGAAAAGATGTGGATTGCGGCCGATGTCGGCACCGCGCTCGATCCCGGCATAATCGAGGCACAACTGGTCTCCGGCGCGGTTTACGGGTTGTCAGCGGCGATGGGGCAGGAGGTCACCTTCGCCGATGGCATGGTCGAGCAATCCAACTTCCACGACTACGACGCGATGCGCATCTTCCAGTGCCCGGAATTCGAAGTGGCTATCCTGGAGAACTACCACAAGTTGGGCGGCGTCGGCGAAATCGGCACGCCGCCCGCGGCTCCGGCATTGGCCAATGCCGTCTTCGCTCTGACCGGGAAACGCATCCGCAAACTGCCGCTCAACAAGGAGGTGTCGTTTGCATGAAAGCGCTCGCCGTAACCCTGGCCTCGGCAGCCCTGGTCGTCGTTGGAGCAGGCATCGCGCCCGCGCAGGACGCAAATCCTGAACCGCCGTCGGCGGCCGACACCGCCAAGGGTCTGCAGGAATGGGAAAGGATTTACGCCGTCTTTTCCCATCCGCGCTGCGCCAACTGCCACGTCGAGGATGATCATCCACGCTGGTCCGGCCCCGAATTCGCGACGACAAGGGTACATGGCTTCAACGTGCAGCGTGGCTTGGACGGATCGGGCATGGGCAATGCCGGCCTGCGCTGCAACACATGTCACTTCGAGACGAACTCAAGTGTGCCGCATGGACCGCCGGGCAATGAGAAATGGCAGCTCGCGCCGGTCGAGATGGTGTGGTTCGGCAAGTCGTCGGAGCAGATCTGCGCCCAGATAAAGGATCCGCAACGCAATGGCGGGCGCTCGCTGGAAAAGGTCGCCAAGCATGTGCACGAGGACGAACTTGTCGGTTGGGGATGGGACCCCGGCCCTGGGCGCGAGCCGGCGCCGGGCTCCGCCGAGGAGACGTTCCTTGCAATCCAGCGTTGGGTGGCGGCCGGCGCGCCGTGCCCCTGACTGCAAAACATCCTGACAACCAATTGTCAGGATTTGCCGATTCATGAAAATTTGTGACTGTTTTGCGATGCAACTTTGGGATACAAACCGCCGCCTGCCCCGCGAAGGCAGTATAAATTTGCATCCGGCGACCCGCGCACCCATATCGAAAGCGCTGGGCATGACAGCGGGCCGGAACCACATGGATAACATGAAATGCCACGGATGAGGTTCCACAAGGTTGCCGCTTTGATAGTGCTGGTCGCTTTCGCGGCATGGATGGGAACAGGAAAGTTTTCGTCTGTCGGCAGCGCGGCAGCCGAAGCCGAACAGAAACCCCAAGCGGCGGAACAGCCAAAGGCCCCCCTGCGGAAGGTCGCGGTGATTGCGCCGCCTCGCCTCGATCATGCGCGAGCGATCCGCATTTCCGGCCACACCGAAGCCGAGAAGCGCGCGCTGCTTGCCATTCGCGTCATGGGCATCATCAAGGAACTGCCGGTCAAGCAGGGCCAACATGTCAACCGTGGCGATCTGGTCATGAGGCTCGACGCCGAGGACAAGGAAGCTGCCGTCGATATGGCGGAAACGCTGGTCACGCAGCGCCAGGCGGAAGCCGATGCCGCCGAGAGACTGGTCAAGGGCGGCAACGCACCCAAGTTGCAGGCCGATCAGGCGCGGGCCGCACTTGCTGCCGCCAAGGCGCAGCGCGAGACGGCCAAGGCTGAACTCGCCCGCAACGAGATTTATGCGCCGTTCAATGGCGTTATCGACCGTGTACCGGTCGAACGCGGCAGCGCCATCATGGCGGGTGGCGAAGTAGCGACGCTGATCAATCTCGACCCGCTGCTGGTGATCGGCGAGGTGAGCGAGCGCGACCTGCAATATCTGAAGCTCGGTAACAACGCCGACATCCGGCTTGTCAACGGCGAGACGGTCAAGGGCACGCTGCGTTACATAAGCCGCGACGCCTCGGCCGCCACCCGCACCTTCCGCATCGAAGTGGCGGTGCCCAACGAGGACAAGCGGCTGCCGGCCGGGATGACTGCTGAAATCACGCTGCGGTCCGAACCTGTCGATGCGGTGGCGCTGCCGCGTTCCGTGGTGACGCTCGGCAACGATGGCGATCTCGGCATCCGAGCCGTCGATTCAGCTAACAAGGTTGGGTTTTTCCCGATCGACATCATCGACGACACGCCAAGTGGATTGTTGCTTGGCGGTATCCCGTCCGATGCACGGGTGATCGTCATGGGTCAGGATCTGGTCAAGGAGGGCGATGAAGTGATCCCCGAGGCCGTCGACCCCGAACTGGTCAAGAAGCTCGCCGGCCAAGCCGACAGCGGCATTAATTAGGGACTCGACACAGGTCTGTCATGGATATCGTCAAGCTTGCAATAAACAATGCGCGCCTGACGCTGTCGGTGCTGGTGTTCCTGCTGATCGCCGGGGCGCTTGCCTACCGCGCAGTGCCGAAAGAGGCCGAGCCGGACGTCGCAATCCCGATCATGTACGTTTCCCTGGTCTATCAGGGCATCTCCCCGGAGGACGCCGAGCGTCTTCTGTTGCGGCCGGTCGAGCAGCAGCTCAAGAACCTCAAGGGCCTCAAGGAGATGAAGTCGAACGCCTACCAGGGGGGCGCGAACGTCATCGTCGAGTTCGACCCCTCCGTGGATCTGGGCGACGCGCTCATCGAGACCCGCAACAAGGTTCAGGACGCCAAGCGTGATTTGCCGACCGGCGTTGAGGAGCCGACGGTCAACGAGGTGAACCTCTCGGAATTCCCGGTGGTGTTCGTTACCCTGTCGGGTGATATCCCGGAACGCGCTCTGACTGCCGCCGCCAAGGAACTCCAGGATCGCATCGAGGAGGTGCCTGGCGTGCTGGAAGCGCCGATCCAGGGCGCGCGCGACGATATGGTCGAGGCCGTCATCGACCCGATGAAGCTCGCATCCTACAATATGCGCCTCGATCAGCTGATCGAGGGGATCGGAGCGTCGAACAACCTTGTCGCGGCCGGTTCCATCGAAGGCGCCGAAGGCAAATACGCTATCAAGGTGCCGGCACTGATCGAGACGCCGGAAGATGTCGCCAACCTTCCCGTGGTCGCCAGATCGGATGCCGTGGTGCGGGTGCAGGATCTCGCCACAGTGCGCGCAACCTTCGAGGATGCCGAAACGATTGCCCGTCTCGACGGCAAGCCGGCCATCGTACTGGAGGTCAAGAAGCGCATCGGCGCCAATGTCGTCGAGACGATCGAAGGCGCCAAGAGGGTCGCGGACCGGTTCGTCGCCGACAGCAAGCAGACCCTGCCCGACCTGAAGGTGACCTACACCCAGGACAAGTCGACCTTCGTCAACCAGTTGCTGAATGACCTGCAGAACCACGTGTTGATCGCGGTCATCCTGGTCTTCATCGTCATCCTCTACGCGCTGTCCGGTCGCGCTTCGATGCTGATCGGTCTCGCCATCCCCGCCTCGTTCCTGATGGGCATCCTGGCGCTCGCGATGATGGGATACACGATCAACATGATCGTGCTCTTCTCGCTGATCCTGGCCGTCGGCATGCTGGTCGACGACGCAATCATCGTCACCGAATATGCCGAGCGGCGCATGTCGGAAGGCATGCCGAAGGCGCAGGCGTTCGAAGAAGCCGCCAAACGCATGGCTGGCCCGGTGATCGCGGCGACGCTCACCCGCATCGCCGCCTTCTCTCCGCTGCTGTTCTGGCCGGGTATCGTCGGCGACTTCATGAAATACCTGCCGATAACGTTGATCGTCACGCTTGCCGCATCCATGGCCTATGCGCTGATCTTCGCGCCGTCGATCGGAGCGATCATCGGCAAGGCGCCGCTGCATACCGAGGAGGACCGGCGGGACGGCCTTTACATGGCTGTGGTGAAGAAGGCGGTGCACTATCCGGTCACGGCGCTCCTGCTGACGGTCGCGCTGCTCAGCGGCGGCTTCTACGCCTATGTGAAATACGGCAACGGCGTCGAGTTCTTCCCCACCGTCGAACCGGACTACGGACTGCTCTATGTCCACGCCCGCGGCAATCTTTCGCTGGAAGAGATGGATATCGCCACGCGCGAAGCGGAGCGTCGTATCCTCGGGTGGCCCGGCATCAAGTCAGTCTACACGCGCGTCGGCAAGACGCGCGGCGGCCAGGACATCCCGGAGGACGTCGTCGGCGTCATCAACTACGAGTTCATCGACTGGCGCGAGCGCAAGTCGGCACACGATATTCTCGACGATCTGCGTGTCGCCATGGCCGGTATTCCGGGCGTCGATGTCGAAGTCCGCGTACCGGATGCGGGTCCGCCCACCGGCAAGCCGGTCCAGGTTCAGCTTTCCGCGGTCGATCCGACCGGGCTGAACGATTATGCCAAACAGGTGGCGGCGGCTGTCGCCAAGGTGCCTGGCGTCATCGACCTGTCGGACGGCCTGCCGCCGCCCGGGGTCGACTGGGCGCTGGAAGTCGACCGCGCCAAGGCTGCTCAATACGGTGTCAGCCCACTCGCCGTCGGCACGGTCGTGCAACTGGTGACGACCGGCCTCAAGCTGACGGAGTATCGGCCGGCGGGCGTCGACGACGCGGTCGATATTCGCCTTCGCCTGCCGGAGGACCGGCGCACACTGGCCGCCCTCGACCAGTTGCGGGTCGAAACGGCCGATGGCTCGGTGCCGATCTCGAACTTCGTCACCCGCAAGCCGGAATCGACCGTCGGCATCCTGAACCGCATCGACGGCAAGCGCACGATCACCATCCAGGCCAACGTCGCGAATGGTTTCCAGGTGGCGGAGGTACAGGCGGCGGTCACCAAAGTGGTTGGGGACATGGCCAAGCCGGGTGTCGACTGGAAGCTGGCCGGCTCGAATGAGGACAGCGCGGAAGCCGCCTCCTTCCTCACCAATGCCTTTGGCGCGGCGATGTTCCTGATCTTCATCGTGCTGCTCGCGCAGTTCAACAAGTTCACCAGCGTCGTGCTGGTGCTTACCTGCGTTGTGATGGCGATTGTAGGCGCACTGCTCGGCATGCTCGCGACAGGCCAGACCTTCGTCATTGTGATGTCCGGCATCGGTTTCATCGCGCTGGCCGGCGTGGTGGTGAACAACAACATCGTGCTGATCGATACTTACGACCGGCTGCGCGAGGAGGGCTGGAACAAATACGATGCGGTCATGCAGACCTGCCGTGAGCGTGCCCGTCCGGTGGTTCTGACCGCCGTTTCCGCGATCCTCGGCGTCTTGCCGATCGCTTTCGGCCTCGGGCTCGAAATCTTCCATCAGGAGACGACGATCAACGCGCCGTCAACGCAGTGGTGGATCGCGCTGTCGTCGGCGATCGTCTTCGGCCTGTCCTTCGCGACGGTACTGACGCTCGTGGTGACCCCTTCGATGCTGATGGTGTTCACCCGCGACACCCGCAAGGTGGGCGATGTCGGCTGGCTCGGGAAGATCAAGAAGCGGATGTTCGGGCGCGGAAAGGCGGTCGATGTGCCGGCACATGTGGGGCCGGTCAAGCCTAAAGTCGCCTACCCGAAGGCTGCCGAGTAGAAGCCGGCCAACTGCTGCCAGGTGCCGAAATCAACAAGGCCCGCGGGAACCTCCCACGGGCCTTGTGCATTGTCGCAGTATTGCAAAACCGTTTCCAAGGGGAATTTCGATGACGCTTGGCACAATTCTGATCATCATTCTCATTCTCATCCTACTTGGCGCGATTCCCGCATGGCCGCATTCGGCAGGCTGGGGCTACGGGCCGTCCGGCATTGTCGGCGTGATCCTGGTCGTGCTGCTGATCCTGGTCCTGATGGGCAGAATCTGACGAATGAGCCTGGCTTTCAAGAACGCGCTGCCTGAAGCAGCGCGTTCTTGCGTGTTCAGATCGGCACCGGATCCTGTACGGTGTCGTGGTTGAGATCGGCGGAGCGGGTGAGGCCCGACATCAGGAACACAAGCATCAGCAACAGCGCCACCGCGACGTAGACAGGCGAGAAGCCTACCTTGCCGCCGACGAAGCCGATCAGCGACGGTGCGACGAGGATGCCGGAGTAACCCATCGTGGTGACGACGCTCATGCCGGCGCCCGAGGTCAGCCCGGGATGGTTGCCTGCCGCCGAAAACAGGATCGGCACCATGTTGGCGATGCCAAGGCCGCAGAATGCGAATGCCGCGATCGACACCCACGGCCAGGGCGCGAGGCCCGCGACCAACATTCCGGCGGCCGAGATGACCGCCGAAACCCGAAATGTGGCGACCGCGCCGTAGCGGTTGCGGATACCGTCGCCGGCAAAGCGCATGATGGCCATGGCGCCGGAAAAGAATGCAAATGCAAAACCCGCTGTCGCGATGTCGGTGCCAAGTTCCTGACGAAGGTAGAGCGCGGCCCAATCGAGCACCGCGCCTTCGGAGTTCATGCATAGAAGCGCCATGAAGCCGATGACGTAGATCATGGGGTCGCGCGGCAGCGAAAAGGTCTTGTGTTCCTGCGCCATCGGCTGATCGTCGGGAACGACATAGCGGAATGCCAGGCCGATGCCGACCAAGGCAATCAAGGTGACCATGAAGGCATGGGAGAGGTGCCCGTAATTCTGGATCAGGATCCCGCCGGTGCCGCCGCCGACAAAGCCGCCCAGGCTCCAGAAGCCGTGCGAGGACGACATGACCGCCCGTGCCAGCTTTCGCTCCACCACGACGGCGTTGGAGTTCATCGAAACGTCCATGGCGCCGATGGAGCCGCCAAACAGGAATAGCGCTCCCGCTGCCAGCGGTACATTGGGCGCCAGCGCGACAATCAGCAGGCCGAAGATCGCGGCGCCGGCAAAAAGCCGGAGCACGCGCTGCGAACCGTAACGCGCGATGAGATGGCCCGCCGCCACCATGGCCACCACTGCGCCTAGACCGAAACACAGGATCAGCAGGCCCAGCGTGAACTCGGTGATGGTGAGGCGGGCGGCGAATTCTGGAATCTGCGGCGCCCAACTGCCGAGAATGAAACCGTTGATGAAGAACATCGCCGCGACGGCCCAACGTCCGCGTATGGCCGCTTGCATGGCGTTGGTGGTATCCATGGACAGAATCCTGACAGGAGATAACGGATTGCAAACAACTAAATCGATTTAATCGACAGTCAACCGCCGCAATCGCGGATTCCGTTGAGCCAGTTCGCCCCACGCGACACTTCGCGTGGCAGGGCGCAATCTTCCGTCAGCCGAATACCACCAGCAGGTCTTTCGCATCGATCTGGTCACCGGTGCGCACCAGCACCTCGGAAATGATGCCATCGCGCTCGGCGTGCAGGGCGGTTTCCATCTTCATCGCCTCGATCGACAGCAGGACATCGCCTGCCTTGACCGACTGTCCGGCCGATACGGCGAGCGTCGACACCACGCCCGGCATCGGTGCGCCGACATGTGCTTCATTGCCGGGCTCTATCTTGCGCCTTGCCTTGGCGGCTGAACCGCCATGCATGCGGTCGGGAACCTTGACGCGGCGCGGCTGGCCGTTCAGCTCGAAGAACACGGTCACCATGCCCTTGTCATCGACTTCGCCGATTGCAAAGCACCGGATGACCAGCGTCTTGCCGCGTTCGAGATCGACGAAAATTTCGTCCTGCGGCTTCATGCCGTAGAAATAGACGGGCGTCGGCAACACACTGACCGGACCGTAGGTCTCCTGTGCGCCGGCAAAGTCGGTGAACACCTTCGGATACATCAGCCAGGAAGCGAATTCGAACTCGGTGAGCTTGCGCTCCAGCTTCGCTTCGATCTCGGCGCGGCTTGCCTCGAGATCGGCCTCCTTGAGCAGCGAACCGGGGCGGGCGGTGATCGGCTTCTCGCTCTTCAGCACCTTTTTCTGCAAGTCCTTCGGCCAGCCTCCAGGCGACTGGCCGAGATCGCCGCGTAGCATCGAAACCACCGAATCGGGAAAGGCGATGTCCTTGGCCGGATTCTCGACATCGGCGACGGTCAGGTCCTGGCTGACCATCATCAGCGCCATGTCGCCGACAACCTTGGAGGATGGCGTGACCTTGACGATGTCGCCGAACATCAGGTTGACGTCGTGATAGGCCTGCGCCACCTCGTGCCAGCGCGTCTCCAGCCCGAGAGAACGCGCCTGCTCCTTGAGGTTGGTGAACTGGCCGCCGGGCATTTCGTGCAGGTAGACCTCCGACGCCGGCCCCTTGAGGTCGCTTTCGAACGCCGCATACTGGTTGCGCACCGCTTCCCAATAAAAGGAAATGCGGCGGATCCATTGCGGGTCGAGGCCCGGGTCGCGTTCATGGCCGCGCAACGCCTCGACAATGGAGCCCAGGCATGGTTGCGAGGTGTTGCCCGAAAACGAATCCATCGCCGCGTCGATGACATCGGCGCCGTTCTCGACCGCCGCCAGCACGGAAGCCGCGGCGATGCCGGACGTGTCGTGCGTGTGGAAGTGGATGGGCAGGTCGGTCGCCTCGCGCAACGCCTTGAACAGCACGCGCGCCGCCCCGGGCTTCAACAGTCCCGCCATGTCCTTGACGGCGATGATGTGGGCGCCGGCGGCTTCCAGTTCCCTGGTCAGGCCGACATAGTAGTTGAGGTCGTATTTGGCGCGGTCGGGATCGAGGATGTTGCCGGTGTAGCAGATCGCCGCTTCGCAGAGCTTGTTCTCCTCGACAACCGCGTCCATGGCGACGCGCATGTTTTCGACCCAGTTGAGGCAATCGAACACCCGGAAGAGGTCGATGCCGCCGAGCGCTGCCTGCTTGACGAAGTGTTTCACCACATTGTCGGGGTAGTTGGTGTAGCCGACACCGTTGGCGCCACGCAGCAGCATCTGCAAAAGGATATTGGGCGCGCCGCCGCGCACCAGCGCCAGCCGCTCCCAAGGGTCTTCGGTCAGGAAGCGCATGGAAACGTCGAAGGTGGCGCCGCCCCAGCATTCCAGCGAGAAGAGGTTGGGCAAGGTGCGCGCATAGGCACCGGCGATGCCTGCGATGTCGTGCGTGCGCATGCGCGTCGCCAGCAGCGACTGGTGGCCGTCGCGCATCGTCGTGTCGGTGACCAGCACGCGGTTCTGGTCGCGCATCCAGCTGGCGAACTTCTTCGGCCCGAGATCGTCGAGCAACTGCTTGGTGCCGGCTGGCACCGAGCCGTTGACATAGGGAACCACGGGCGGCGCCGCCTCGGCGTTCGGCCTCGGGCGGCCGCGCGTCTCTGGATGGCCGTTGACGGTGACGTCGGCAAGGTAGTTCAACAGCTTGGTGGCGCGGTCCTGCCGCTTCACCTGGGCGAACAGTTCCGGCGTCGTGTCGATGAACTTCGTCGTGTAGGAATTGTCGCGGAAGGCGCGGTGCGTGATGATCGCTTCGAGAAACGTGAGGTTGGTAGCCACGCCGCGGATGCGGAACTCGCGCAAGGCGCGATGCATGCGGGCGATCGCCTCCTGCGGCGTAGGCGCCCATGCGGTCACCTTTTCCAGCAGCGGGTCGTAAAAGCGGGTGATCACCGCGCCGGAGTAGGCGGTGCCGCCGTCGAGGCGGATGCCGAAGCCCGTGGCGCCGCGATAGGCGGTGATGCGGCCATAGTCCGGGATGAAATTCTGCTCGGGATCTTCCGTCGTGATGCGGCACTGCAGAGCATGGCCATTCAGCCTGATATCCGCCTGCGCAGGCACGCCTGCAGCCGTCGAGCCGATCGCTTCGCCATCGAGGATGTGGATCTGCGCCTTGACGATGTCGATGCCGGTCACCTGTTCGGTGACGGTGTGCTCGACCTGGATGCGCGGATTGACCTCGATGAAGTAGAATTTGCCTGTATCGGCATCCATCAGGAATTCGACCGTGCCTGCGCCTACATAATCGGTGGCGCGGGCGATCTTCAGCGCATAGGCGCAGAGTTCCTCACGCTGGCTCTCGTCGAGATAGGGGGCGGGCGCGCGCTCCACGACTTTCTGGTTGCGGCGCTGGATCGAGCAGTCGCGCTCGAAAAGGTGAACGGCGTTGCCATGGGTGTCGCCGAGCACCTGCACCTCGACATGGCGGGCGCGCTCGATGAGCTTTTCAAGGTAGACCTCGTCCTTGCCGAACGCGGCTTTCGCTTCGCGCTTGGCTTCCATCACTTCGCGGCCGAGGTCGGCTTCCGAGCGGATGGCGCGCATGCCGCGACCGCCACCGCCCCAGGATGCCTTCAACATGACCGGGAAGCCAATATCCGCTGCCATATTCTTGATAGCGTCGAGGTCATCCGGCAGCGGGTCGGTAGCCGGAACCACCGGCACGCCAACCTCGATGGCAAGGTTGCGGGCGGCGACCTTGTTGCCGAGCCTGCGCATCGTCTCCGGCGAAGGTCCGATAAAGGTGATGCCGTTGGCGGCGCAGGCCTCGGCAAATTCCGGGCTCTCAGACAGCAGACCATAGCCGGGATGGATTGCATCGGCGCCAGACTGCTTTGCCGCCCGGATTACCTCGTCGATCGACAGGTAACTTTCGATCGGGCCGAGATCCTTGGAAAGGTGAGGACCACGCCCGACCTGGTAGGATTCGTCCGCCTTGAAGCGGTGCAGGGAATATTTGTCCTCTTCCGCCCAGATGGCGACCGTTTTGATGCCGAGTTCGTTGGCTGCGCGAAAGACGCGGATCGCGATCTCGGAACGGTTAGCGACAAGAAGTTTCGTGATTGGCACGGCCAGGCTCCGCTGGGGCAGGGGACGGAAAGGTCGTTGGACCGCTTAGCGCCGAAAATGCTGCAGTGCAAACATCATTGCGGCAATCAACGTCGCGACGCAACAAAAATGCCCGGCGCTTGCGCGCCGGGCATCCTTGTTTTTGGTCGACTAAGGAAGAAGCCTACATCTTCTGGACGTAGGTGTACTTGCCGTCGTCGCCCTTCTTCCATTCGTACATGACGTAGCCCGGAAGCTTCGGATCACCCTTCTCGTCGAAGGCGATGTCGCCCAGAGCGGTCTTGAACGGACCCTTTTCCTTCATCGCGGTCGCAACAGCCTGCGGATCGTTGGATCCGGCCGCAGCGGCTGCACCGGCGATCGACTGCATCGCGGCGTAGGAGTAGAGCGTGTAGGCTTCCGGCTCGAAGCCCTGCGCGCGGAACTTCTCGACGAGTTCCTTGTTCGCCGGGATCAGGCGCGGATCGGGACCGAAGGTGTTGAGGGTGCCCGCAACCGCATCGCCAGCGATCGAAGCGAGTTCGTTCGACACGATACCGTCGCCGGAAACCAGCGTCGCCTTCAGGCCCTGGTCGGCCAGCTGACGGATGATCAGGCCGGCTTCGGTGTGCAGGCCGCCCCAATAGACGATCGAGACGCCGGCTTCCTTCATCTTGGCGATGAGCGCCGAGAAGTCCTTGTCGCCGACGTTGACGCCCTCGTAGAGGGCTTCCGTGACGCCAGCGGCATTCATGGCCTTCTTGGTCTCATCGGCAAGGCCCTGACCGTAGGTCGTCTTGTCGTGAACGACAGCGATCTTGGCGTCCTTGAAGTTGGCGGCGAGGTAAGCACCGGCAATGCCGCCCTGCTGATCGTCACGGCCGCAGGTGCGGAACGTGTTCCAGAGGCCGCGTTCGGTGAAGGTCGGGTTGGTCGCGGCAGGCGTGATCTCGAGGATGCCGTTCTCGGCATAGACTTCCGAGGCCGGGATCGAGACGCCCGAGTTGAAGTGGCCGACGACGAACTTGACGCCATCCGCGACAAACTTGTTGGCGACCGAGATGCCCTGCTTCGGATCGGAGACGTCGTCACCGACGACGACCTTGATCTGCTCGCCGTTGATGCCGCCAGCGGCATTGATGTCGGCGGCCGCCTGCTCTGCGCCCTTCTGGAGCTGGGCTCCGAAAGCGGCGTTCGGGCCGGTGATCGGGCCGGCGACACCGATAATGACGTCCGCCCAGGCGCTGCCGCTGAACGCGACGAGCGCGGTCAGAGCAACTGCGGACAACAGTGACTTCTTCATTGATAAACTCCCATTAAACAGGGTGAGCTTTGGACAACCCGTTCGTGCGACCCACCCATATCGCAGAAGGGATAGAATGCCGATTTTCCGGCAGTTGTCACGCCGATTTGTCCCCAAATCAGCGCGAATGGTGAATGCGGGCGAACCGCTGGGGCGGACGCGTTCAGGCCTTGGGCTTCCATGAAAGCAGCGAGGCCCGCTCGTAGAGCCAGTGATACTGCGACACCATCTGGCTGGTCCGCGTATAGCGGTAGCCGAGCGTGCCGATAACGAGCAGCACGATGGTGTCGACAACATAGTACTGCAGGGTGAACATGGTGCCGTTGAACAGCGCGTGGTGGATGAAACGCACCGCAATGCCCAGCAGAAGCAGGTAGAGAACCAGCCCGGAATAAGGGCGCCAGGTTTGCGCGCAGGCCCGCCCCGTCATCCAGGCCGCCCAGCCGCCGAGCAGGCAGGTGACAAAAAAGAACTGCAGAATCGAGGGTTCCTCGTAGAGAATTCCCTGCATCGTCATTGTCTCCCGACTGCTACAGCGCGTCGCGCCGAATGGGATTCGGCCCCCGCGCCGTAATTTCTTGTTTGCGCATGTCGTTTCTCCCGAAACCGAGGACACTTTCGGGCGACATGCATTAGTGCCGTCCGCCTTCGAGATAGGCGGCGCGGACTTCCGGATCGGCGAGCAGTTCCTTGCCGGTGCCGCTCATCGTCACTTTGCCGTTGACCATCACATAGCCGCGGTTGGCGAGCTTCAAGGCGCCGAAGGCGTTCTGCTCGACCAGGAACACGGTGAGGCCCTGCGTGCGGTTCAGCTCGCGGATGGCATCGAAGATCTGCTTCACGATAAGTGGCGCCAGGCCGAGCGACGGCTCGTCCAGCAGCAACAGTTTCGGCCGCGCCATGAGCGCGCGGGCGATCGACAGCATTTGCTGCTCGCCGCCCGACAGCGTGCCGCCACGCTGCGCGATGCGCTCCTTGAGGCGCGGAAACAGCGTGAACATCTTTTCGACGTCCTCGTCGAAATGCTGCAGATTGTCGAGGCTGGCGCCCATCTGCAGGTTTTCCTTGACCGTCATGCGCGGAAAGATGCGGCGGCCTTCCGGCGACTGCGCGATGCGCATGCGCGCGATCTCGTGGGTCGGCATTTCCGTGATGTCGGTGCCGGCGAAGGTGATCTTGCCGGTGCGCGCCCGCGGGCTGCCGAAGATCGTCATCATCAACGTCGACTTGCCGGCGCCGTTGGCTCCGATGAGGGCGACGATCTCGCCTTCGTTGACCGCGACAGTGACGCCGCTCAGCGCGCGGATGTTGCCGTAGTAGGTCTCGACGCCCTCGACCTGAAGCAGCGCTTTCGCAGCCATCACTTGCTACCCCCGCGCTTGGCAGCAGGCTTCGTTGCGCCCTGCTTGGCCAAAACCTTCGCCTGCCCCATCCAGTCTTCCCGCTCGATGCGGCCGTCGAAAGCCAGATAGGCCTCGGCCGCCGCTATGTCGGCCTTCTTCCATGCCGCGATCTGGTCGAAATGGAAGATGCCGTGCTCGTTGAGTTTCTTCTCGTTCACCGGCCCGATGCCCTTGATCAGGATCAACCTATCGGCCTTGCCGCCGCGCGGCGCAGCAAGCGTGTTGGACAGCGCCGGCGCCTTTTTGGCGGCGACAGGCTTTGCCTCAGCTTTCGACTTGGCCGGAGCCGCTGGCTTCGCGACTGCGCTCTTTGCCGGAGCAGATTTTGCAACGGGTCTTGCTGCCGGTTTCGCCATCCCTGCAGGCCTGTCCGATTTTGCCGTCCCGGTGAGACCATAGGCCGGCGATGCTTTCGCTGAAGCCTTCTTTGCGGTCGGGGCCGTCTTGGCAGCAGCCTGCGACGCAGCCTCGCTTGCCCTGGCGGCACGCCGATCAACTTGATCGGCCTTCGAGGCGCTGCGCGAGACGGTGACGCGCTCGCCATAATCGTCGCTGTGCGCGATGGTGTCGGAGACCGAACCGGCCATCATCGAGGACGAATCTCCCGGACCGTGCGCCCGGTCCGGCTCGGCGTCGAGCTGCTCGATCACTTGTTCGTCGCCAACCTCGACAAGCACTTCCTCGACCTCTTCGTCGTCGACGCCGAGATAAGCGGCGATGACGCGCGGATCGTTCTTGACCGAAGTCGGATCGCCGTCCGAAATCTTGCGGCCGTATTCCAGCACCACGACGTGGTCGGAAATCTGCATGACCACCGACATGTCGTGCTCAATGAGCAGAATCGAGGTGCCGCTGTGCTCCTTGATGTCGATCAGCAGTTCGTTGAGGGCTGCCGATTCGCGCGGATTGAGGCCGGCGGCGGGCTCGTCGAGACAGAGCAGCTCCGGACCGGTGCACATGGCGCGCGCGATCTCGAGGCGCCGCTGAGCGCCATAGGGGAGATCGCCGGCCGGATCGTCGGCGCGGTCGATGAGGTTGGCCTTCTCAAGCCAGAACTTCGCCAGTTCGACGGATTCGTCGGATGCCTGCCGATAGGTGCCGAGGCCGAGCAGGCCAAGCACGGTGAAGCCCGAGGCCAGCATCAGCTTGTTGTGCTGGGCGACCAGCAGGTTCTCCAGCAGGGTCATGCCGGAGAACAGGCGGATGTTCTGGAAGGTACGCGCGACCTTAGCCTTTGCGGTGATACGGAAATCCGGCATCCGTTCGAGCAGCAGCTGTTCGCCGTTCTGGCGGGTCAGGGTGATCATGCCCTCGGACGGTTTGTAGAAGCCGGTGATGCAGTTGAACACGGTGGTCTTGCCTGCGCCGTTGGGGCCGATAAGCGCTGTAATATCACCGCGCTTCGCCTCGAAGGAGAGGTCGCCGATGGCGATCAGGCCGCCGAACTTCATCGACAGATGTTCGACCTTGAGGATCGGGTCCTTCATGGATTGCTGAGCCTCAACCATCAGCCGTGCCCTTCCTTGGTGAAGGCACTGGATACGGCCTTTCGCTTGTAGAGGAATGCCGTGGGTTCCCGGCTGCCGACAAAGCCGCGCGGCTTCCAGACCATGACCACCACCATGGCGAGGCCGAACAGCAGCATGCGGTACAGTTCCGGCGTGAAGCTCGGTCCGAACACCATCTTGAGGAACTGCATCTCGCGCAGGATCTCGGTGCCGCCGATCATCACGACCGCGGCGATGGCGATGCCGGTCAGCGAACCCATGCCGCCCAAGACGACGATAGCGAGGATGACAGCCGATTCCAGGAAGATGAAGGATTCGGGGCTGACGAAGCCTTGCCGCGCCGCAAAGAAGGAGCCGGCGAAGCCGCCGAACATCGCGCCGATGGCGAAGGCGGTCAGCTTGGTGTTGGTGGTGTTGATGCCAAGCGAGCGGCAGGCGATCTCGTCCTCGCGCAGGGCTTCCCAGGCGCGTCCGACCGGCATGCGGCGCAGCCGAATCGTCACGAAGGCGGTGAGCAGGCAAAGCAGCAGGATCAGGTAGTAGAGGAAGATCTTGTAGTAGACGCCGGACGGCGCCAGCCCGAGCACCTTGCCGAAGTAATTCTCGTCCGAGATGTTGAAGCTCATCAGGCCGAAGAAGGTCACCTTCGGAATGCCCGAGATGCCGGCGACACCGTTGGTCACTTCACGCCAGTTGATGAGCACGAGGCGGATGATTTCGCCGAATGCAAGCGTCACGATCGCCAGGTAGTCGCCCCTGAGCCGTAGCACCGGGAAGCCGAGGATGATGCCCCACATGGCAGCCATCGCGCCGGCGGCGGGAAGCAGGATCCAGAACGACCAGCCGAACTCGGTGCCAAGCAGCGCGTAGCAATAGGCGCCGACGGCATAGAAGGCGACGTAGCCAAGGTCGAGCAGGCCGGCCAGACCGACCACGATGTTCAGGCCCCATGCCAGCATCACATAGATCAGGATCTGAATGCCGAAATTGTCGATCCACTTCAGCGAGCCCTGAAGGCCACTGAACGTCACCACGATCGCCGGAAACAGGAAGAGGAAAGCGAGCCCGATCGTGTTCAGGTTGCGCTTCAGAAAAGATTCTTCCACCGACGTGGCAGCCGGCGCCGCCGCTTTGGCAGCGCGCCGCCTCTCGATTGCTGGAACCGCATAGGCGATGTAGGCGAAACGCCCCACCGCGGCGATGACGACCATGATCGCCAGCAGGCCCCAGCGCTGCACGATGACGAGTTCGTTGCGGATGTTCTGATCGGTCTTCAGGCCGATCAGCAGCACGAACAGGCCGAACGCGATCAGTCCTGCATAAAGGCCCTCGCGGATGGCAGTGGCGAATACGTTGTTGCCTGCGGCCTTGTCCGAGGCGGCGGTCGAAATTGCCATCGGCTTAAACCTTTTCTACTTCCGGGCGGCCCATAAGGCCGGAGGGCAGGAAGATCAGGACGATCGCCAGGATCGAGAAGGCGGCGACGTCCTTGTAGTCGATGGAGAAATAAGCCGACCACATGCTCTCGATGAAGCCGATCAAGAGGCCGCCGAGCACGGCGCCGGGGATCGACCCGATGCCGCCGAGCACCGCCGCGGTGAAGGCTTTGACGCCCGGCACGAAGCCGTCGGAGAAGGTCACGACGCCGTAGTACATGAGGTAGAGCGTACCGGCGACCGCGGCGAGCGAAGCGCCCATGATGAAGGTGATGGAGATCGTCTTGTCGACGTCGATGCCGAGCAGCGCTGCCATCTTGCGATCCTGCTCGCAGGCCCTCTGCGCGCGACCGAGCGAGGTCTTGTTGACGAGATACCAGAAGATCACCAGCAGCACGGTGGTGACGATGACGATGACGATCTGCTTCAGAGAGATCGAGATGCCGAATACCTCGTAGACCTTCGAGATCATCGGCGGGATCGGCTTGTTGCGCGGGCCCTGCGTGACCTGCACGAAGTTGGACAACGCGATCGACATGCCGATGGCGGTGATCAGCGGCGCCAGTCGGAACGAGCCGCGCAGCGGCCGGTAGGCCACTTTTTCGATCGTCCAGTTGTAGAGGCTGGTCAAGAGCATCGCGACGATCATCATGACCAGAAGCGCGACGACCACCGGCACCGAATAGAAGAGGCCGACAAGTACCAGGAAGGTGATCAACGCGCCGAAAGCGCCAACCATGAAGATGTCGCCGTGGGCGAAGTTGATCATGCCGATGATGCCGTAGACCATCGTATAGCCGATCGCGATCAGCCCATAGATCGATCCCAGCGTCAGCCCGTTGATAAGCTGCTGGACAAAATATTCCATGTAAACGCCGCTCCCCGGGAATGTCGCCCTTGGCGGGTCGCATTCCTTTTCATTTCCCCTAGTCCTAAAGTTTCGAGCCCGGATTGCAACGTGAAATTTGCGGTGCGGCGTCTCCCGGCCCGCGCGGCGCGAGAGTGTTGCTTCTTCCCGGATCCCTCCCTGGACCACGCGGAAGCTAGCACTGGCACAACGCAATGTCTTTGACTAATCCGGGATTTTCTTACGCTTCTATCGAACAAATTCGCGTTATCCGGTCATGTTACGGCGATTTCTTGCATTTTGCAGAGCCCTTTGAAACCCTGCCTGTCCGTCTTCCTTCCGCCTCCAAAAGTGTCAGACGACGACGAAACCATGAGCAAAAGGATCGCGGTCGTCGATGAAGATGGTGTTATAACCTGTCGTCCGCGCCCAACCCCCAACCGAAGGGATGATGGCCGGCCGGTTGCCTACCGTCGTTTCCCTTTCGGCGCGCCCTGTGAAGAGCGAACCGATGATCGATTCGTGCACGAAGGGTTCGCCGGTCTTCAGCCTGCCCTTTGCGTGAAGCTGCGCCATGCGGGCCGACGTGCCGGTGCCGCAAGGGGACCGGTCGATCGCCTTGTCGCCATAGAAGACCGCATTGCGGGCCGTCGCTTCCTCATGTTTAGGCGCGCCGGTCCACAGTATGTGCGACAGCCGGTCGATGCCCGGATTTTCCGGATGCACGAACGAGTAGGCCTCGTTCAGCCTTTGCCGAATCACCGGGCTCCAGGCGATCAGGTCACCGGCTGAATGGTCTTGCATGTCGCGGAAGTTTTCCTGGCGGTCGATGATGGCGTAGAAATTGCCGCCGTAGGCGACATCCACCTTCAGCGGCCCGAGCACCGGGCATTCGACCGCCAGTTCTTCAGCGTAGAGGAAGGAAGGCACGTTGGTGATGCGCACCTCCTCGACATATTCGCCGATTTGCCGGTATTCGGCGATGACCAGCCCGGCCGGGGTGTCGAGGCGCAGTATGCCGGGGGTCTTCGGCTTCACCAGCCCATGCTCGATGGCCATGGTCACGGTGCCGATGGTGCCGTGGCCGCACATCGGCAGGCAGCCCGACGTCTCGATGAACAGGATGCCAATGTCGCAGTCTTCGCGCGTCGGAGGATAAAGGATCGATCCCGACATCATGTCGTGGCCGCGCGGCTCGAACATCAGTCCGGTGCGGATCCAGTCGTATTCGGCGAGGAAATGCGCGCGCTTTTCCATCATGGTGGCGCCGTCGAGCAGCGGCCCGCCGCCGGCGAGCAGCCGGACCGGGTTGCCGCAGGTATGTCCGTCGATACAGTGGAAAGAATGCCGCGCCATGGCGCCGGTGCTCCGAATTAGAACCGCTGTGCGGAAAAGGGTGAAAGGTCGATCGATGGGTCACGCGCGAGCACGAGATCGCGGATCATGCTTCCGGTCGCCGCCGACTGGGTCAATCCAAGGTGGCCGTGACCGAAAGCATAAAAGATGTTCGCATGGCCGCGGGACCGGCCGATCACCGGAAGCGAATCCGGCAGGGACGGGCGAAATCCCATCCACTCGCGGCCGCCTTCGGTTTTGAGGCCCGGCAGAAAGCGCTTGGCCTTCGCGAGCATCGCCTTCGAGCGCTGGAAGTTTGGTGGCCGGGTGATACCGCCGAGTTCGACAGCGCCGCCGACCCGGATGCCGGTGGCAAGCGGCGTGATGACAAAGCCGTGCCCGGAAAAGATCAGTTGTCGCTTAATGTCGAAAGCGCCCGACGGCAGCGTGGTGTTATAGCCACGCTCGGTCTCCAGCGGGATTTTCTCGCCGAGTTGCCGCGCCAAAAGATGCGACCAGGCGCCAGCGGCGATCACGACATGTCGAGCCATCAGAGTGCGGCCCTGGCGAAGCTGGACGGTGGTGTTTTCGCCGCGCGGGAGAACCAGCCCAACGTCGCCCCGGACGAAGGTCGCGCCCTTGCTCTCGGCATAACTCCAGATAGCCTTCCCGAACTCCTTCGGATCACTGACGGTCTTCCAGCCCGGCACAAACGTTGCAGCGCTGAAGCTGTCGGACAGGCCGGGCTGATAGGCGGCGATTTCGTCCCATGCCAGATGCCGGTAGTCGATGCCGAAGCGGTCCCGAGCCGCCCAGCCGGCCAGCGAAGCCCTGAATTCGGCCTCGCCTTGGTAAAGCTCCAGCGAGCCGTCCTCATGCAGCATCGGCCTGGTACCGGAGCGCTCCATCAGTCCCATCCAGGCGCTCTCGGCAAGCTTCATGAGCGAAGCCTGCGCGGCTAGGCTCGCTTCGAACTTCTTTGGGCTGCCTGCGCGCCAGAAGCGGTAGAGCCAGGGCGCGAGCTTCGGCAGATAGCCGGGCGGAATCGACAGCGGGCCGAGCGGGTCGGCCAGCCATTTCGGCACACTCGCTAGCATGCCCTTATGAGCGAGGGGCAGGATGTCGGAAAAGGCGAGTGCTGCCGCGTTGCCGGAACTGGTCTCCTCGCAGATGCCGGTGCGGTCGATCATCGTGACGCTGCGCGCGGCCTCGGCCAGATGAGCCGCAACACAGATGCCGACGATGCCGCCACCGATGACGGCAATATCGATCTCTGACGGGGCGGCCTCGGCCATGGGCGCTGGCTTTTCGCTGATGTTTATCTTGCGGGTCAGAATGACGGCAGGGTCGGGCGCACCGCAAGCGCGTCCTTGACGATTTTTTCCACCGTCGCCCGGCGCTCGCCCGACAGTGGCTGGCGCGGCATGCGCACCCGATCGTTGGTGCCGATGGCGTGCACTTCCGCCAGCTTGATGTTCTGAACCAGGTAGGTCGATACATCGAGGTCGAGAAGCGGCCGGAACCAGCGATAGATCGCCAGCGCCTCCTCGCGGCGGCCCTGCTTCATCAGCTGGTAGATCGCCACCGTCTCGCGCGGGAAGGCGACGACGAGGCCCGCGACCCAACCGATGGCGCCAACCGACAGCGCCTCGAAGGCGAGGTTGTCGACGCCAGTGAACAGGTCGAAGCGGTCGCCGAACCGATTGATGATCTCGGTCGAGCGGCGGATGTCGTCCGAGGATTCCTTGATGGCGACGAAGCGCGTGTCGGCGGCGAGCTTTTCCATGTCGTCGCAGGTAACGTCGACGCGATAAGCGAGGCGATTGGAGTAGATCATCACCGGCAGGTCGCCTGCTTGCGCAACGGCGGTAAGGGCAGCCACGGTCTCCTGCGGATTGGTGTGGTAGATCGGGCTTGGCACCACCATCAGGCCGCTGGCGCCTTCCTTTGCAGCGCGTTTGGCGATCGCTGCGGCTTCGCGGGTGCCGGGTTCGTTGACGGTCAGAAGCACGGGCTTCTTGCCGGCTACTTTCTGCGCCGTCTTCAGCACATCGATCTTCTCGTCATGCGACAGCATCGGCCCTTCACCGAGCGAACCGGCAACGATGATGCCATCGCAGCCGGCATCTATCTGCAAGCCGAAGCAGCGCTCCATTTCGGCGTGGTCGAGGCGGTCATCCTCGGTGAATTTTGTCGTGACGGCCGGAAAAACTCCGCTCCACATGGCTCTCTCCATCTGATATATCAATGATATATTACGGGCAATGCTGGCTGTCAACCGAAATGGCGTTGTGATATATCAAAAATATATCAACCAGGAGGCGAACTTGCCTGAAGAGATCGCGACAGCAACCTTCGAGCCGGTGGCGGTGAAGGCATACAGGGCACTGGAGCGCCTGATCGTGACACTGGAGCTGGCGCCGGGAAGCGTGACCACCGAGGGTGCGCTGATCGACCGGCTGGAACTCGGCCGAACGCCGGTGCGCGAGGCGATCCAGAGGCTGGCGTGGGAGGGGCTGCTCGAGGTGCGTCCGCGCGCCGGCGTCGCGGTAGCGCCACTGCATGCCGGCGACTGGCTGCGCGTGCTCGATGCGCGACTGGGGGTCGAGGTCATCCTTGCCCGATCCGCCGCCCGCTTCGTCACGCGCGGCGCTGCCGAGCAGTTCCATGACGCCGGCATGGCGATGCAGAAGGCAGCCATCACCGGCAACGTGGTGGCCTTCCTCGAGGCCGACAAGGCGCTCGATGAGGCGCTGGCATTTGCTTCGGACAATCCGTTCGCAGCTAGACTGGCGGCCCCCTTGCAGACGCACAGCCGCCGGTTCTGGTTCCGTTACCAGGCCGACTCCGGCCTGGCGGCGTCGACGGAGCATCATGTCACGCTGGTCAAAGCCATCGTAGACGGCGACGAAGACGGTGCGGGGGAGGCGGCCGGTCGCCTGATCGGCATGTTGCGCGCCAACGCCGAAGCCGCGGTTCGGCGGTAGCGTGAAATTACAGGCCGTGGAATTGGACGGCGGTTCCGCGCCGAAGCAAGGAAGGTTACGCGTCCGGCCAGGTCGCAGCGGTCGTGGTCTCCCATCCCTCGCCGGCTGCTACGATGCAGCTCTTGCCGGCGACGTCAGTGACGATGATCGTCCACGTTCCCGCGGCGGAGGCATAGACTTCCATCATCGCTATAGTGCCGACCGTGCCATAACCCACCTGCAGCTCCTGATATTTCTCGTGGAGATGAGCGATCAGATCGGCATGCGGGCCGCAATTTTGCTGGGCCTGTGCGACAGCAGTGCTTGTCGCCATCAGTACCGCCGCAAGCGCGTATTTTATCCAGTGGGATAAGAACCTGCGTGCCATAGGGCACCTCCTTTGCCATCGCGTCCCGGCAAAAGAGGCGTATACGGGGACCTCAATCCGCCGAAACGATCCAGCCCGGTTTCGACGTCTTCATCGCGTCGCTCCTTCCCTGTTCCGGTCTGTCTTCGGGAGCAATTCATGACGCTCCCGCTATAGTTTGATGTGGTGCTGCCCGGCAAAAAAACAAGCCGGGAAGATGGCTGTGACTCTGAACTTGTCGGCAGCATGGGCACCGGCGGAAAACCGATCGTTGTCCGGTTCACAAAACAAAACCCGGGCATTGCCCGGGTTTTCGATTGTTCAGAAGCTCTTTCGAGGTCAGTTCATCGTCGGGATGACGAATTCCGCGCCGTCCTTTACGCCGCTCGGCCAACGGGAGGTGACCGTCTTCGTCTTGGTATAGAAGCGGAAGGCATCCGCGCCGTGCTGGTTGAGGTCGCCGAAGCCCGACGCTTTCCAGCCGCCGAAGGTGTAGTAGGCGATCGGCACCGGGATCGGCACGTTGACGCCGACCATGCCGACCTGTACGCGGCTGGCGAAATCGCGCGCAGCATCGCCGTCGCGGGTGAAGATGGCGACGCCGTTGCCCATTTCGTGGTCGTTGGCGAGCTTGATGGCGTTTTCATAGTTCGGCGCCCGCACGACAGAGAGCACGGGTCCGAAAATCTCTTCCTTGTAGATGCGCATGTCTGGCGTCACCTCGTCGAACAGGCAGCCCCCCATGTAGTAGCCGTTTTCATAGCCCTGCATCGTGAAGCCGCGGCCGTCGACGACGAGCTTGGCGCCTTCCTTGACGCCGATATCGACATAACCCTTGATGCGCTCCAGCGCCTGGGCGGTCACCACGGGGCCGAAGTCGGCCGAGGAATCGGTGGAGGGGCCGACCTTCAGGCTTTCTACGCGCGGGATCAGCTTTTCCATCAGGCGATTGGCGGTGTCGTTGCCAACCGGAACGGCCACCGAGATCGCCATGCAGCGCTCGCCGGCCGAGCCGTAACCGGCGCCGATAAGCGCGTCGACGGTCTGGTCCATATCCGCGTCAGGCATGATGATCATATGGTTCTTAGCGCCGCCGAAGCACTGCACGCGCTTGCCCGCCGCGCAGCCGCGCGAATAGATGTAGTGCGCGATCGGCGTCGATCCAACGAAGCCGACGGCCTTGATATCGGGATGATCGAGGATCGCGTCGACCACTTCCTTGTCGCCGTTGACGACGTTGAGCACTCCAGCGGGCAGGCCTGCCTCGAGGAACAGTTCGGCAATACGCAACGGCACGCCCGGATCACGCTCGGAGGGCTTCAGGATGAAGGCGTTGCCGCAGGCGATGGCGGGGGCGATCTTCCACAGCGGAATCATGGCCGGGAAATTGAACGGGGTGATGCCGGCGACGACGCCAAGCGGCTGGCGCATGGAGTAGACGTCGATGCCCGGGCCGGCGCCGTCGGTGAATTCGCCCTTCATCATGTGCGGAGCACCGATGCAGACTTCCACCACTTCAAGGCCGCGCTGGATGTCGCCCTTGGCGTCGGCAATGGTCTTGCCATGCTCACGGGCCAGGATATCGGCGAGCGAATCGTATTCGCGGTTGGCCAGTTCGAGGAACTTCATCAGCACGCGAACGCGGCGCTGCGGATTGGTCGCCGCCCAGGCCACCTGCGCAGCCTTTGCATTCTCCACCGCGGCGGCGAGTTCGTTCGCGGAGGCCAGGGCGACGGTGCCGCGCACCGAGCCGTCCATTGGCTGCATCACGTCCTGCTTGCGCCCGCTGGTGCCGGCGACCCTTTTGCCGCCGATGAAATGACCGTACTCGACCATCGTTCTCTCCCTGAATTTGTTTGATGCTGCATTGTCCTGCTTCCGCAGGGAAATGGCAACGCGAGGGGAACAGCATCCGTTGTGCGGAAATTAATGTGCGGGCTATCAGCGAGTTTCATTTTATGCATAGTGGGGAACAATGGCGTTTTCTGCTATATCGACGGGTTTCGCCGATGAACTGGGACGATGTCCGTATTTTTCTGGCGGTGGCGCGAGCCGGGCAGATACTCGGCGCGGCCAAACGGCTCGATCTCAACCATGCCACCGTCTCGCGCCGCGTCGCGACGCTGGAGGGGGCGCTTAACACAAAGCTGTTTCGCCGGCTTACCACGGGCAGCGAACTGACGCCGGCGGGAGAGCGTTTCCTTGGCATCGCGGAGCGCATGGAATCCGACATGATCGCGGCGCGCGCCGAAGTGTCGGGCGATGGCGACGACGTTTCCGGAACGGTCCGTATTGGCGCGCCCGACGGGTTCGGCGTTGCCTACCTGGCGCCGCGGCTCGGCGCGCTTACCGCACTCTATTCCGATCTGTCGATCCAGCTCGTGCCGGTGCCGCGTTCGTTTTCGCTGTCACGGCGCGAGGCGGATATTGCGATCACCACCGAGCGCCCCTCGGAAGGGAGGCTGGTCGCCCAGAAACTGGTCGACTATGCGCTTGGTCTCTACGCCTCGCGCGGCTATGCCGAGGCGAACGGAATGCCGCAAACGCCGGAAGAACTCTCAAGCCATCGGCTTGTCGGTTATGTGCCCGATCTGGTGATCAGCCCGTCCCTCGACTATGCCGCCGATTTCAGCCCGGACTGGCATGCCGGGTTTTCCATTTCGTCGGCGTTGGGACAGGTCGAGGCGGTGCGTTCGGGCGCCGGCATCGGCATCCTTCACGCTTTCATCGCGCGCGCCATCCCCGAACTTGTGGCCGTGCCGGCGGCGCGCCCGATCCGCCGCGCCTACTGGCTCGTCTATCACGAATCCGTCCGTCCGCTTCGCCGCATCCAGACGGTGGCCGGCTTCATCGCCAAGGCCGTGGAAAAGGAGCGTGCGCTGTTTGCCTGAAGCATGCACCAGACGGTTGTGCCGCGCTTTTGCAACCGGTGTGCCTCGTTTATCGTCCGTCAATCGCCCAGCCGAGGATCTCGCTTGCTCTCGCGTCCCTATGTCGAATTGCTGCGTCAGGCCCGGCGCGTCACGCGTCGCGCGGACGAGGCTGAAGATCTCCTGCAGACCATTCTCCTGTCAGCGGTGGAAGCGGGGCGAAGCGATCTTTCCTCTCCCGAAAACCGCCGTTGGCTGCGCGGTGCGCTGAGGCGGCGCGCCGCCTTCGATGCCCGGACGGCGATCCGGCGCAAGAAACGGGACGACCGTTGGGCCGGGGTGATCCAGCCGGTGCCGGGCGACCGCGACGAACTTCCCAGGAGCTTTTTGGCCGCATTGCCGCCGGCGCTGCGTACCACGGCGCTGCTGGTGCTGACCGGCCATACGCGGCAGGAAATCGCCTGGCTGCAGCGCCTGTCGGATCCGGCGTTGCGGCAACGCTTTGCCGAGATCAGAAGGCGCTGGCGCGACGCAGGCAATGGCCGCATCGAGGACATGACCGGCCTCTCGGGCAAACTGAATTTCGGCTGCATCCGGCGGTCATTGCTCGGCTTGGCGCGCAGTGAAGGGATCCTGCTGGCCAGTCACGATCCTGACGGACATCTTTTTGTGATCGGCAGCCTCACAAAATGCGTCACGCCGGCAACAGGGAAGCGTATGTCCAACCATCAGGAGTGAAAAATGTTCGGCAAATCAAAGCTCGGCACCGTCTGCTACTACGTCTCTGACATAGCAAGGACCGAGATGTTCTATCGCGACGTCCTTGGCCTCGATGTCGAGCGCATGGAGGATGACGGCGACGGCCATACCTGGCTGATGGCCCGCACGGCCAACGGCGTTGAACTGATCTTCTTCCAGCAGGATTCGCGGCCCGGCAATTCGCCGGTCATCGTCTTCGATCTCCCGGACGGAGGCATCGACAATGTGGTGACGGCGCTGGCGAGCAAAGGCACAACGATCGTCACCCCGGTCAGCCATGCCCCCGGGGGATGGTCGGCCGATATTGCCGATCCGGACGGCCATACGATCTCGATGTACCAATCGGAGGACCATCCCCGTTCGTTGAAATAACCGTCCTCACGCGTAGCGTTGCAGGCCTAGCTGGCTGACATCGATCTCGGGTTTTCTGGCGGAGATGACGTCGGCCAGCACACGGCCCGAACCGCAGGCCATGGTCCAGCCCAGTGTGCCATGGCCGGTGTTCAGGTAGAGGTTTTTCGGCCCCGCCTGTCCGACGATGGGCGGGCCGTCCGGCGTCATCGGCCTGAGTCCGCACCAGAAGCTCGCCTTCGAGAGGTCGCCGCCGCCGGGGAAAAGATCGCCTACCGAATGCATCAGCGTGTCGCGACGCGCCTCGCGCAGCTTCATATCATAGCCAGAGATTTCAGCGGTGCCGCCGACGCGGATGCGGTTGCCGAGCCGGGTGATCGCCACTTTGTAGGTCTCGTCCATGACCGTCGATTCCGGTGCTCCGCCCGCGTCGGTGATGGGCACGGTGATCGAGTAACCCTTGATCGGATAGACCGGAACGCCAAGGCCGAGCGGCTTCAGCAGCACCGGCGAATAGGAACCGAGCGCGACGACGTAGGCGTCCGCCGTCAACAGGCCCGCGCTAGTGACGACGCCGGTGACGGCGCCGCCGCTGGCGACGATCTTTTCGATCGATGTGCCGAAGCGGAATTTTACGCCGCGCGCCGTGCAATGCTCGGCCAGCTTGGTAGTGAACATCTGGCAGTCGCCGGTTTCGTCGCCGGGCAGCCGCAGGCCACCCTTGAACTTTTCGCGCACCGCGGCCAGCGCCGGTTCCGCCGCGATGCAGCCAGCAGGGTCGAGCACCTCATAAGGCACGTTGAACTGTTTCAGCACCTCGATGTCGCCGGCGGTGCCGTCCACCTGCTTCTGGGTACGAAAAAGCTGCAGCGTGCCCTGGCTGCGTTCGTCGTAGGCGATGCCGGTGGAGGCGCGCAGCGCCTTCAGCATATCGCGGCTGTATTCCGCGATCGGCACCATGCGCGCCTTGTTCACGGCGTAGCGGGCCGAGGTGCAGTTGACGAGCATCCTCGACACCCAGGACCACATCGCGGGGTCGAGGAGCGGCCTGATGACCAGAGGACCATGCTTCATCAGCAACCATTTGACCGCCTTGATCGGAACGCCGGGCCCGGCCCACGGCGACGAATAGCCGGGCGATACTTCTCCGGCGTTGGCGAAGCTCGTCTCCAGCGCGACGCCCGGTTGCCGGTCGACCACCTCCACCTCATGACCCGCCTCGGCGAGATAATGCGCCGTCGTGGTGCCGATCACGCCACCGCCGAGGATAAGTATCTTCATAGAGCCAATTCTCCGGTCGTTCAGGCCGCGGTCGGGCCGGGGTCGTCATCGCCCGCCGGAATGCCGGTGGCAATGGTTGCGGATGGCACAGGCGTATCCGTCGAATGGACCAGCCTGAGAAATGGCGCGCCAGTGTGGGCGGCCCGCGCGCTTCGCGCGTGGGGCCATTTCGCAGCCTCCGGCTGGAAGAGCACGTCTTCCACTAGGATCGTTTCGTGGGAACCGTCTGGTCGCATCACCAACGCAGTATCGCCCTTCGCCATGCCGAGCAAGGTCAGCCCTCGCGGCACCGTGATCGGCAGCGTCATGCCGACCATTCCGCGAGGCTCGCCCTGCACGACAATACGCGTGATCGATGGACTATCGTCAACGCGGAATGCGACGCGGCTGTTGAGGGTCACCACGTCGGGGTGGACGGTTTCGCGAAAAACCACCCTTGCGGAAGACAGTTTGCGCTTGAGGATCGGCAGGACCGGATCGTCCCGGCTGTCCTGCCGCGTAAGAATCGCTTCGAGAATCGTATAGTCCTTGGTCGTCAATTGACATGCCGCACTGGCCAACATTCTGAACCTCCATCGGCGGGCGCACGGCTCCGCCTGGATTATGAACTCGGGATGACTGTGGAAGGTTGATCCCCTGGCCCGGCATGGCGACGCCATGCGCCGGGCGCAGGGGCTACGATCCTGCGACGAGACATCCCGCGCGGTTCTGGAGGCGGCGGCGGGCCGAACGCCGCCAGCGTTCGAAGCGGGTCATTTTTTCACCCACCGTCAGATTGCCGGCACCGTTGGCTGTTCGACCGCCAGAATGTTCAGGGTCAGCTGGCGTCCGTTCCGGGCCGTCCACATCACCGACTGGCCCTGCGACAGACCGATCAGGGCGGTACCCAGAGGCGTCAGGATCGAGATCTTGCCCTCGGCGATGTCCGCCTCGCCCGGATACACCAGGGTGATGCGCTTCTGGTCATCGATTTCCGACTGAAACTCGATGACGGAACCCATCTGGATAACCGTCGGTGAAATCTTGCCGGGGCGCACAATCCTGGCGCGGTCCATCTCGGACAGCAGATCTCCGGCGACGTCAGGAATACGGCTGAGTGCGGCGGTGGCGAGGGTGGTCAAGCGCTGGTGGTCGGTCTCGCTGACGATGATATTGGGTGGCTGGCGGTTTTTGGTGTCCTGGCGCATGAAATCTTCCGTGATCCTGCGGCGACCTGCCTCGTACTGGCGGTTCTGCCGGACGCCTTTCGGCGTATGCAATTGTCGCGAAACGCCACGCGGACCGTTACCGGTCTCGCAGACGTTCTGGATTATGCGTTGTGAACAGGTGCCCCGAGGCTCGGACGGCGCATGGCGACCGAGCCGGGGCTACGATCCCGCGATCGGGCAGACCCGGAAGAAAAATCGGCTGGGAAGTTTGGCCGCGTTGCGCATGGCCTGAACCTTTCCGACCGGGCTGCGCTTGTCAAGCTCGAAGCTGCGAAGCGTCGGCGCAGCAGGTGTCGGTCAGGCACCTATATATCGTCGGTGAAAACGCTTTCCGAACCCGGTAAGCACCTCGTAGCCGATGGTGCCGGCGATCGCGGCCACTTCGTCCACGGTCTGCTCCTTGCCGATCAGGTCAACAAGGTCACCGGCTTTCAGCGTGCCCGGCGGCAGGGCGGAAACATCGAGGATGATGCTGTCCATCGACACCCGGCCGGCGAAAGGCAGGCGAATACCCTTGAAGAAGGCCGCTCCGGCAGTCCGGCGTTGCCAGCCATCCGCGTAACCAAGGGAAATGGTCGCCGCCACCAACGGCTCCCTGGTCCGGAAGCTGTGGCCATATCCCACGCCGGTGTCGCCCGTAAGTTCACGCGTCTGGATAACTTTTGCCGACAAGCTAACCACGGGAAGCATCGGGTTCGGGTGTCCGGGGGTGGGGTTGACGCCGTAGAGCGCGACACCTGGACGGGCGAGATCGTAGTGATAGTCCGATCCCAGGAATATCCCCGACGAGTTGGCAAAGGACGCGGGAGCTGATGGGAGTTTCGCCCGCAAGGTTTCAAAATTTCGGCGCTGCAAGGGGTTGGCCGGGTTGTCAGGCTCGTCGGCGCAAGCCAGATGGCTCATCACGAGATCGATGGAGATACCTTCCAGTGCATCGAGATCGGCGGCGAGGCGCTCGACTTCGACGGGCGCCATGCCGAGCCGCGACATGCCGCTGTCGACCTGGATCACGGCGGGCAATTTCTTGTCGCGGGTTTTGGCTGTCTGCCGCCACGCCTCGAGCTGCTCCAGGCTGTTGATGACAGGGACCAGGCGATGTGCGGTGCATTCGGCTTCGGCGCCGGGCGGAGAACCGTTGAGCACGTAGATTTTCGGGACCGGACCCAGTGCACCGCGCAGTGCCATCCCCTCGTCGACATGCGCCACGAAAAACGCGTCGCAGCCCTCCTTGGCGAGGGCAGGCGCAACCTGGGCGGCATCCAGTCCATAAGCATCGGCCTTCACCACGCCGGCGCATCTTGCTTTGCCGAGTTTCGTCTTGAGGCGGCGATAGTTTTCGCGGATTGCGTTCAGGTCGATCGTCAGGATCGCACCGGCCGACGCTTCGGAAACGTTGCGAGCGTCGATGTTTTTGCGGGTGTCGAGGGAAACGTTCACGTCGGTTCGGTCAGTTGTGTTCCGGTCGTCCAATCAGTAATCCCTCAACCTGTCGGCGGCAAGGCAGGCGCTACCCGGCAGGGTTCATCGTCTTGCGGAGCGCGGTGGACGAGAGCGACGAGCGAGGTCCATGTATGAAGGTCCAGGCCGGCGCCTTCATGCGCGCCAGACGAGGCGCGTCACCTTCGTCGACGCGCGCATAATCGAAGGTCTTGGCCACCACCGACGACAGGAACGAAAGCGTCGAGCCGGGCCGGTCGATGACAGCGATCGGAAAGGTCATGGCGATCTGGCGCCAGCGCTGCCAGCGGTGAAAATCCCTGAGATTATCGGCGCCCATGATCCAGACGAAGTCGACGCCGGGATTGCGCGCCTTCACCAGCGCCAGCGTGTCGGCGGTGTAACGGATGTGGTGGCGCAGTTCGAAGGCGGTCACCTTGACGCGCGGGTCGTGCATGACCTTTTCGGAGAGCTGGATACGCTCGGCAAGCGGCGCAAGTTCCCTGGTGCTCTTCAGGGGGTTGCCTGGGGTGACCATCCACCAGAGCTGGTCCAGGGCGAGCCGCCGCAGGGCGATTTCGGCCACCAGCGCATGGCCGGCATGAGGCGGATTGAACGAGCCACCGAAGAGGCCCACCTGCATGCCCTTTTCGACATGCGGCATGCGCAAATAGCGATGCCCGACCTCCGGATAGAGCGTCGAGATATCGCTCAAGGCCGGATCTGGCCGGAACCGCGCACGCGGTACTTGAACGATGTAAGCTGCTCGACCCCGACCGGGCCGCGCGCATGCATCTTGCCCGTGGCGATGCCGATCTCCGCCCCCATGCCGAATTCGCCGCCATCGGCGAATTGGGTCGAGGCATTGTGGAGAAGGATCGCAGAATCGATCTCGTTGAAGAATTTCTCGACCGTTTTCGCATCCTCCGCGACGATCGCTTCGGTGTGATGCGAGGAGTGGGTTTCGACATGCTCGATGGCGTCGGCGATCCCGTCGACCAGCTTCACCGAAATGATCGCGTCGAGATATTCGGTGGTCCAGTCGGTCTCGGTCGCACGCTTGGCGAAAGGAAACGCCTTGACGACGTCCGCATCGCCGCGGATTTCGCAGCCGGCCTTCGCAAGCGCCTCGAGAATCGGCGTCAGGTGGGTGCCTGCCACCACACGGTCGACAAGCAGCGTCTCGGCGGCGCCGCAGATACCGGTGCGGCGCATCTTGGCATTGACCGCGATCCCGATCGCCATGTCGAGGCTTGCCGAGCGGTCGATGTAGAGGTGACAGATGCCTTCGAGATGCGCGAACACCGGAACGCGGGCTTCCGTCTGCACGCGCTCGACAAGGCTGCGGCCGCCGCGTGGAATGATGACGTCGAGATTGCCGTCAAGACCTTTCAGCATTTCGCCGACCGCTGCGCGGTCGCTCGTCGGCACAAGCTGGATCGCATCTTTAGGCAGTTTTGCCGCCTTCAATCCTTCGACAAGGCAGGCATGGATGGCTGCGGACGAATTGAGCGAGTCCGAGCCGCCACGCAGGATGACGGCATTGCCGGCCTTCAGGCAGAGTGCCCCGGCATCGGCGGTCACGTTCGGCCGGCTTTCGTAGATCACACCGACGACGCCGAGCGGCGTGCGGACACGTTCGATGTGCAGGCCGTTCGGACGGTCCCATTCGGCGATGACTTCGCCGACAGGGTCGCGCAGCTCAGCGATGGCGCGGATGCCGTCGGCCATGTCGCGGATACGGCCGGGCGTCAGCTTCAAGCGATCCATGAGGGCCGGGGACAGCTTGGCGTCCTGGCCGTTCTTCATGTCGACCGCATTGGCATCGAGAATCTCGTCCTGCCGGCGGATCAACGCTTCGGCCATGCCGATCAGCGCGGCATGCTTGCGCTCGGCATTGGCGATGGCCAACGGCCTTGCGGCCGCGCGCGCCTTGCGGCCGAGATCGGCCATCAGCGAGGCGGTATCGTCGCGGGAGTTTTCTTTCAGCTTCAGCATCGCCTAACCTTCCGCGCGGACAAGCGCCACGGCCTCCGCGGCATGGCTCATGACCATATCGTCCCGATGCACCATGGCCGACCGCGCTTCATAGCCAAGAACCGTGGCGATCTCGGTGCTTTTCAGTCCAGCGATCCTTACGGCATCGGCGGCATCGTAGGCAACAAGGCCGCGCGCGATCTCGCGGCCGTCCGGCGCGAGGATAGCCACCGTATCGCCACGCGAAAAATTGCCGCTGACCAGTTTGACGCCGGCCGGCAGCAAGGACTTGCCCGACAGCAGGGCGCCGACCGCGCCCGCGTCGACGGTCAGCCGGCCAGCGGGTTCCAACTGTCCCGCGATCCAGGTCTTGTAGCCCTTCACGGGCTGGGCGCTTGGCTTGAAAAACGTCGCTCGCTCACCACGCTCGATGGCCGAGAGCGGGTTCAACCTCCTGCCGGCGGTGATGATCATCGCGGCACCGGCAGCGGTGGCGATCTTGCCGGCGTCGAGCTTGGTGCGCATTCCGCCACGCGAGAGTTCGGAAGCCGCGGCTCCGGCCATGGCTTCGATTTCCGGGGTGATACGCTCGACCACCGGGATGAATTTCGCTGTGGGGTCAAGTGCCGGCGGCGCGGTATAGAGACCATCGATGTCGGAGAGCAGCACAAGCAGGTCGGCGCCCATCATGGTCGCGACGCGCGCGGCCAGCCGGTCGTTGTCGCCGTAGCGGATCTCCGACGTGGCGACCGTATCGTTCTCATTGATGACCGGTATCGCCTTCATCTTGATGAGCGTCGAGATGGTAGCGCGGGCGTTGAGGTAGCGGCGACGCTCCTCAGTGTCGCCGAGCGTTACCAGGATCTGCCCGGATTTCAGGCCGCGGCGGGCCAGCTCTTCCGACCATGCGCCGGCGAGCGCGATCTGGCCGACAGCGGCGGCTGCCTGGCTTTCTTCCAGCTTGAGCACGCGCTTGCCGAGGCCAAGGATGGTGCGGCCGAGCGCGATCGCGCCCGATGAGACCACCAGTACGTCGGCGCCGTTCGCGGCGAGGCCGACAATATCGTCTGCAAGCGACGCCAGCCATTCGCGCTTCAGTCCCGTCGAGCGATCGACGAGCAATGCGGAGCCGATCTTGACCGTGATGCGGCGGTAATTCTTCAGCGACTTTAGGGCCATCGCGATCCGCTCACTTCTGCCAGCGCGACTCGGACTTGACCGAGACCGGGCGTTCGGCGCGCGATTGTTCGACGATGGCAATAAGGGAACGCAGCACCGCTTCGACGCCTTCGCCTGAAACCGCTGAAAGCACCATGGGCTGCTGCCCGGCGGCGCGCTTCAGCGAAGCGAGCTTTTTCTTGCGGGCGTCGGGGTCGAGTGTGTCGGCCTGGCTGAGCGCCACGATCTCCGGCTTGTCCGACAGGCCCTGGCCATAGGCTTCGAGTTCACCGCGCACCGTCTTGTAGGCTTTCCCCGGATTTTCTTCCAGCGCGGAAACGAGATGCAGAAGCACACGCGTACGCTCGACATGGCCGAGGAAGCGGTCGCCGATGCCGACGCCTTCATGGGCGCCTTCGATGAGGCCCGGAATGTCGGCGATGACGAATTCGCGCGCATCGACGCGGGCGACGCCCAGATTGGGATGCAAGGTGGTGAAGGGATAGTCGGCGATCTTCGGCTTCGCCGCGGTCACGGCCGCGAGGAAGGTCGACTTGCCGGCATTGGGCAAGCCGACGAGCCCGGCATCGGCGATCAGCTTCAGCCGCAGCCATATGGTCATTTCCATGCCCGGCAGGCCAGGGTTGGCGCGGCGCGGCGCCTGATTGGTGGAGGTCTTGAAATGCTGGTTGCCGAAGCCGCCATTGCCGCCGGCGGCCAGCCGATAGCGCTGGCCCACCTCGGTCAGGTCATGGATCAGCGTTTCATTGTCTTCTTCGAAAATCTGGGTGCCGGCCGGCACTTTCATGATCACGTCGGCGCCTTTGGCGCCGGTGCGATTGCGGCCCATGCCGTGCACGCCGGTCTTGGCGCGGAAATGCTGCTGGTATCGGTAATCGATCAGCGTGTTCAGCCCGTCGACGGCCTCCACCCAGACATCGCCGCCGCGACCGCCGTCGCCACCGTCCGGTCCGCCGAACTCGATGAACTTCTCGCGCCGGAACGACACGCTGCCGGCGCCCCCGTCACCGGAGCGAATGAAGACTTTGGCTTGGTCGAGAAATTTCATCGGGCGGACAACGCTTTACACTGCTAATGGAAACGGCGACCTGCTCTAGCGCAAACAGGCTGAGAGTGCGAGTGCGGGTTTGCTGGAAACGCCGGGAGCCGCAAATTGCCATGAAACTTGTCTCTTACAACATACAATACGGCATCGGCCGCGACGGCAGGTTTGACCTTGAGCGCATCGCAGCCAGCCTCGCCGGCGCCGACATCATCGCCCTGCAGGAAGTCACCCGGAATTTCAGCCGCAACGAGGGCGCCGACGTGGTTGCCGGCATCACCGCTTTGTTGCCAGATTACTTCCATGTTTTCGGGCCGGCGATGGATGTCGACTTCGGTGGGCGCGACGGCGACGGCAGGCCCGCCAATAAGCGGCTGAACTTCGGCAACATGGTGCTGTCGCGCTGGCCGATCGTCGGATCGCGCAATCTTCTTTTGCCGCGCAGCCGCCGCTTCAACCGGGGCAACCTGCAACGTTCGGCCCTTGAAGCGCTGATCGTCACGCCGGACGAGGCGCTGCGTGTCTATTCGGTCCATCTCGACCATGTGAATGTCGAGGAGCGCCTGCAGCAGATCGGCTATCTGAAGCAGCGGGCATTCGGCTATCCCCTCGAGGGTGGCGCTTTTTCCGGCGGCGTGGAATTCGGTTTCCCCGAGCCGCCGTGCCCGGAAGGCTTCGTGCTGATGGGCGACTTCAACATGGTTCAGGGCTCGCCCGAATATGTCGCGATGACCGGCAGCGTCGACGATGTGGAAGGCCGCCAGATCGTCGCGCATCATCCGGTCGACGCCTTCACCCTTGGCGAGCCACTGCCCGCCGGCTCGGTCTCCTGGGTCGACGACGGGAGGCCGGAACGCAATCGCCTGATCGACTACGCCTTCCTGCACGCCAGCCTGGCGGGGCGTGTGGGCAAGACTTGGATCGACAGCGACGCGCATGGTTCCGACCATCTTCCCGTCTGGCTTGAAATGAATTGATCCGGCAGGGACAATCATCCCGCCGGATCAGGATCATGCTCGTGCCCATGTCCTCAAGCTGACCCAGGTCTTGCGGTCGAGATGATAACGCTCGACCGGAACCTGTCCGGCAACGATCGAATTCAGCATGCCCTGTCCGGCATACTGGAAGCCGCACTTGTGGATGACACGGCGCGATGCCGGGTTGATCACCCGGCAGGAGACATGCAGTAGGTCGATGGCGGTCGCCCGGAAGGCGAGGTCGACCAGCGCATGTGCCGCCTCGGTGGCGTAGCCGCGCTTCCAGTAGGGCTCGCCAATCCAGTAGCCGAGTTCCAGGCCGCGATCGGTGCCGTTCAAGCCGGCGCATCCTATGAAAGCGCCGCTCTCCGCCAGCGTGAGGGCATAGGAACAGCCTGCGGTCCGCCTCTCCTTGGTCATTGAGAGGAACGCGCGGGCCTCTGTCTCGCCGTAAGGAAACGGCATGCGGGCCAGCATTTCGGCGACGCGCCGGTTGTTGGCGAGTTGGGCCAGTTCGGGAATGTCGTCGTTATGCGGCGGTCTCATCACCAGCCGCTCGGTGACCAGAACCGGGCAATCGATGACCGGACTCTCGTCTTCCAGAATTTCCTTCTCGGCAACCATGACTTCCTCCAGGCATGAAAAAGGGGAGATGGCGGCCCATCTCCCCTGATCCTTTTCTGGACTGTCCAGACACCGGTTCCCGAGATGGGCGCCGGTGTTATCTCGCGGATACCGGCTACTCCGCTGCTTCCGTAATCGGGTTCACCGATACGTAGGTGCGGCCATTGGCTTTTTTGCGGAACGCGACTGCGCCTTGATCGAGCGCGAAAAGCGTGTGGTCCTTGCCGATGCCCACATTGGTACCGGGATGCCACTTGGTGCCGCGTTGACGCACGAGGATGTTGCCGGCGAGGACCTTCTCGCCGCCGAACTTCTTCACGCCAAGGCGCTTGGACTCCGAATCGCGACCGTTGCGCGACGAACCGCCAGCTTTCTTATGTGCCATCGGTGTTCTCCTTCAGGCCTTGTTCTTACTCTGATTCCGCCGGGGCTGCAGCCTTTTTCGGCGCAGCCTTCTTGGCGGGCTTCTCTGCGGCTTCCGGAGCGGCAGCCGCCGCTTCCTTCTTGGCCGCAGCCTTTTTCGCTGGCTTTGCGCCACCGGTCAGGATTTCAGCAATCCGGACCGTGGTCAAAAGCTGGCGATGGCCGCGGGTGCGGCGCGAATTCTGACGGCGGCGCTTCTTGAAGGCGATGACGGTGCGCGCCTTGCCCTGCTCGACCACCTCGGCCGTCACGACAGCGCCTTCCACGAAGGGAGCGCCGATCGTCACATTCTCGCCCTCGCCGAAGGCGAGCACGTGGCCGATTTCAACGATATCGCCGACGTTGCCGGTGACTTTTTCGATTTTCAATACATCTTCGGCTGCAACGCGGTACTGCTTGCCGCCGGTTTTGATGACTGCGAACATTTTTTGCCTTTCGCTGTTCGGTCCGGCCTTTTGGCTGCTCCAGGAGCAGTCCGGCCGTCTTTTTGTCAGTCGGATGGGTTTAAAACACGACCGGCGCAGAGAGAGTCCGCGCCGGAAGCGTGCCGTGCTTATCCCAAGGGCGTCGAGGAGTCAACGCGATGCGGCGATTTGATCGATATTGGCCCTTGCGGGCGGGCACCACAGCCGTTATTGAGTGCGCCGCGCCGGCAACGGCCGACCATGCATCCGGAGAGGTGGCAGAGTGGTCGAATGCACCGCACTCGAAATGCGGCATGGGTGCAAGCCCATCGGGGGTTCGAATCCCTCCCTCTCCGCCATGCGGCTTGGATAAGCACTTAGTTATCGCCGCTCTTCGCTGCTGTCCGCTTCTTGCCCGACATTCAGGCCCCCTACCAGGCGCGCATCAAACCGACCGGAGGCAGGCTCTTGCCGCGGCCCCACCGGATTTCGCCTGACCCGAGGCAACGCTGGCATTCGTATTCGTAGGCTTCGATCTGGGGGAGCTCGACCCCCGCCGCGACGACGTGGGGGTAGAGATACGGGTTCATCCATCCAAGTGCGGGCGACGAACGCCCGTCGCTGAGCCTCACTTTCGCGTTGGCGATGTTCATGTCGGATCGCATGTCCGAGGGTTCGATGAGCAAGAATCCGTCGCCGTCACAGCGATGGCAACGTTTCGCGAGCCTCGATTCGGCGGCGTGCATGCGTGTTGAAAGTTTGCTGGCCATGGGTGGAACCGCCACAAAGCGTATCAAGGCACTCGTCACGACGCGGATCGCCCGCGCGTCGATGAACCGCAAGAAAATTAAATCATCGGGGCGCGATGCTGGTTATCCGGCAATTCGGATGCATGGGCGGCACAAAGGAGGTAGAGAGGGAGGCTGCTGATCGGCGGACTATAGCCATGCTGCCGATAGGGAGATGGGTGTGTCCGAGACAGATCCCTCTACCCAAGGATACGATCCGAACCTCAGTGATGAGTAAGGCGCCGTTTCATTGCCCGTTCCATCGCTATCTTGACGGTGTCCACGCCGGCCGAATTCTTGTTCAGATGGCGGTAGGCGAGCATCAGCAGCGAAACTGAAACATCTCCGATCGGCCACCCGGCACGCTCGGCCTGCCTGGCAAGTGCGTCGAAGGCCGACGCGAGTGCGAGCTGACAATCAGCGTTGCTGCTGCTGTAGTGCGAACCCGGAACCGGGATATCTGGAAATGGCTTCAAGACGGTGCCCTCGGAATAGCCGACAGTACCGCTGCCGCGCCAAACCGCCACCCCGCATTTCGGCGTAAACATGTTGATTGATAATCGCCGCGCAGCACCCGGTCGTCGGGCTTCCGGTATCGGATGGTGTGGACTTTCGCGGCTGTCCTGCCGTGAACCGCCATCGGCCGTATTGCACTGGCTGGGTATGATGGTGATGCCACAATGTTTGTAAATGCCGCAAACCGGCCCTCCAGCGTCTGCCTGGGGGAAGGCAGGGCGGAAGGGCCAGGTAACGCGCGGCGCACAAACGCAGCACACTATGGCGTCGATCGCCTATTTGCGGCGACCGCTTGATGCGTGGCTCGCGGCAGCAGATTTCAACCGCTCACGAGCGGGCCGTCATGCCTGGTGCAGGGAAACTGGCTTCCCCTGGAAACAGGTCGTTTATCTTGTAGGCCACTTCAGTGCGGTTGGTGGCCTTCAGTTTTTTCATGATGTTGCGGATGTGGACCTTTACGGTACTCTCGCGCAGGTTCAATTCGTAAGCGATGATCTTGTTTGCCTTGCCGCGCCGTAACGCCTGTACGACCTCGGCCTGGCGCGACGTGAACATCCCCGTGAGCGGCCGCGCCTCGGGAACCTCGCTCTCGACCAGATGCCGCATGGCCAGAACGCTGCTTGCCGGCACGAAAATGCCGCCAGCAATGGCAAGGCCAAGGGCTTCGACGCACACGTCGATGCCGATCGATGTGGGGATGAACCCGCGGACGCCGCACTCCAGCGCCTTGAGTATCTGCGCAAGATCGTCCGTGTCGGCCAGGATCACCACCGGGATCGAGGGGAATTCCGACGTCAGCCGCGCGAGATCGCTGGCCACATTGGAGTCCGTTACTTTCCGTGCGCCGAGGTTGAACAGAATAGCCTTCGGACTGCCGTAGACGCCCTCTTGCTGACGCCATTCTTCGATCGATCCGACTGCCGAAACCTCCATGCCGAGGTTGTGGAAGATCAGGCTTTGCGCGAGGCATTCCCGATCAAGTGCCCTTCCGTCGATAATCAGCAGGCGGTTCTCTCGGCTTTGCCGTGTACTGCCGGATAAAGCTCTCTCCGCTGCAATATCATCTCTTGCATACGAAATTGGCACAGAGTTGCTGTGATGTACTTCCGCTGTGGTATCCATACTCTTATACCCGCCTTCTTACACCGACCGCTCTCATGAGCGGTTCTTGCGCCCCTTGCATTTCAGACTGAGTTGGTAGCTGCTCCCCAAGCCGCTGTTTGGTGTATTCTCGCCCGTTTTTGTTTCCCCGCATACGACTCTTGGGAAAGCCGTATGACCAACAATAAGTAAAATTGGAGAGCTTTTCCTAACCTAAGTTAACGTTGTCAAAAAAAACGATATGTGAAGAAATCGTCAGCTTTGAAAAATATTCTTGCCACGCTTCCAAAGGTTTCGCGTAGCTCGAAAATGGCGATGGTTGCACAACACCGCTTGGCGAAAAGTGTTCGCTGCAAGCTAGGGGGACGAAGAAAAAACCCTGAAACCGAGGAACTCCTTATCGAAGCCGATCATGTTGATCAGCCGGGGCTTGTCGAGGAATTCCACGAAGCCGGATCGGAATGAGACGAGATTGTGCTCCCTCAGATCGCGCAGCGTCCGGTTGACGTGAATGGCGGTCAACCCAAGTGCATCGGCCAGTTCCTGTTGCGTCAGCGGGCAGTCGAAGCCTTGTTGCGTGCTCTCACCGAACGTTGACAGTCGCGCATCCATCTCGAGCAAAAGATGGGCAGTGCGCACCAGCGCGTTGCGCCTGCCGGCGTTCGTCAAATGCTCGATAACGATGGAGGACTGGCGGGCTACCGCGCTCAAAATGAACTGCGCTAGCCATGGCGAGCGGCCGAAGGCCTTTCCCACCGCGGTTCGCGACATTTCGAAAATGGAAATCTCGGTTGTTGACGCCAATGAATCGGTGCTCGGTCCGGGCGATGCAACAACGCCCACCACGTCTCCCTTCAGCGGAAAGTCGATGATCTGCCGGTCCCCGTTATTGAGGTCGCGATAACTACAGGCCCATCCCGAATTGATGATGAACAAGCGTTGTTCAACATCGCCCTGGTGGCTGATGACGGTGTGAGGAGGATAGTGTTTCGCCGCTACGTTCAGAGGTCGCAGCGCTTCCATTTCCTCGCTTGTGAAGATCGCTCCGATCGGCGGAGACTGAAAGAACTGAAGGAGGGTCTGATTCTGGGTAGAAGTCATGATCCATTTCTGTAAGATTCGCAGAATCATAAACTATAATTGAATAAGTGTCTGCGGTTCGCCATTACTACTTTCGGTATATCTATGGGGCACGAATTCGCAGCGAGTGACTGCGTCCGGCTTTTATTCAACCACCAACTGGCCGCTTATCCCCTTGGTTTGGCGCAAATCAGCAACGCGGGACGCGTTGATTGCTGTGCCATCAAGGTACGCAAAGTTCGAGGCGACAGTTGCAGCCTCGGAATCGAGGATTTGATGGAAGCCAAATCTGGCGATTGGATGCGACGAAAGTCTGCTGCTTGACAATCGATCGGTCATTTTCTCGAGGTTGCTTTAGGACGACTTTTTTTTGAGCTGGATCTGGATAAGCCTCAAGGTTGATAAAGCGCCCGCCGGCTCTTCGCTGACTGTTTTCGATGGTCTTAGGTAAGCAACGGCCTACAGAATGCCAGTCGGCCCGCGATGGGTATGGCAAGCCGCTCCTCGACAATAATTTTCCTCGGTAAAAGTCGCGTTGAGGCTCGCAAGCTTATTGTGTTTTTCAAAGTATTCGGCTACTAAAATTGCGCGTTGCGGTTGCGAATAGTTTCTCGCAGGGGTTGAGAAACTTGCTCGTTGCAGTCGGGGCGGTTGTCTGCTGAACTGATAGTCGGATCGGGGGTCTTCATCGCCATGGATTATGCGGGTTTGTCTGGGGGCGGGATGCCCTCTGCAGGGGACCAGCCATCGCGATATGCAGGCGCCGATACGGACCTCGCCTTTCACCATGTCCGTCTAGCGACCACGGATGTTGGAGAGGCCGGCGTTCTGGTTCTCAAATCCGATCAGTTGGTGGCGGTTCTCACCCAAGTCGACGAGGAGCTTTATTGCGCCTCAGGCAAATGGTTCCTCGAATCCGGCTTTGGCCGCCTGAACGGCTACAACAAGATGTTCCAATCTCTCGACGAAGCCAGGGACTGGATCGCCGCCCGCTTTTTGACAAAGGGCACTGTTTTGGCCCTGCCGCTGCTCCTCGGAATAAACGGTGCAGCGGGGCTGATTTAGGTTTGAATGACTCGGGGCGTGCGCAAGCCGTTGAGCTCAACTAAGCCAAAAAATCAACGATATCTGTGAGATAATTTACACAAGGGCGGTGACCAAGGGCCGCGCGCGGGTGTCAGCCGCGTTGAAGCTGCCTGTTCGCGATCAAACCTGGCTGGTTTTCAGCCAGGTGATCGCGAAAACGCGCCGCCGCTTCCGTTCGATTATGGGCGCCTAGCTTGCTGATGATGTTGTGAAGGTGGATCTTTACGGTGTGCTCGGACAGGCCGAATTTTACTGCGATGGACTTATTCTGAAGACCCTGAGAGACCATTTCGAGGATCTGGATTTCGCGGCTGGTCAGATCACTGACATTGCCGTTGACCGCCGAACGCCCATTGGCCGGAGCGCTGTGGTTCGGCGCCGGGGGATGCTGGCCGCTCGTCCTCTGTGAATGAGCATGCATCGTGTCAGGGGGTATGTATTCGCCTCCCCGCAGCATCAGCCGAACGACGGAAAGCCAGATGTCGAGCCTGAGGTTCATCGGGAGCACGCTGCGAACGAATTGAGAGCTCAGAACCTCCGAATAGGTGTAAGGCGGAGTTTTGGTGTCGTGCTGGATCAGCGCACCGAAAGCCAACGGATGCTGGCGGAATATTTCCTCCGCCGTGTTCTCGGCCTCCCTGAGGTGCATGGTGTCGACCAGAACCAGGGAAACCGGATGTGCAAAGTCCGCACACGCCGCCTTGACGTTTTCCACCTGCTCGACAACCACCCACGGAAATTCCCTTTCCAGGGCGTAAATCAGGCTAATGGGAATTGTCCCGGCTGCCGCGACGAAGATGATTACCCGTTTCGGCTCGACGGCTGCCGCCGCCGTGCCGCCACTATCCTGGCCGAGACCGGAATTCGGCGTGGCTTCTGTCACGTGGTGGTCTCCATGCTGCCGAAATCCTGAAATGGACAACTCATCGCTGGTCCGTCTCCTCCCGGTAGTCGAAGGGCATTTCCCTTCAGCGTCTACTTGCGCGCGAACAATAGGCCGCAGAGCCGGGTCTCCGATCGGCGAATCTTGCACATTGGCTGGCCATTCGTCTTGTCCACCAAAGGGATCATGCCAGGCAGGGGACACCCCGACGATCGGTAACCCGGTTTGCTCTCACCTCTCCCGGGTTACCTTTTGACGAAAGCCGCGCCACCCCACCCCATCAATATGGATGAAGGCCAAACCACCCCCTTTCACCTTTCAGGATTTCGATAATTCCGCAGAGTCGGATTGCCGGGGGCGGGTTCCCTTTCGGCGCCTCGATACGTTGCGTCTGGCCACCTGGGTCGAAATCGATCCCGGCCAGAACGGAAAGGACAGGACGGCATATGAAAGCCTCTCGTGGAACCTCGGCCCTGTGCGCGCTGCTGATGGCAGGTTGCGTCGCCGTTGCCAGCTTCTGTCTGCCCGGTAGCGCTGCGGCCGCAGATGTGAGGCTCTCGCCGCAAACCAAAGTTCGCCTCACCGTCGTGCAGTGGATGCCCATGAAAGGCCAGTACGAACGCTGGGAGGCCCTGGGCGGCGAATTCATAGTGTCCGACGCGGGTACGCTTTCCCTGCCGGTTATCGGATCGGTTCCTGTTGGCACCCTCGACAATGCCGGCCTTGCCGCCGAAATCTCGAAGCGGCTGCAGGCGAAGACGGGAATGGTCGCAGCACCCGATACCACTGTCGAGGTCGTGGAATACCCACCCATTTATGTCGTCGGCGATGTCAACACGCCGGGCCAGTACAAATTCCGCGACGGATTGACTGTCCTGCAGGCGTTGGCGCTGAGTGGCGGCGAGCTGAGATCCGGCGCGCATTCCGAAACCGAGATCAGGCTGGTCGGCGAATTGCAAGGCTTCGACAACGACATCCTGCGCAGCAGCGCCCGCGTTGCACGTCTCGGCGCCGAAATGTCGGATGCGAAGGAAATCAGCTTCCCCCCGGCGCTTGCGGGTTCGAACCGAACGCTCGCCGACGAGGTATTCGCTCAGGAGAAGATCATCTTCCAGGCGCGCGCCAACGAACTCGAGCGACAAACCAAGTCGCTTTCCGATTTGCGCGATCTGTTCAGCGCCGAAATCAAGGTTCTCGAGGAAAAGATCAAGGCTGCCGACGACGGCATTGCATCCGCCGAGAAGGAACTCTCGGGTGTATCCGTGCTCGTGGAGAAGGGAATCGCGGTCGCTTCGCGCAAGTCCGATCTGGAGCGTGTTCTTTCGAACTACCGGGCTGAGCGCCTCGACCAGGTCACCGCCGTCATGAGAGCGCGCCAGGGCATCACCGAGGCAACGCGCAACCTCGACGGCCTGCGCGACAAGATGAAGACCGATGTGGCGTCCGAGCTACAGACCGAGCAGGCCAGCCTCGATGAGAGCAGGCTGAAGCGCGATACGTCGCAGAGGCTTCTGCTTGAGCTTCTTGCCTCGAGCAAGAGCGGTCAGGACAAGGATGCGATCGCTTTTTCGATAACAAGACGGGAGAGCGGTCGCGCTATCGAAGTACCGGCAACGGAACTGACATCGCTGATACCGGGCGATGTGGTCAAGATAACCCTCGCAAATCGTCCAGACGTCGAACCTGCGGGGACGCGACGACCGGTTGCGGCAGCCAGCGAGGTCAGTCAGTGAGTGGCAATAACGTTCGAAGCCGGCAATGCCGGCAGGCAGTCGCGTGCGTTCATGTTCCCTGCGCGGACGGATACCGGATGGGGCTGGCATGAAGGGCATCATCCTCGCCGGTGGCAGTGGCACGCGCCTCTATCCGATCACCATCGCCGTGTCGAAGCAGCTTCTGCCTGTCTACGACAAGCCGATGATCTTTTACCCTCTGAGCGTCCTCATGCTATCGGGCATCCGCGAAATCCTGGTGATTTCGACGCCGCGCGACCTTCCCCTGTTCAAGGAATTGCTGGGTGACGGGTCCGATTTCGGCATCAGCCTTTCCTACGCCGAACAGGCCCAGCCCAACGGTCTTGCAGAAGCGTTCCTGATCGGCCGCGACTTCATCGGCGATGGCCCGGTCGCCATGATTCTCGGCGACAACATCTTCTTCGGACACGGGCTTCCCGATGTCTGCCGCGAAGCGGCGGCAAGGAAAACGGGGGCGACCGTCTTTGCCTATCACGTCAACGACCCGGAGCGGTATGGCGTCGTCAGCTTCGACAATGGCAGTGGCAAGGCGACGTGCATCGAGGAAAAGCCTTCCCGGCCGCAATCGAACTGGGCGGTCACCGGCCTCTATTTCTACGACAATGACGTGGTCGACATCGCTTCCTCGATCCGGCCGTCGGCTCGCGGCGAACTTGAGATCACAGCGGTCAACAATGCCTATCTCGATCGCGGCGATCTGCATGTCAGCCGCCTCGGCCGCGGTTATGCCTGGCTGGACACCGGCACCTATGACAGCCTGCAGGACGCTTCCGCCTTCGTGCAGACTGTCGAGCGGCGTCAGGGCGCGCAGATCGCCTGTCCCGAAGAAATTGCGCTCGGGCTTGGCTGGCTCACCTGTGGCCAGGTTCTGCAACGCGCTTCCCTGATGGAAAAGACCACCTACGGCGAATATCTGCGCCGGCTGGTCCAGGAGGCCAATTGATGGGCCTCAAGGTGACAGAGCTTGGCCTCGGCGGGGTCCTCGAGATCCAGCCGAACCGTTTCATCGATGATCGCGGATTCTTTTCGGAAACGTGGAACGCACAGCGTTTTTCCGAAGGTGGCGTAACGGACGCTTTCGTCCAGGACAATCATTCGCTCTCGGTCGACCGTGGCGTGTTGCGCGGCCTGCACTACCAGCTACCGCCCCACGCGCAGGACAAACTCGTCAGGGTGGTGCGCGGTTCAATCTTCGATGTTGCCGTCGATATTCGAAGGGGATCGCCAACATTCGCCAAATGGGTCGGGGTCGTTCTGTCCGCCGAGGCATGGAACCAGCTTTTCGTCCCCAAAGGGTTCGCGCACGGCTTTGCGACGCTCGAGCCGAATACCGAAGTCGTCTACAAGGTGACGGATTATTACTCCCCTGCCCATGACCGGTCGATCCGCTTCGACGATCCCGATATCGGCATCGCCTGGCCGATCCCTTCAGAAGACCTTGTGCTTTCTGAGAAAGACCGCCAGGCGCCGCTGCTGAAACAGGCCGGGGTCTTCGATTTCCAATGAGAGGGGGCCGTCCATGAACATACTTGTCACAGGCGGTGCAGGGTTCATCGGATCGGCGCTGTGCCGATACCTGACAGGCAATCCGGCCGACCGCGTCGTCAACATCGACAAGCTGACTTATGCCGGCAATCTCGCGTCGCTGCGGCAGATCGAAAACCTTCCTAACTATACATTCGTTCGCGCCGATATTCGCGACGATCGGCGGGTGAGCGAAATCCTGCGTGCCGAGAAAATTGACACCGTCATGCATCTTGCCGCCGAAACGCATGTCGACCGTTCCATCGACGGCCCCGCCGATTTCATCGAAACCAACATCGTGGGAACGTTCCGGCTGCTGTGCGCGTCCCTTGCATACTGGCGCGATCTCCCGCCAGAGATGGCGGAGCGGTTTCGCTTTCACCATGTCTCCACGGATGAGGTTTTCGGCGATCTCGATGAGGAGGAAGCGCGATTTACGGAAGATACGCCGTACGTGCCTTCGTCACCCTATTCCGCCTCCAAGGCGGCCTCCGATCATCTGGTGCGGGCATGGCACCGCACCTTCGGTCTGCCGGTCGTTCTTTCCAACTGCTCCAACAACTACGGCCCGTTCCACTTCCCCGAAAAGCTTATCCCGCTGACCATCCTCAACGCGCTCGACGAGCAACCTTTGCGGGTCTATGGCGCCGGAAAGAACATTCGCGACTGGCTTCATGTCGAGGATCATGTGCGGGCGCTGGCGCTCATCGCGCGCAACGGCGTAGTCGGCGAAAGCTATAATGTCGGGGGCAACGCCGAACGCAGCAACATCCGCGTTGTCGAAACGATCTGCGATATCCTCGATGCCAGGAAACCGCGACGCAACGGCGGCTCCTACCGCAGCCTGATCACGTTTGTGGCGGACCGGCCGGGCCATGACCGGCGCTATGCGATCGACGGCTCGAAGCTGGAGCGCGAGCTCGGCTGGAAAGCCAGGGAAAGCTTCGAAACAGGACTTGCCCGCACCGTTGACTGGTATCTCGACAATGAATGGTGGTGGGGGCCCATTCGCGAGGGGCACTATGCCGGGGAACGCCTTGGCAGGCTCGTGGCGGCGCAATGAAAATCCTGGTCACCGGCACGGCCGGTCAGGTCGTGCGAAGTCTCGCAGAGAGGGCAGTCGACCTGCCCGGCGTGCAACTGAGCGCGATCGGGCGGCCGCAGCTTGATCTGTCCGACCGGAAATCCGTCATCGCATCCATTGTCTCGGCAAAACCCGACGTGGTTGTTTCAGCCGCTGCCTACACCGCCGTCGACCGGGCGGAAGATGAACCCGAACGGGCCTTTGCGGTCAATGTGGCAGGCGCGTCCGCAGTCGCCGAAGCGGCCGAGCTCATCGGTGCGCCCGTCATCCACCTGTCGACCGACTATGTGTTCGCCGGCGACGATCCCAAACCCTATCGGGAGCAGGCTGAAACGGGTCCGAAGACGGTCTACGGGATGACGAAGTGTGAGGGCGAACGGGCCGTTGCCCAGTCCAATCCCCGGCATGTGATCCTGCGCACCAGTTGGGTATACAGCCCGTTCGGAAAGAATTTCGTACGCACGATGCTCACCCTCGCCAGGGATCGCAATGCGATTCCCGTCGTGTCCGACCAGTGGGGCAACCCGACGTCGGCTCTCGATCTCGCTGACGGCATTCTTCAGATTGCAAGCAACCTGGGTGCAGGACAATTCGGCATCTACCACCTGGCTGGTGCCGGCGACACCAACTGGGCCGATTTCGCGCGCCATGTCTTTGCGGTTAGCCGCACGCATGGTGGACCGTTTGCCGATGTCACCGATGTCGCCACGTCGGAATATCCGGCCAAGGCTCGGCGCCCGGCATTCTCGCGGCTCTGCAGCGAAAAGGCATCGGTGGTTTTCGGCGTGCAGCCCCGCCATTGGCAAACCAGTACGGAAACGGTCGTGCGCCGGTTGCTTGCCCAGGATTTCCACAACGGCGGTTGAGGTCAGGATGGACACCAAAACCATGTCCACCGAAACGCGCGCGGCGAGCGGAACCTATGCGCAGATTCTGAAGGCAACGGCCGTCATCGGCGGTTCCTCGATCGTGAACATCGGCTTTTCCATCATCCGCAACAAGGCGATGGCGATCCTGCTGGGGCCGGGTGGCGTCGGTCTTGTCGGTCTCTACACGTCGATATCCGACCTTACGCAGACACTCGCCGGGCTGGGCATCCAGGCAAGCGGCGTGCGCCAGATTGCCGAGGCGGTTGGCACCGAAGACCAGGAACGGATCGCCCGCACGACAACGGTGCTGCGGCGCGTCTCGTTCATACTTGGCCTGGGCGGCGCACTGCTCTTGCTGGCATTGTGCCTTCCCGTATCGAATTTCACGTTCGGCAACTACACGCACGCGGCGGCCGTGGCGCTGCTTTCGGCAGTGGTGTTTTTCCGGCTCATCTCCTTCGGGCAGATCGCGCTTGTCCAGGGCATGCGGCGTATCGGTGACCTTGCCCGCATCAACATGCTCTCGGCCATGTTCAGCACGCTGATCGCGGTACCGATGGTCTATTTCTTCGGCGAAAAGGGGATCGTTCCGGCGCTGGTGGCGATGGCGGCGGCATCGATCGCCACCTCGTGGTGGTACAGCCGCAAAATCCACATCGCCCCACCCTCCATGTCGATGCGGGAAGTCGCCGGGGAAGCCAGGGCGCTGCTCGGTCTTGGCGTTGTCTTCATGGCGAGCGGATTTCTGACCGTCGGGGCTGCCTATGCAGTCCGCATCATCGTGCTGCGCGAAGGCGGCGTTGTGGCGGCCGGCCTATACCAGGCGGCGTGGGCGCTGGGTGGTCTGTATGCCAGCTTCATCCTGCAGGCGATGGGAACCGATTTCTATCCGCGCCTGACGGCGGTCGCCACCAACAACGAAGAATGCAACCGCCTGGTTAACGAGCAGGCCCAGATCAGCATCCTTCTGGCCGGGCCCGGCTTGATCGCTACGCTCTCTATCGCTCCCTTTTTGATGACGTTGTTCTATTCGTCGGAATTCCATGCGGCCGCCGACCTACTGCGCTGGATCTGCCTTGGCATGATGCTGCGGATCGTCGCCTGGCCAATGGGCTTCATCGTGCTGGCCAAGGGCGCGCAGAAGATATTCTTCTGGACCGAGGTGGCGGCCACACTGGTGCATGTGGGCCTCGCCTGGCTGTTGGTGCCTTATGTCGGCCCCGTCGGTTCGGGCATGGCGTTTTTCGGCCTCTACGTCTGGCACAGCCTGCTCATCTACGTGCTGGTGCGGAAAGTCAGTGGATTCCGCTGGTCGGCCAGCAACATTCGGCTTGGACTGTTCTTCCTTCCGGCGACTGGCCTGGTGTTCGGCGGCTTCATGATGCTGCCTGGCGGGCCGGCCACCGCGATCGGATTGGCGGTGACACTGGTATGCGGCCTCTATTCGCTGCGGACCCTCGCCCAACTGCTGCCGATGGACTGGGTGCCGTCTTCGATAAAGTCCTGGCTGCCCAAACCGGCATAAAAAAATCACGCCGGATGGCCGACGTGATTTCTAGCTGTCCTCCAGGGCAGGTTTCTTCAGCCGACCTGCGCCTGACGGGGTTGTTCGTCAACGACCACGGCGATGAGGCTGTCGGCTACACGCGACAGGTCATCATCCGTCATTTGTGTGAACAGCGGCAGGATCAGCGATCCGAACTGCGCATCTATACTACGCTGGAGGCTGGAGCCCGCACGGAAGCTGCCGCTTTGCGCATAGGCGCCTTCGAGATGAATGTTCATGACGCCGCGCCGGGTCGAGACGCCGGCATCGAGCAGCGCCTGCATGGTCGCGCGCTGGTCGCTCCAATGCGGCAGCCCGACGCAATAGCTCTGCCAGTTGCTGCGTCCCCAATGCGGCTCAAGGGGGGCGATCAGGCCGGCTGTCCCCGAGAGATGGCGGCTATAGGCCTCGGCGAGTTGCCTGCGCCGCGCGACGATTTCCGGGAGACGTTTCAGTTGCTCGCGGCCGACCGCGGCCTGGAGGTCCGTCATCCTGTAATTGAAGCCGACCTCGGGATATGTCTCGAATATGACGTCGCGCGAACCGTGCCGCACCGCATCGGTGACGCTCATCGAATGCTGGCGCCAAAGCCTGAACTTGGCGTCGTATTCCGGATTGCGGGTGGTCAGCATGCCGCCGTCACCGGTGGTGACGACCTTGCGCGGATGGAATGAGAAGCAGGCGATGTCGCCATGCGGCTTGCCGATCTTCTCCCAGGTGCCGTTCCAGAGGATTTCGCTGCCGATCGCACAGGCCGCATCCTCGATGACGGGGATGCCGTGACGCTTGCCGATTTCGACGATCTTCGACAGGTCGCACGGCATGCCTAGTTGATGCACGCACAGGATCGCCTTGGTGCGTGGGGAAATCGCAGGCTCGATCAATGCGGGATCGATGTTGAAGCCGCCGGCTTCAACATCGACGAACACCGGAACGGCGCCGCAATAGCGGATTGCGTTCGCGGTCGCGATGAAGGAATGGCTGGCGGTGATGACTTCATCGCCGGGGCCGACCCCGACAGCCATCAGCGCGAGATGCAGCGCCGTCGTGCAGTTGGAAACAGCGCAGGCATGGGGAGCGCCGACCATGCTTGCGAACTCTTTTTCGAACGCCGCGACCTCCGGACCTTGCGTGACCCAGCCGGAAAGAATGACGCGGCGCACCGCTTCGACTTCGCGTTCGTCGAGAACCGGCTTGGCGACCGGCACCTGTCGCAAGGGGATACTCATTCTGCCGCCACCGGGCGTGTCGCGGCCCGCTCCTGCTGCCACCAGTCGACAAGATCGCGAAGCCCGTCTTCGAGGCTTATTTTCGCGGTGAAACCGAGGCGCTGTGTGGCTCTGCTCGTATCCGCCAGCCGGCGCGTTACGCCGTTGACCGCGCGCGCCGGCACGTGCTGTGGAGCCGTTGAAGAGCCCATGACGCTGCTTAGCATCTGCGCAAGCTGGAGAAGACTTGTCTCCGTCCCGCTGGCGACGTTGAACACCTCGTCGGTGACATCGGCTTTCGCAGCCAGCACGTTGGCGCGCGCGATGTCGTGCACATGCACGAAATCCATGGTCTGCGACCCGTCGCCGTGGATGATGGGAGCCTCACCTGCGGCCAGGCGTTCCATCCAGCGGATGAGCACTTCCGTATACGCGCCGTAGACGTCCATGCGCGGCCCGTAGACGTTGAAATAGCGCAGCGCGACATAGCGCAGGCCCTGCATTTCCGCGAACGAGCGCAGCAATCCTTCGTTGAAGGTTTTTGCCGCGCCGTAGATGGTGCGGTTGTTGTAGGGATGATGATCCTCTGTCGTGGGGAAGCTTTCGGCCAGGCCCAGAACCGAAGCGGAGGACGCAGCGACGACCTTACTCACGCCTGCCCGCACCGCCGCTTCGATGACGTTGAAGGTGCCGCCGGCCAGCACATCAAAAGCAAGGCGGGGTTCCTCGGCGCATTGCGTGATGCGGATGGCGGCCTGATGAAAGACGATGTCGACGCCTTCGAAGAGTTTTCCGAGCGTGACGCGGTCGCGGATGTCGCCTTCCACGATGGTCAGTGGAAACAGTGCGCTCGCCTGGCGAAGGTTTTCGCGGCGGCCGCGCACGAAGTTGTCGAGAATGATGATCTCGGCCGGATTTTCCTGCGCGACGAGGTCGGCAATGTGGGAGCCGATCAGTCCTGCACCACCTGTTATCAGGACGCGTTTGTCCTTCATGTCATACCCTCTCGCGCTGCGTTTCGATTTCGGATGCGGCTTGCAGTTCCGGGTCCGTCCGCCATCGAAGGAATTTTGCGGGGACGCCCGCGACCACCGCGAAAGGCGGTACATCGCTGGCAACGACCGCGCCTGCGCCCACGATCGCACCTTTGCCTATGGTGACGCCCGGAAGAACGGTGGCATTGGTGCCGACATCGGCCCACGCTTCGATCCGTACGGGCCTGATCTCGAGAGCTGTCCGGATAATCGGCACGCCCACCGGTTCGCCGCTGTGGGTCGACCCGAGAATCTTGGCTCCAGGCCCCCAGCCGACGCATTCCTCGATGAGCAGGTCGCGCGCATCGAGATATGCTTGCGGACCGATCCAGACATTGTCGCCTATGACGCAGCTGCCGTCATATCGGCCCTGGATGAAGGCCTGGGCGCCGATGAAGACGTTGCTGCCAATCTCGAAGGTTTCCGGATGCTTGAAACCCGCGCCGGTGCCGACCTGAAGGCCAGACTGGCAACTGCGTGCAAGCGCCCGCCAGATCGTCTTGCGCATCAGGGAATCGAGATAGCCGGGGCCCGTTGCGAAGCGTCCGTAAAGATCGGCGAGGTTTGCCTTTCCGTATGCATCAAGCAGGGCCTCGGCGAGACCCTGCTCGAATTCGGGGTCGACGGGCATTTGAAGGCGACCGTGTACCGCCTCGACTACCCTGGCGGCGGCACGTTTGCGATCATCCGACATAGGCCATTTGCTCCACGACTTCGACGACCCGTTCGACCTGCCACGGTTTCAATTCGGGATAGAGGGGAAGCGACAGAACAGTCTTGGCCGCCGCTTCGGAACGTGGAAAACCGCCAACCTTGTGGCCGAGATCGGCATGCGCCTTCTGGAGATGCACGGGGATTGGATAGTGCAGGCCCGTATGGATGCCTTCGTGCTGCAGGACCTGCTGCAGGCTGTCGCGATCGGGCGTGCGCACCGCATAGATGTGGTAGACATGCCGCCTGTTGGCTACTTGCTTGGGTATTTGCACGACGGAAGAGTTGGCCAGCAGCTGCCCATAGTGTTGCGCATGATTGCGCCGTGCCGTCGTCCAGGCGTCGAGATGCCGTAGCTTGATCCGCAGGATGGCGCCCTGGATGCCGTCCATGCGATAGTTGAAGCCCTTGATGGCATGGTGGTAGCGGCGATCCTGGCCCCAGTCCCGCAGCATCCTGATCGCCTGCATATGGGCATCGTCATTGGTGACGACGATGCCGCCTTCGCCACAGGCGCCGAGATTCTTGCCGGGATAGAAGCTGAAGCATCCGGAGATGCCCATGCTGCCGGCTCTCATGCCGTCATATTCGGCGCCGTGCGCCTGGCACGCGTCCTCGATGACGGGAATGCTGTACCGGTCCGCGATCTCCATGATCGGATCCATGTCCGCCATCTGGCCATAGAGATGGACCGGGACGATCGCCTTGGTGTTCGGGGTGATGGCGGCTTCGAGCTTGCCGGGATCCATTGTCAGCGTAACGGGCTCGACATCCACGAAGATGGGCCGGGCACCGATGTAGCAGATCGCCGACACCGTCGCCACGAATGTGAACGGCACTGTGATTACTTCGTCGCCAGGGCCGATGCCAGCCGCCAGCAAGGCCAGGTGAAGGGCGCTGGTGCCGGAGTTGAGGGCAATGGCGTGTTTGGTTCCGCAATAGGCGGCGAATTCACGCTCGAACATAGCGACCTCGTCGCCGAGCACATACTGGCCGGAGGCGAGGACACGCAAAACCGCGGCGTCTGCCTCCTCCTTGATCGATGCGTACTGGGCTTGAAGATCCAGGAAGGGGATCATGCGACGCGCCTCACAGGCTGAAGGTCGATCACGCGTCCCCGCTGAGCGAGCGACTGGGACGCGGCTTCCAGGATGCGCACGACCCTGAGGCCCGCATGCCCGTCGGCGATCGGCGTTTTATTGTTCTCGATGCAGTCGACGAATTCGCGAAGCTCGGTGCCGAGCGCTTCGGTGACCTCCAGGTGGGGAGCCCACATATCGCCGGTACGGTATCCCACCATCGCCTGATACGCGTTCTCGCCGCTCAGGTGAGGGTTGCCGTTGAGCGTAATGCCCTTGTCGTAGACCTTGATCTTTTCGCTCGGTTCAAGGTCGTCATAGACGATCATGCGACGGCTTCCGCCGACCAGCGTTCGTCGCACCTTGACCGGCGCCAGCCAGTTCACATGGATATGGGCGATCAGGTTGTTCTCGAACAAGAGGTTCAGGTAGGCGATGTTCTCCGGTTCGCCGGCGACGTGACTGACGCCGCTCGCCGACACCGCGACAGGTTTGGAGGGCAGCACGTAGTCCATGATCGAGAGGTCGTGGACGGCGAGATCCCACAGGACGCTGACATCGTGCTGGAACAGCCCGAGGTTCACCCGAACCGAATCGTAGTAATAGATCTGACCGAGCCCGGCTTCGACCAGCTCGCGCATCTTTCGCACGGCGCCGGTGTGGACAAAAGTGTGGTCCACGGCCAGTACGAGGCCGCGGCGGGCGGCCTCGTCGACGAGGCGCTCCGCTTCCTCCGCGGAGGATGCGATCGGCTTTTCGACGAAGACATGTTTCCCGGCCATCAGCGCACTCATCGCGAGCCTGAAATGGGTGGAAACCGGGGTGGCTATGGCAACGGCCTGAACGCGCGGGTCGCTCAGCACGTCGTCGTAATTTTCCGTAAGGGTCACGCTGGGATAGCGGTTCCGCACCGACTCCAGCCGGCTGGCCTTGAGGTCGCATACCGTCACCAGGCGCGCGCCCTGCAGGTCGGAAAGGTTTCGGACGAGGTTGGGACCCCAATAGCCGTAGCCGACAACTGCTACTCCAATCATCGTGCAATCCTCGTTTTGAGCAGGGCTGCGGGAGCGTCTTTTGCGGTGCCGATCACCTTTGCGGGTACCCCGGCGACGATGGCGTAGTCGGGGACATCGCGGGTGACGACCGCGCCGGCGCCGACCATCGCGCCGACACCGATGGTGATGCCCGCCATGATGGTGGCATTGCTGCCGATCGAGGCGTGCCGCCTGACGGTCGTCGGGACCAATGTCCAATCGGCATCGGTCTGCAACTCGCCAGTGGGCGTTACGGCCCTTGGGTGAAGGTCATTGGTGAACATGACCCCGTGGCCGACGAAGACGCCGTCCTCGAGGATGACCCCCTCGCAGATGAAGGTGTGGCTTGAAATCTTGCAGTCTTCGCCGACGACGGCATTGCGCTGAATTTCGACAAACGTGCCGATGCGGGACCTGGCGCCGATGCGGCAGCCGTACAGGTTCACCAGGTCTGGATGATGGATAACCACGTCCTCGTCCAGAACCACACTCGAGGCTATCATTCCTGCACGATTCCCATTTTTTGTGTTGAACGAGCGGCGAGACGCCATGGCCGCGAAGTCATTTTCAGACACTCACGAGATTTCTTTTTGGTATCGGAGTAAACCAGCGAAAACGCCGTAGTGCGCTCTCCGAAAGGCGTAAAAGCGGGCAAGCCGGAGCAAGCAAAAACGCATTTATTGCTGGGTGAGATACTACCTTGCCGGATGCAAAGTGTTGGTCAGGGAGTAATGCCCGAACACGCTCAGGCTTGAAATTGGGCGAGCGCCTGCCTCTTGCGGATGCTCGCCCGCAGGCTCGGGAAACAGCCCTAAATCCCGCTACGGTGCCAGAGCCGCCGTCTCCAGATGCCGCGCAATCCGCGAACCGCGCGCTCTGCGAAGAAAACCGGATGGCGGCAGGTGTGCGGGGCACCGACCGCACTGCGCCATTCCAGGCCTGCCCAGCCCGGGATCCTTGCAACCTCGGGCTCGATCTCGCGCGCGATTTCCCGCAGCTGCTGGATCAGCGCGATGTCAGGCTTCGGATGATCGTATTGACGGGTCGCGAGCTCGACCGCATCGATGGCGATTGCCTGCATCGCGCTGGCGTGAAAAGCACGTGCGTTGGGGATTGCGGCGGCAATTCCCGAGAACAGCGTTTCGAACGCGTCCCTGCGCTCAAGCAGGTCGCGAAGGCTGTCGACCTTTCTCGCGGACAGGCTCTGCTGATGGTCGCGATGCCACGCCTGGTCCGCTCCGTGGATGTAGGCGACATCCGAGAACGCCGACAAGCGCAGCCACATCTCCATGTCATGCGTGTGAGCCAACGGCTTCTGCCCGCCGACGCGATCGACGATCGATTTTCGCATCACCGCTTCGGGAGAGGTGATCACGTTCACCCCGGCGGTACACCGGTCGACCAGCCATCGCTTGCCCGGCCATATCGTCCAGCGCGTTGCCGTGCGGCGGGCAGCAGGCAATCGGTTGCCGGCAAAATGAAGGGGATGGCCATAGACGAGGCCGACCGACGGATAGGCACGCATCAGCGCAACGGCGCGTTGGAGCGCGCCGGGCGTCAGCAGGTCGTCTGCGTCGAGACGCACGAGGAACTCGCCGCTCGCCCTGGCGAGCCCTTCATTGAACGTGTCGACCGGCCCCGAGTTTCTGGCCCGGGCGATGACGACGATGTTCGGATGGTTTGATGCCAGGTCGCGAGCGACCGCAACGCTGTCGTCGGTCGAGCAATCGTCGACGATGACGATCTCGACGTCGACCCCCTCTTGCGAGAGCGTGCTTGCGACGGCCTGCGGCAGATAGCGCGCATAGTTGTAGCAGGGAATGACCACCGACACCGTGGCAGTCGTACCGGGCGCCGGACGTGGCGCGACAACGGTCTTTTTCAGGCCAGCCAACGTTTCATCTGTCGACGGGATCTGGGTCGAGAGGCTTTCCACCCTGCCGAAAATTACTGAAGTGAAGCTCATCCTGTTCATCGCGCCATCCAGGCCGATACCGTCTGCTTCGACGAACGAAAGCCCATGAGGGTCCGGAATTTTGCCACTTCGACAGCTGAGCGCGACAACGACGGCAGCCGGTCAGTAAGCGACCGGCGGCTGGCAACAAGGTCATGGTAGATATCGCTCAGCCGTTCGGCGGCGCTATCGAGGCTGAAATGCTTCTCCACCAGCGCGCGCCCATGTCTACCGAGTTCCGTCCTGCGGCCGGGATTGCCGGCCAAACCTTCCAGAATCTCCTGCAGGTCGGCGGCCCCGCCGCCACCGTGGCCGAACCAGCCCTGATGCAGGAAGACATCCGTCGAGGATTCGTCGAGCAAGCGCCAGAAGCCATCGGTTCCCTGTACGATCAACGGCCGGGAAAACGACATCCCCTTGAGCGCGGAGCTGCCCATGCCAAGCACGATGTCCGCCGCTTCATAGGCGTCGCGCGGATCGAGCATGGTGTCCGTAACCAGCACAAGCTCTCGGCCGGCACGGCCGTTGATCCAGCAGGCTTTCTCCCTGACCTCTGCCAATCCTTCGCCGCCGCCGACGACCAGAAAACGGACCGGCCATCGATCGGCAAGCGACAGAACGGCATCCATCGCCTCCAGCACCCCTTCCAGTTTCTGGAGTTCGGAGGTCATCCGGCACACCACCGAAATCACGATCTCCTCTTCGCTGAAGCACCAGCGCGCCCGTGCGGAGGCTCTGTCCACGCTGCGGTTTTTTTCCGTGTCGATGGGCGGCTCCATCAAGGCGGCGTCCCGCTCCAGACCGCTTACCAGCTCGCGCGTGCCAACCAGCAGCGGAACATGTCTCGGCAAGAAGTCGGGAACGCGCATGGAAAGCACAGTCATCAGGACCGGGGTGTTGCAAAGGAGATGCGGCCCGAAAGTTGCCTCGATGCTCGGTCTCCATTCATAGGCATGCACGACGTCGATCCGACGTTTGAGCACTAGCTGTATCATGCGAAGCGCGGTGCGTGGCGACGGATAGGTGGAAATAACGGGAGTGGGCATATATTCGAGATCGAATTCCTTGATCATCGAAACGAGCGGGCCTTCGGGTGCGGTGACGATGACGCCATGGCCGCGGTCGCGAACAGCAGCGGCCAGTTCGATGGCGTTGATCTGGCTGCCGCCGACAATCAGTTGATGCGGATAAACGAGAATGTTCATCCTGCGGCCACCGGTTCGCAGCACTGCGCCTGCAGGATATCGTCGTAGAGAGCGGCCACCTCGGCGCGCTCCCGGGCGGGAGAGTAGGTGTCCAGTATGAATTCCGATGCACGCCTGCCGCGATCGAGACACCAGTCCGGATCGTTCTTTTCGCTCGATATGGCCTCTTCAACCGCATCGACGAAGCCAAGCACGTCGCCGACTTCTACCCGCGCGCAGAAATTCGAGTGGAAAAACTCACGCCCCGAAAAGCCGTCATTGCCGATGACATAGCAGCCGCATGCCATCGCCTCGGCCGCCGGAAGGCCAAAGCCTTCCTGGTGAGTGAAGGCGAGAAATATCCGCGTGGTTCGCAATTGCGCGGCAACCTCGTCGTGGGAAATGCCGTCGAGGGCGACGACCTCCCAACCGTCCAGTACGCCGTTGCCGCGCAGGATCTCGATGACCTGACGGGCGTCGGTGCGGCCGCGTCGCGGCATGTAGGCGATGCGGCGCGGCCGCTGCGCCTGACCGGCGTGGAACATAGAAGGGTCGATGCCGAGATGGATGCGCCGAACCGGACATGCAGGAAAAGCTCGCTGCAGCATGTCCGTGTTGTGGATGGAGACGGTGACCACAGCGGCAAGCCGAGGATCGGCCAGATAGAACCGGGCCAGGTCGCTTGCACGGTTCCATGTCAGATGGCTGTTCTGATTGAAAATCACATAGCGAACCGCTTCCGGCAGGTTCGGGATCAGATCGACGTCCACTTCCGGCACCACCACGATGTCGTCCGACCTCAACTCGATCGCCGCGACATCGGTCACCCTCGTTTCGTTCTTGAACCAGGTGCAGCGGAATCCTGGCCGGTGATGCAGCACGTAGGCATCGAAGCCGGCAGCGTTCAGGATATCGACCTGGCGGTAGATGACGCGGATGCCGCCGGAGGGTGAAGGATGGTCTGGCGTCAGGAAAAATATGGTGGGGTTTGCCGCGCGCTGGGGATCGACGGCAAACGTCAATTGCTGGCGGTGATGCCGCTCAGCGGCATCCGCAACCTTCCGGTACAGTGATCGCGCCAGGTTCGCTGCCGACACCGACAACCTCTTCAGTCGCCCAAGCTGGCCTCGTCTTAGCTCGCGAAAGGGTTTGCGAGACCGAGACGGGCCGTTTCAATGTCGTCCCACGCGAGCGCAAAGTCGGCAAGTGGTACGGATATCCGCCAAAATGACGAAGCGGACGAACCAAGGTGGGGGTTCAAGAGGAAACGGGAAGCCGCAATTCTCCAAACCGGGAAACACGGCACAGAGGACCGGATCATGCCCAGGGTGGCGACCCGGCCATTGAGAGCAGAGCCGCGGGGTGCTGGACGTGAAGGACCAGCCGCAGACGGCGGACACAAGCCAAAGGACAATAGATCGTCCACAGAAAGGCGTAATGGGTCAAGCGGTTTAACGCCAATGACCCAGTCGTTGAGGTCGCAATTTTTTGCCACTATCGCCCCACCTGTGGTCCTGGCGATAACTATCGCCAGGGATCAAGCCCGCACAGATCAGAGGACGCTCGTGGCAGACACCTACTGTTTTAAGGACCATATGTCAGGGGAGACAGGGTCGATCGGTTCGCAATCCGGGTCCACCCCGGTGAGCGTCGGCGCGGTTACGATCGCAACCACAGTGGACGAGGTGGAAGCGCTTCGCGACCGCTGGCGCGCGATCGACGTCAAGGATATCGATTCCGATATCGACTACTTCCTCACCATCGTTCGGTGCGGGGGCACGACTGTGCGCCCATATGTGGTATATATCCGTCGCGAAGGCGGCCGGGATCTTTTGGGCATCTCCCGCATCGAGCGGGTTTCGTTACCGCTTAAATTTGGCTACCGGAAACTCGTTTCGCCCGAGTTCCGCGCCGTCGTTGTCACATTCGGGGGCATCGTAGGCACTCGCGAGAGGGCCGACGAAGAACTGCTGCTTGATTATCTGCAAGGCCCGCTCGACACCGGCGATGCCGATTTACTGCTCCTGCGCAACATCGATGTGAACGGAACGCTCTACAAAGCAGCTTCTGCCCGCGGGAGTTGTTTGCGTCGTTCGCATGGTCGGGAGATTTCGGGTCGGTGGATGGCGCGCTTGCCCGACACACTCGACCGGTTTCTCGAAGGCCGGTCCTCCAAGACCCGGCAGAGACTCAAGGGGCAGGATAGAAAACTGCTTCGGGACTATGCTGGGCGGCTCAGACTTCACCGCTTTGAAAATATCGAAGAGATGGCCGAACTTTGCCGGGACATGGAGAGGGTCGCCTCGCGCACCTACCAGCGCGGCCTTGGAGCAGGATTCCTGAATTCGTCATTCGATCGCGCTCTCCTGGAAGAAACTATGCGACAGGGCTGGCACCGAACCTGGATGCTCTATCTGGATGACGTTCCCGTGGCATTCTGGACAGGCACGAACTACGCTTCCAACTTCGCTATCGGAACACCCGGCTTCGATCCGGACTACACAAAGGACTCGGTCGGCCGGTTCACCATGTTTCGCATGGTCGAAGATCTATGCGCGGATCCTACGGTGTCCATGCTCGACTTCGGGTATGGCGAGGCTGACTACAAGACTGCCTTCGGCGAATGCCAGCGTTATGAGAGCACTGTTCTAATCACCTCTCGTCGCCCGTTTCCCATAGCGGTCAATCTTGCTGCCTCCCTGTTTTCGATTGTGAACAGCCAAGGACGCCGCTTGATAAAAGAGACCGAATGGGGTCGACGACTGAAAAGAATGTGGCGCGGCAGGGCTGCTGCCGGAGGAAACGCGGAGAGGCCTGGCGGAATATAACCGAGTGAGCTGTGCGGTCGCCAGCGCCCGATGAGGATTTGCGCCTCCTTCAGTGCATAGAAGTTTCCCTGTATCGTCGCTTTGATTTGACGCTGAACATGAAAGTTACGGCGCTTCTGGCGTGCTTTACTATGTGTGATCAATACTTCTGGCGTAGCTATCTCATCTAAAGAATATTGCGAGCAACAATAGTTGGGCTTGCACAAGCCATCGAAAAGATCGCATTCGGGTAGCCGGGCTGTAGCAGCTCACAGATTGGAGCAAAGATGATTGCGGGAACCGAATTCGACGGTCAGTTCATTGTTTCCAACGGGCACGCTCCGGAACGCCCAGGTTCTAGGCGTATAAAACTAAATTCGTTGTGTGTGGACATTTTTGCTCGGCAACCCGTCACCAAGGTGTTCGATCGAAGTGGCGAACTCATCGGATGTCTTCTCGGTACGCCTATTGATGTGGAGCAAGGAAAGATACTCGTCGACCATCACGTGATCGAGATCGAGTTCGGTAAGGAATCCGCCCTCAACATTGCTGTAGAAACGGAAATATACCGTTTCGCCGGCAGCTTTGTGTTTCTCTTGGATATGCCGCACGCTCGGCGTCTTTATCTTGACGCCAATGGCACCAAATCCGTCGTTTACAACGTTGCTGATCAGGTCGCCGCTTCGACCACCTTATTGGTGCTCCCAACGGTGAAGGAATACTATGAAGGTCTGGACCGTTCACTTTACGCTGCTCTCAACGTGGACAAGGATGGCTGGTTTCCGGCGGGTCTCACAGCTCATGCAGGCGTCAAGCGCCTGATTTCCAACCACTATCTAGACCTCGAAACCTGGACCTGCGTCAGGCACTGGCCGCTTGAACCCGTCGTGCGGGAAGCGGATCCGGCAGGGTCGATCAAGACAATCGTGGAACAGACGAGCCGCGTGATAGAGACGCTGTCCAAAGTCGCCCCAACCAATCTGGCCCTGACTGCCGGATATGACACGAGGCTCCTCCTGGCGTGCTCGAGAAATCTGCTTGACCAACTCGGCTTCATTACGGTGAACGTTCCCGGAGGCGAGTTGGATATCAAGAGGGCGCGGGAACTGTCAGAACGCTTTGGTCTAAGGCATCAGTTATTGCCATATGTCGAAGCCAGTCCGGAACAAATGGAGACCTGGCAGAGAAAGGTGAGCCACTGTATCACCGGCTCGAACCTGAGAATGCATCCCAGCATGGCGCCGCTGAAGGACACCATCTTTGTTGGAGGTGTAGGAGGAGAAGTCGGCCGCGGGTTTCTCTGGTTGAACTCTAATGACCAGACGAAACTCGATGCCAATGGCCTTATCGAAAGGCTGAAATTGCCGCTGGAGCCGCGCCTGCGACTGGCTGTCGATGCATGGCTCCGTCCCCTGAAGGATTTGGACAGCCTGCTGATCCTCGATCTCGCTTTTATGGAACTGCGAGTGAGTTCGTGGGCTTTCGCTCAAGCGTACGCCCCCTCACACCACATCGAGATCAATCCGCTCATCTCGCGCAAGACGTATAAGGCCATGCTTTCGCTGCAACCGTCAGTGCGCCGAAACAACGGCATGGTTGTCAGGGCGGTGACGACCGCCTGGCCTGAACTGCTTGAACTGCCTGTCAACCGGTACGGTGATTGGCGGGATGCCTATCAAAAAGCGCGGGATGCGGCGGCTGACCCAAGGCGAGCGCTACGAAAGTTGCGCCAGCTAGCATCGGCCAAGACAACAAACGTCTTCAGTCACCGAAAAAAAAGCCCGGGCATTTAGACGGCCATACCTGCGCAAGGTTCTGCTAGGTCAAGGACAAATCCGTAGCTACGACGCATAACGTCCGTCGCATGCTCAGCGGTCCAAGGCTGCCGACGCCCGGCAAGCTGCGGTGATTCGATGGATCGCGCGCCTTAGCGTGAAAGGGAGTAGCACCTACACCAGAAGAGTCTGCCGCACCTTCTTAAGAAGAGGTTCGGCCGCATCCGTGATTTCCGTAATGTAAGTAGCTCATTTGTATGGTCGCCATGCGGAAGTCACTGACACAAAACGCACCCAGGACAGCGTACTCGCCGGCCGGTTCACCGCTGCGCAGAACTGCGGCGGCGCGCCATCAGTCAATGCGCAGCGGGCGGCTGCAGCGCCCCAGCGCAAGCCCCGTGGCCGCTCAGGCATCACCTACGTCGCTCCCTTTTCCAGCTCTGGCGCTTCTGGTGGCACTCCAGATTCCTTGGATCTTTTCGATTGGAGACTTGCGCCTTACCCCCTATCGCCTCGTTCTTCTGATCCTGCTTCCGACCTGCCTCCTTCGGTGGATGAGTGGCAAAGTCGGCAAGGTTCGCCTGACTGACGTGGCGCTTTTCCTTTTCTGCGGGTGGTGCGCTGTCGCCATGGTCGCGATCCACGGACTGTCTGATGCGATCGAACCGGCGGGAATTCTCTTTCTAGAAACGATGGGCGGCTTCCTGGTTGCACGCTGTTATATTCGCGATGAAGCAAGCTTCCGCATGATGGCGAAGGTACTTTTTTTAATCAGCGTGATCCTGCTACCCTTCGCTTTGCACGAAGCTCTCACGGGTGGGAAGGTGCTACTGAACACCTTCCGCCTGATAATGCCCACCTACATCGACGTCGGCATGCCGGAGCGCTGGGGTCTCGACCGGGCCCAGGGAAATTATATCCATCCCATTCACTTTGGAGTGAACATCGGCAGTACCCTGACGCTCACATTTCTCGTTCTGGGATATGGGAAATCGCCTTACGTCCGGATGTTCAAATCCTCACTCGTATTTCTCACATCTTTTCTCTCTCTTTCCTCCGGGCCGCTCACGTCAATGGTCGGGCAAATCGCTCTGCTGTCCTGGGACAGGATGTCGCGCGGCTTTCCGATGAAATGGAGCGTGCTGGCAATCGGAGGACTTGCCGTTTTCATAATGATTGAAATGTTCGCCAACCGATCCCTAGCTGTTATTCTTATCGGCTACTTCGCTTTCGACGAGTATTCAGCGTACATTCGAACGTTGACCTGGCAATACGGCACTCAGTCGATAATGAACCATCCGCTCTGGGGGGTAGGTTTCGGCCCGTGGGACAAGCCCGAATGGCTTACGTCGAGCATTGACATGCATTGGATCATCGACGCAGTCCGGCACGGCATTCCGGCGGGGTTTCTCGTATTCCTGGCATTCTTTTCGGCGCTTTTGGCTGTCGGCCGAGCACCTATCTCTGACGAGAAGCTCAGCACGTATCGCACCGCGTACATGATTACGATGGTAGGTTTTTTCATGACCGGTTGGGCCGTCTATTTCTGGGAGTCGTCATACATACTATTCACCTTCCTGCTGGGTAGTGGCTTCTGGCTTATCGAGGCAGACGCCGCGCCCTCCTCAATTAGCCAGATAAGACGATCTGGCGCGGCGACAAAAAATCTTCGCCAACGAAATTCTCGCGAGAACGGGTGAGGAGTGTTCCGAAGCATGGGAACTGCCGCAACGAACTACTCGCGCACAGGAGCGGCGTAGTGTCATGGCTCACGCTCCCCGGTGTCTCATCTATTGTCCGATGCCATATAGCGGACACGGCTGGCCTGAGACCTGCGTCAATGTGGTCGCAAATTTCCACACCGTTGATCTTCAGCCGGTGCTCGTGACACCGCGCGCGCGCAAGTCAGCTCCACCCTCGATCGACGTCGTGGAAGCAATTCCGTTTCCGATCTCAAGGATACCATGGCGTTACATTCGAGGCATATCGAATGGTTTTATGGACCGCAGATTCCGTAATCTTGTCGACAAGTCTGATCCGAAACGGACCGTAGCGTATTTCTGGCCCGGGACGCCTCCTGCACTCGTTGAGTATGCGCGAAGCGCTGGCATTGTCAGTGTTCGAGAAATGATCAACACCTTCCAGGGTATGGCGAAACGAATACTCGATGATGCATATGACCGTTGGGAATTTCCCCGGACGCATTCGATAACGGACGCAGGGATCGAAGGAGAAAGGCAAGAGCTGAAGCTCTACGATCATGTTTTTGCACCCAATCCAGAAGTGGAACGCTCGCTTCTGGAAGTGGGGATCGATCGTCGGCGAATTCTCCCGACCAGCTACGGTTGGGTCCCGGACCGTTTTCGCAACCTGGCCCCGTCATTCTCCAGCGGCGGACAGTTCTTCAAAGCGATCTTCGCGGGCTTCATCTGTGTGCGAAAAGGCGTCCCCGAACTTCTGGACGCTTGGGAGGAAAGTTGTATCGATGGCGAGCTTGTCCTTGTCGGCGATGTCGAACCTGTCCTCCAGCCGCGCCTTGCTCGTGCTACGCAAACGAGCAGAGTGCGTCATATTCCCTACACGGACGATATCGGCTCCTCTTACCGTGATGCCGATGTGTTCGTCTTCCCGACGCTTGAAGAAGGCGGCCCGCAGGTGACGCTTGAAGCGGGTGGCTGCGGGCTTCCCGCGATCGTCACCCCGATGGGAGCTGGACGCCTGGTCAAAGATGGGGTGAACGGTCTTGTTGTCCGCGCTGGCGATGTCAGCGGATTGGTCACGGCATTGAGGCGCATGGCCAATGAGCCTGGGTTGCGCGCGAGCTTTGCCCGCCAGATTGCGCAGGATGCACAACAATTTACTTATGAGCGCGTCAGTGCATCGCGCGGTGCCAGTCTGGTGAGACTGCTGCGCAGTCGAGAGCAGTGAATCACTATTATGCCAAGGCCGGCCAAGCAGGCGATAACAACGGCAACGACAAACATTCCTACAGCAACGTTGTCTACAACATCACCCGACAGCCCTGGAAGAACGGCTGCTGCGGGAGCTTCAGTACCAAATTCGTGATGAACTGTTCAATGGCGGATCTTTGACCCTGATCGCCTGATGGCGCTCGGCTGAACTCGCTTCGAGATGTCTCATGGCTGAGCTGGCATCGCAGGCGTGTCCTCAAGCGATGATCGAGAGGCCGCCAATGCAGCGCGGAGCGATGCTCGGTGCCCCGGTCCCAAGATGGCTCGAAGCGCTGAGCCGACGACAATGCCAAAGCGAAATACATTGGTTGCCAGTGGTCCATGCCGCCGGCCGTAGTCACGAATTCTATTTGTGGTCATAAGCCCATGAAGAAATGGATTGTCGATATAGTCGCCGCCAATATGGGTGGCTTTCGCGCTGGAAAGATACTCAACGGATAGCCCGCGTTGCCGTACCCGTCGCAGATACTCTACTTCTTCGCTGTACAAGAAGAACGTCTCGTCCCAAGCGCCGGCGCACTGACGCGCACGTGCCGAAATCATTAATGCGGCGCCTGTAGCCCACTGCACCTTGCCACCGATTTCGTAAAGCCGCGCATCGTTGACAATTTCGCTTGCTCCCACCCGCGCTGCTAGGCGTCCGCCAAGAAGCGCGTCCGACCAGGCCGTAAGGATCGAGGGTTCGCGGCGTATCGATTTGGCGACCGTGCCGTCTTCGTGGAGAATTTGCGGCGCAACCACTCCCACCGAGGGATCGCGAAGCCGGTCGCAAAGCACGCGGCACGCGCCGGGAAAAAGGCGGATGTCCGGGTTGAGGACGAGCAAGTGCGCGCGTCTGCTTATCACTGAAGTCGCCGCGTTGATGCCCGCCGCATAACCAGCGTTCCGGCCGGTCTGGACGACCTTCGGCGCGATGGAATGGTTCCGTGCGATCTCGACTGACGCATCATGGGAATTGTTGTCGACGACGACAATCTCGTAACTGTCGATACCTTGCAGGCCGGCGGCAAGCGAATCCAGCAAGCCGGGCAATACATCGGCACTGTTGTATGTGACGATTACAATTCCAACCTGATCTGCCTCGCGAGGGGTGGTCGGTTGCTTTGCCTCTGATTGCGCGCGGTTCAATCCAACACTCCCCGGACTGGTCGATTTCCAGCGAGCCTATCTTCGCCCGGATATTCAGGGCAACGGGTTAGTGTGGTGTAGCCTGGGCGGGTCCAGCTTCCTCGAATTCATCCGGTTGCCGACCTTGGCTATCCGATCGGCGTAGGCGGCGCTTAGCCCCGGACACTCGACTTGGCTGGCCCATAAGCCTTTCAGGGCGATGGATTATCGGCGAGGATTTTCTAGCATCACAGAAGATTAGCTCAGTTTTTGTTGGGATCCTGACAGAACACGATCCCGGCCATCGCAACCGTTGCAAACAAAGATCGGGACATCACTTGGCTGTCAGCACATTCGCGAGAAAACCACTCGACCCGCACAGAGGCATCTTTCCGGTCGATCGGCTCGATGCCCTTCGTGAAACCAGCCCGCAAACGCGCGCGCTTACCGACGAGCTGATCGTTCTGGCCAAGCGCGGATTGCCGGCGATGCATCAGAACGGCTTCTTTCCGCATACGATGCGCCTAATCACAAAAGGTGACGAGCGCACGGTCCGGCCGGAGGGCGACAGTCTTCGCTACGCCATCAATTGCGGGCTCGGCCTCTCTTTCATCAGCGAGGCCGAACAACGGCAGATTTTGGGTGGCAGCAGCGCGCGCGACGTGATCCTGGCGACCGCGAAACGGGCCGAGACTTCCGACGATCCCGGCGCCGTCGCGCTCGCGGCCTGGACTGCCGCCGAGGCGGAAAACATCTTTACGGCACGGTTGTTCGAGCGCCTCACCGACCTGCTCGCCTCCAGACAGCCGGTTGCTACCGTCGACTGTTCGTGGATGCTTATCGCGGCGGTCGCGGCAAGAAAACTCGGCGATACCTACGACCTGGCCGTGATGGCCAAGGAACGCCTGATGGCGGCTCAAGGTGCGTACGGCCTCTTTCCGCATAGGCTGCCTGCTTCGTCCAACGGAAAGCTTCGTGCCCATATCGGTTGCTTCGCCGACCAGGTGTATTCGACGCAGGGTCTTGCGCGTTTCGCGGTCGCCTACCAGGATCAGGCAGCCTTGGTTGCCGCCGATGCGTGCGGCGCGCGCATTTGCCAGTTGCAGGGCCCGGACGGGCAGTGGTGGTGGCACTACGACGTCCGCAACGGCACCGTCGTCGAAGGGTACCCTGTCTACAGTGTTCACCAGCATGCCATGGCACCGATGGCGCTGCTCGACCTGCGCGAAGCCGGCGGCGTGGACCACATGGGCGCCCTTGTAAAGGGGCTGCAGTGGCTTGTCCGGCACCCGGAGGTTTCGGAACCGATGATCTGTGAGCAGGACGCGGTCATCTGGCGCAAGGCCGCGAGGCGCGAGCCCAAGAAAGCAGTCAGGGCGCTGTCGGCCGTAACGACCGCCCTGAAACCAGGGCTGCATCTTCCGGGTCTCGACAGGGCCTTCCCCCCTAACCAGGTGGATCATGAATGCCGCCCCTATGAGTTGGGCTGGCTTCTCTATGCATGGCTTTCGGGCGGTGTCGTCGCGAATTCGTGAAGCGAAGCTTGCAGCCGCCACGCCACGGAGAGCCCGGATGCATCAAAAGCAGCAACTTTTGTTCGGTGTCTATTTCGATGCTTTGCGAATGGAAGATGTGGTCGCGCGCTGCCGCACGGCGCTGCTGACGCGCAGCCGGGTTCTGCTTGGCGTTCTCAACGCGGCCAAGGTGGTCAACCTGCGCAGCGACGAATTGCTTCGCAACTCCCTCATCGAATGCGATCTCCTGCTCGCCGACGGACAATCCATCGTCTGGGCGAGCCGGCTTCTCGGGCGCCCCTTGCCCGAGCGGGTCGCCGGCATCGATCTGTTCGACCGGCTGCTGACGCTCGCGCATAGCGAAAACCGCTCGATCTATTTACTCGGCGCCAAGCCGGAGGTGCTGGCGGCGCTCGAAACGCGGTTGCTCGAACGTTTCCCGGGCCTGCGCATCGCCGGCAGCCATCACGGTTATTTCGACGCCGGAGACAGCGCCAAAGTCGCTGCCGATATCCGGGAATCCGGCGCCGACATGCTCTTCTTGGGCATGGTCTCGCCCAAGAAGGAGATCTTCCTCGCCTCGTTCGGTCCGTCTCTCGGCGTATCCATCCTGCACGGCGTCGGCGGTTCCTTCGACGTTCTCGCCGGTTACACCAAACGCGCGCCGGCATCGTGGCAAAGATCGGGGATGGAATGGGCCTACCGGGTGCTGCAGGAGCCGCAGCGCCTGTGGTGGCGCTATTTGAGAACCAACACCCAGTTTGTTCTGCTTACGGCTCTCGAACTCTTGCGGCCTGCGCATGCGTTCAAGCCCACCGCCGCTCGACCTAGCCAGGCCATTCGACAACTCTAGAACCAGATGCGGGGGCATCGACATGGATGACAAATTCAAGGGCCGGCTGGCCATAATCGGCCTGGGCTACATCGGACTGCCGACCGCGGTCGTGCTGGCCACGCGCGGCGTGGACGTGGTCGGCGTCGACGTCAATCCGGAAACGGTTGCCGCCGTCACGCGCGGCGAGGTGCCGTTCGTCGAGCCCGACTTGGCGGTCGCCGTCAGTGGCGCCGTTGCCATGGGCAGGCTGACTGCCACCAGCGAGACGCCTGAAGCTGACGCCTATATCATTGCCGTTCCAACCCCCTTCAACGGCGATCACACGGCCGATCTTTCCTACGTGAAGACCGCGGCCCGGCAGATTGCTCCGCGGCTCAGGCCGGGAAACATCGTCGTCCTGGAGTCGACATCGCCGCCCGGCACCACCGAGAGCATAGGGCGCTGGATCGGCGAGATGCGGCCGGACCTGAAAATGCCGCATGACGGTGAGACCGGCGCCGACATCTTTATCGCGCACTGTCCCGAACGGGTTCTTCCCGGTCGCATCATGATCGAGATGCTGACCAACGATCGCGTGGTGGGCGGCTTGACGCCGCGCTGTGCGGAGCGGGCGGCATCGATCTACCGCGTTTTCGCGCAAGGCGAGATCCTGTTGACGGACGCTGCGAGCGCCGAAATGGCCAAGCTGGTGGAGAACGCGTACCGCGACGTCAACATCGCCTTTGCCAATGAACTGTCGCTGGTCAGCGAGTCGCTTCACATCGACGTGTGGGAAGTCATAAGGCTGGCAAACCGGCATCCGAGGGTGAACATCCTCAATCCTGGGCCCGGCGTCGGCGGTCACTGCATTCCCGTGGATCCATGGTTCATCGTGTCGGCCGCGCCGGCGCTGTCGCCGCTGATGAGGACGGCGCGCGAGGTCAACGACCGCCGCCCCCATCATGTCGCAGAGCAGGTCGTCGCCAAGGCCGCACGGTTTCGGTCGCCAACGGTCGCGTGCCTCGGCCTCACCTTCAAGGCGAATGTCGATGACATCAGGGAGAGCCCTGCGATCGAGGTGGTCGGGCTGATTGCAAAGGCGCTTCCGGAGGTCGAAATTCTCGTCTCGGATCCGTTTGTCAGTACGTTGCCCCCGCTTCTTTCCGGCTATTCCAATCTTCGTCTGGAGAGCGCGCACCACGCGGTCGAGAATGCGGACATTGTGGTGCTTCTGGTCGAGCACGAGCCGTTCAAGTCGCTTCGGCACACCAGGCTGGGCGGAAAGGTCACCTACGACACGCGAGGCGCATGGCGTTGATCGCCTAGCAATAAACCTGTGCGAAAAACCTCGTTGGCCGCGCCGGCAACCTAGCGTAGAGCCAAATATAGGATCATGTTGAAAACAAGGTTTCGTGGGCTTCTGTCTTTAGGTCGGCGAAATCTTTCTGCATTCTCATGCGCTAAATTACCCCTACCTAAAATTGAACTTGTGATTTTTCGCGAAGTGAAGCAGACTGCCGCTGCTCAGATGTACGTGGGCCTCTCGCGGGGGGCAGTTCATCCGGCCTGGGCTCTGGAACGTATGCAACTATGTACGTAACAGCTGGAGCTGAGCATGGTGACTCGAAGGGCGCGTCGTTGGACGCAGAGTGAAATAATGCAACTTCGGCTTTTCGCCGAAGGTCATCTTCATGTGAATGCGATCGCAAGGTGTCTCAATCGCACCGTTTCGGCGATCAGGACCAGGGCTTACCTGGAGCGGATCAATTTGGACTGGCGGGACTGATCCCGCCTGTCCAACCCTATCTAATCCCCCTCGATTTCGTCGATCGATCCTCGGGCGGTCTCACATGCCGGTGCCCCGCAGGACGACAAGCGGCGTCTGAGCCAGAATCCGAAAATCAATAGCCAATGACATGACCGCGGCATATCTGTTGTCATGCATTGCGCGTTCAGCAAACGAACAGTTGTTGCGGTCGCTGATCTGCCAAAGTCCCGTCAATCCAGGGCGCATTCTGAAATATTCGCTACCCGGATACTGTTTCCGTTGCTGCGGCAGCATCGGCCGAGGGCCGACCAGGCTCATATGGCCCAGAAACACGTTCAGCAGCTGTGGCAGTTCGTCGAGCGAGTATTTGCGGATGTAGCGACCGAGCGTTGTGATGCGCGGATCGTTCCTCAGTTTCTGAGTTCTTTCCCATTCGATCCGCGCTTCCAAGTTTTCCCGGAGGTACTCTTCCAGCCTGCGGTCCGCGTCCGGTTGCATCGAACGCAACTTCCATAGTGTGAAGACCTTACCGTCCTTTCCCAGTCTCGGCTGACCGTAGAATGCCTTCCCGCCGTCGAGCTTCACGAGGACGGCAAGGATGGCGAGCAGTGGCAGGACAACAGGCGCCATGGCGAGAGTCGCCAGTATGTCGATGACGCGTTTTACGCCGAGGTAGAAACGCTTTGACCGACGCCTTCTGTCCGTGATGAATGCGGCTGTAGAGAGCGCGCGCGAATGCGATCCGGAAAATACATCCAGCACGAAAATCTCCGATTTCTGTTTAATAAGAGGCCGGATTTGGCAATCAATCTCGGATTGAATGCCTAGTTTTGTAATTTATCGATGACTTCGATCCCAATTTTTACTGTAAGTCATCGATTTTTGTTTTGCGATTTACGGAAAGTAAAACAGGACTAGTTTATATGCTCAATAAACCTGGATTAAATAATTCGATCTAGACGGAATGATCGTCTATCGCTCGCCCGGATTTTCTGAGTGAAAATTAGGCTTTCGAAGGGGAAAAATGGCTCGAATCCGGTCGAAATTGGTGAATACGGGAGGGATGTGGGCGTGTGTCCGCGCCGCGCCGCTTTCTCACAATAGATGCTGGTGGATGAGGTATTCTGGGGCTGCTCCCAAAAAGGCGGGGCAGGCGCCTGATCGAAGGGATGCGGAATGTAAACCTTCGCCTTCTTTCGGTTGATGGGTGGAGTGCGCTTAAACCGAAAGGGGAACGTCGCGCTCAGGATTTCTCCCTATTCCACGTTCCGACCATTACTGACGTATTGTCCCTCAGCAAAAGCGCGATCATCCGGCCGGCACGGTAAAGGCGGACGCGGGTCAAGCATGAAAGCGCGCGCAACCGGGTGGGAAGACTTTCAAGGCGATCCGAGCGCAACACGCGGACAACCTCGGCCAACGGAGACGCCGCGATTGCCGCACTTTTGGCCGCCCACATGAGGACCTTGGCAGGATGACGCCCCACGTTTCGGAATTCATGCGCGACATGCCTGTCCCACCGGCGGCAAAGCTCGGCAAACGACCTGCAAGGCGTGGTGAGCACCTTTGCACCAGGCAGGTAGGCGATGCGATAGCCACGCGCGGTCGCGCGCTGCCCCCATTCTGTGTCTTCCATCGTCGAAATGCCACCGAACGGACCGACGGCGCGGAAGGCATCCGCGCGCACCGCCATGTTTCCCGTCGCCGCAAAGCCGTAGCGTTCGACGTAAAGCCGCGCGCGATAGCTGAAGATGCTTTCATACGCTTCCACGGCGGTCAGCCGTGCTGGATTTTCCGGAAGGACATCAATATCGCCGCCGACAAAGTCGACGGCTTTGTTCTGTTCGAAGAACTCCACGATCGCCCGCACCCAGCCTGGAAGCGCGACGCAGTCTGCATCGATGAAGGCGAGCAGATCTGCAGTCGCTACGCGTGCGCCGCGGTTGCGCGCCGGGCCAGGGCCGGGGATCGGTTCGATTTCGAGACGAGCGCCATAGGTAGCGCAGACATCCGTCGGAAGTTCGGACGAGCCATTGTCGACCACGATGATTTCGAAAGAAAGGTCATCTCCATGTTGCGAATGCAGTGCGTCCAGGCACCGGGCAAGCTCCACGGCGTCGTTGAGATGCGGAATGATGACGCTGAGCCTGGGAGTTGAATCCATGGGAGGAATCTCCAAAATCGCAGTGATATCGTCGCAAACCTATATACTAATAGGTTAGTTCCATCCTCTGTATCATGTAGTAACATCAAACACAAATATAAAATAACAATTGCTAACATTGTTCTTGAAAACAATCTTGCAAAGGATGGACTATGTCTGTTTTTGAACTTAAGGATTTGCCCGATGGCTCCAGAAGTATTTCCGGACCGATCTGCGTGATCGGCGCCGGAATTGCTGGCCTCCTGCTCGCCAGGCGTGTCGCGGCAAGTGGCCAGAAAGTCATCGTTGTCGAAAGCGGCAACAAGACTCACGACGACGAGGTTCATCGCCTGAACGACATCGAGGACCCGGCCGGTCGCTATTCGCGTGCCCTCACGGGCCGCTATCGAGGGCTTGGGGGTACCTCCAGCCGCTGGGGTGGCCGGATGATCCCGATAACCGACCACGAGGCGGGCGAGCGCGCGCATATCGCCCAGCCGGGTTGGCCCATCACGATGAGCAGATTCTCCCGGTATGAGGGAGAAATCGAAGAGATATTCAAGGTTGCGCCGGGTTCCTATGAGGAGATCGCGCCCGAGAGGACCGCAAGCCGCAAGATGTTTCCGGACGGCGATGCCACGCTGACGCCGCGATGGGCAAAATGCCCAAGCTTCAAACGCTGCAACGTTGCTACGGTGCTTAAGGACGAACTCGGCAGCCTGAAGAACATCGAGATATGGCTTGGCGCGACCGTATGTGGTTTCGAGCTCGACAGGGGCGGCGGCAGGCTGCGGGGCATCACCGCTCGCAACTTCAACGGCAAGGAACTCAAGGTTCGCGCCGACGATTTCGTTTTCGCGGCCGGGACCATCGAAACGACACGCCTGCTGCTTCTGCTCGACGCGGCCTCGGACAACCATGCCTTCGCCCGATCCCGGGTTCTCGGACGATATTTCCAGGACCATCTCAAGGCCAAAGTCGCGGTGATAGACAGACGGGATCCCGTCGCCACCAACCGGCTTTTCGGCTATCGGTTCGTCAATTCCACGCGCCGCGATCTACACCTAGAGCTCTCGAGGGCCGCGCAGGTCAAGGACCAGGCGGGGAGTGCGTTCGCTTATGTCGCGATGGATCTTGCGGAGAGCCCGCTCGCTGACGTGAAGAGAATAGCCCAGGGGCTGCAGCGGCGCGATCTGAGCGTCGCCGACCTGAGGCGCCTGTCGAAGAACGTCGGTCTTGTCGCGCGCAGCGCCTATTGGCGCCTCATCCGCCATCAACTGTTTGTGCCGGCTGGCGTCGACCTGCAAATGATGACCTGCGTTGAGCAGCTTCCGCAGTGGGACAATCGCATCAGGCTTTCGCAATCGCGGGACCGCTTCGGCGTCCCGATGGCCTTGCTGGAATGGGCTCCGACCGAAAGCGACGAGCGAACCTTCCGCTCGGCGGTTGCCAACCTGGCTGGCTATTGGCGGCAGGCTGGTCTGGACGCGGTCTGCCCGCTGAACCTGACACCGGCCGCCGCCGACACCTCAACGCCGATCATTGCGCAGGCCGAGGCATGCGCCCACCCATCGGGGTCGACGCGGATGGGAACCGACCCTGCCGAATCGGTTGTCGGGCCGGATCTGCGTTGCCACGGCGTGCCCAATGTCGCCGTTGTCAGCGCTTCGGTATTTCCAACCGCCGGAAGTGCAAATCCGACATTCACCATCATGAAGATGACCATGTGGCTTGCCGACTCGCTGCTGCGGCGCGTACCGAGGCCGGACCTGGCGCCGACCACGGCGGGAGTTCTCGAACCCATTCCGGGTCTATCCGGAACATGACCCGGAGCCAGTGCTATCAACCCGAAAGTGCCCCGGTTTCGGGTGACACGACATGGGCAACGAGAAGCTGCAGCGCGGTTGCCGAATCCCGGCACTGCTGTAGCGCGCAATCCTTCAACGCCGGCGCTGTCTGCGCAACTCAGGAGCGAGAATCTCCGGCTGCCCGCTGCTTCGCCAGCAAGCCGTGGACGATGGGTTCAGAGGCTTTTGAGCTGCAAGCAAAATGAGACAAGATCGCGGCGAGCCCGTCCTGTTTCATGCGTAGGGTGAACCCCTCCACCCATAGGTATTAGGTCTCGGCTCCAACCGCGTTTTGCCCTAAACTATCGGTTGTCTTTCATCACGCGGCCCAGCGTTTGAGAATGCCCCCCGGTCCGGCGCCGTGCCGGCCTAACAGTGGGTGCAGGCTTGGGCGACATCGATTTCCGTTTTTACGCTTCCATTGTGTTGCGAAGGCTGCCGTATTTCCTGGCGGTAGCAGCTTTTCTGGCCGCGGCTGGGATCGTGATCGCCTACCTTCTGCCACCAGTCTATCGCGCCAGCGCCAGGATCCTGGTCGAGGATCCGCAAATCTCCGCCGACATGGTGCGGCCTACGGTGTCGACCAACGCCATCGCGCAGCTGCAGGTGATAGAGCAGGAGATTACCACGCGTGAAAATCTTCTGGCGCTTGCAGAGCGCATGAACGTTTACGCCGCGCGGAAAACCAAGCTCGCGGACGCCGACATCGTCGACAACATGCGATCGCGCATCTCTTTCGAACAATTGCAGCTGAACACGGGCGAAGGCCGCGGCGCCACCATCTTCAACGTTTCCTTCGAGGCCAGGGACCCCGCGCTTGCAGCCCGGGTCGTGAACGAACTGGTCACGTTCATCCTCAACAAGAACATGAATCTGCGTACCAGCCGTGCCGGTGACACGATGCAGTTCTTCGACCAGGAGGTCAAACGGCTGGGTGGGATCCTGACCAAGCTCGAAGCCCAGATTCTCGATTTCAAAAACGCCAACAAGGAAGCTCTGCCGGACAGCCTGGATTTCCGACGCAACCAGCAGAGCACGCAACAGGAAAGATTGCTCCTGCTTGAGCGCGAAGAAGCCGGCCTGCGCACCCGGCGCACCAACCTCGTTCAGATGTTCGAGACCACCGGCAAGCTCATGAACGCCGGCCCCGTTTCACCCGATCAGCAGATGCTGCAGGACCTGAACCGAGCCCTCTCGGAGCAGCTTGCTATTTTTGCCGAAGGCAGCCCCAACGTCGTGACGCTGCAGACGCGCATCGCCGCCCTGCAGAAAAAGATCCAGACCGGGCAGGATGAGAAACAGAACGGCAAGGCCGGACCGAGCGAGCTCGATCTTCAACTGTCGGAGATCGACGAGCGGCTGGCCTTCATCAGCCGCGAACGGTCGTCCATCACCGCGTACTTGTCCGAGCTGGAAAAGTCGATCGCCGCGACGCCGAACAACGAAACGCTGCTGAACTCGCTTGAGCGGCAGCGCGCAAACATCCAGACTCAATACAACTTGATGGTCGCTCGCCTGGCAGAAGCTTCCGCTGGTGAACAGATCGAGATACGCTCAAAGGGCGGGCGCTTCTCCGTCGTGGAGCCGGCAACGGCGCCAACGGACCCGGTCAGCCCGAACAGAAAGCGCATTGCAGGTCTGGGAATTGCCGGTGGGTTTGCCTGCGGACTAGGCCTGGTCGTGCTGCTGGAACTGCTGAACCGGTCGATCAGACGACCCTCTGAACTTGCGCAGGTTCTGCAGGCCCAGCCGCTTGCCACCATTCCCTACATCTGGGTCGCAGGCGAGAAACAGGACAAACACCGGAGGATGGCGGTCGGGTGTGCGATCGCCGCCATCACGTCTTTCATCTTTCTCGCCGCCCTGCATTTCTATCGAACGCCATTGAGGACTGTTTTCGAAGCGTTTCTCGTCGCTCTCGACAGCAGCCGGGTGCTGTAGATGTCTGGTTCTGAAGCCTCAGCTCAGAAAACCCCGGAAGGCCCGGGAGTTCTCGATCGTATTCAGACTGCCATGCAGAAGGCGAGGGAAGAACACAGCCCGGTGCGCCTGCCCGAACGGTCGATCCCGTCGGTTCACTCCGTCGGAGACGCGTTGTGGGCGAAACTCGAGGCGGGCCGGCTTATCCCCGACCAGGCGACCGCAGCCCGGCTGGTTACGGCCCGTCGCTCCGATCCCGCCCACACTGCTTTCGACATGATGCGCACCCGCGTGCTGCAATTGCTGCGGCAGAACAATTGGCGTTCGATCGCCATAACGTCGCCAACGCCAGGGTGCGGCAAGACCATGGTCACGCTCAATCTGGCCTTCAGCCTCGCGCACCAGAAGGATTGCCGCACGGTCGTCGTCGATCTCGATCTCAGGCGACCGCAGATCGCCAAGTCGCTGGGTATCCGGAATCCATCGTCGATGGAGGATTTCCTGAAGGGACAGGTGCCGCTTGAAAGCACGCTGCTCCGCTATGGCGACAATGTCGCGGTGGCGTCCAATTCCCGGCCGGTGCATCTCGCTGCGGAACTCCTGCAGAACACCGACACAACCAAGGCGTTGGCGAGCCTGCAGCAGCGACTGAACCCGGATGTCGTGCTGTTCGACCTGCCGCCAATGCTGGCGAACGACGATGTGATGGCGTTCTTGCCGAATGTCGATTGTGCGATCCTCGTTGTGGCGGCCGAATCGAGCACCCTAACCGAGGCGGATCTTTGTGAGCGGGAGCTTGCGCTGAAGACGAATGTTCTCGGCGTCGTGCTCAACAAGAGCCAGCATGTCACCGAAACCTATGGGTACTAGTCCGCAAATGGCCGATCTCTCTTCGCCAAGGCGCTCAATCTCGTCGGTTGACGAGACGGCCTCCTCAAGCACCCGATCCATGATGTCCAGCTCGTTCCTGATCTATTCTGAATACTTTGGGCTGCGTGGGCGTCCCTTCACGCTGTTGCCGGACCCCGATTTTCTGTTCTGGTCGTCAAATCATGCGCGCGCCTACGCGCTGCTGGAATACGGGCTGGCGACCTTCGCGCCGATTACGGTCATCACTGGTGAAATCGGCGTCGGCAAGACGACGCTCATCCGCCATCTGCTGCGGGCCGCGCCGCGGGACCTGCGGATCGGACTTATCTCGAATGCACACGGCGACAGGGGGCAACTCCTGCACTGGGTGATGTCGTCGCTCGGCCACCCTATCGTCGAGGCAATGCCCTACGTGAAGCGCTTTGCCCAGTTCGAAGCGCTGCTGCATTCCGAACTGGCCGCGGGAAATCATACGGTGCTCATATTCGACGAGGCACAAAACCTTTCCGAGAAGATGCTTGAGGAACTCCGGTGTTTCTCCAACCTGAACGGCGAGCGCGACGAACTGTTGCAGATTGTCCTCGTCGGCCAGCCGGAGCTCAACCAGATCATCGGCCGGCCGAAGCTGCTGCAGTTTGCGCAGCGGGTTTCGGCACGCTTCCATCTGTCGGGCATGTCGCGCGATGCAGTCCGGGAGTACATCAACCACCGGCTCAGGGTGGTCGGCGCCGAGCGCGAGATCTTCACTCCCGAAGCATGCGACGTGGTGTTCACCGCCAGTCACGGCCTACCGCGCGTCATCAATCAGATCTGCGATTATGCGCTTGTCTACGCCTATGCCGATAATGTCGACACGGTCGACGCCGCCATCACGCGCCTGGTTATAAGCGATCGCAACGTGCAATCGCTTGTGCAGCCGTCGCAGGGCTGAACGAACGATCATTCGACCCCTGTTGTTGCGCAGTTACGCGCCGGAACGGCCCGCCGTTTCGATGGGCTGGCGAGGTTCAGTTTCCAAATCTGTAGGAATCAACGAAATGCAGGCGCCCTGTGCACGCTCCCTGCTTCGTCCATCAGTCGGTCGGGATTTCCGGGGGCTCTTCACGTCGAACAGCGGTGCGGGCGGCGTGCTTCAATGCCGGCACCCTGTCGAACCTGCCGCGATCCAGTAAAGCAACCTTGCTCCTCTTGGCGTGGCCAACGAAGCCGCCGGTATGAGCGGAAGGCGCTTCGACAAGCCGGCTCTCGATGATCTGCCGGATTCGTTGAGCCGCCTGGCCATCGCCATAAGGATTGATCGCCTGCGCCATGTGTCGATAATGCCGCAGGTCGGTGAGAAGGCGGCCGGCTTCGCCGGCGATCCGCGCTCTCGACGTGCCGACAAGGATGACTGTGCCGGCATCGACCGCCTCGGGGCGCTCGGTCGTATCGCGCATGACCAGGATCGGCTTGCCGAGCGACGGTGCTTCTTCCTGTACGCCGCCGGAATCGGTGATGATCAGATGGGATTTCTCCATCAGGTAAACGAACGGCTCGTATTCCTGCGGCTCGATCAGATGGATGGACGGTTCCTGCTTGAGCAGCCGCTCGACCGGTTCGCGCACACTTGGATTGGGGTGCACGGGGTAGACGATCTGCACGTCGTGATTGGCGGCGATATCGAGAAGCGCGTGGCAGATGTCCTCGAAGCCGGCGCCGAAGTTTTCCCGGCGATGTCCGGTCACAAGGATCAGCGGACGCCGTTTATCCAGGAAAGAGAATTTCTGCTCGAACTGCCGCAATTTCTGCGGAGACGAGCGCACTTTCGCGACCGTCTCGAACAAGGCGTCGATCACCGTGTTGCCTGTGACGTGGACATCGCTGGCGGGAATGCCTTCGAGAAGCAGGTTGCGGCGCGATTGTTCGGTCGGCGCGAAATGAAAACGCGTCGCAAGCGTGGCGACGCGGCGGTTCATTTCTTCGGGCCAGGGCGCCAGCAGCGAGCCCGACCTCAGACCGGCCTCGACATGCCCGACGGGCAATTTGCGGTAAAAAGCGGCGAGCGATGCGGACAACGTCGTCGTGGTGTCGCCATGAACCAGAACGACGTCAGGCTTCACCTGGTCGAGGACGACGCCGATGCCGGTCAACGCGCGTGCGGTCAACTGGTCGAGCGTCTGGTTCGGCTGCATGAGATCGAGGTCATGGTCCGGCTTGATATCAAAAAGCTCGAGCACCTGGTCGAGCAGGGCCCTGTGCTGGGCAGTCACGCAGACAACGGATTCGAGTTCCTCGCTCCGCCGCAGTTCGGATATCACCGGCGCCATCTTGATTGCTTCCGGGCGGGTGCCGAAAATGGTCAGAACTTTCTTCATCACCGATCACCTGAACCAGAAGCTGTGATTGTCGGGAGCGGGCCAGGGCATCGCTGACCCATCGGGATCGCGGTCAACTCAGCACGTAACCTTCGACGAGAATTTCGGCTTCGCGTGCGGCGGCCACGAAGGCCTGCATTGCCTCGAGCGGAGTGGCGTCGCCATCGATCGCCATCCTCACCCGTTCGGCCGCTTCCGCGTGCCTGGGGCCATATCTCGGCCAGCGATCCGACAGGAACGCGGCGGCTGCCTCTGCATCTGCGACCATCAGAAGGCAGTAACCTTTGGCGACAATGACGGGCATCGCAAACGAACAATTCACGAAGATCCTCGTTCAGCCCGCCGCCTTACCGCTTCTCAGTGGAACGTCTGGAGTTTGAGCTTCGGATGGCCGTGGCTGTTCGTTGGAAGGACAATTGCACTTGAGGCACGTTGGCTAAAAGCTAACCAAATCAACCGGCAAACACGACACAGCCGCCTGGCTAACCGGGTCATCACTTCGGACGGTGCAATACGCCCTCTCCCTAATGGAGATCGGCAGACAGAGTTCTCGCACGCGATGACGCGCGGGAAATCATCAGTAGCCGGGTTGATTTTGTGGTTTCAAATTGCCGAGCGGGTGTGCCGCTCCAAAGGTCGCGTAGGGCGCTCACAGCAAGGTGCGGCGAAGCGGCACCTCAGCCCATGAAAGGCCGAAAATGTTTCGGCAGGGCCGGCGCTCTGTGGCTACTCCATATTGAGGTCGCGGCCGGCCGAGCGCAGCGAAACGGAGAAGCCGGCCAGCACGTCGACCAGCGCTATAACCATGAGCGTGAAAAACACCGAATGGGCGGCCGCCGTGACCAGCAGGAATTCGACCAGGAAGGCAACGAACACGAAGGTCGACAGCAAATGGTCGACGATCGAGGCGTTCGAGGTACGTGTCGATTTTAGGATCTCGACGAACAACAGCAGCAGCGCCACCACGATCAGCAGATCGCCGACTGTCAGTGAGAAGATGCCGCCGGACATCATCGTCAGCGAGAAAATGTTGGTTGCCCAGATATCGCTGCCGGCGGCCTGTCCGAACGATCCGGCAAGGCCAAGATTGTAGAGGATGAAGGGCACGATCAGCAGCGGGATGCCACCCAGCATTGGGACGTCTCCATTGGGCTCATTTTTCCTAGAAGCCCGTGGGTTTGACCGGCGTCAAGGTTTTTCAACGACAGTCATTCGCCAAACGAAAAAGACCGGCACGAGGCCGGTCTCTTTCAACTCGATAGGAAACGAGGCCGGAAAATCAGCCCTTCGGTTCCAGAACCTGGCGACCGCGGTACATGCCGGTCTTCAGGTCAACGTGGTGCGGACGGCGAAGCTCGCCGGAATTCTTGTCCTCGACATAGGTCGGGGCCTTCAGCGCATCGGCCGAACGGCGCATGCCGCGCTTGGACGGCGAAGTTTTTCGTTTAGGAACAGCCATTGGATCTACTCACTCATCGGTCAAAAGCCCCATGGTCCCTCGTGAAAGGGCCATATGTGCGGGCCGGAATCCTGAAAGTCGGCGTGCCTATACACAACTGACATTGCTTTGACCAGCACTGGAGCGGATATTTTTTGCCGCAGGCCGACAAAAAGGCCTATCGCCGGTTGATGAAAAAGTCCTTCAGGCGCTGGACGTCGGCTTCGCTCCAGCCCTTGGCGTCGGTCACCTCGATCCAGGCGTCGATATAGTGCTCCGGCGCGTAGACATGGCCATATCCCATCGGCGTGATGGTCGCCATAGCCATGTCGAGCGCTAGCTGCAACATCGTCACCACCGGATACCATCGCAACTCCCCCGACACATCGGGACCGCGCGGCTCGTTCATCCAGGCCGGCTTTCGGTAGAAGGATTCGGGCTCGAAGAAGGTAACCGGGTCGCTTGCGTACTGGAGATAGACGATCCGCATCGGTCCCCATCGGGCGCCGGGGATATCAAGCGCGTTTTCCTGATGTGTGAAGCGGACAAAGGAACCGTCACGGAAGCGTGGCAGCCAGGCCGGGGACCCCGGATTGCGGCCATCGGTGAAACGCCGCCAGTCTTGGCTTTGGAAGGGAGGGCCGCTCCACAGAGCCCCTTGGAACGGGTCGCCGATGATATCGTAGAGTTCGGTCGAAAGCTGGGAACTCAGCGCGCCGAGGCTGAGCCCATGCAGGTAGAACTGGGGCCGTGTCTCCTTCGGCAGTGTCGTCCAGTAGGAATAGACTTCCGAGAAAAGGGCCCGCGCCGCTTCAGCGCCATAGTCGGGTTCGACCAGCAGTGAGAGCCAACTGGTCAGGTAGGAATACTGCATCGCGACGCTCGCAATGTCGCCGCCATGCAGGTATTCGACCGTGTCCATTGCTTCGGGATCGATCCAGCCGGTGCCTGTCGGCATGATGACCACAAGCACGGAGCGGTCGAAGGCGCCGACGCGCTTCAGCTCTTCCAATGCAAGTTTTGCGCGTTCTGTGGCCGTTTCGGCATTGCGCAATCCGACATAGACGCGGATGGGCTCCATTGCGTCTTGCATGCGGAAAGCGCTGAGGTCGGCTTTCGATGGCCCCGTCGCGATAAATTCGCGCCCGGCCCTTCCAAGCTCCTCCCAATCGAGCAACGACGCCGTACTTCCGGTCTTGTTTGGATCTGTTGGTTTTTCGGTGCTGGCCTCGATCAGTTCATCAAATTTGCGAAACGAGGTGTCTGCGGCGTGCAGGGCAGATTTGAAAAGCACCCCGTTGGCCACTGTCCAGAACAGCGCGACCGACACAATGACGCCGATGACATTGGAGACGCGCCGGGGAACGTAGCGCCGCAGCGGCCCGGACGAGTAGCGAAAGCTCAACTCGAACAGTCGCGCCAGAGCGATCAGGAGGACAAAAACCAGCAGGGCGATCAAGCCGACGCGGAGCGGGTGGGCGCTGTCGACGGGCTCGAGGTTCATCACGGCGCGAATGGAATTCTGCCATTCCGATGCATGCCACAGGAAGGTGACGACGATTGCGGCGCAAATGACGGTTGCAACCAGCTTGATGGCGCGCGCCGCCCGGCGTGCGGGTTTGGGCAGTTCCAGATAGTCCCATAACCACAGCGCGAAAACGCCGACCCCATAGCCGGCGGCGAACGAACATCCTGACAGCGCACCCTGCAGGGGGTAAGCGCGCGGCAGCAAGGTCGGGGTCAGCGACGCGGCGAAGAAGAGGGCGCCGACGAGCAGGCCCGTAGCCGAAAACGACTGCCACAGACGCAGCGCCCAACGTTTAATCACCATGACAGGCCTCCTGGATTCCGGGAGTAGGACTAGCCTCAATCGACGCAGCCGACATAGCCGCCGGCACGCGCCGCCCGTCTCTCGATGACCGAGGCGAGCCGCCGGAGGCCGGGGCCTGGCTTGGCCGGATCACGTGCGATCGGATTGGGCAGGCTGACCGCCAGCAATGCTGCCTGCCGGCGTGAAAGCTCTCTGGCAGGACGTTTGAAATGATACTGCGCCGCAGCTTCGACGCCGTAGATGCCAGGCCCCCACTCGGCAACGTTCAGGTATATTTCCATGATGCGCCGCTTCGACATCACCAGGTCGAGATAGACTGCCAGGGGCAACTCTACGATCTTGCGCACCGTGCCCAGCGGGCGCTGCCAGAGATAGAGATTTTTCACCGTCTGCATGGTGATCGTGGAAGCGCCGCGGGTTGCCTCGCCGGCCATCGCGTCGTCGATCACCGAATTGAGTTCTCCCCAATCGATGCCGCGGTGCCCGCAGAATTGCCCATCCTCCGACATGATAACGGAGTGGACCAGCACCGGCGAGACGTCGTCGATCGAAACCCATTGCCGGTCATAGCCCTGGAACGTGACCAGGTCTTTCAGCATCAGCGTCGAGATCGGATGCACGAACGGCGGCAGGTAAAGGATCGCAAGCACCAGGGGCAGCATCCCAAGAGCGATGAGCGCCAGCAAGCCGCGCCCCATCCCGCCGCGTAAACCGACGCCCAACCACGCCCTGCGCGGCGACCCCTTCCGTTTCGCCGGCATGCCCAGCCCTTCCGGTTCTGGATCAACTGTTGGCCCGGTCAAGCCCGATGTCCCCGAGTTCATCCCTTTCGCATACCGGGGCGATGCTTCGAGCGCAATGCCGGCGACCGCTTGACCGCCAGTGCTTTTGGCTTAAACCGTGCCGCTCATGGACAAAACCGTTGATCTGCCCTTCGAAACGGCCCTTGCAAGGCGCGCGCTTGCTGTCGAGGCGTCGCTGCGCGACCTGCTTGGCGACCGGATCCTGCCGGGCGAAATAGCCAGGCCCGAGCGCTTGATGGCCGCCATGCGACACGGGGTGCTGAACGGCGGCAAGCGGCTTCGGCCTTTTCTCGTGATGGAAACGGCAGCACTTTTCGGCGCCGATGGAGAGGCCGCCTTGCGTGTGGCGGCCGCACTCGAGTGCGTCCATTGCTACTCGCTCATCCACGACGACCTGCCGTCGATGGACAATGACGACCTGCGGCGCGGCGAGCCGACCGTACACCGGGCATTCGACGAGGCGACTGCGATCCTCGCCGGCGACAGCCTGCTTACCTTCGCCTTCGACGTCATCGCCGATCCGGTGACCGCACTTTCGGCATCGACGAGAGCCGCGCTGGTGCTGGGCCTTGCACGCGCGGCAGGCCTGGGAGGCATGGCAGGCGGCCAGGCGCTCGACCTCGAGGCCGAAAGAAAGAAGCCAGGCGAGGCCGGCATCATCACGCTGCAGGCGATGAAGACCGGCGCGTTGATACGCTTCGCGTGCGAAGCGGGCGCGATCATCGCTGACGCGGCGCCCCCGGAACGCGAACGACTTGCCGAATTCGGCTCGGCCATCGGCCTCGCGTTCCAGCTGGCCGACGACCTGCTCGATCTCACGTCGGACGCCGAGACCATGGGCAAAGCGACCGGCAAGGATGCTGCAGCCGGCAAGGCGACGCTCGCCGCGCTGCATGGCGGCAACTGGGCGCGCCAGCAACTGGTCGGCCTTGTCGAACAGGCGCAATCGCTGCTCGAGCCGTTCGGGGAGCGCGCGGAATTGCTGAAAGCGGCTGCCCTGTTCATCGCCGAGCGCCGCAACTGACGTACGTCTGCCGAAGTTGCGTGAATCCTTTTCACGAGACGTGCGTAGGGAATTTTGCCAGCCCGTTTCGCGCCTGGGTTGCCGCCTTGCGTGCTGCTGCCGCACCGCACACCGTTTCTTAATGTAAATCAGGCGTAATCCCGCTCGCTAAAGCGCTGGCAAGAGCTTTGCCGAAAGGCATGGTTCTGGGTGTTCGGGGGTTCGCGTGCCGCAATATACATCCTTTGTCCGGTCGATCCGGGTTCGCTACCTGTCCGGATTGCTCGCGATAGCCGTTGCCGCAACGGCCATCATGTTCGCCATGAACAACATCAACGCTTTCCGCCGGCAGCTCGATACGACCGCGGCCGATACGATCGCGTTGATCCGTGACCTGCGGAACGCAGCCAACTTCGCGGATCAGACGGCGACCGCCTGGCGCGAGGACACGCGTGACGAACTGACCTCAGCCGCACGCGGGCACGCCGACCGGTTGACCGCGCAGGTGGAAGCGCTGTCGCGCGCCTATGCCGATGTCCTGCCTCGTCTCGGTTCCGCCAATTCCGACGAGATCAGGTCCGCTTCAATCAACGGCGACCTGTTCTGGTCGGCGCGCGATATGATCCGCAACCTGGGTGTTCTCGCCAAGGCTCAGAAGATCGACGAATGGAGCAACCGCGAGATCCGCAACCAGAACGATCTTTTCGCGCAGCCTCTGCTGGTGCGGGCACGTACAGCGCTTGAGAATGAGAGGCGTGCGGCCGAATTCACCGGCGACCGCATTCTGACCGGCGCCAGCGTCCTGATGATCGTTGTGCTGGGGCTGGTTGCCCTGTGGATATTCCGCCCAATGGAAAAGGCCATCCGCCGCGCCTTTGATGCTGCCGAGACGTCGCTCAAGCAGGCCGAGGCAGCGGATCGCGCCAAGTCCGAGTTCCTTGCCAATATGAGCCACGAGATCCGCACGCCAATGAATGGCGTGCTCGGCATGGCCGAACTTCTCGCCAAGACCGACCTCAATGCCCGCCAGAAGACGTTCACCGATGTCATCGTGAAGTCGGGCAATGCGCTTTTGACCATCATCAACGACATTCTCGATTTCTCGAAGATCAATGCCGGGCAGCTGACGCTCGATCCAGCGCCATTTCGGCTGGCCGAGGCAGTGGAGGATGTCGCCACCCTGGTTTCGGCGCGCGTCGCCGAGAAAAACCTCGAACTGATTGTGCGCGTCGACCCCCGCCTGCCGGGCTATCTTGTCGGGGATGTCGGCCGCTTTCGGCAGATTGTCACCAATCTGCTTGGCAATGCGGTGAAATTCACCGAACGCGGCCACGTACTGATCGACGTCGCCGGCGAGGTCAGAGACGGTGTCGCCCACCTTCACGTCCGCGTCGAAGATACGGGCATCGGCATCCCGGCCGAGAAATTGCAGAGCGTGTTCGAGAAGTTCGCGCAGGTCGACGGCAGTTCGACGCGCCGCCACGAAGGCACGGGGCTCGGTCTCGCCATCGGCGCCCGCCTGATCGACATGATGGGCGGCAACATCGGCGTCGAGTCCGAACTCGGGCGCGGCTCCGTCTTCTGGTTCACCGTGCCGCTGCCGGTGCATTCTTCCGCCGCACCGACTGCTCCGGTGCCGGTCGATGTCACCGGCGCGCGCGTGCTTGTCATCGACGACAACCCGGTCAACCGCGAGATTCTGCTCGAGCAGCTGAAAAGCTGGGGTTTCGACTGCGCGGCTGCCGAAAGCGGCGCAGTCGGCCTGGCGTTCCTCGACCGCGCCGCCCAGCTCGGCGCCTCCGTCGATTGTGTCATTCTCGACTACCAGATGCCCGGCATGAACGGCGCCGACGTCGCCAAGGCGATATGTTCGGACCAGCGCACCACCCACATTCCGGTCATCCTGCTCACATCGGTCGATCAGATCGATTTCGGCCGTATGGTGATCGAATACGGCATCGCTGCGCATCTCACCAAGCCGGCCCGCTCCGCGGTGCTTCTCGGCACCGTCATCGCGGTGATCCAGAAGGCGCGCTCGGCCGCCTTGCGGTCGGAATTCACGCGCGCGCCGCAATTCGAAGCGGCGCCGCAACCGGACGCACGGCGTCTTGTCCAGATCGCGGCGACCATCGAGCGCGAGCCGCCGGCGGCATCGGCAAACGTGCCGCTCGACATCCTGATCGCCGAGGACAACGAGGTGAACCAGCTTGTGTTCGGTCAGATACTCAACGGGCTCGACCTGTCCTATCGGATCGCCGCCAACGGGCGCACCGCGGTTGAGATGCACCGTTCGCTGAAGCCCCGACTGATCCTGATGGACGTTTCGATGCCGGAGATGAATGGCTACGAGGCGACCCGGGCAATCCGCGCCGCCGAGCGCGCCACCGGAGGCCACACGCCGATCATCGGCGTCACCGCGCATGCCCTGAAGGGCGATCGCGAGAAGTGTATCGATGCAGGCATGGACGACTATCTGTCGAAGCCGATCTCGCCGGATCGCCTGAGCGCCAAGATCGGCAGCTGGCTCAGCGAAACATCGCTGCCGGAGAGGGAGCTCGCCAGAAGCGCATAGCGGGCGTCGGAAAAATCCGATGCGTAAACAAATAGATAGAGTGTATTCCGCCTGAGCACCGCTCTATCTGTTGCAACCAGGTGATTTCTCCTGGCTGCAGAATCTATCGGTTGCGAAGCACGATGCAGGCGCCACCTGCGCCGCGCAGCTTCCGGCAGATGTCATCCGCCTCCTTGCGCGAATCGGCGCCGATCCGCACCGCGTAGACGCCGCGCCGGCCGCGCGGCGTGCGCACCCTGCTTACCACCGGCTCGTAGCTCGACAGGAGCGCGGGGAATCTGCCTTGCGTCCGTTGCCACTGCCGGACCGCGGCAGCGCGGCGGAAATTGCCAGCCACCTGGATGCCCCAGGGCTTGACGTTGATGCTAGCCATGGGGATGGTCGCCGACATGATGACAGGCAGGTTGCGGCAGGCCTTGCGGAAGTCGAGTTTCGAGTCGAGCGGGTGAATGGTGCCCTGGTAGCCGGCGGTGGAGAAATTGTCGGCGGGCTCGCCCATGATGTCGAGCACATAGTCCTCAGTCTCCAGCGGCAGGAACCCGCCAGACGACAGCCAGCGCGCCACCCGGTTCTCACCCGCATTATAAGCGGCTGCCGCCAGACCCAGATTACCAAATCCGCGTTTCAACTCGCCGAGATATTTGGCCGAGGCGGGCAGCGCCTGCTCCACGTCGAACGAGTTGGCAAGGCCGCGTATCCTGGCGGTTCCCGGCATGAATTGCGCGATGCCCTCGGCGCCCACCGGGCTTTCGGCATTGGGGTCGAAGCGGCTTTCCTTCCAGATCAGCCGGGCGAAGAAATCGCGCGGCAGCTGATGGAGGTCCGCTTGTGTCTCGATCAGATGGCAGATGCGGCCGATGGTGACCGGCCTTTCGCCTTTGCCCGGTGGATCGGCATACGAATCGCCGCACCATCCCAGACCGACAACGAGCGCAATGGCGAGGCTCGCGGCGGCGCGCAAGACACTACTCCGCTGCCTGTTTGCCCCGGCCGTAGCGCGTCTCGATATAGGTGGCGACCATCTTCTGGAATTCTTCGGCGATGTCCGGGCCGCGCAGCGTCGCTGCCTTCTTGCCGTCGATGAAGACGGGTGCCGTCGGCGTCTCGCCGGTTCCGGGCAGCGAAATGCCGATATCGGCATGCTTCGATTCGCCGGGGCCATTGACGATGCAGCCCATCACCGCGACCTTCAATTCCTCGACGCCGGGATATTGCTCGCGCCAGATCGGCATGTTCTTGCGGATGTCGCTCTGGATGTTCTGGGCAAGTTCCTGGAAGACGGTCGACGTGGTGCGTCCGCAACCCGGGCATGCAGCCACGATCGGAATGAACTGCCGGAAACCCATCGTCTGCAACAGTTCCTGCGCCACCTGCACTTCGCGGGTACGGTCGCCGTTCGGTTCCGGCGTCAGCGAAACGCGGATCGTGTCGCCAATCCCCTGCTGCAGGAGGATGCCCATCGCCGCGGACGATGCCACGATGCCTTTCGAGCCCATGCCGGCTTCTGTCAGCCCGAGATGCAGGGCATGGTCGGAGCGTTTGGCGAGTTCCGCGTAAACCGCGATCAGGTCCTGCACCTGGCTTACCTTGGCCGATAGGATGATCTTGTCGCGCGCCAGGCCGATCTCTTCCGCTGCATGGGCCGACAGCAGCGCCGATTGCACGATCGCCTCGCGCATCACCTGGTTGGCAGTCAGCGGCGAGCCGTTCTTCTGGTTCTCGTCCATCAGCCGGGTCAGCAGTTCCTGGTCGAGCGAGCCCCAGTTGACGCCGATGCGCACCGGCTTGTTGTAACGGATCGCCATTTCGACGATTGCGCCGAACTGCTTGTCCTTCTTTTCCTTGAAGCCGACATTGCCGGGATTGATGCGGTATTTCGCCAGCGCCTCGGCGCATTCCGGATGATCGGCAAGCAGCCGATGGCCGATGTAATGGAAGTCGCCGACCAGCGGCACGTTGATGCCAAGCCGGTCGAGCCGTTCGCGGATGCCAGCGACAGCGGCAGCGCTTTCATCGCGGTCGACCGTGATGCGCACGATCTCGGAACCCGCCTTGGCGAGTGCTGCTACCTGCGCCACCGTCTGGTCGACATCGGCGGTGTCGGTGTTGGTCATCGATTGCACGACCACCGGGTGGCCGCCACCCACCATCACGCCGCCAACATCGACGCCGACCGAATGACGCCGGTCGAAGGGGGAGGAGTAATATCCGGTCATCGCCGGGCGCCTTCTCTGCTATTGCATCGGCCCGAAAATCGGAAAGCTCGAAGCATAGATTCAAAGTCCTGGAGCGTCCTTTGCGTATCCAAAAGCACGCGCGGCGCTCCAAGGGGATCAGGCCCAATCAGGTGGCCGAGCAAACGGGCGATGTCAAGGCATCAGGAGGTCGCTGCCACGCCTCCGCGCAACAACGGTTCGCCCGGTCAGCCGGCGAGATGCCTGAACGTCGCCACCACCTGGTCATAGACCCCGCGCTTGAACGGCACGATAAGCCTCGGCAACTCGGCCATGGGCTTCCAGGCCCAGCGGTCGAACTCGGCCTCGTGACCGCCGGGCGGCGGGTTGATCGCGATCTCGTCCTCGTTGCCCTCGAAGCGGAAGGCGAACCATTTCTGCGTCTGGCCGCGGTATTTTCCTTTCAGCGCGACGCCGACGAGATGCGGCGGCAGCTCGTAATTGATCCAGTCCGGCGCTTCGGCCAGCAGGGAGACCGAGCGCATGCCGGTCTCCTCATAGAGTTCGCGCTTCGCCGCCGGCAGCGGGTCTTCGCCCTTGTCGATGCCGCCTTGCGGCATCTGCCAGAGCTGCTCGGCGCCCTCCATCTCGCCTTTTGAGACGACGATGCGATGTCCGGCCCAGACCAGGCCCTGTCGATTGAGCACCATGACGCCGACGCATGGGCGGTAGGGCAGGGTTTCGGGATCGACGTGCTTGCTCTTGGCCATGCCTTCGGTTACCCGCGCTCGGGGTCGCTGGCAACCGCCGATACCGGCACGATCTCGATGCCGCGCTTCTTCGCTTCGTTCACCCAAGAGGAAACGGCGTCGACCGTCACATCGAAGGCCGAGCCGGTGCCGATAGCGAAACCCTTGGCGCGGGCGGTGCGCTCCAGCTCGTCAAGTTTCTTCAGGATCTCGCCGCGCTCGCGCACCGCGTCGATCGCCGCGTCGCCCTCGGCGAACGGCACGCCACTCTTGAGCGCCTCTGCCGATGCGGTACTGCGTGCCAGCGAGCCATCGTCGAGATACATCAGCCCGCGTTTGCCGAGTTCCGCCATCACCGGAGCCATCGCTGCGGCATCGGCGGAGAAGCGCGCGCCCATGTAATTCATGACGCCGGTGTAGTTGGTCGTACGCGACAGCGTCCACAAAAGGTTCCGCACGTTCTCCTGCGGGCCGGCCTCGACGGTCAGCGTGTTGCGGCCCGGGTTGACGTTTGGGTAGTCGAACGGCTCAAGCGGCACCTGCATCATGATCTCGTGGCCCTCGCGGCGTGCCGCCTGCATCCAGCGGCCGATGCTGTTGCCCTGCGATGCGAAGGCAAGTGTCACTTCCGGTGGGAGTTTCCTGATCGCGTCGTCGGTACCCGACTGCGAGACGGCGAGACCGCCAATGACGATCGCCACGCGCGCGCCACGCGCCCCCGACCAGGAGCGCTGATAGACATCGAACGGGCGCCGTCCATCGGCCGCGCGAATTGGCAGCGGGCCGGTTTCGGATTGTTCGATCAATGCCTGATCCGGCAAATGCGCGATGCGCAGGTTCTGGCCGATCGCGGACGGATCACGGACGATAACAACGCCGCTGCCGGTATTTTGCTCATCGGGATTGACGCGGATGATCGAGGGGCCAGGCTGGCTGCTCGAGGAAGCCGATGCATCGGCCGGCGGCGCGATCTTCGTCAAATCTGCATTCACCGGCTGCGTGGTCTGCGGTGTCGATACGGCGACGACGGCCGGAGCGCGGAATGGCCGCTCGCGAAAGGCGATGGCGCTCGACGTGGCAGCCAGCACGATTGCAACGCAAGCCGTGGCGAATGAGCGGCCGCTCACCCTTGAACGGCCGTCCTGCCCCGATTTCGGCTTTTTCGCCAATCCGAGCGGCTGTTCGATTTCCTTGATCGCTGGCGACAAGCCCGCTTTCCCCTGTAGGCGGGAGGCTCTGGCAAAAAACTGCCGGAATCGCTTCGATCCCGACAGTTCATTTGCTACGCCACAGCCGGACCCCCGTCTGCCCGGCTGCGATAAACGCTTACTGCTGCTGGTTCAGCACGGCCTTCTGCGGGTTCGGCGGGAAGGCCGGGTCCGTCTTGGTGCCGCGCAGAAGATCGAGCGCGTAGTTCAGCTGGATGTCGTCTTTCGGTTCCGGCGGCACATAGGCTGCAGAGCCCGAACCCTGGTCGCCTTCCTCGGCGCCCTTGATGTGGCCCTTCAGGTCGGATTCGCCACGGGTGACGTCGCGACCCTTCAGGTCTTCCGGCAGCGGCTGGTCAACCTTGATGTCGGGCGTGATGCCCTTGCCCTGGATCGACTTGCCTGACGGCGTGTAATAAAGCGCCGTCGTCAGTCGTAGCGCGCCGTTCTCGGCAAGTGGGATGATGGTCTGCACCGAACCCTTGCCGAACGACTGCGTGCCGAGCACTGTGGCGCGGCGAAGATCCTGCAGGGCGCCGGCAACGATCTCCGAGGCGCTGGCCGAACCGCCATTGATCAGCACGATCACCGGCTTGCCATCAGTCAAATCGCCGGGACGCGAATCGAAGCGGGTAATGTCCTTCGGGTCGCGGCCGCGGGTTGAAACAATCTCGCCGCGGTCGAGGAAGGTGTCTGAAACGCTGACCGCCTGGTCGAGCAGGCCGCCAGGGTTCAGCCGCAGGTCGAGCACATATCCCTTCAGCTTGTCCGCGGGGATCTTGGACTGGATGTCTTCGATCGCCGCCTGCAGGTCATCGAAAGTCTTCTCGGTGAACGAGGTGATCTTCATGTAGCCGACGTCGTTCTCGACGCGGTACTTCACGGCTTTCACCTTGATAATGTCGCGCACGATGGTCAGCTTGATCGGCTTGTCGGCGCCTTCGCGCACGATCGTCAGTTCGATCGGCGTGTTGACGAGGCCACGCATCTTCTCGACCGCGTCGTTGAGCGTCAGGCCACGCACTTCCTCGCCATCGATCTCGGCAATGAAGTCGCCGGCGCGAACACCGGCGCGCGCTGCCGGCGTGTCGTCGATCGGCGTGATCACCTTGACCAGCTCGTTTTCCATGGTGACCTCGATGCCGAGGCCGCCGAATTCGCCCTTGGTCTGGACGCGCATGTCCTTGGCGGCTTCAGCATTGAGGTATGAAGAATGCGGGTCGAGCGAGGTCAGCATGCCGTTGATGGCGCTTTCGACCAGAGCTTTCTCGTCCGGCGGGGTCACATATTGGCCGCGCACGCGTTCGAAAATATCGCCGAAGATCGCCAGCTGGCGATAGGTTTCCGAACCTGCCGCGTTTGCCGACGAGCTTGGCGCGCCGTAGACCAGGCTCATCGCGGATGCGCCCATCAGCGCACCAGCAAACAGAAGCGACAATTTACGTACCATTTCCTGTCCTTCCAGAAAAACGCGCTGCCCACCACGGGGCAGGGTCGACGGGCTTTCCGTCTTTTCGGAATTCTACATAGAGTTCCGGACCGGTACTTCCAACACCATTTGCCGAGGTGCTTGCCACCCTGGCCTCTCCCATCGCGCCGACCGGCTCGCCCGCAAGAACGGCTTGACCTGTCGTCACACTGATTCGACCCATTCCGGCCAACACGACATGATAACCGTCGCCGGCATTCAGGATCAAGAGTTGCCCGTATGACCTGAATGGCCCCGCATAGAGTACGCTTCCGTCCGCAGGCGCGGTGACGATGGCGCTCGATTGTGTCGCAACCATGTCGCCAAGCATCACTCCGCCGTTACTGTCGTCGCCGCCGAAACGGCGCGCCACCCGGCCAGCAACGGGCAAAGTCAGCTTGCCCCGCATCCGCGAAAACGGCGCGGTTTCGACTAGCCGGTTGCTCTCCGGAACCGGCATCGCCGAAAGTGCCGCTTCGCGCTTCCTCCGCTCTTCTTCGGCGCGGCGCGCCTTCTCCTCAGCCGAACGGGCGCCGACGATGTCTTTTTCCAACGACGCGATCAGGTCCTTCAGGCTGCCGGCCTTCGCCGCGAGTTCCTCCGACCTCTGTTGTTCGCTGGCGAGCGCGGTCTCCGATTCGTCCTGAAGCCGGCTTTTTGCCGCGAGCAGCAGGTTGAGCCGTTCCTTTTCGGCCACCTGTTCGGCAACGGTTGCGCCGAGGCGCTGGCGTTCCGCCTCGATCGAGGCTGTGATGCGGGTCATTTCCTTGAGATCGGCAAGCAGTATTTCGGTTTCGGAGCGCAATTCAGGAACGACGGCGCCAAGCAGGATCGCGCTGCGCACCGACGACAGCGCATCCTCCGGCTTCACCAGCAGCGCCGGCGGCGGGTTGAGGCCTATACGCTGCAAGGCGCCCAGAACCTCGGCCAGCACGTCGCGGCGCGCTGCGAGCGATTGGCGAATGCCTTCCTGTTGGTCCTTCAGGCCTTCGAGCCGGTCAGTGATGTCTTCGATGTCTTCGCCAAGCTTCTTTTCGGTCTTGGCGGCCTGGATCAGCGCGGCGGTAATCGTCGCATGGTCTTTCTTGACCGATGCGATCTCGGCGGCGAGTTTTTCCAGCTTCTCGGACGACAGCGCCATCTCGCGCGCGACACGGTCATACTCGGCACGGCTTTCCGCCTGCCGCGCCTCGATTGCCGCCGAATCTTCCGTCTGGGCGGCAGGCGCCGGCGTCACCGCCAAGGCCACGGCTACGGCGAAGAACCGTGCAAAATCGCTTGCCGCTCGATGAAAGCCCGTCATGGTGATCTTCGTTTCCGGATGCCCGACCCTAAGGAGAAGGTCGTTAATGGACCGTCAACCATATCTTCCCCGCCCGGCGCAAGGCTCGTGCCGTCCGTTTGGAGAATAGGCCAAAATCCGCTCACGCGCGATGATAAGGATGACCGGAGAGGATGGTGGCTGTCCGGTAGAGCTGTTCGGCGAGCATGATGCGCACCAGCTGATGCGGCCAAGTCAGCGCCCCGAACGACAGGACGAGTGTGGCTGCCTGATGCAGCGCCGGGTCGTGACCGTCGGGGCCGCCGATGGCGATGGCGAGATTGCGCTGGCCGCTGTCGCGAAAGCCGGCGATCCTTTCCGAGAACTGTTCGGAGGAAATGTTCTTGCCACGTTCGTCAAGCAGGAAAAGCACCGCGCCGGGCGCCAACTGCGCCTGCAGCTTCTGTGCTTCCTCGCGGCGGCGTTCGGCAACGCCTTGCGCGCGGCTTTCCGGGAATTCGCCGACGCCCGAGAATTCGAGGCCGATCGCGGGGCCGCTCTTGGCGAAGCGGTCGAAATAGCGGTCCGCCAGTTCCTTCTCGGGGCCAGCCTTCATCCGGCCCACGGCATGTACCGCAATCTTCATCCCTGTCAGTGGCGGTTCAGTGAACCGTCTCTTCCTCGAGGTCGGGCGCCTGCCACATCTTTTCGATGTTGTAGAACTCCCGCACTTCCGGACGGAAGACATGGACGATGATATCGCCCGCATCGACCAGCACCCAGTCCGCGGCGGCCAGCCCTTCGACGCGGGCATTGCCGTAACCGGCATCCTTCAGCGTTTTGAGCAGTTGATCGGCCACCGCCGCGACATGACGGTGCGACCGGCCTGAGGCGACCACCATATAGTCGCCGAGGCTCGATTTACCCTGGATGTCGATGGAGACGATGTTTTCGGCCTTGGAGTCTTCCAGACTGGCAAGGACCGTCTTGATGGATCGGGACAATTCGTCGTTTCGGCTTATCCCGATCGGCGAAGGCACCATGGATGCCTTCCTCTGGATTGCTGTTCGCAGTGTCTTTCCTTTCGAAACAGGAACAACCAAATCGCCAACCAAATCAGGCGACACTACTTAGATAGGCAGAGAACGGTTACAGTTTCAAGACGCACCGCCATCAGTCTTACGCAGGAAAACGCATACGCCGTTCGCGTTCCCGCAGGCCGGAATATCTAACTTCGCCAGGTTTCCGGAATTCGGGCGCAAGACGGACCTGATCCTATCGAGCCGGCTCTTCTTCTGTCGGGAATGCAAGATCGACAGGCAAAGGCGCCTGTGCGCTCATCGGCGAGAAACTGCCGGTTTCTTCCGCCGGAACGGGCTTTGCCTGGACGATGCGCCAGATTACAAAACCGGCATAAGCGGCAGCGATCGCGATCGCCACATACATGAAGGACTGCGTTCCATAGAAGGCCGTCAGAACCGTCACGATGCCGGGAACGACAAATCCCGAGAACGACCAGGCAAATAGCAGCGAACTCGACAGGGCCACAAGATCGTTCTTGCCGGCGCGGTCGCTGGCATGCGCGCTCGCCAGCGAATAGATCGATTCGCTGGCGCCGTCCCAGAAGACATAGATGACGATGAGGATGGCGAGCGCCCTGCCATCGAAGCCGACTGCCAGCCAGCCGGAGACGACGACGAGCACAGACGCGGCCACAAGCACGTAACGCCGGTCTATCCGGTCCGAAATCCAGCCGAACGGTATCTGCAGCAACAGGGTGCCGAGCGGCATTGCCGACAGCAGCAGTGCGACATCCTGCTGGCTGTAGCCCTTGGCCGTTGCGTGGATAGGCGCGAAGCCGGTGATGCTCATGGAAAGGCCGCCGACTGCGAGCATTCCGGCGACGCCGACCGGCGAGATGCGCCAGGCATGGCGGATCGCCACTGACGCGGCCTGCGGCGGCGGCGGCTGGCGCAGCCGCGTCATCCCGACCGGAAGGATCGAAAGAGCCGTAAAGGCGATGCCGATCAGCGCTGCTTCGGCGCTGGCGATGTCGACGAAGGCCAGCGTGTAGTAGCCGATGCCCAACCCGGCGACGTAGGCGACGTAGAAGATCGCCATGACGCGGCCACGGATGGCGTTGCCGATGACGTCGTTCAGCCAACTCTGGGCGACGACGAAGAGCCCGCATATGGCGAGACCATAAAGGGTACGCGCGGCGATCCACAGCAGCGGATAGGCGCCGGCGCCGACCGCGGCGTTGGAGAGCGCGACCAGCGCCGAAAGCACCATGAAGCCGCGGGCATGGCCGACGCGGCGCACCAGCGGCCCGGTGAGGATGCAGCCGGCGAGGCCACCCGCCGAAAGCCCCGTGACAATCAAGCCTGCCCATGTCGGCGAAAAGCCTTCGGCACCAAGGCGAACAGGGATGTAGGCAAACATCAGCCCGTTGCCGATAGCAATGAGCGCCATCGAGACGATGATGCTGGCAATGGCAATAGCCGGTGCGGATGCGGGCGATTGCTCGCCGTCCGGTGCTTCCCTTTCAAACGCGGCCTCTGCCATGCGGGCAGACTGCCAACAGGCGCGGATGAAAGAGGCGGCAAAAACGACATGCAGCGGTTCTGCAATGCCGCTCGCGGGATTGGCAGGCGGTTATCTACCAGCGTCGCGATAAATGCAGTACGGGTGCCGGCCGTTGCGGCGCCGGCAGCCCGAGGGGCCGGACCCTATCCCATGGACTCGATCTTGCGCTGCATCGCAGCGATCTGGTCCTTCAGTTCCTGAAGGTCGTCGGACTTTTCGGCCGCTTCCTTCTTGGCGGGCTCGGCGGCGGGAGCCGAAGCGGCAGATGTACCGGAGTTGGGTGGGAACGGCGTAAACAGGCGCATCGCGTTCTGGAACATTTCGATGTTGCGGCGCGTCTGTTCCTCGATCGCCTTGATGGGCGTGGTGATCTTCATCATGTCCATCGGCGATTTGCCCATCGCCGATTTCATCTGCTCGCGAAAGCGCTCCTGCTCCTTGGCGAAGGCAATCATCGATTGTTCGAGGAAGCTCGGCACCACCATTTGCATCTGGTCGCCGTAGAAGGAGATCAACTGCCGCAAAAACGGCACCGGCAGCATGTTCTGCCCGTCCTTGTTCTCAAGTTCGAAGATGATCTGCGTAAGAACGGGGTGGGTGATGTCGTCGCCGGTCTTGGCGTCCTGGACGGTGAAATCCTCGCCGCGCTTCACCATTTCGGCCAGATCTTCCAGAGTCACATAAGTGCTGGTGCCCGTATTGTAGAGGCGTCGGTTGGCATATTTCTTGATGACCACCGGATCGTCTTTTGCGGGCATCAGAACCCTCCCAAGCAGGCCGGCGTCATAAGTAAGCAGCCGGCAACGGTTGCGCCTTGGCAAGGATATGCTCAAAAGCATTCGTTTTGAAAGCGGTTTGTGCAGTGCGGGATCACACCTGCTTTAAGCAACTGCTTTATTAGGGGGCAAAAATGCTGCGCAGCATGGGTGCAGCATAAACCCTGCGGCGCCCGCCAGCTTGCGGGCAGGGTGGATTTTCCGGTTTGACTCGGCTCCCGGAAAGGGCAAGAAAAGTCATGACAAGCCGATAACAATATTCCCTGAGAAGTCTGGAGATGAAAATGCCCGCTTCCGAATCAATCGTCGTCGCAAGCGCCACCCGCACCCCGGTCGGCTCCTTCAATGGCTCCTTCGCCAACACGCCGGCCCATGAACTGGGCGCCATCGTCGTCAAGGAAGCGCTGTCGCGGGCGGGCGTCGACGCGGCTGAGGTGGACGAGGTGATCCTCGGCCAGGTCCTCACCGCCGGCCAGGGGCAGAACCCGGCGCGGCAGGCGGCGATCAAGGCCGGCATACCCAAGGAGGCAACCGCCTGGGGCCTTAACCAGGTCTGCGGTTCGGGCCTGCGCACCATCGCAATCGGCATGCAGCAGATCGCCACCGGCGACGCCAGGATCATCGTGGCCGGCGGCCAGGAATCGATGTCGCTGTCGCCGCATTGCGCGCATCTGCGCGCCGGCGTGAAGATGGGTGACTATTCGATGGTCGACACCATGATCCGCGACGGGCTGTGGGACGCCTTCAACGGTTATCACATGGGCAACACGGCGGAGAACGTGGCGCGGCAGTTCCAGATCACCCGCGAAGTACAGGATGAGTTCGCCGTCGGCTCGCAGAACAAGGCCGAGGCGGCGCAAACGGCCGGCAAGTTCAAGGACGAGATCGTCTCGGTGACCATCAAGGGCCGCAAGGGCGACACGGTCGTCGACCAGGACGAGTACATCCGCCATGGCGCGACGCTGGACGCCATGCAAAAGCTACGGCCGGCCTTCGACAAGGAAGGCACGGTGACGGCGGCCAATGCTTCCGGCCTCAATGACGGTGCTGCCGCGGTGGTGCTGATGACAGAGGCCGAGGCTGCGCGCCGTGGCCTGACGCCGTTGGTGCGGATCGCTTCCTGGGCAACCGCCGGCGTCGATCCCGCCATCATGGGCACGGGGCCGATTCCGGCCTCCAAGCGGGCGCTGGAAAAGGCCGGCTGGTCGGCAGCCGACCTCGATCTCGTCGAGGCCAACGAGGCATTCGCCGCGCAGGCCTGCGCGGTCAACAAGGGCATGGGATGGAACCCGGATATCGTCAACGTCAATGGCGGGGCGATCGCCATCGGTCATCCGATCGGCGCGTCGGGCACCCGCATCTTCAACACGCTGGTCTACGAGATGCGCCGGCGCGGCGCCAAGAAGGGGCTCGCCACCCTATGCATCGGCGGCGGCATGGGCGTCGCCATGTGCGTGGAGGCACTGTAGAAATTTTCAAAGACCAACGGGCGGCCAGGGCCGCCCGTTCCATTTCAAGCCCGGCCAACGGGCGATCACGAGTTCAAGCCAAGGGGAAACGACCATGACCAGAACTGCACTTGTCACCGGTGGATCGCGCGGTATCGGCGCCGCCATATCGATCGCCTTGAAGGGCGCTGGGTACAAGGTTGCCGCCAACTATGCGGGCAACGATGAGGCGGCGCAGAAATTCAAGGCCGAAACCGGCATCCCCGTCTACAAATGGTCGGTTGCCGAATACGATGCCTGCGCCGACGGGATCAAAAAGGTCGAGGCCGATCTCGGCCCCATCGACGTGCTGGTCAACAATGCCGGCATCACCCGCGACGCGCCATTCCACAAGATGACCCCCCAGCAGTGGAAGGAAGTCATCGACACCAATCTTTCCGGTGTCTTCAACATGACGCATCCGTTGTGGAACGGCATGCGCGAGCGCAAATTCGGCCGCGTCATCACCATCTCGTCAATCAACGGCCAGAAGGGCCAGTTTGCGCAGGCCAACTATTCCGCTTCCAAGGCGGGCGACCTCGGTTTCACCAAGGCGCTGGCGCAGGAGGGCGCACGCGCCGGCATCACCGTCAATGCGGTCTGCCCCGGCTATATCGCCACGGACATGGTCATGGCGGTGCCGGAGAAGGTGCGTGAATCGATCATCGCCCAGATTCCGGTCGGCCGTCTCGGCGAGGCGGACGAGATCGCGCGCTGCGTGGTGTTTCTCGCTTCCGATGGAGCGGGTTTCATCACCGGCTCGACCATTTCCGCCAATGGCGGCCAGTTCTTCGTCTGACCGGGATTACGTCGCTCCAACAAAAACGGCGCCCCGGGGCGCCGTTTTTCATTTGCAGGGTGATTGGGCAGACGATGCCCGGTTACTCGTCGCCGAAAAGCGACTTGTGAGCGACGCCGGCAATCGCCGCGCCGATAATCGGAGCCACCCAGAACAGCCAGAGCTGCTGCAGGGCGACGCCGCCGACGAACAGCGCGGGGCCGGTCGAGCGGGCCGGATTGACCGAGGTGTTGGTGACCGGGATCGAGACGAGGTGGATCAGGGTCAGCGCAAGGCCGATGGCGATCGGCGCAAAACCGGCGGGCACGCGGCCGCTGGTGGAGCCGAGGATGATCATCAGGAACATGAAGGTCAGAACCACTTCGATGAGCAGCGCCGAGGTCAGCGAATACTTGCCGGGCGAGGCATCGCCGTAGCCATTGGTGGCGAAGCCGCCGATCGAGGTGAAATCCGCCTTGCCGGTGACAATCAGGTAGAGCACCGCCGAAGCGACGATCGCGCCGACGACCTGCGCAACGACATAGGGGATGAGGTCGCCGGCCGGCAGACGCCCGGCCGTGAACAGGCCGACCGACACCGCCGGGTTGAAGTGACCGCCGGAAATGCCGCCGACCGCATAGGCCATGGTGAGGACCGTCAGACCGAACGCAAGTGCGACGCCGGAGAAGCCGATGCCCAGTTCGGGAAAAGCGGCGGCCAGAACCGCGCTGCCGCAGCCGCCGAAGACAAGCCAGAATGTGCCCAGAAATTCCGCAAGAAGACGTTTGGTCATGATTTCCTCCTCATACCAACACGCCGCGATGACGCCACGAAACCGATGCGAATACAATTGTGACGTGTGATTGCGGGAACCCCCGAACCCGGAAATCACAACATTTTTCAACAGTTTGCCATTCCTCGTCTCGTCCGTGTCCGGGCAGGCCATGTGCCGGAACAGGACGAAAAGGTTAACAGTCCGGCGGAACCGCGCCTTCGGCGCTCGACGCCGGCTCACTTTCTCGGTCGATGGGCGCCGCAGGACACAACATGTTGGGGTGAACGGAACGGGAAAACTGTCCTATCGCTGATTCGTCGCCGATTCGTTCCGGGTTTGGGCGGAGTGTTAACGAAGCCGCGCCGGCAGGCCGGTGCCGTTGCGAATCCCCGGCAAAAACCTGAATGAAATCTTTGCATTAGCGGCTTGTTAACCGCGTCTTGGCGGCGCGGCTTGCCTCCGCGAAACGAAAGTTAACGAAGATCGCGGGATTCGCCCTGCGCGCCGAAAACCCGATTCAGCATGTGGTGCCGCGTCTACCCCTCAAGTCTACATGTCGCGGTGAACAAAACCTGAATCCATGCGAGTCAGTGATTCGTCGCCGATTCGTTCCAGACTCGTTCCAAGCGTTAATTCGTCAACTTTTCCGCTTTCGTTTCGCCAGCCAAATCCTATATGTGTCGCGATATCTGCCTCATATCTACCGCCGCTTCCGTCCTGCCGCATGCTGGACCCATAAGGGAAAGCGATTTCATTTTTCGATGAACTTGCAGCCTAACCAAAGCGACCCCCTCGTGCTTTCAGGGCGCGATGTCACCGCCGTGCTGGGGCCGACGAACACCGGCAAGACGCATCTCGCCATCGAACGCATGGTGGCGCATGGCAGCGGGCTGATCGGCCTGCCGCTCAGGCTGCTTGCGCGCGAGGTCTATGGCCGCGTCGTCGACAAGGTCGGCGTGCAGAACGTCGCGCTGATCACCGGCGAGGAAAAGATACAGCCACCCGGAGCGCGCTACTCGGTCTGCACGGTCGAGGCGCTGCCACGCGAAACCAACGCGGCCTTCGTAGCGATCGACGAAGTGCAGCTCGCCGGCGATCTCGAGCGCGGCCACATCTTCACCGACCGCATCCTCAATTTGCGGGGCCGGGATGAGACGCTGCTTCTTGGCGCCGCGACTATGCGGGGCATTTTCGAGCGGCTTTTGCGGGGCATCTCGGTCGTGACCCGGCCCCGGCTTTCGCACCTGGCCTATGCCGGCCAGAAAAAGCTGACGCGACTGCCGCGGCGCTCGGCCATCGTGGCGTTTTCGGCTGACGAGGTCTACGGGATCGCCGAACTGATCCGCCGGCAGCGTGGCGGTGCTGCCGTGGTGCTCGGCGCGCTCAGCCCACGCACCCGCAATGCGCAAGTCGAGATCTACCAGAACGGCGACGTCGACTATCTCGTCGCCACCGACGCCATCGGCATGGGGCTCAACCTCGATGTCGACCACGTGGCTTTCGCCCAGAACCGCAAGTTCGACGGTTATCAGTACCGCGACCTGACGGCAGCCGAGCTCGGCCAGGTCGCCGGCCGTGCCGGCCGCCATCTGCGCGACGGCACGTTCGGCGTCACCGGCCAGGTCGACCCGCTCGACGACGATCTGGTGCATCGTATCGAAGCGCACGAGTTCGACGCCGTCAAAGTGCTGCAATGGCGGACCGCCGTATTCGACTATGCAAGCCTCGATGCGCTGAAACGGTCGATCGAGACCCCTGCGCCGGTCGAAGGGCTGACGCGCGCCCTGCCGGCGGTCGATGCGCAGGCGCTCGACCAGCTGGCGCGCGATCCCGAAATCCGCAGGCTGGCGACCAATCGCGAGCGCGTGGCGCTTTTGTGGGAGGCCTGCGCGCTGCCCGACTACCGCCGCATCGCGCCGGCGCAGCATTCCGACCTGATCGCTTCGATGTATCTGGATCTCGCCGAGCGGGGTCACGTCGACGAGACATATATGGCCGAGCAGGTGCGCCGCGCAGATTCGACCGACGGCGATATCGACACCCTTTCGCACCGCATTGCGCAGATTCGCACCTGGACATTTGTTTCCAACCGGCCTGGCTGGTTGGCCGATCCGGCACATTGGCGTGAAAAAACGCGCGAGATCGAAGACAGACTGTCGGATGCCCTGCATGAGCGGTTGACGAAACGCTTCGTAGACCGCAGGACTTCCGTGCTCATGAAGCGCCTGAGAGAGAATACTATGCCTGAAGCCGAAATTAGCCCTGCCGGTGCGGTCCTCGTCGAGGGCCATCATGTCGGCGAGCTGCAAGGATTCCGCTTTACCGCGGACCAGACCGCCGAAGGCGAGGATGCCAAGGCGGTGAAGGCCGCCGCGCAGAAAGCGCTTGCGCTGGAGTTCGAGGCGCGCGCCGAGCGGTTCTCGGCTTCGGGCAACAACGACATTGCGCTGGGTTCCGATGGCGTGCTGCGCTGGATCGGCGCGCCCATCGCGACGCTGACGTCGGGCGAGGACGCGCTGAAGCCGCGCGTCATCCTCCTGGCCGACGAGCAGCTGACAGGGCCGGCGCGCGACAAGGTGGCCGCGCGGGCGGAGCGCTTCGTCAACTTCCAGGTGGAGAGCCTGCTGAAGCCGCTGGTCGATCTGAAGAATGCCGACCAGCTTACCGGCATCGGTCGTGGCATCGCCTTCCAGCTCGTCGAGAATTTCGGGCTGCTCAACCGCCGCGACATCGCCGACGACGTGAAGTCGCTCGATCAGGACGCTCGCGGCGCGCTTCGCCGTCTCGGCGTGCGCTTCGGCGCCTATCACGTCTTCGTGCCGGCGCTGTTGAAGCCCGGCCCGGCCGGGTTGGTCACGCTGCTGTGGGCGTTGAAGAACGACGGCAAGGACAAGGCAGGCTTCGGCGACGTGGTCCATGCGTTGGCGTCGGGCCGCACCTCGGTGGTGATCGATCCGGCCTTCGATCGCGCGTTCTACAAGCTTGCCGGCTACCGCAACCTTGGCCGCCGCGCGGTGCGCGTCGACATATTGGAGCGGCTCGCCGACCTGATCCGCCCGGCGCTTTCCTGGCGCGCCGGCGCCGGGCCGCGTCCGGACGGCGCTTATGACGGCAGCGCTTTCCTCGTGACGCCGGCGATGATGTCGATCCTCGGCGCCACCGCCGACGATATCGAGGAGATTCTGAAAGGGCTGGGTTACCGCGCCGAGCCGAAGCCGGCCGCCGAGGTGAAGTCGAAGCTGGAAGCGCTCGATGTCGCAGCGCGTGAGGCGGCCGAGAAGGCCGCGGCCGAACGCGCCGCGAAGAAAGCGGCCGAACTGGCTGCACAGGCCGCCGAACCGACAGCGGACGCCGGGAACGATGCGGAGCCGGCAGGCATGGTTGAAGCCGGCCTCGAGACCGCGGAAACCGAAACGCCGGTCGCCACGGAAGCGGAAGTCGTCGTCGCGTCCGACGACGGCAGCGGCCCGGCAGCGGACGCCAGCGTTTCCGAAGTGGAAACTACTCCCGAGACAGCAGCGCCGGTCGCGGCAGAGGAACCTGCTGCCGTGGAGGCTGGCGCCGGCGAGGAGCCGACACCGGCGCCTCAGCAAGATGCCGAGAGCACGGAACAGACCCTGGTGGAGTCGACTGCCGAAACAGCCGTAGCTGCAACCGGGCCGTCGGAAGCGGTGGCCGAGAAGGCAGAGGCGCCCGCCGACGAACCCAAGCCAATCCTGTTGTGGCGGCAGGCTCGCTTCGAGGGACGACAAGGTCAACGCCATGGCAACCAGCGCGATCGCGGCGGCCCGCCGCGCGGACGCCAGCAAAACGGCAAGCCAGGCGCCGAAGCCGAGGCGCGTGGCGATGGCAAAAACCGGCGCGAGGGCGGCAAGGAGCGGTTCGAACGCAAGTTTCAGGGCAAACCTGGCAAGCCGGACGGCCAGGGCTTCCGGCAGGATCGCCGCGATGGCGGCAAACCGGGACAGAAGGGCGGTTTCCAGGGTAAGCCGCAGTTCCAGTCGAAACCGCGCGAGGAGCGTCCGGTGCGCATCGACCCGGATTCGCCTTTCGCCAAGCTCGCCGCCTTGCGCGACCAGCTGAAAAAATAGCCGCGACCGCCCATGGTTTCAGAAGGCCGCCAGCGCATCGACAAATGGTTGTTCTTCGCGCGGGTGGTCAAATCGCGGTCGCTGGCGGCAAAACTGGCACAGTCTGGCCGTGTTCGGGTCAACCGCGACAAGGCCGATCAGGCTTCCCACCTCGTCAAGCCGGGCGACGTGCTGACCATCACGCTTGACCGGCAGGTGCTGATCTATCGCGTTGTCGATTGCGGTACGCGGCGCGGCCCAGCCGAGGAAGCGCGGACGCTCTACGAGGACATCTCGCCGAAACCGGCGCCACGCGACAAAAACCTGCCCGAAGAAATGGTGCCGCTGCGCGAGGCGGGTTCAGGGCGTCCGACCAAGAAGGAACGGCGCGCGACCGACCGGCTGCGCGACGGCGATTGACTGTGTGACGCGAAGCCTTCGCGGCTAAAGCATTTTGCAGCCAGGCGGAATCGTCTGGCGTTGCACAAATGCGGCTAAAACAAACAGATAGAGCGGAATGCCCGGTTCAACTGAATGCATTCCGCTCTGGCCCGAACATCGGGAAAAACTGTTCCGGCAAAGCCGGCCGGTGCGCTATCGGCGCCCTTGCCACGGGACATCAAAGGAGCTACCTCACCGGCGGGAGCATCGAACGACCGAGAGGCGGCCAGGAGCCTTACATGACCTATGTCGTGACCGACAACTGTATCAAATGCAAGTACATGGACTGCATCGAGGTCTGTCCGGTCGACTGCTTCTATGAAGGCGAGAACATGCTCGTCATCCATCCCGACGAGTGCATTGACTGCGGCGTGTGCGAGCCGGAATGCCCTGCCGACGCCATCAAGCCCGACACCGAGCCGGGGCTCGACAAGTGGCTGCAGATCAACACCGAATACGCCGACAAGTGGCCCAACATAACGGCCAAGAAGGAGCCGCCGGCGGACGCCAAGCAGTTTGACGGCGTCGATGGCAAGTTCGAAAAATACTTCTCCGCCGAACCCGGCGAAGGAGACTGATTTTTCCTGGACCGGATGCGTTTCCGGTCCTTCCTGACGGCATTTGATGATGCGGGGCGTTACGGCGCCGGCGCGCGGCAACTTCGCGCATGCAGCAAATTGTTGATTCTTTCACGTTTTTGTGGTATCACTCAGAAACATGCCGGTGACACAACGTCGATCTATGGCGCAGAAGCGTTAATCATTGAAAGGTGAGGGCCAGTATCCGGACCAAGGCAACTTGGGCCAGGGCAAAGCACATGTCGTGCGCTCCGCCCGGCCCTGTCTATCCGGATGGCCTTCATGTGTTCAGGCGGCACCATTGGCCGAACATCTTACGGCCCCAGCAGGTTTCCGGCGACGCAGCCGGTACCAAAACAGGAGTTCAGGGCGTATGGCAATTCAGCAGCAGAAGAAGTCCGCAGCAACGCGTCACGGTTTCAAGACCGGTGAATACATCGTCTATCCCGCGCACGGCGTCGGCCAGATCGTGTCGATCGACGAGCAGGAAGTTGCTGGGCACAAGCTTGAGCTGTTCGTAATCGATTTCCAGAAAGACAAGATGCGTCTGAAAGTGCCGGTCGCCAAGGCAACCTCCATCGGCATGCGCAAGCTTTCCGAAACCGACTATGTCGACCGCGCCCTCAAGGTCGTCCAGGGTCGTGCCCGAGTGAAGCGCACCATGTGGTCGCGCCGCGCCCAGGAATATGATGCAAAGATCAATTCGGGCGACCTAATCTCCATCTCCGAGGTGGTGCGCGACCTCTACCGCGCCGAAAACCAGCCGGAACAGTCCTATTCCGAACGCCAGCTCTATGAAGCAGCGCTCGACCGCATGGCGCGTGAAATCGCCGCCGTCAACAAGATGTCGGAGACCGAAGCGGTCCGCCTCATCGAGGTAAACCTCAACAAGGGGCCGAAGCGCGGCACCAAGGCCGACAATGAGGAAGCCGAGCAGGAAGAGGCTGCATAAGCCACGCTTTCCTTCCGCGAGATCAAAAACCCGGCTGCAAGGCCGGGTTTTTTTTGTTACTCATGTCGCGTAAAAGTGTGCAGCGGTTTGCGGTAACGACATACACAAACAAAAGCCGGCCAGTTGCGTGTCGATCAGGCCCTGTGCTCGTCCAGCAAGGCTTCCAGCTTGTCGAAAGCGCCGTTCCAGCCGGTCTCGTGGGCGGCGCGCTCCTCTTCGCTGGTCAGGCCGGAATGCGTCATCTCCATCAGCGTCTCGGCGCCCCGTGGCGAAAGCTCGACCCGCACGACCGTCTCGATGTTGGGCATTGTATGTCCCTCGGCCCAGGTCCAGGTGTAGATCAGGAGTTCGTGCGGGCGCAGTTCCAGGTAAATGCCCGCCGCTTTGTAGGTAACGCCCTCGGGTGACCGCATTTCGATTCCGAAACTGCCGCCGGTGCGTGGGTCCGAATGCACCGCCGAAAGAATGAAGCTCTCTGGACACATCCAGCGCGACATCATGTCGGCGCGGGTCATTGCGGCGAACACCATTTCCTGCGGCGCACGCAGCAACCGGCGTACGTGCAGGACGACATCGGCTTGGGCACCTTGCATGGCGAGCCTTTCCAGCGGACGTGAAACCCGGGGGAGTTTACTCATTTTCGAGCTTCGCGCGAGCCTGCCGGGGTTCTCCACCTGTTCGAAGGCGGGGAAGATGCGGAGGCTGGCAGGCATCAGCAAGCCCGCCGAGTGATCGCATAAAATCAAGGACCTAAGCGCGGGATGGGAATCTGAAAGATCCCAGCGCTTTGGTGGAACGTTCTGCTTCGCCTTGCGTTCTTAACCCGTCCCGGCGGATGCCGGGCAGGTTTTTAAGCACCCGGAATTCGTCCTCACCGCACGTGTTCCGGAAAGGGGCCGAAATTTCCGGTTCGAATTGCGTCGTCGAAGGTCGGTGGAGTGCTGGCGATGGAAGAAACGGCGAGAAGAAATCTCATCCGCGCCGCGATGAAGGCGCCCTATCTGACGCGCGAGCAAGAGCATGAACTTGCTGTGCTTTGGAAGGAAAAAGGCGATCAGCAGGCACTCCACGAGATCACAACCGCCCACATGCGGCTGGTCATCTCCATGGCTTCCAAATTTCGCTATTTCGGCCTGTCGACCGGTGACCTGGTCCAGGAAGGCCACGTCGGGCTCCTCGAGGCCGCGGCCCGCTTCGAGCCCGATCGTGACGTGCGCTTCTCGACCTATGCCACCTGGTGGATACGCGCTTCGATGCAGGACTACATCCTGCGCAATTGGTCGATCGTGCGCGGCGGCACCAGTTCGGCGCAGAAATCGCTGTTTTTCAATCTGCGCCGCCTGCGCGCGCGGCTCGCCCAGAATTCCGAACCGCTTCCGGCCGGCACTCTCTACCGGGAAATCTCGACGGCGCTTGGGGTTTCCGAGGCGGACGTGGCAATGATGGATTCGCGGCTGTCCGGCCCTGATACGTCCCTCAATGCGCCGGTCGCCGACGATTCCGGTTCATCCGACCGCATGGACTTCCTGATATCCGACGATCCCCTTCCCGACGAGGTTGCCGAGGATGTCATCGATGTCGAACGCCGCTCGGAATGGCTTTACGACGCGCTCGGCGTGCTCAATCCGCGCGAACTGAAGATCATCCGCGAGCGCCGCCTGCAGGATGAGGGCGCAACGCTGGAATCGCTCGGCGAGATGCTTGGCATTTCCAAGGAGCGGGTGCGGCAGATCGAGACGCGCGCGCTGGAAAAACTGAAATCAGCACTTATGAAGATTAATTCGACTTTCGGGCACGCGGTCTGATCCGCTGCATCGCTCCGAATCGGAATCGATTTTTGGAGGTGCTTTATCCCTATTCTGTTGGAATAAAAGGCCCCAGCTCAACGGTCGGTGACGATCTTCACCTTGGTGCCAGCCGAAACGCCGCCGCCGAGTGGTAGCGCGTTGAGCACACGGAACAGGTCGAGCTTGCGGTCCACGCCAACCATCTGGGCGGCAAGCGAACCGATGGTCTGGCCGGGCTTCACGGTGACGATGCGGATTCGCAGCGGCTTCAGCGCGGCCTTTTCGGCTGCTGTCAGCGAACGGAAGCTGCCGCTGACGGCGCGCGCGACGCTGTCGAGCGACGTGCTGGCGACGGGTGCTGCGGTGAGCAACCGATAGACGCGGTCGCCCGAGCGAATGACGGTGATGTCGAACTGCCAGCCGTCGGCGCGGGCGCGCGCGGTTGCCGCGTCGTTGCCATTGATCGTCGTTGCCTGGACGGTGTTGGTCTCCAGCCCGGTTACCCAGCCGCTGCGGACGTAATCGGTCAACGCAACGCTCTTTTCGACCGAAACGCCGTCGAAGCGGATCGCCATGTCGCCGGGACCGGTGGCGGTGACCTCGGCGGCGGAATTGTCGATAACGAAGCCGGTTGGCACCGAAAACGCGATGCCAAGGCCCGGATGCTGGAACGTATTGCCGCGCACATAGCCTTCCTCCGGCGTATCGCCGAAAAGCAGGCCGTCGATGCCGGCAAGGAAGGAATCGCGGTCAACCGTTCCCGTGCCCGGCGTGCCGAAGCCGCGCGCATGGCGCTGCGCCAGTTCGATGCGCTGCGGCGCGTTGGGATGGCTGGCAAGGAAATCGAGGCTTGCATCCTGCGCGCCGGTGACGGTGCGCAGTTCGCTATAGGCGGCCATCGACTGCAGGAAGCGGCTCGCGGCGAACGGATCGTAACCGGCGCGTCCGATCGAGCGGATGCCGATGGCATCGGCCTCAAGCTCCTGGTTGCGCGAAAACTGGGCAAGGCGGAGCTTGCCGCGGATCAGCGCCACCTTGGCCACCTGGCTTTCGCCCAGCACATCGGTGACGACCTTGCTCGCCAGCACTTCCTCGGCTTCCTTCTGCTGGCGCTGGACACCGTGGTTGGCGGTTACGTGGCCCATCTCGTGGGCTATGACGGCGGCGAGCTCGGCCGAATCATTGGCAAGCGCAAGCAGGCCGCGGGTTACATAGAGATAGCCGCCGGGAAGCGCGAAAGCGTTGACGTTCGGCGAATTCAGGATGGTGATGCGGTAGGTCTGCGGCGACGGATTGTCGGCGTCGAAGGTCAGCGTGCCGACCACCTTGGCGACCATGCGCTCAAGCTTGGGGTCGGAATATTCGCCGCCATAGGTCGCCAGGATGCGCGGGTGTTGCTGCTTGGCGAGCTGGGCAAACTTGTCGTTGCGCGCCACCGTGTCGACGGTGACCGGGTTCTCCGACGGACGGAACGCCTGTTCGTTGATCGGTCCGCTCAGCACTTGGCAGCCTGCAAGCAGTACGACCAATGCAATTGGCATCGCGGCGCGCCACGGCGCGCGCGCGGGCAATGCCGGCGTCAGCACGTCTGCGAATGTCGTCGGGCAGGTCGGCAGAACTACTTCCTTTCGGATCGGGTTGGTTGGGCCCACGGCGCCGTGCGTCTTTCAGACACGCAAGGGTCGCTGTAGCGCCGCAAAACAAGGACGCCAACAAGCTCTTGGCGGTTTGGCCGTAAATTATGTCCGCTTCCGGGCGATTCCGTGTGATTGCAGCGATCCAGCAACACTACCTATATAACGCCTGAACGCCTCGGGGCCATGTTTGCCGAAGAATTTCGATACTTCACCGATGGCAGTGATCTTCCCATCTTCCAGAAATACCATCGTTTCGCCGATTCGGCGCGCATCTTCGGGCTGGTGGGTGACGAACAGAACCGTCATGCCGCGTTCTGCATGCAGGTCGGCGACGAGCCCAAGCATATCCTCCCGCAGTGCCGGGCCGAGCGAAGCAAACGGTTCGTCCAGCAGAAGCACCGGCCGGTCGCGAACCAGGACGCGGGCGAGCGCCACGCGCTGGCGTTCGCCGCCCGACAGTTCGCGCGGCAGGCGATGCTCCTTGCCACCAAGCCCGGTGCGCACGAGCGCTTCGGACACAGCCGTGCGATCGCTCGGCGTCAGCCGCAGGGCCGGCGAGCGCCCCAGTCCGACATTCTGCGCGACGTCGAGATGCGCAAACAGGTTGTTTTCCTGGAACACCATGGAGAGCGGACGGGCGGCAGGAGGCTCATGCGCCACATCGCGGTCGCCGATCAGGACCCGCCCGGATTTCGGTGTTTCGAAGCCGGCGACGAGGTTGAGGAGTGTCGATTTCCCCGAGCCGCTCGGCCCCATGATCGCCGTGATGGAGCCGGCTTCCACGGTAAGATCGAATGCCATCGAAGCTTCGCCGTAGCTGAACGTCACCCCATCCAGTCTTACCGCCGCGCCGGTCCGGCCGTTGGAGGTGTCAGTCATATCGGTTTCTTCCCAGCCGATCGGCCAACGTCATCAAGGCAAGGCAAAGCAGGCCGAGCAGCAGCGCCAGCCCCGCGGCGTCGGCGGTGCGGTAGCTGCCCATGCGGGCGAGCAGCAGGTAGGGCAAGGTCTGCACGGCATCGCTGCCAAAGAGTGCGATGACGCCGAGGTCGCCGAGCGACAGCGCCATGGCGAAGGCAAGCGCGGTGAAAAGCGGCCGCCGCAGCGCCGGCCAGTCGATCAGCCTGAAACGGTCGCGCCCGGCGATGCCAAGCAGCGCACAGAGCTTCTCGTGACGTTCGCTGGCCGCATCGTAGGCCGGCCTGATGGCGCGCACGGCAAACGGCATCGCCATCACGGCATTGACGGTTACCACCATGACCGGGGCGAGCAGGAAGACATTGCCGGTGTAGCGCAACAGGATGAACCAGCCGGCGCCGATAACGATCGATGGCACCACAAGCACGAAACCCGCACCGGTGTCGGTGAGCCGTTCGAGCAGCGTTCGCTGGCCGGCGCGCCTTTGCAACTGCAGCGCCCGGCGCGCCATGACCAGCGACAGCGAGAGCAGGGCCGCCAGCAGCGCCGACAGTATCGCCAGCACCAGGCTGGTCGCGGTGGCTTTGAGAACCGCGCTTTCGCCGGCGAGGCGGCCAAGATCCGCCTGGAGGCCGGCAAGAACGGTCGCCAGCATCGGTCCGGCGACGAAAAGAAGGGCCAGCGCGATCACCAGGGAATTCAACAAGGTTTCGGTGGGCGTTGCGTCGCGCACCCGGGGTGACGCGACCGACAGGTTGGCGTCGCCGACCGCATTGGCGCCGAGCCTCGCCAAAACAGCCACGACGATCGCGGTGAGCAGGATCTGCAGCGCGGTCAATGCAACCGCCCGCGCGGGGTCGAAATCGAAGCGCAGCGCCTGGTAGATCGCAACCTCCAGCGTTGTGGCGCGCGGTCCGCCGCCAAGCGTCAGCACGATGGTGAAGGAGGTGATGCACAGCATGAAGACGAGGCCGGCAACGCCGGGCAGGGCGGCGCGGATGACAGGCCATTCCACGAACCGGAAGGACGGGCCGGCGCGCATGCCGAGCTGGCTGGCAAGACGCCATTGGTCGGCGGGCACGGTGTCGAGGGCTTCGACGAAAAGTCGTGTGGCGAGCGGCAGGTTGAAGAAGACATGGGCGACGAGGATACCCGACAGGCCATAGGCGCCCGGCCATGCCTGTCCCGACAGGCTGGAGAAAATACCGGCGAAATAGCCGGCGCGGCCATAAAGCGCCAGCACGCCAAGGGCTGCGACGATCGCCGGCAGCGCCAAAGGGACGGCGAAGAGGCGCAGGATCAGGCCCCGCCCGGGAAAGGCCGGGTGGCGCGACAGCGCACGCGCCACGGCGATCGCCGGCAGCACCGACAGAATGGTCGACAGTGCCGCCTGCCACAGCGTGAAGCGTACGACGCGCGCCATGTAGCCGTCGAAGGCGGCTACCGCGCCGGCCCAGTTGCTGGCGGCTTCGGTCAAAAGGCCGGCGACAGCGCCGCCAAGCAGGATGGCGATTGCCGCCAGGGCAACGACGCCGGCTGTCACCCGCCGGTCGATCGTCTGCCCCGTTCGCATCACTGGCTCATCACTGACAGCCATTCGTCGACCCAGGCCTTGCGGTTGGCCGCAACCTCTTGCGGGCTGAAGGCCAATGTCTTAGCCGGCTTCACCAGTTTATCGAAGGCCGGATTGAGCGGTTTCGAGGTCTTTGCCGCCGGAAGCATCCACTGGGTTTCGGGAATGACGTCCTGAAAGGCAGGGGTCACCATGAAGGCCATGAACTTCGTGGCCAGCGGGTTTTTCGCGCCGGTGGTGGTGATGCCGGCGACTTCGACCTGAAGGTAGTGGCCTTCCGGGAAGGAGGCGGCCTGGTAGCGCTCGGTTTTCTCGGCGATCATGTGATAGGCCGGCGATGTCGTGTAGGAAAACACCATCGGCGCTTCGCCCTTGGTGAAGAGCCCGTAGGCTTCGCTCCAGCCCGGCGTCGCGGTCAGCACGCGGCCCTTGAGCTTCGCCCAAGCCTCGGGAGCCTTGTCGCCGTAGACCGCCCTAACCCAGAGCAGCAGGCCGAGCCCGGGCGTGGAGGTGCGCGGATCCTGGATGACGATCTTCTGTTCGGGATCGCCTTCGACCAGCTCCTTCAGGCTCGCCGGCGGGGTCTTCAGCTTCTCGGTGTCGTAGACGACGGCGAAATAGCCGTAGTCATAGGGGAGGAACGTATCGTCGCCCCAGCCCTCCGGCACGGCCAGGTTTTCGGCGTTGAGGCCATGCGGGGCAAACAGGCCGGTTGCCTTGGCTTCCGCCGTCAGGTTGGTGTCGAGGCCGAGCACGACATCGGCCTTCGTGGCGGCTCCCTCGAGCTTGACGCGGTTCAGCAGCGCGACGCCGTCGGCGACCGAGACGAATTCGACATCGCAGGCGCATTCGGCCTCGAAAGCCTTTTCCACCTGGGGGCCGGGACCCCACTCCGCGGTGAAGCTGTCATAGGTGTAGATGGTGAGTTTTTCCGCCGCCATCGCGGCGAACGGGAATGCGAGTGCCGCGACACCCAGAAGATATGAAATCGTGCTGCGCATCGCGCGCCTCCTCTTGTGGTTAAAGGAATTGAGGCGCCGGTTCAGAGCGTCTAATCCCTCCGCCGGTGCAAACCGGATCAGGTTCAGCGGGTTGGCCGGGTTTCCCCGTTTGCCTCTCAGCCGGCCCGCCTTGCAGCGTCCGGCACCCCGTTAGAGCGTTTCGAGACATAAAGTGGGCGTTCGCGGGAGGCAAGCGATTGTTACGCGTGGCAGCCTTCCGTTTTCGACGCCATGCGTGATAAGGGCCACGCCATGAGCCTTTTCACCATCCTGCTTGGCGGCAATCTGGTCCGCACGTCGCGTCTCGACGCGCAGGTCGCCGCAACGCGCGTGATCGCCGCCGATGGCGGTATCCGGCATGCCGCGATGCTGGGCATCGCGCCGGAGCTATGGGTCGGCGATTTCGACTCGGTGCCGAAAGGCCTGGAGAATGCCTACCCCGACCTGCCGCGCCAGACCTTTCCGGCCGACAAGGACAAGACCGACGGCGAACTGGCCATCGACATCGCGCTTGAACGCGGCGCCACGGGGCTGGTGCTGGCCGGCGCCTTCGGCGGCCCCCGCGCCGACCACGCGTTCCTGCATCTTGCGGTGGCGATGCGGCTTGCCGAAACCGGAATGCCGGTGGTGCTGACGGACGGCGCCCAGGAAGGGCGTCCGCTTTTGCCGGGCAAATCCCGCTTCGACTATGAAAACGGCGTGCTGTTTTCGGTGATCGGCTTTTCGGCCCTGTCGGGGCTCACGCTCTCGGGCGTGAAATGGCCGCTCGACGCGGTCGAAGTGCCGTTTGGCTCCTCTCTCACCATCTCCAATGCGGTGCAGGGCAAGCTTCATGCCGAACTCCTCAGCGGACGCGCCATGCTGATCGCCCATCCTTTCCCCGGTTCGGAATTCTAGACCACCATGGCGCCACCCCCACTGCTTCGGCTCGACGACATCAAGCTCACCTTCGGCGGCACGCCGCTGCTCGACGGCGCCTCGCTTTCGGCATCGGCTGGCGACAAGATCGCGCTAGTCGGCCGCAACAGTTCCGGCAAATCGACGCTGCTCAAGATCGCCGCCGGCATGATCGAGTCGCAGGATGGCGAACTGTTCCGCCAGCCTTCCGCCACCATCCGCTACCTGCCGCAGGCGCCGGACATGGAAGGTTTCGCCACCGTGCGCGCCTATGTGGAGGCAGGCCTCGGCCCGGCCGACGATCCGCACCGCGTCACCTATCTGCTCGAACACCTCGGCCTGACGGGCGACGAAAAGCCCGACGATCTTTCCGGCGGCGAGGCCCGCCGCGCAGCCCTTGCCAAGGTGATGGCGCCGGAGCCCGATATCCTGCTTCTCGATGAGCCGACCAACCATCTTGACCTGCAGGTGATCGAATGGCTGGAAGACGAACTCATCCGCTCTTCTTCAGCCATCATCGTCATTTCGCACGACCGCCGTTTCCTGGAGCGGGTGTCGCGCGCCACGGTCTGGCTCGACCGGGGCCAGACCAAACGCCTCGACAAGGGGTTCGGTCATTTCGAGGAGTGGCGTGACGTGATCCTCGAAGAGGAGGAGCGCGAGCAGCACAAGCTCGGCCGCCAGATCGTGCGCGAGGAGCACTGGCTGCGCTATGGCGTCACCGCGCGACGCAAGCGCAACATGCGCCGCCTTGGCGAGCTGCAGACAATGCGGCAACGTTTCCGCAGCCATCGCGGCGCCGAAGGCGTGGCGACCATGGTGGCGAGCGAGGCCGCCGAGTCCGGCAAGCTGGTGCTCGAAGCGAAAAACATCTCCAAGAGTTTCGGTGACCTCGTCGTCGTGAAGGATTTCTCGACCCGCATCCAGCGCGGCGACCGCATCGGCCTCGTCGGTCCCAACGGCGCGGGCAAGACGACCCTCCTGAAGATGCTGACCGGCGAGCTGGCGCCCGACACCGGTTCGGTCCGCCTCGGCACCAATCTTGAGATCGCCACGCTCGACCAGAAGCGCGAGGCGGTCGACCCGCATGAGACATTGGCGCATTACCTGACCGATGGGCGTGGCGAGACCGTCGTCGTCAATGGCGAGGAGCGCCACGTCGTTTCCTGGATGAAGGACTTCCTGTTCAAGCCGGAGATGGCGCGCACCCCGGTGCGCGAACTGTCGGGCGGCGAGCGGGCGCGGCTGATCCTGGCGCGCGTGCTGGCGCGACCGGCCAATCTTCTGGTGCTGGACGAGCCGACCAACGATCTCGACATGGAGACGCTGGAGCTGCTGCAGGAACTCGTCGCCGGGTTTGCCGGTACGGTGATCCTGGTCAGCCATGACCGCGATTTCCTCGACCGTACCGTGACCTCGACGATCGCGCCGGATGGCGGCGGGCGCTGGATCGAATATGCCGGCGGTTATGCCGACATGCTGGCGCAGCGCGGCGGAACCAGGCTCGACGACCGCAAGGCCGCGCGCGCTCGCGCCGCGACATCCGACGGTGTGCCTTTGCCGAAGCCGGAAGTGTCGAAAGCCGCTGCCAAAAAACTCTCCTTCAAGCAGAAATTCGCGCTCGAACAGTTGCCGACGCGCATGGCGGCGGTGTCGGCGTCGATTGCCGGGCTCGAAAACAACATCGCCGATCCGGCTTTCTACGAGCGCGACCCGAAGGGTTTCCAGAAAACCATCGCCGCGCTCGACAAGGAGCGCGAAACGCTGGCCACCCTCGAAGAGGAATGGCTGGAGCTGGAGATGCTGCGGGAAGAGCTGGAGGGCTGACAGATACGTTGCCTGCGCAAAGATATGCGCATACAGTATGTGCATATCCAGGAGGTGGCCATGGCACGAATGTCAGCTCAATCCCAGCGTAAGCCGACGAACATGTCGATCGACAGCAACCTGATTGCTGAAGCAAAAGAACTCGAAGTGAATATCTCCCGCGCTGCTGAAGCAGGTATCGCAAAGGCCGTGGCGGACGAGAAGGCGCGCCGGTGGCTTGAGGAAAACAAGGAAGCGATCGAGAGTTCAAACCGGTATGTCGAGGAGAATGGTTTGCCGCTCGCGAAATACCGGCCATTTTAATGGCGCGGTACGATCTGTATCGAACTCCCGATGGCGATGGCTACTTTTTGGATGTTCAGGCCGATCTCGTAAACAGTTTCAATACGCGTGTTGTTATTCCTCTTATGCGGCCCCAACATGCGCCATTTCCAGCGCGGCGGCTGAACCCAATTTTCGAAATCGGCGGACGCAAGTTAGTCATGGTCACCCAGTTCATCTCAGCGGCCACCACGTCGGAGCTGGGTGACGTTGCTGATAACCTTTCCGCTCACCACGACGAGATCGTGTCCGCTCTGGATATGCTGTTTCAGGGTTTTTGAACTTCGATGCTTTCGCCAGGCGAAAGCATCCCGCACCCATCCCGTCGTGGGTCGATCACCAGACGCCTACTGCCGGGGCTGGAACTCGCCGTATCCGGATAGGGCGGCGGCTTAGAGCATTTTGCAGCCAAATGGATTCATTTGGCGTCCGCATAAATGCGGCAAAACAACTACTTAGAGCGAGTTGTCGGTTCTGAAAGAACCGGAACCGCTCTAGAGGCGGGCTCTTACTGCACCTTCGTGACGGCCAGTTTGCCGGCAAGGCTTTCCATGCGCTCGGCAAGGCCGCTAAGCGCGCCGGTCAGCGCAGCGTCGTTCTTGTCGGCCTTGCTCAGCGCTTCGTCGCGGGTCTTGCGCAAGGTCAAGACCTCGCTTTCCATGCCCTTGATGCGCTTCTGCAATTCGGACAGCTCGTCCATGACCATGATGCCGGCCATCACGGTCAGGCGCTGGTCGCCGATTTCGCCGAACGAGGCCTTGAGATGGGAGACATAGCGGTCGAAGCGCTGGCCGAGATCCATCAGATGCTCTTCCTGGCCTTCGTCGCACGCCATTCGATAGGTCTTGCCATCGATCATCACAATGACCTGCGCCATCGCAAACTCCTATCTGTCGAGAACCGCGCGGATTGTTTCCATTGCGCTGACCAGGCGGCGCGACACCTCCTTATTGGCCTCTTCGAGCCTTTCGGCGCGGGCTTCGGAGTTGTCGAGCTCCTGGGCAAGGCGCGAGCGGTCGGCGTTCATACGCTGTACTTCGGCCTCGGCTTCGGAATAATCCTGCTCGTGTTCATGTCGCGCGGCGACGGCATTTTCCAGCGTATCGATGGCTTTGCCTAGCCGAACAATGACTTCTCTGAGTGTCGTTTCCCCGGTCATGGCTCCAGTTCCAAGCCCGCCGCTCCCGAATCGCTCGCGTTCTTAACGCGTTATGTCCGAAACATTATGCGGCGGTTGAAACCCCCGTCAATGACGGGTTTCGGGCTTTCCCCCGCAATCGGAACGGCGCAGCATCGCAATGCCGGTTCGTAGCGCCGTTCGAGCCGCCCGAATGAGCTCCGGATTGATTGACAGAGCGGGCGCAACTGCTATGTGTCCCCCAGCTTTTCCAAGGGGTCGCCACCCCAAAACCTTTATCGATAAAGCGAGAAATCATGACCGCACGCGACCAGCACGATCGGATGGCCAATGCGATCCGCTTCCTTTCCATGGATGCCGTTGAGAAAGCCAATTCCGGCCATCCCGGCCTGCCGATGGGCGCCGCCGACATCGCCACCGTGCTGTTCACGCGCTTCCTGAAATTCGATCCCAGGCAACCGCACTGGGCCGACCGCGACCGCTTCATCCTGTCGGCCGGCCATGGCTCGATGCTGCTTTATTCGCTGCTCTACCTCACCGGCTACGAGGACATGACGATCGAGCAGATCAAGAGTTTCCGCCAGCTCGGCTCGAAGACGGCGGGCCATCCGGAGTACGGCCATGCCACCGGCATCGAAACGACGACCGGTCCGCTCGGCCAGGGCCTCGGCAATTCGGTCGGCTTCGCGCTCGGCGAACGCATCATGAATGCGGCCTTCGGCAACGACCTGGTCGACCACCACACCTACGTTCTGGCTGGCGACGGCTGCCTGATGGAAGGCATCAGCCAGGAAGCCATCGCGCTGGCCGGCCACCTGAAGCTCAACAAGCTGATCGTGTTCTGGGACGACAACAACATTTCCATCGACGGCCCGGTGTCGCTGGCCGATTCCACCGACCAGGTTGCCCGCTTCAAGGCTTCCGGCTGGAACGCCAGCCTGATCGACGGTCACGACCCCGAGGCGATCGCCGCAGCGATCGAGGCAGCGCACAAGTCGGACAAGCCGACGATGATCGCCTGCAAGACGACCATCGGCTTCGGTGCGCCCACCCGCGCCGGCACCAACAAGGCGCACGGATCGCCGCTCGGCGCCGAAGAGATCGCTGGCGCGCGCAAGGCGCTCGGCTGGGATTATCCGCCGTTCGAAGTGCCGGCCGACATTCTCGACGCGTGGCGCAAGGCCGGTCAGGCGGGCGTGAAGGCGCGCGAGGCCTGGGAAGGCCGTCTCGCCAAGGCTGACGCCAAGCTGCGCGCCGAGTTCGAGCGCCGCATGCGTGGCGAACTGCCGACAGGCTTCGACGCGACGATCGCCGACTACAAGAAGAAACTCGCCGCCGACAAGCCGAAGGTCGCCACCCGCAAGTCGAGCGAGATGGCGCTGGAAGTCATCAACGGCTTCGTGCCGGAAACCATTGGCGGCTCGGCGGACCTTACCGGTTCCAACAACACCAAGACCAGCCAGACCAAGAACATCGACGCCAGCAATTATGGCGAGCGGTATGTCCACTATGGCATCCGCGAGCACGGCATGGCGGCGGCAATCAACGGCCTGACGCTGCACGGCGGCGTCATACCATATGGCGGTACCTTCCTGTGCTTCTCCGATTATGCCCGGCCGTCGATGCGGCTTGCATCGTTGATGGGCACCCGGTCGATCTTCGTGATGACCCACGATTCCATCGGTCTCGGCGAGGACGGCCCGACCCATCAGCCGGTCGAGCATCTGGCTGCGCTGCGGGCCATTCCCAACCACAATGTGTTCCGCCCGGCCGACGCCACCGAGGCTGCGGAATGCTGGCAGTTGGCGCTGGAATCGCAGAAGACGCCGTCGACGCTCGCGCTTACCCGCCAGAACCTGTCCGCCGTGCGCACCGAATTCGCCGCTGAAAACCTCTGCGGCTACGGCGCATACGAACTGGCCGCGGCAAACGGCGACGCGGCGGTGACGATCTTTGCAACCGGCTCGGAGGTCGAGATCGCGCTGGCCGCCCGCGACAAGCTGCAGGCCCACGGCCATCCGACCCGCGTCGTTTCGGTTCCCTGCTTCGAACTGTTCGACAAGCAGGATGCCGCCTACCGCGCCAGGACCATCGGCAACGCGCCGGTAAAGATCGCCATCGAGGCCGGCATCCGCCAGGGCTGGGACCATCTCATCGGGATCGACGGCATCTTCATCGGCATGACCGGATTTGGCGCTTCGGGTACCATCGAGCAGCTTTACCCGCACTTCGGCATCACCGCGGATGCGGCGGCCAAGGCGGCGGAAGCCCGGCTGCATAAGTAAGCGCGGATGCGCTTGCGGGGCATTTGGACGCAGGTTAGCGCCCATTGCCCCGACTAAAACGATTTGGTCCGCCGCCGGTGTGGCAGCCGCCCGGAATGTCGCCGCGACGGCTGGATTCTTGGTGCCGCCGCCGCTATGAAGCGCTGCCGGTTTTGATGGCTTGGTCCCTATACGGGCCCTCGAGCCGCATGTTCAGTCTCGCGTGACAACGCGCCTTTCTTTGCTCTCAAGGAGAACCGATCCATGACAGTCAGAGTTGCCATCAACGGATTTGGCCGCATCGGCCGCAACATCGTGCGTGCCATCTACGAGTCGGGCCGCAAGGACATCGACGTCGTCGCCGTCAACGATCTCGGCCCGGTCGAGACCAACGCGCACCTCCTGCGTTACGACAGCGTGCATGGCAGATTTCCGCATGAAGTGAAGGTCGATGGCGACCAGATTTCGATCGGCAAGGAAAAGTTCAAGGTCACCGCGATCAAGGATCCGGCGCAGCTGCCCTGGAAGGAACTCGGTGTCGACATCGCGCTCGAATGCACCGGCATCTTCACCTCCAAGGACAAGGCTTCGGCGCATCTTTCGGCCGGCGCCAAGCGCGTCCTCGTTTCGGCGCCTGCCGACGGCGCCGACCTGACCGTCGTCTACGGCGTCAACCACGACAAGATCGGCAAGGATCACATCGTCGTCTCCAACGCCTCTTGCACGACCAACTGCCTGGCGCCCGTGGCCATGGTGCTCAACAATGCCTTCGGCATCGAGAAGGGCTTCATGACGACGATCCATGCCTATACCGGCGACCAGCCGACGCTCGACACCATGCACAAGGATCTCTACCGCGCGCGCGCGGCTGCGATGTCGATGATCCCGACGTCGACGGGCGCTGCGAAGGCCGTCGGCCTGGTGCTGCCGGAACTCAAGGGCAAGCTCGACGGCGTCTCGATCCGCGTGCCGACGCCGAATGTCTCGGTCATCGATTTCAAGTTCGTCGCCAAGAAGACCGTGACGGTCGATGAGGTCAACGCGGCCCTCGTTGCCGCGGCCAACGGTCCGCTCAAGGGCATCCTGGCCTACACCGAAGAGCCGCTCGTCTCGATCGACATGAACCACAACCCGGCGTCGTCGACCTTCGCGCTCGACCAGACCAAGGTCATCGAGGGCAACCTCGTGCGCGTGATGTCGTGGTACGACAACGAATGGGGGTTCTCCAACCGCATGGCCGACACCGCGGTCGCCTTCGGCAAGACCATCGCCTGACGGCAGATCGTCTTTTCGCGCCCTTCGAACGCCCGGCTCAGCCGGGCGTTTTGCGTTTCAGCCGTTATCCCACGCGAAAAAATCGGCGCGAGAAGCATCGATCGGATCAATCGCTTGCCTATGGCCTTTTCTTCGCCGCACTCTGCGGCGAGGCAGGAAATCTGCTTCGGGGGACGGGCCGGCATGGATCAGACGATATATCTCGTAACGCTTGTGGCGACGGCGCTGGTGCTGGCTGCGGCGTTTTCGAGCCTTATCGCCTTCCGCTTCGGCGCCCCGCTGCTACTGCTCTTTCTGGGCATTGGCCTGGTGACCGGCGTCGACGGGCTGGGCATTCCCTTCGACAATGCAGGGCTCGCCTACTTCGCGGGCTCGCTGGCGCTCGCCGTCATCCTATTCGATTCCGGTTTCGGCACGCCGCTCAACGTGCTGCGGCAGGCCGCACTGCCGGCGATCTCGCTGGCCACGGCCGGCGTGGCGCTGACCACGCTGATCTTCGGCGCCGCCGCTTTCTACCTGACCCAGCTCACCTGGCTGGAGTCCTTCCTGCTGGGCGCCGCCGTCGCCTCCACCGATGCGGCCGCGGTTTTCTTCCTGCTGCGTGCCGGCAATCTGTCGCTGCGCGACCGGGTGCGCTCGACGCTTGAAATCGAGTCCGGCACCAACGATCCCATCGCCATCTTCCTGACCATCACGCTTGTCGAGGTCATCGCGCTCGGCGCCGACCCGGAAGCCCAGGTGCTTTTGTTCGACATCGTCATCGGCTTCATCGAGCATATGGGGCTGGGCGCGATCGCGGGCGTGCTCGGCGGCATGGCGATCGTGCGGCTGGTCGACCGGCTCAATCTCGACAGCGGGCTTTTGCCGATCTTCGTGCTCACGCTGTCGCTGCTGGTCTTCGCGGCCGCCGGCGCCATCGGCGGTTCCGGCTTCCTCGCGGTCTATCTCGCCGGCCTCGTTGCCGGAAATTCGCAGATACGGGCCACCAACACCTTGAAGCGCTTCCAGGACGGCATGTCGTGGCTGGCGCAGATCATCATGTTCCTGGTGCTCGGCCTGTTCGCGACGCCGTCGCAGTTTCCCGCGATCCTGGTGCCGGCGGTGCTGCTTGGCCTGTTCCTCATCTTCATCGCGCGGCCGCTCGCGGTTTCGCTCTGCCTTCTCCCGTTCCGCTTCGCGCGCGCCGAAACGGCGTTCATCTCATGGGTCGGCTTGCGTGGCGCGGTCTCGATCCTGCTTGCGCTGACACCGCTGATCGGCGGGTTGGAGAACGGCCGTCTGATCTTCAACATCGCGTTTATCGTCGTTTTGGTGTCGCTCGTCGTGCAGGGCTGGACGGTCGGTCCGCTGGCGCGGCGGCTGGGGTTGATCGTGCCGGCCAGGCTCGGCCCGCTCGACAAGGTCGAACTCGAACTGCCCGGTTCCGCGCATCATGAGTTGCTGGCCTATACGGTGGTGCCCGGCAGCCCGGTGGCGCGCGGGCAGCGCATTCCGCGCTGGGCGCGGCCATCGCTGGTGGTGCGCGACGGGCGTTCGATGCGCTTCCAGGATATGGGGCGGCTGGTGGCGGGCGACCATGTCTACATCTTCGTGCCCGACCGCTATCCGCGCCTGCTCGACCGGCTGTTCGCCAGCCGCACCGAGGTCGATCCCGAGGATGAGGATTTCTTCGGCGCCTTTGCGGTCGATCCGAACCGCCTCGCGTCCGATCTCGAGGCCGCCTATGGCATCGGCCTGACCGAAGCCGAACAGAAGATGACGATATCAGCCCTCTTGAACGAGCGGTTCGGCGGCCGCGCGGAATATGCCGACAGGGTCATGATCGGCCCGATCGAGCTGATCGTTCGCGACGTTGACGAGAAGGGGCGCATCATTTCGATCGGCCTGTCGACGGAGCCGCTGGCGTTGCGCCCGAGCGTGCCGATGTTCCTCAGCGTCGGCGAGATCGTTGACCGGCTGGGCATGGTGTGGACGCGATTCAGAACCCGGCGCGACAGCAAGCCGGAGCCCGCACCGCGGAAAGCGCCGGAAGATACGTCCGCCAATCCCTGAACAGCGCCGGTTTGACGCAAGGTGAGGGCGGAATCGCGCCTTGCATCCTCGTGACTGCGCGATAAGGTCCGGCGGTTTCAACGAGGAGAATTTGCCGTGGCCGGTTTCAAGACTCTCGACACGATTGGCGACATCAGGGGCAAGCGGGTTCTGGTCCGCGTCGACCTCAACGTGCCGATGGCTGATGGCAAGGTCACGGACGACACCCGCATCGAACGCGTTGCGCCGACGATCACCGAATTGTCCGACAAGGGTGCCAAGGTCATCCTGCTGGCGCATTTCGGCCGACCGAAGGACGGTCCCGATCCGGCATTGTCGCTGAAGCCGATTGCCGAAGCGACCGCCAAAGTGCTCGGTCGCAAGGTCGGCTTCGCGACCGACTGCATCGGCGAGGCCGTCGCGAAGGCTGTCGCCGCGATGAATGACGGCGACATCGTGCTCCTCGAAAACACCCGCTTCCACAAGGGCGAGGAGAAGAACGACAAGGCTTTCACCGAAGCCGTTGCAGCCCATGGCGACGTCTTCGTCAGCGACGCTTTTTCTGCCGCGCATCGCGCCCATGCCTCGACCGAAGGTCTGGCGCACAACCTGCCGGCTTTTGCCGGCCGCACCATGCAGGCAGAGCTTGAGGCGCTGGAAAAAGGCCTCGGCAATCCGGTCAAGCCGGTCGTCGCCATCGTCGGCGGCGCCAAGGTTTCGACCAAGATCGACCTTCTGATGAACCTGGTGAAGAAGGTCGATGCGCTGGTGATCGGCGGCGGCATGGCCAACACGTTCCTCGCGGCGCGCGGCACCAAGATCGGCAAGTCGCTGGCCGAGCACGAACTTGCCGATACCGCCAAGCAGATCATGATCGAGGCGGCCACAGCCGGCTGCGCCATCATCCTGCCGAGCGACGGCGTCGTGGCGTGGGAGTTCAAGGCGGGCGCCAGGAACGAAACGGTCGGCATCGAAGCGGTGCCGGCGGATGGCATGATCCTCGATGTCGGACCGAAGACCGTCGAGGCGATCAACCAGTGGATCGACCGCGCCGCGACCCTGGTCTGGAACGGCCCGCTTGGCGCCTTCGAGATAGAGCCCTTTGACCGCGCCACCGTCGCTGCGGCCAGGCACGCGGCAGCGCGCACCAAGGCGGGCAAGCTGGTTTCCGTCGCCGGCGGCGGCGACACGGTCGCCGCCCTCAACCAGGCAGGTGTGGCCGACGACTTCACCTATGTATCGACAGCCGGCGGCGCGTTCCTGGAATGGATGGAAGGCAAGCCGTTGCCCGGCGTGGACGTGCTCAAAGCCTAGTGGAGTGAATTTGACATTCGCATTGCGCGGCGGATGAAACACTTTCACATCGCAAGTGATATCTTTCAATCGATTCAAGGTTTTTGCTGGCATTCCATCGCAAAAACTCTTCTGATATTCGCCCGGGCAAGACAATCAGGAGGCAATACATGAACCAGGAAATGGCCGCGCAAGCCGCAAACAAGGACGGCTTCATTGCAGCGCTCGATCAGTCCGGCGGCTCTACGCCGAAAGCGCTCAAACTGTACGGCATCGACGAAGGCGCATGGTCGAATGATGCGGAAATGTTCGACCTCGTTCACAAGATGCGCGCGCGGATCATCAAATCGCCTGCCTTCACCGGCGACAAGGTCATGGGTGCGATCCTGTTCGAACAAACCATGGACCGCGACATCGACGGTACGCCGACAGCGCAATATCTCTGGGAAAAGCGCCACGTGGTACCCTTCCTGAAGGTCGACCAGGGCCTGGCGGAGGCGAAGGACGGCGTCAAGCTGATGAAGCCGATGCCGGCCCTCGACGCGCTCCTGAAGCGCGCCGTCGCGAAGGGGGTTTTCGGCACCAAGATGCGTTCGGTGATAGACGCGGCGAACCCGAAAGGCATCGCCGCCGTCGTTGCCCAGCAGTTCGAAGTCGGCAAGCAGATCCTGGCGCACGGCCTCGTCCCGATCATCGAGCCAGAGGTCACGATTTCGATCCCGGACAAGGCGGAAGCGGAGAACATTCTGCTGGCCGAAATCCGTAAGCATCTCAACGATGTGCCGGCCGGCAAACAGGTCATGCTGAAGCTGACCCTGCCGACGAAGTCGAACCTCTACAAGCCGCTGGTCGAGGATCCGCGCGTGATGCGCGTGGTGGCGCTATCCGGCGGCTACTCCCGCGACGAGGCGAATGAAAAGCTGAAGCAGAATGCCGGCGTGATTGCCAGTTTTTCCCGCGCATTGACCGAAGGTCTGTCGGCGGGCCAGAGCGATGGACAGTTCGACGCCGCGCTGGGTTCGGCGATCGACAGCATCTTCGAAGCATCCCGAGCCAACTGACGGGTAACCCCGTGTCGGCTCAAGGGGAGGGATAGCGCCAATGTCGCGCCTTTTGCCGCTCCTTACCTGGTTGGCTTTCCCCGTCTATGTCTGGCAGGGGCTCGGTGTGCGCCGCCGCACCGAGCGCATGCTGCCAGCACGTGGGCCGGTGCTGCACCGCATCGAGGGAAAGGAGCCGGCGATCGCGCTGCTGGTCCTTGGCGATTCCTCCGCCGCGTCGGTCGGCGTCGGCCGCTCCGAGGATGGGCTTGCCGCACAGCTTGCTGCATTGATTTCGCAGCGCACCGGCCGTTCCGTCGCCTGGCGGGCAGCGGGCTTCAATTCGGCTACATCCGGCCAGATCCGCGACCATGTTCTGCCGAACCTGTCGGCCGACCGCTGGACGCACATCGTGCTTGCCATCGGCACCAACGACACCAAGAATTTCCATTCCGTGCCGCGCTTCAAGAAGGATTTCGGGGGCCTGCTCTACGCGCTGAGAGCGAAATGGCCGGAAGCGCGCGTCGTCTGGTCGCCGGTGCTGGAATTCACCCGCGCGCCGGCGATGCCTCCCCTGCTCGGCAGCATATTGGAGATACGCGCCGGCGCAGTGAATCGCATGGGCGAAAGGCTTTGCCTCGAGCGCGGCGCGGTGCCGGCGCCGCGTCTGCCGATCACCGACCCTGAGGCCGGATTCTCGACCGACGGCTTTCATGCCTCGGAGGTCGGCTACCGCGCCTGGGCCGAGCATCTTCTGGAGTTTGTGCTGGCGGACTAGATTTGGACCAGCCGGCAGCCTGCCGCCTCAGAGCCTGTTTGATAACTCGCTGCGGTGAGTCAAATGGCGGTGGTTTCGAGAACCGGAGCGGAGCGTAGCACCGAAAGCGCAGAAAACGCCGTCAGTTGGCCACTGCAGTAGAGTTTGCAAACGGGCTCTTACATCCTGATCAGCGTCGCCACCATCATCACCGCGATCGCCACCACGGCGATCTTCCAGAAATCGCCGCGCTTGCGCAGTCCCGGCAGGTTCAGCGGCTTGATCAGGTGCACGACCATCGCGGCAAGCAGCAGCAGCGCCAGTATCTTGCCCATCGTCCGCTCCCTCGCCGCACTTGTCCTTGGTGCCAGAGCATGATCCCGAAAAGTGGAAACCGGTTTTCGGACGAGATCATGCTCCACCAAAAGACAGAGCCCCATTCCGATTCAATCGGAATGGAATAGGCTCTAATAGACAGGCGTGGCGGGGAATGGCAATCAGGCCGTAGGGAGCTCAGGGAGGAAACCATGAACTCGCGCTATCACGAGGTCTATGACGGCTGGAAACGCGACCCGGAGGGTTTCTGGGCCGAGGCCGCCGGCGCCATCGACTGGGTCAAGCCGTGGGACAAGGTGTTCGATCCCGACCGGGGCGTCTACGGCCGCTGGTTCGTCGGCGCTGAATGCAACACCTGCTTCAACGCCGTCGACCGTCATGTCGCGGGCGGCCGCGCCGACCAGGTGGCCCTGATCCACGACAGCGCGATTACCGGCACCATCGCGAAATACACCTATGCCGAGCTGAAGCGCGAGGTGGTGGCGCTGGCCTCGGTGCTGAAGAACCAGGGCGTGCGCAAGGGCGACCGCGTCATCATCTACATGCCAATGGTGGCCGAAGCCGCCTTCGCCATGCTTGCCTGCGCGCGCATCGGCGCCATCCATTCGGTGGTGTTCGGCGGTTTTGCCGCGCGGGAACTCGCCACCCGCATCGACGATGCGCAACCCAGGCTGATCATTTCCGCTTCCTGCGGGCTGGAGCCCGGCCGTGTCGTCGCCTACAAGCCGCTGCTTGACGGCGCCATCGCGATCGCCCGCCACAAGCCGGAGCGCTGCCTCATCCTGCAGCGGCCGCAGCAATCCTGCGAACTGACCGAAGGCCGCGACCTTGATTATGCCGACCAGGTGGCGCGCGAGCGGGCGGCCGGCGCCAATGTCGACTGCGTGCCGGTTCTCGCCACCGATCCCCTTTACGTGCTCTACACATCCGGCACCACCGGCCAGCCGAAAGGCGTCGTGCGCGACAATGGCGGCCACATGGTCGCGCTGAAATGGTCGATGGAAAACGAGTTCGGCGTCAGGCCGGGCGAGGTGTTCTGGGCGGCCTCCGATGTCGGCTGGGTGGTTGGCCATTCCTACATCGTCTACGCGCCGCTGCTGCATGGCTGCACGACGGTGCTGTTCGAGGGCAAGCCGGTCGGCACGCCAGACGCCGGCACCTTCTGGCGGGTCATCTCCGAGCATGGCGTGGTTGCCCTGTTCACCGCGCCGACAGCCTTCCGCGCCATCAAGGGGCAGGATCCGCAAGGCGCCTTCGTGGCGAAATACGACATGTCGAGGTTCCGCACGCTCTTCCTTGCCGGCGAGCGCGCCGATCCCGAAACCATCAAATGGGCGGAGAAGCAGCTCGACGTCCCCGTCATCGATCACTGGTGGCAGACCGAAACCGGCTCGCCGATGTCGCAGAACCCGATCGGGCTCGGCCAGCTGCCGGTCAAATACGGTTCGCCCTGCGTGCCGATGCCGGGCTACGACATCCAGGTGCTCGACGATGCCGGCCATCCCGTGGCCAGCGGCACGCTTGGCAATGTGGTGGTGAAGCTGCCGCTGCCGCCCGGCTGCCTGCCGACCTTGTGGAACGCCGACGAGCGGTTCCGGCAGGCCTACCTCGCCGAGTTTCCCGGCTACTACAAGACCGCCGACGCCGGCTATATCGACGAGGACGGCTACCTCTTCATCATGGCGCGCACCGACGACATCATCAACGTCGCCGGCCATCGCCTGTCGACCGGCGGCATGGAAGAGGTGGTGGCCGAGCATCCGAATGTCGCTGAATGCGCGGTCGTCGGCATCGCCGATGCCATGAAGGGCCAGATCCCGTGCGCGTTCGTCGTGCTCAATTCCGGCGTCGACCGGGAGAACGGCGCGATCGAACGGGAGATCGTGCAGCTGGTGCGCGACCGCATCGGCGCGGTGGCCGCTTTGAAGACCGTCGTCACCATCAAGCGGCTGCCGAAGACGCGCTCCGGCAAGATCCTGCGCGCCACCATGCAGAAGATCGCCGACAGGCAGGCTTGGACCATGCCGGCCACCATCGACGATCCGGCCATCCTCGATGAAATCACCGCGGCGCTGGGCCAGCGGGGGATCGGCGTCTAACCCGGCGCGATTCAAACGGGATTCAAGTTTCGCGAGGACGGAAAATCTGGGAAGATTTTTGCCAAACCGCTGCGCCGCAGAGCATAGAACAAACCTGGAACGTTAATCCTGATAGCTCCTGACAGACTGCTGTCAGGAGGGGTGTGCGATAGTGTTCCCGTCAAACAAGGAGCCACTGTCATGGAAACTTTCACCCCCTCGATCTTCAGGGCAGTCGGTCGGTATGCAGCATCGTTCCGCGCGATGCGCGACGAAATCCGCACCGAACGGATGCTCAACACGCTTCCGGAGAGCATCCGCAAGGACATCGGATGGCCGGACAACTATCCGGAGCGCCGCGCCCGCCGCGCCGGCTGAAACAATCGTGGCGAGCATGGCCGCCAGAGCATTTTGCAGCCAGGTGGAATCACTTGGCGTCGCACAAATGCGGCTAAAACAAACAGCTAGAGCATTTTGCAGCCAGGTGGAATCACCTGGCGTCGCACAAATGCGGCTAAAACAAACAGCTAGAGCGGAATGCCGGTTCAACTTGAACTCATTCCGTTCTAGGGCGCCAGGCGGCACGAGTACAGCTGAAGGGCGGGAAATCAGGCTGGCAAGGATTCACGCGTGTTTCACTGCATTTCAGCTATCACCTCGCGGCAGCAACATTCAGGTGCTTCCGCAACGTCATGCGGTTACATTAGCAGTGCATGAAAGGCGCGTCCCGGACGACAGCTGGTCAATTCAACCAGCCAACGCCGTTCCGTTCGAGCCTTCTCTCGATCCGGACATCATCAACTAAAAGCGGTCCGTATCTCCCTGTCCGCCTAACATCGCAGGATGCCGAGGATCTCCTGCAGGACGCACAAAGGAATAAGACAATGTCATTTGAAGATATTTCCGACCCCGAGCAATTGGCAGTCCTCAATCTGGTTCTGCACGATATTTGCCTTGCCGCCGGCATAAAGGTCCAAAGTCGCGCGAGCGAAGATACAGCCGGTCTCCTGCTGCATCTCCACAAGGTCGGCTGCCACACGGCCGACGACTTGAGGACGACATTCGAAAGGGTGGTGCGGCAGGCAGCGTAGCTGGCCGCGCCCCCCGGTTTGCCGCCGCTCAACAGCGCCCTTACCCAGCTGCCATCATAACGGCGAAGAAAAATCAGGCTATCATGTTGAAGTTTGAAACACGGCGCCGTTCGCGGCTCTCGCCGACGATCGCCGCCACGCTGCTGACCGCTCATGACACACTCCTGACAGAATGGTGTCAGGAGGCCTGTTGTATGATAATTGCAGTGGTGGCGCCGGCTGCCATTGCGAAAGAAGAGAAGTCGATCGATGAGGCGCGCCGACAGATTGTTCCAGATCGTCCAGCATCTGCGTGGCGGACGTCTCGTCACGGCGCACAAGCTTGGCGCGTGGCTCGAGGTTTCCGAGCGCACCATCTATCGAGACATCGCCGATCTGCAGTCGACAGGCGTGCCGATCGATGGAGAGGCTGGCGTCGGCTACATGATGAGGGAAGGCTTCGACCTTCCGCCGCTCATGTTCACGCGTGACGAGATCGTGGCGCTGGTCGCCGGCGCGCGCATGGTGCGCGCCTTCGGGGGCGCCGCGATGGCGCGTGCCGCCGACGAGGCGCTTGTCAAGATCGGCGCGGTGCTGCCGGATTCGGAGAAGGACCGCATCGCCCGCACCGAGATCCACGCGCCCATGTATGTGGTCAGCAACGCCGACCGCGAGGCGATCGATCTCATCGAGCGCGCCATCGAGAAGCGCGGCGTACTCACACTCGACTATCGCGACGAGGCCGGGCGCAGTTCGATGCGCGACGCCCGCCCGCTTGGCCTGTGGTTCTGGGGCAGGGTGTGGACGCTGATCGCCTGGTGCGAATTGCGCGACGATTTCCGCGCCTTCCGCATCGACCGCATCGCCTCCGTCACCTCCGCGGGCCGCAATTTCAAGCCGGAACGTGGCAAGCAGCTTGCCGATTTCTACCGGCGCGCCGAAATGAACGAGACCATGGGATCGACGACGGCGCGGGCGTTCCCGACGTCGTCGGCTTCCTGACCACTTTCTTGCATTCAGAGCAGCGCGGCGATGAAGGCCGCCGAAGCGGCGAGCGCGGTAACCGTGCGCACAGTGTTCCACGTCACCCATTCCGAGAGATAACGCGACCAGACGGCCGCGCCCTCGGTGCTGGCCGGGTCGACGGCGGCCAGCGCATTGTTCAGCGGCACGTTGAAGAGCATCGTCACGACCACGTTGCCGACAAAATAGAGGATGGCGCCGCCGAGAAGCAGCAGCGCACCGTCCATGCTCCAGTTGAACAGTGCGTAGACGCCGACCGCCAGGCACAGCAAGCCCGTTCCGAACAGCGCGGTCATGAACAGCGGGTTGATGACGGTGACGTTGATCGAATTCATCGCGGCGATGCCGCTTGGTGCGGGCACGCGTGCCAGCCCGGCCATGACGAAATTGGAAAAGGCGAAGAACACGCCGCCGACAAGACCCGTGCCCAGCGCCGAAACGACGGTCAGGGCAGTGAAAAGACGTTCGCTCATGTCAGTTGCTCCAGATGCCGGTTGCGGCGGTTTCGCGTGTGTAGTCGGCAAAATCCTTCGGCGCGCGGCCGAGCGCGCGCTGGACGCCGTCTGTCAGGTGTTCGTTGCGGCCGTCGAGGACCACGGTAAAGAGTTCCCTCAGCAGCCAGACGAATTCTCCCGGCACGTTCGCCCCTGCCAGGCCCGCTTCAAAGTCTTCATACGAGACCCGCGGTAGGCGATGTCGCGACCGGTCGCGGCGGCAATCTCGCCGACCGCTTGCTCGAACGTCAACAGCCGCGGTCCGGTCAGTTCATAGAGCTGGCCGACATGGCCCTCCTCGGTCAGCGCGGCAACGGCTGCGTCGGCAATGTCGTCTGCGTCGACGAAGGGCTCTCCGACATCGCCCGCCGGCAGGATGACTTCTCCGGCGATTATCGAATCGGCGAGATAGTTTTCGCTGAAATTCTGCGAAAACCAGCTGCAGCGCAGGATCGTCCAGTAGGCTCCGGATTCCATCAGCATGCGTTCGCAGCGCTGGGCTTCCGGTTCGCCGCGACCCGACAAAAGCACCAGCCGGCGCACGCCCTTTGAAAGCGCGAGCTTCACCAAAGCTTCCACGGATTCCGCGGCGCCCGGCACCGCGAGGTCCGGATAATAGGTGATGTAGGCGGCGCCGACGCCATCGAGCGCATCCGACCAAGTTGACCGGTCTTCCCAGTCGAATGATGGGACGGCGGAGCGCGAGCCGATGCGCACGAGGATTTCTTTCGCCGCGAGCCTTTCGGCCAAGCGCCGCCCGGTCTTGCCGGTGCCGCCGACGATCAGGATCGGCCTGGAATGTTCAATGGGCGTGCTCATGGTTCTGCTCCGTTTCACAAAATATGAGTAATCCTCACATTTGCAAATGTGATAAATCCTCATATTATCACTGTCAAGCAGGAATCGCAGGTTCGGCACATGGCGGCGGAAGAGACGGATATGGTCACGGCGGAGAGCGACCTGGCTGCATTGCGCCGGGCGCCCAGCCAGAAACGCAGCCGCGAGCGCGTCGAGCGCATGCTTGCCGCCGCGTCGGAGGTGATCGCAGAGCAAGGCAGCGACGCCATGCGCATGGGCGAAGTCGCCGAGCGAGCGAGCGTATCGATCGGCTCGCTCTACCAGTATTTTCCCGACAAGGGCTCGATCATCCGCACGCTTGCCGACCGCTACAACACGCTGGGCCGCGAGTGCATCGAGGGCGAACTTGCGAATGTCCGGGATGCGCAAGGCTTGCGTGTCGCCTTCGGCGGGCTGATCGACACCTACTATCAGCTGTTCCTGGCCGAACCGGTGATGCGCGACATCTGGTCGGGCACCCAGGCCGACAAGCAGTTGCGCGATATCGACCTGGTCTACGGGCGCATCAACGGCGAAATCCTGGGGCGCGCACTGAAACGGGTGCGGCCGCAGGCCGACCCAGGCGAGATCGACCGCACCGCCTTTCTGGTCATGTCGCTCGGCGAAGCGGCGATGCGGCTTGCCATCTCGGTCGGCCGCGAGGAGGGCGATCGCCTCGTTGAAACCTACAAGCAGATGGTGCTTCGCGAACTCCTGCCGGTATGAGCGCCGGCAGGACCCCGGTCAGGCGGCGGACGCCGCTTCGTCGATCAAGGCGGTCACTTCGTCCGGCATCGACGCAAGCGAAGCATGGCTGGCCTTCAGCGTGATGACCCTCCTGGCGCCGAGGCGGCCGGACATCCATTCCTGGTTTGCCGGGGCGATCATCCTGTCCTCGCTGGAGATCTGATACCATGAAGGCTTCTTCTTCCAGGCCGGCGCGGTGATCGTATTCTCGAAGGTGCTGGCGACCGGCGCCTTCTGGGTAACGGCCATGACCAGCGCCTCGTCGGCGGTCAGGTCCTGGCAGAAGCTCTCGTGGAACTTGTCCGGTTTGATCCAGAGGTATCCGTCGCTGTCGGGCGCCAGGTTCGGCACCGCCACCGGCGGGTTTTTTGCGGTGATGCCGCCGGGGCTTTCGCCTGCGTCCGGCGCGAAGGCGGCGATATAGACCAGCCCGACGACATTCGGCATGTCGCCGGCCTCGGTGATCACCGCCCCGCCATAGGAATGCCCGACCAGCAGTACCGGCCCTTGCTGCTGCGCGACCATCTTGCGGGTGCGCCCGGCGTCATCGGCAAGCGAGGTGAGCGGATTTTCGACGGCACAAATGGATTGATAGCCTTTTCGCGACAGCGCGACGATCACCTTGCCCCAATGTGCGGCGCCGCCCCAGAAACCGTGGACCAGGAGGATGGTGGGTTTGCTCGGCATGGCAGAACTCCTTTCTCCATTGTCCGTCGCCCAGGATGGCGACGCCACTGTAGGGACGGGCAGTCTGCGCCCCGGCCTGGCGAGGCGCAACGCAAAAAGGCCCCGCCAGAGCAGGGCCTTTCGTAGAATCGTCGAGAAATCAGCAGGTTTATTCGTCGTCCGGTTCCGGATCCTTCGCCTTGAGCGAGGAGAGCTTGGCGAACACCGCGTTGGCGTCGAGTTCCTTGTCCTCGTCGCGCGGCTTCTCGGCCTCGGGCGTCAGCCGCTCGGTCAGCGAGGCCGGCAGCAAGGTATCGCCGACCGGGGCAACCGGCTCGCGGCCGCGCGAGGCGCGCTGCACTTCGAGATCGAGGTCGATCTGCGAGCAGAGGCCGAGCGTCACCGGGTCCATCGGCGCCAGGTTGGCCGAATTCCAGTGCTTGCGTTCGCGGATCTGCTCGATCGTCGACTTGGTGGTGCCGACGAGGCGGGAAATCTGCGCGTCCTTCAGTTCGGGGTGGTTGCGCACCAGCCACAAAATGGCGTTGGGGCGGTCCTGGCGCTTCGACAGCGGCGTGTAGCGCGGACCCTTGCGCTTGGATTCCGGCACCCGCACCTTGGGGTCCGAAAGCTTCAGGCGATGGTTCGGGTCCTTCTCGGCCCGGGCGATTTCCTCGCGGGTCAACTGGCCGGTGATGACCGGATCCATGCCCTTGATGCCCTGCGCGGACTCGCCGTCGGCGATCGCCTTCACCTCGAGCGGATGCAGTGTGCAGAACTGCGCGATCTGCTCGAAAGTCAGCGCGGTGTTGTCGACCAGCCAGACGGCGGTCGCCTTGGGCATCAGCAGCGTATTGGCCATCAGATAAAATCCTCTCGTTCGCCCGCGTCCCTTGCGCGGGCGGTGGATAGAACCACCGAAATTGGGAATTGGGGCGTATATAGCGTTGTTCGCCCGTCGGGGCAAGAATCTTTGGTTTCGACGAAAGTTTTGCCTGTCACCAAACTGTCGCGTATCCGTCATCGGCCTGAAATCTGAACGCCGCAAAGCAGGACCGCCCCAAATCTGAGGAGAGGTTCTGCCATGCTGAATTCGCGCCTTTTCGCGCTGACCGCGGTGTTGACCGCGTCCGTCGCGCTGCCGGCCCATGCCGACATGATGTTCAACCGTGTCGCCAGCTTCCCCGTCGCCAACAACCTGCCCGCCGATGCCGACACGTCGAAGCCGACCTCGTCGGAAATCATCACGGCGAGCGAAGACGGCAACACGCTGGTCTATTCCGACAGCCCGCTGGGTGCGGTCGGCTTCATCGACATCACCGACGCTCGGGCGCCCAAGGCCGGCGGCATCGTCAAGATCGACGGCGAGCCGACCTCGGTCACCATCGCCGGCGGCAAGGTGCTGGCCGGCGTCAATACGTCCAAGAGCAAGGCCGAACCGTCGGGCAACCTGACCGTCATCGACCTCGCATCGAAGGCGATCGAGGCTGCCTGCGATCTCGGCGGCCAGCCCGATTCCGTGGCGCTTTCGAAGGACGGCAAGTTCCTTGCCGTCGCCATCGAGAACGAGCGCGATGAGGAAGTCGACGAGGGCAAGATCCCGCAAATGCCATCCGGCAACCTGAAAATCCTGTCGCTTGCCGCCGGCGTGCCCGATTGCGCCACCATCAAGACCGTCGAACTCACCGGCCTGTCCGAAATCGCTCCGGAAGACGCCGAACCGGAATTCGTTGCCTTCAACGATGCCGGCGAGATCGCCGTGACGCTGCAGGAAAACAACCACATCGCCATTGTCGATGCGGCGACCGCCAAGGTGACCGCACATTTCTCCGCCGGCTCGGTGACGCTCGAAAACGTCGACACCAAGAAGGACGGCGCCTTGAGGTTCACCGGCAAGCAGGAGAACGTGCTGCGCGAACCCGACGCGGTGAAGTGGCTCGACAACGACCGCCTCGTGGTTGCCAACGAAGGCGACTACAAGGGCGGCTCTCGCGGCTTCACCATCTTCAGGAAGACCGGCGAAGTGGCCTACGAATCCGGCCCGTCCTTCGAATATCAGGTCGCCAACGCCGGCCACTATCCGGAGGCGCGCAACAAGAAGGGCATCGAGCCGGAAGGCATCGAGACCGGCACCTTAGGCGAAGACAAGTTGCTCTTCGTCGCTTCGGAGCGCGGCTCGGTGGTCGGCGTCTACAAGGACACCGGCGGCGAACCGCAGTTCCTGCAGCTGCTGCCGTCCGGCATCGGGCCGGAAGGGCTGGTCGCCATCCCGTCGCGCAACCTTCTGGTCACCGCCAACGAGACCGATCTGGTCGAGGACGGCCTCGCCCGCTCGCATGTCATGGTCTTCGAGCGCGCCGAGGGGCCGGCCACCTATCCGATGATCACCGCCAAGCTGACGGATGAGGGCACGCCGCTCGGCTGGGGCGCGCTTTCGGCGCTGGCCGCCGGCGACGCGGCCGGAAAACTCTTCGCGGCTTCCGATTCTGTCTATGCCAATGCGCCGGCGATCTTTGCCGTCGACGCGACGCAGACGCCGGCTGTGATCACCGGCAAGACCGTCGTGACACGCGACGGCAACCCGGCGCAGAAGCTCGACATCGAAGGGTTGGTTGCAGACGGCGAGGGCGGTTTCTGGCTTGCCAATGAGGGCGACCCGGCAAAGCTCGTTCCGCATGCCATCCTGCACGTGAACGACAAGGGCGAGATCAGCCAAGAGATCGGCTTCCCGATGGACCTGCTCGCCCATCAGACCCGTTTCGGACTGGAAGGCATCACGACCGTTGGCGAAGGCGACGACCAGATGCTGGTCATGGCCGTGCAACGCGAATGGGCCGACGACGCCAAGGGCCAGGTCAAGCTCGTCGCCTACAAGCCGAAGGCCAAGGAGTGGTCGGCGGTGCGTTACCCGCTCGAAGCGCCGTCGGAAGGCGGCTGGATGGGGCTTTCGGAAATCACCGCCCACAACGGCAAGCTCTACGTCATAGAGCGCGACAATCTCGTCGGCGACCTCGCCAAGGTGAAGCGCCTCTATTCGGTGCCGCTCGACGGCTTCAAGCCGGCCAAGCTCGGCGGCGAGCTGCCGGTGGTCGAGAAGACGCTTGTGCGCGACCTGATCCCCGATCTGAAAAGCGCCACCAACGGCTATGTCGTCGACAAGGTCGAGGGCTTCACCATCGACAAGGACGGCAACGCCTTCGTCGTCACCGACAATGACGGCGTCGACGATTCCTCCGGCGAAACGCTGTTCCTCAAGCTCGGCAACATCGAAGCGGTGAACTGAGCTCATCGCTTCAGCGCCGGTTATTTCGACGCTGCCCCTCACCCTTACCCTCTCCCCGTGAAGGACGGGGAGAGGGGGGACGTTGTGGTCTCCACCTGCCTCCCTCCCCTCGATGGGGAGGGTGGCCCGCAGGGCCGGGTGGGGTGATGGCTGATGCGCGGATATCCACTTCCTCCTATATCACCCCCTCCGTCTCGGCTTCGCCTCGACACCTCCCCCATCGAGGGGGAGGAGGGACGGCGGCATTGTGGCCGACCGCCTTCGCTCCGCTCTGGTCTGCCGGCTTGTCCATTAAGACCCCCTCTCCGGTTTGCTGCGCAAACCACCTCTCCCCCGCTTCGCAGGGGCGAGGAACCGCTGCCGCGATGCCAGCGCTTCTCCAGCCTGGGTTCCTCGCCCCTGCGAAGCGGGGGAGAGGTGTCGACCCTGAGCTTGTCGAAGGGGAGACGGAGAGGGGGTTTCTTCATCAGCACAAGCTTCTCCGTTGCCACGCCCCGTTTCCGGTCTGGCTATTGGGTGGAAGAAAGTCGGGAAGCGGGGCGCTGGTTCAGCACCTCGTAAGTAAATTATTGGCGCCAAGTGCCCAGCGATCAGCAGCCATCCGTCCGGGCAAACAAAAACCCGCCAGACCATTCGGTCCGGCGGGTCTGGAGCCTGCGGCGGAATCGCGAGATTCCGTACTTACGCGGCTCTGCTTGGCAATGTTTTCAGCCGGCCCGGCCAGCAGACCGGCCGCGTTTCTCAACGCGCCGGCCTTTAGGCAGGGGCATCAGATCGCCGAGCGGGCGACCCGTTCGATGTCCGAGCGGGAAATGCCGACATCGCTCAGTTCACGGTTGTTCAGGCGGCTCAGTTCACGCACCGTCTCGTTGTAACGGCGCCAGTTCTTCAAAGTGCGGACCAGGTTCATCTGTCCCTCCATTCGTGTTCGATGGCGGTGATATGGTCATGACGCCGGGGAACTTGAATGGATTCTTTTGCATGGCCGGGATGCGTTTTGTGCATTGCACAATGGGGCCTGGAACTACGTCACGTCGAGCACGATCTTGCCGATGTGGTGGCCTTCCTCCATGCGTTCGTGCGCCCGCCAGGCCTCGCGCAGCGGGTAGATCATGTCCATCACCGGCGCGACGCGACGGGTGGCGAGCAGCGGCCAGACCTGCGCCTCGAGAGCCGCGGCGATGCCTGCCTTGAACTCGGTCGTGCGCGGCCGCAGCGTCGAGCCCGTGTGGGTCAGGCGCTTGACCATCAGCTTGGAAAAATCGGCGGCGGCGACGGGGCCGGACTGGGTGGCGATCTGCACGATGCGGCCGTCGACGGCGGCGGCCTGGTAGTTGCGCCCGACATAGTCGCCCGCCACCATGTCGAGGATGACGTCCGCGCCGCGCCCTTGCGTCGCCTCCGCGACGACCTCGACGAAGTCCTGGCGATGGTAGTTGACGGCGCGGTCGGCGCCGAGCTTCAGGCAGGCGGCGCATTTGTCTTCGGAACCGGCGGTGGCGATGACAAAGGCGCCGAACGCCGAGCCGAGCTGGATCGCCGTGGTGCCGATGCCGGACGAGCCGCCATGGACGAGCAGGGTCTCGCCCTTCTTCAGGGCGCCGCGTTCATACACATTGTGCCAGACGGTGAAGAAGGTTTCCGGCAACGCGGCCGCCTCGGTGAAGGTGAAGCCGGAGGGCACCGGCAGCGCGTTGCTTTCATGGACGAGGCAGAACTCGGCATAGCCGCCGCCCGGCGTCAGCGCGCAGACGCGGTCGCCGACGCGCCAGCGCGTCGCTCCTTCGCCAGTGGCCGCGACCTCGCCCGCGACTTCGAGGCCTGGCAGGTCCGACGCGCCAGCCGGCGGCGGATAGGTGCCCCGGCGCTGCAGTATATCCGGCCGGTTGACGCCGGCGGCCCGCACCCGAATCAAGATCTGGCCGGGGCCCGGCGTCGGTACGTCGCGCTTTTCGGGCTTCAGCACCAGCGGCCCGCCGGGCTGCGAGATCGCGATAGCGGTCATTTTCGCCGGGATGTTGGTGTCGTGTGCCATCGTGCTTCCTCTCCGAATTGCGAGCCGGCCCCCGGCATTTGCGTCAAGCATACCCTCGTATGTATTCTTTCGCACAAATCATGCAAACGGGAGCGTTCCGATGGCCATCTTCGACGACGAACCGACAAAACCCAAGCGCGTGCATGAAATCGGGCAGGACCTTTCGCTGCTGTCGGTCGGCGAACTGGAGGAACGCATCGTGCAGCTGACCGCCGAGATCGAACGGCTGCAAGCGGAGCTGAAATCGAAGGGCAGCACGAAAGCCGCGGCCGAAGCGCTGTTTCGCCGAAACTGATCCGCCGCGCCGCCGAAAAGACAAGGCGTCGCGATCTTTCAGAGCTCCCCCTGCCGGATAGAAGCATGTTCGCAACCTACAGACCGATACTCTCGCTGCTGCGCGGCACCGCTTTCCTCCTGGCGGCGTCGGGCCTGCATGGCCTGCTGTTGCCCTTGCGCGGGCAGGAGGAAGGATTTTCCACGGCATCGCTCGGCCTGCTCGGCACCGCCTGGGCGGGCGGCTTCGTCGCCGGCTGCTTCTTTGCGCCGCGGCTGGTGCGCAAGGTCGGCCATGTCAGGGCATTCGGCGCCTTCGCGGCTTCCGGCGCCATCATCGCGCTTTTGACCGGACTGATCATCAACGCGCCGGTGTGGATATTGCTGCGGGCCGGCACCGGCTTCACCATGGCCGGCGCCTTCATGGTCATCGAGAGCTGGCTGAACGAGCGGGCGACCAACGAGAACCGGGGCACGGTGTTTGGCCTCTACATGATGGTGACCTACGCCTCGATCATGGCCGGGCAGATGATCGTCGCCGCCGGCGACGTGAAACAGGCATCGCTGTTCATGGTGGCGGGCATCTTCTTCTGCTGCTCGCTGATCCCGACCGCCGTGTCTTCGGCGGCGACGCCGAAGCCGCTTCAGGATGTGTCGCTCGACCTCAAGGGCCTTTACGCCAATTCGCCGGTTTCCTTCGTCGGCTGCCTGCTGGTCGGCGTCGCCAACGGCGCCTGGGGAACGCTGGGCGCGGTCTACGGCGCCCGTATCGGCATCTCGACGGCGGAGATCGCGCTGATGATGAGCCTGGTGGTGGTTGCGGGGGCCGCCATGCAGATGCCGGTCGGCCGGCTTTCCGACAAGACCGACCGCCGTTACGTGCTGGCTGGCGCTGCCCTCGGCTCGGCGCTGTTCGCGCTGTCGATCTTCGTCGCCGCGCCGCGCACGGCGGCGTTCGTCATCGCCATGACGGCAGCCTATGGCGCGCTCGCCTACACGCTCTATTCGCTGGCGGTGGCGCATGCCAACGACCACGCCGCGCCCGAAGATTTCGTCAAGGTTTCGGGCGGGCTTTTGCTGCTCTACGGTTTCGGCACCATGATCGGCCCGGTGCTGGGTGCTGTGCTGATGGGAAGCCTGACGCCGGAAAGCCTGTTCCTGGCCACCGCGCTCGCGCATGCCTCGCTCGCCGTCTACACGGTGGTGCGGGTCAGCAAGCGCGCCCCGGTGCCGGTCGAGGATCGCGAGGCGTTCAAGTCGCTGCCTGCCGATCGCGCGGTAACGCCCGAATCGCTCAGGCTCGACCCGCGCGGCGAAGCCGAACAAGGCAGTTGAGATTCGCGAGGCTTTGCCTCACAAAGGTTGGATGAGCCCTGCCGATGCCTTCATCGCCATTGCTGATGCCAATCGCCGCTATTTGCTGGAGGAATTGCGGCGCGGGCCGAAAACCGTGAACCAGCTGGCGGCGGGGCTGCCGGTGTCGCGCCCGGCGGTTTCCCAGCATCTCAAGGTGCTGCTCGACGCCGGGCTGGTCAGCGCGCGCTCGGAAGGCACGAAGCGTTTCTACGCCGTCAGCACGGCCGGCTTCATGCATCTCAACATCTGGCTGGATCAGTTCTGGGAAAATTGAAGCATTTGGAGCCAGGTCGCTCAAAAGTGTGCAGCGGTTTTGCGGACAGCGACCTGCGTATCAAAATGTGAAGTGCGCGAAGCCAACCTGAAGGTTGCAACACGCTGTCGTCTGCCGCGGGCAGCTGCAGGTGGATCACCACTTTTCAAAAAACCATCCACACCCCCGGCGGCACACACGGCGCCGCCGCCAACAATTTCCGCGCCGGTGTTCCGGCTATGTCAGCCCCATTCAGTGCGTGGTGGGTTGGGACCTCAACTTTTCAATCTCGTCCTTGAGTGCCAGCTTGCGACGCTTCAGCTTCACGATTTCGAGATCGTCGACCGACGGATGCAGCAGGGCTTCGTCGATCTCGCGTTCAATATCACCGTGTTTGCGCTGAAGTTCTTCAAGATGGTTGGCAAGCGACATGATTGGTTCTCCCTTTCATGGTTCCTCGAGGCAACCGTCACGGAGTTCCACCGCTGAAGCCAGCGTGACGGATGGCGATACTTTGCCACCTCATCGCCTGCGAGTCGATTTCAACGTAGTAGCATTTCCTGTCAGCCTGAAATGTGGTAATAGCGCGGCGCCGGAATCAAGATTTCCGGACCCGCCCGGAATGGCGCGATTTGGGCGCCGGAGACTCACAGACGGTAAGTATGTCGGATCAGGAAAAGGCCGAGGTTCGTCTCGAGTTTGCACGGTTGAAACAAGAGCACGCGGACTTCGACGCTGCGATTGAAGCAATGATCGCCACCGGCTGCGATCCCCTGCAAATTCAGCGCATGAAAAAGAAGAAACTTGTCCTCAAGGACAAGCTGAAGAATCTCGAGGACAAGATCATTCCCGACATCATCGCCTGAGGCGCGCTTGGAAACACTACTCGCGCGGCCACCTGCCGGCGTTTTCTGCGCTTCCGGTTCTCACGTACTATAAGTACGCTCCGCTTCGGTTTCCGAAATCACCACCAGCCGTCTCGCGTGAGCGAGTTTCGAGGCGGGCTCGCGCCGCGCTTCGGCAGATTGGCCGGCGATCCTTGCGATGACAGCCAAACTCAGCTAATGCGCCCACTTCCTTCGTGTCGGGGAAATGCCGTGGCAAAACAACGCGCCGATGTCGCCATCATCATGGGCAGCCAGTCCGACTGGGCGACGATGAAACACGCCGCCGACACGCTTGCAGCGCTTGGCGTTCCCTATGACAGCCGCATCGTCTCGGCCCACCGCACGCCGCAGCGGCTCTACGAATTCGCGCATGGCGCCAAGGCGGAGGGCTTCAAGGTCATCATCGCCGGCGCCGGGGGCGCTGCGCACCTGCCCGGCATGACAGCGGCGATGACGGCGCTGCCGGTGTTTGGCGTGCCCGTGGAATCAAAGGCGTTGTCTGGCCAGGATTCGCTGCTGTCGATCGTGCAGATGCCGGGCGGCATCCCAGTCGGCACGCTGGCGATCGGCAAGCCCGGCGCCATCAACGCCGCACTACTCGCCGCCGCGGTCCTTGCGCTTGGCGACGACGCGCTGGCCGGCAGGCTCGAGGCCTGGCGCGCCGAACAGACGGCGAAAGTCGCCGAAACACCCTCGGACCCGGCATGAGCGCCGCGCTGCCCGCCGGCTCAACGATCGGCATCATCGGCGGCGGCCAGCTCGGCCGCATGCTGGCGATGGCCGCCGCCCGGCTCGGTTACCGCACGGTGGTGCTTGAGCCGCAGAGCGATTGCCCAGCCGCGCAGGTCGCCAACCGGCAGATCATCGCCGCCTACGATGACGCTTACGGGCTGGCCGAGCTGGCGCGCGAAAGCGACGTCATCACCTACGAGTTCGAGAACGTGCCGGTGGCTTCGACGGCAGTGCTTTCCGCCGACGCGCCGGTGTTTCCGCCGGCCAAGGCGCTGGAGGTCAGCCAGGACCGCGTGGTCGAGAAATCGTTCCTCAACGGCATCGGCATATCCACAGCGGACTATCGTCCTGTGGATAACGACCGGCAGCTGATCGATGCCCTGAAGGCATTTTCGGGCGCCGGAATCCTGAAGACGCGCCGCATGGGCTACGACGGCAAGGGCCAGCGCGCCTTTCGCGATGTCGGCGGCGACGACGTTTCCGGCACCTTTGCCGCCATGGGGGCCGTGCCGCTCGTGCTGGAGGCCTTCGTTTCCTTCAGGCGCGAAATCTCGGTGATCGCGGCGCGGGGCCGCGACGGCTCCATGGCCGCCTACGACCCGGCCGAGAATATCCATCGCGCCGGCATCCTCCATACATCGACCGTTCCGGCGAGCCTGCCGGCTGCGACGGCGCGGGCGGCGCGCGATGCGGCCTTTACGATCCTCAAGGCGCTCGACTATGTCGGGGTGATCGGGGTCGAGTTTTTCGCCTTGAAGGACGGCAGCCTGCTGGTCAACGAGATCGCGCCGCGTGTCCACAATTCCGGCCACTGGACCGAGGCTGCATGCGGCATTTCGCAGTTCGAGCAGCATATCCGCGCAATCGCCGGGCTGCCGCTCGGCGCGACCGTGCGCCATTCCGACTGCGTGATGGAAAATCTGATCGGCAACGATATCGGCCGTGCGGAAGCGCTGCTCGCCGAACCCAATCTCGTGCTGCACCTCTATGGCAAGGTCGAGGCGCGGGTAGGCCGCAAAATGGGCCATTTCACGCGCCTGAAGAAACGGACCGCTCCCAGGGCAACGAAGGCGACGGGGACCTAAGGTATATGCAAGCCGGGCAGAATCGCCCGCATTCCGCTCCAGTGAGGGCTTCCGGCGGTTGACACGGGCAAGTGACCTCGTTTATGAGCCTCTCACAAATTCGGCGCGTCTTCGGGCGCGCCTTTCAGTTCGGCCCGGACGAGGGCCCATTCGACGGGCAAGACAATGAAGATCAAGAATTCGCTCAAGGCTCTCAAGGGCCGCCACCGCGACAACCAGCTGGTTCGCCGCAAGGGCCGCATCTACATCATCAACAAGACTGCGCCGCGCTACAAGGCCCGCCAGGGCTGATCGGGCGTTAGAGCATTTTGCAGCCAGGCGGAATCGCCTGGCGTCGCACAAATGCGGCTAAACAAGAGATAGAGCGGAATGCCCGGCTCAATCTCTGAACGCACTCCGCCCTTCTCTCACGCGAAATTCAGTTTGACGTTCCGCGATGCGGGGATAGATTCCCGCATATGCGGAGCGTTTTTGCATTGGCTACTGCCCTGACATTCGGCGCCGCGTTTCCGGCTTTCGCCGAAGAACTTCCCATTCAGCAGGAACCACCCGCCCAGCAGGAGGCCAAGCCGCTGGCCGAAGAAAAGGTCGGCAGCCGCCTCGACGAGCTTTTCAGCGAGCTCAAGCGCGAGCGCAACGAAAAGGCGGCCGAGCGCATCGCCGGCAGGATCTGGCAGGAATGGTTCAAATCGGGCAGCGCCTCGGTCGACCTGATGATGCAATGGGCAAGCCAGGCGATGGAAGCCAAGAAATTCGATGTGGCGCTGGACTTTCTCGACCAGGTGATCGTGCTGCAGCCAACCTACGCGGAAGGCTGGAACCGCCGCGCCACCGTGCATTTCATGATGCAGAACTTCGGCAAGTCGATGGCCGACATCGAGCGGACGCTGGAATTGGAACCGCGCCATTTCGGCGCCTTGTCCGGCATGGCCGAAATCATGAAGACCACCGGCCGCAAGCAGCTGGCGCTCGATGCCTATCAACGCGTGCTTGAAATCTATCCGATGATGCGCAGCGCGCAGAACGAGGTGTCCGAGCTTTCCGAAGAATTGGCGGGCGAGGGCATCTGACCGGAAACCCGGCCTGCCGCGCCCTCGTTGCTTAAGCTACCCATCCCGCAGACATTTTTTTGCCCCGACGATGAATTTGACAGCCGCCGCATTCGCCTTTCTGCTCGCCTTTTTCCTGATGCTGGCCGGCGTCACCCGCGTCGGCTCCTGGCTGATCGAGCGGCGCAACCCGCCGGTCGGGAGTTTTGCGACGGTGAACGGCGCCCGCATGCATTATGTGCACGTGCCGGCCGGGCCCAACCCCGACCTGCCGCCCGTCGTGTTCATCCACGGCGCCAGCGCCAACCTCAAGGACCAGATGGCGCCGCTGAGGCCGCTGCTCGAAGGGCGCGCCGAAATGCTGTTCTTCGACCGTCCCGGCCACGGCTGGTCCGGGCGCGGCAGCCGCAACAGTAACCCGCACGAGCAGGCGGAGACCATCGCGGCGTTGATGGATCATGTCGGCATCCGGGATGCCATCATCGTCGGCCACTCCTTCGGCGGGGCGGTGACGGCGACCTTCGGGCTGGAGCAGGCGGCGAGGACCCGCGGCCTGGTGTTCCTGTCGGCGGTTAGCCACCCGTGGCCCGGCGGGGCGACCGCCTGGTACTACAGCGTTGCGGCGACCCCGGTGATCGGCTGGCTGTTTGCGCAGACGGTCGCCTATCCCGCGGGCACGTCGCGCCTGGCCGCCGCCACGACCTGCGTGTTCGCCCCGAACGCGGTGCCGGACGGCTATTCCGACGCGGCTTCGATACCGCTGGTGCTGCGGCCTCGCGCTTTCCGTTCCAATGCGCTCGATGTCGCCGGCCTCTACGGCCATGTTCTGGAGGCCGCCAAACGCTACCGCGACATCAAGGTCCCGACGGTGGTGATTTCGGGCGACCGCGACGCCGTGGTCTACGAGGAGATCCACTCCACGGGGCTGGCGCGCGACATTCCCGGTGCCGAACCGGTCTGGGTCAGGAATCTCGGCCACAAGCCCGACTGGGTCGGGCCAGACCTGGTGGTGGCGGCGATCGAGAAGGTGGCCGGCAAGGAGCGCGATCTTGCCGGCGTGGCGCGCGCCGTCGAGGCGCGGATCGCCGGCGACGCATATGGCGCCGGCTGCATCGACGAGAAAGCGCCGGTGGCCGAACTGGCGCCGCAGTAGCCAGGAAATTTACAGTGGGTTGCTCGAGGGCGTTCGGACCACCGCCCCCTCCACCGCCTTCGGCGGTCCCCCTCCCCCGTAAACGGGGGGAGGATCAGCGGCGACGTGGATCCTCCCCTGCGAAGCGGGGGAGGTGCCGAGCGAAGCGAGGCGGAGGGGGCGCTGGCGGTGAAATCCGACAGCTAGATCCCGCCCAGCCCGTCAGAACCGATATAGGCGATGCGCAGCATGTTGGTGGAGCCCGGCGTCCGCAGCGGCACGCCCGCGGTGATGATGATGCGGTCGCCGACCTTGCCGAAGCCTTCGGCAAAGGTGATCTGGCAGGCGCGGTCGACCATGTCGTCGAGATCGGCGGCGTCCGGCGTCACCACGCAATGGGTTCCCCACAAAAGCGACAGCCGGCGGGCCGTCTGAAGCACCGGCGAGAGCGCGATGATCGGCACCTGCGGGCGCTCGCGGGCGGCGCGCAGGCCGGTGGTGCCGGATGCCGTGTAGGTGACGATGGCCGTCAGCTTCAGCGTCTCGGCGATCTGCCTTGCGGCGAGCGAAATCGCGTCGGCGCCGGTCGCTTCGGGCTCGGAACGCTGGGCGTTGATGATGCCGGGATAGGTCGGGTCCTGCTCGACGCGCCGGGCGATGCGATCCATGGTCGCCACCGCTTCGACCGGGTATTCGCCGGCGGCGGATTCGGCCGAAAGCATGATGGCGTCGGCGCCCTCGAAGACAGCCGTGGCGACGTCGGACACTTCGGCGCGGGTCGGCACTGGTGCCGTGATCATCGATTCCAGCATCTGCGTGGCCACCACCACCGGCTTGCCGGCGCGGCGGGCGGCGCGGGTGATCTGCTTCTGGATACCGGGCACGGCTTCCAGCGGCATCTCGACGCCGAGGTCGCCGCGCGCCACCATCAGCGCATCCGAGAGTTCGATGATCTCGGCAAGCCGGGCAACTGCCTGCGGCTTCTCGATCTTCGACAGCAGCGATGCGCGGCCGCGGGCGATCTTGCGCACCTCGGCCAGATCTTCCGGCCGCTGGATGAAGGACAGCGCCACCCAATCGACGCCGGTGGCAAGCACGGCATCGAGATCGCGGCGATCCTTTTCGGTCAGTGCGCCAACCGGCAGGTCGGTGTCCGGCAGGCTGACGCCCTTGCGGTCGGAAATCTTGGTGCCGGAAACGACCGTGCAGACGATCGACTTGCCGTCGGCGGCTTGCGCCTGCAGCTGCAGGCGGCCGTCGTCGATGAGCAGGCGGTGGCCGGGCTGCACCGACTGGAGGATTTCAGGATGCGGCAGGTTGACCCGGGTGGCGTCGCCGAGTTCCGTGCGGTCGTCGAGCGTAAAGGTCTGGCCGACGGTCAGTTCTTCCTTGCCGTTGGCGAATTTGCCTACGCGCAGCTTCGGCCCCTGCAGGTCGGCGAGGATGCCGATCGGGCGTCCCACCGCTTCCTCCACCGCGCGGATGCGCCCCACCAGGGTTTCCATGGTGGGGTGGTCGGTGTGGCTCATGTTGATGCGGAAAACGTCGGCGCCGGCTTCGAAAAGCTTGCGGATCATGGCCTCATCCGAGGAGGCTGGACCGAGCGTGGCGAGTATTTTTACCTTGCGGCTGCGTCTCATTGACCGTTGCTTCCCGTGACGGCGGCAGTGCCGTCCGTTGCGGGCTCGTCAGTCAATTGGACCATCCAGCTTGCCTGCTCGCCCGTGTCGTATTCCTGAAAGCCGGCGCGCTGGAACCCTCGGGCGAAACAATCGCTGACACCGGAAACCTTGAACTCTTTTTCCGCTACGCACATGTTGACCGGACCATCCCAGCGCCCACCGCGCTCGGCATCTTCTGCATAAAGATAGTAATAGCGTGATGACAGCTGGCCTTCGATCAGTGTCTTGCAGGTCGAGCCCTCGACATGCCACCAGCCTTCGGTGACCCAGCCCGCCTTGGCGCGGTAGCCGACCGCGACGCCAACGAGATTCTGCGTGGCGTTGCAAACACGGAAGTCGGCATGGGCCGGGGTGGCTGACAAGGCGGCCAGGACCGGCAGCGCGAGAACGGCCGAGAGGGCGGTCACCACAAGGTGAAAACGCTGCCTCCTGGCGATTTCCATCGTGAAGCCCCTCATGCGTGAAATCAGCATATTAGACGCCCCTTTTCGGCAAAGTGCGGGCGCATGTCAACGCGGTTGCGTCGTCAATCCTAATCGATTAGTGCGCCAAAAGCGCCCGGATTCGGGCGCCCGCACCCATTTCAGCGAAAACAATGACCAAACAACGGCGTTGCGCGGCGAAACACTTCGTGGAATGACCGGGTTTGCCCGCAGCCACCACCACCGCCGGACCCCATGACCCGTTCCGCAATTTTTGCCCCGTTCGACATCATCGAAGGCGACCGGAAGAGAGGCATCGTGCTGGTCGCGGACCACGCGCACCGCGAACTGCCGGAGGAATATGGCGATCTCGGCCTGCCGGCGTCGGAGTTCGACCGTCACATCGCCTATGACATCGGTGTCGCGGCGGTGACGGCCAGGCTTGCCGGGCTTATCGGCGCGCCGGCGGTGATGGCGCGGTTCTCTCGGCTCCTGATCGATCCCAATCGCGGCGAGGACGATCCGACGCTGATCCGCCAGCTCTATGACGGCACGGTGGTGCCGGGAAATTACCCGATGGCGGCGGAGGAGCGGGAGCGCCGGCTCGATCGCTTTTACCGCCCCTATCACGACGCGGTCGCCGCCATGGTGGCATCCGTGGCGCACGAATCGGGAGGCGCGCCGTTCATCTTCTCGGTGCATTCGTTCACGCCGGTGATGCAGGGCCATGTCAGGCCCTGGCATGTCGGCGTGCTGTGGGACATGGACCATCGCGCGCCATGGCCGCTGATCGAGATGCTGGCCGCCGACCAGAATCTCGTCGTCGGCGACAACGAGCCTTATGACGGGGCGCTGCGCGGCGACACCATGTTCCGTCACGCAATCGTCAACGGTTTCGCCCATGCGCTGATCGAGATCCGGCAGGACCTGATCGCCGACGACCGCGGTGCTACCGAATGGGCCGAGCGCCTGGCGCCGATCGTTGACGTGATCAACCGGCGTGCCGATATACACGAGGTCAGACAATTCGGCTCGCGAACCGGGCCGGTGTGAAGGATTCTCCAGATGACCGAATTCAGCGACGAACAGAGGCGCGATTTCGAGGCGGCGGCGTTCCGCACGCTGGTCGAGCATCTGCGCCAGCGCAGCGACGTGCAGAACATCGACCTGATGAATCTCGCCGGCTTCTGCCGCAACTGCCTGTCCAACTGGTATCGCGACGCCGCCGATGCCGCAGGTGTTGCGCTGTCGAAGGACGAATCGCGAGAAATTGTCTACGGCATGCCCTATGCCGAGTGGCAGGCGAAGCACCAGACGGACGCTTCCGCCGCCAAGCGGGCCGAATTCGAGGCGCGGCGGCCGAAGGATCACTAGCTTACCCTCGCCCCGTTTACGGGGAGAGGGTGGTCGCGAAGCGACCGGGTGAGGGGCAGCAGTTGCTTGACAAATTTGATGCCGCCCCTCATCCGCCTGCCGGCACCTTTTCCCCGTGAACGGGGAGAAGGGGAACTTCCGCCTTGACCCGCTCCCCGGCCTGAGGCATCGAACCGGCCGACCCTTGCCGTGCCCGAGTCGCGGCCCACATTCCGGAGACATTTCATGGCCGACGACATCACCGAAACCAGCCAGACCGTTGCCGCGGGCCAGTTGCGCGCCTTCATCGAGCGCGTCGAGCGGCTGGAAGAGGAAAAGAAGACCATCGCCGACGACATCAAGGAAGTCTTTGCCGAGATGAAGGGCACCGGCTTCGACACCAAGGCGGTGCGCACCATCATCCGGCTGCGCAAGAAGGACCAGGCCGAGCGCCAGGAGGAGGAAGCGATCCTCGACCTTTACAAGGCCGCGCTCGGCATGGAGTAGTAGGTCCGGGAAGATTTTCCTGGGAGGTCGGCGGTATGCAGGCTGATGGATGAATGTCTCCGCCTGTCGCGGCCTGCGGCAGTGCAATGGGTATCGACGCATTCGTCACACGTTCAAGAAGTTGCTGTGCAGCACCGCCGCGCTCAGCAGCCAGGCTGCTTCTCGCCGGTCGATCTTGATCGTCTCGCCGCCTTATTTATGCGGCATGAGGAATGCCATGCGAAGAATTATCTTCACGGCAATCTGTATCGCCGCCGCAACAGCCGCGAACGCCCATGACTGGTACGAGGACAAGTTCGACCCGCAGATGAAATACAAGTGTTGCGATGGCACTGATTGCCGCGCCATACCTCGGTCTTCGGTACGGTCCAGGATCGACGGTGGTTACACTTACCTGCCGCATAATTTCACCATTCCGCGCGACCGCGTACAGGAATCCCCGGACGACCAGTATCACATCTGCGAGGGTACCTACGTCGTAACCAATCAGCTGTATTTGCGTTGCTTTTTCGCGCCTCGCGTGAAGGTTTCTCTACGTTAGACGCGTTTAAGGCAAACTGCGCGTCGCTGCCGCTTCATGCGGGTTCCCACGACGACCATTCTCCCTGGCGGTCCACCCTGGCACTGCGCTTGCGGTGCAACACTAGGTGGAAAAAGAGCCCGGGCGAAGACGGAAGAGCTTGATTTTGGCCACGCTTTCCCCTCTCAACTAGGTCGGCGGGTGACGGCTGCTCGAGAGGCAGGCGTTTTGATGCATTTGCGCCTTCGAAAGGCTCTGCTCCAGTCCGGGACCATGCTTTTGCCCGGTACCCTGATCCTTTTGCCGAGCACCTTCCTCGCTAGCCCAGCCTACGCCAGATGCGTGAACACGACCACCGGCATCGAAGTCACGCAATCGACCGGACAGCCGACTTCCGGTCAGAGCGTCGTCTGCGACAGCACGCCTCCTAATCCCACCGCCGCGACTACTGCCGTCTCGGCCGTTGCCGGAAGCAGCAATGTCAGTGTGACGGTTCTGCCCGGCGCCATAATGAACTCGACCGTTCGCGCCATCGGCGTGGAGCGCAACAGTAGCGCGCTCAATCAGGGGCAGATCACCACCACCGGCGTAAACGCATTCGGCATGTCGGCGACCGGAACGGGGAGCACGCTTACAAACCAAGGGTCGATCTCCACAGCCGGCACGACCAGTTGGGGCATGGACGCCCGCGGAAGCAATACGACCATCGTCAATTCGGGCTCCATTTCGGTTAGCGGCGCGGGCAGCTCCGGTATCAGGACGAATGCTCTCAACTCTTCGATCACCAACAGCGGCACGATCACGGTTACAAGCACCGGTGCTGCCCCCAATTTTCCCTCCGGCGTCCTGTTCCAAGCCGGTTCGTCAGGCACGTTCTACAACCAAGCCGGAGGCTCCATATCGAGCGTGAACGGCGCGGGCGTTCGCGTTGTGAGCGACGGTCTTGTCACGGTGCGCAATGCCGGCACGCTGACAAGCGATATTGGCTCCGCGGTTCGGTTTGATGCCAGCAACAACGTCTTGATCCTGGAGACCGGCTCCGTGCTCAACGGCGATGCACTGAGCGCCGGGACTGGAAATACAGTGCGGCTTCAGGGGACCGGAAGCGAAGACAGCAACTTCATTGGCGCCACCGCTGGGAACGGGTTCCAGTCGCTGGTCATGGAGGGCAGCAACTGGACGCTATCGGGCAACGCCACCATCACGGGCACGACCGCCAATGCCGTGGCGGTGAACAGCGGGACGCTCGTGTTGGGTGGCATCGTCACCAATAGCGGCGTGGACGGGGGCACGACAATAGCCCCGGGGGCTACGCTTCAGCTGGGCGACGGCGGCGCCACGGGCACGATCACCGGCAATATTGTCGACAACGGCACGCTTGCCTTCAACCGCAGCGACAATCTTACTTTTGACCAGGTAGTCAGCGGCTCGGGCTCACTCGTCATGCGTGGAACCGGTGTCCTGACACTGACGGCCATCAACACCTATGGCGGGCCGACGGTTCTGGAAGGGGGAGTGCTTGCCTTCAGCAGGCCCCACAATCTCGGCACGCTCGGCAATCGGATTATCTTCGACGGGGGCACACTGCAGCTGGCGGCGGCGAGCAGCTTCATCGGCCGCCCGGTCACTGTTGATGCCGGCGGCGGCGCAATCGACACCAACGGGTTCAACTTCGAGTATCGGGGGGTAGCCAGCGGGACAGGCCCGCTGACCAAGCTTGGCGGCGGTAGGTTGCACCTGACCGGCAACAGTACCTATTCGGGCACGCTGACGATCGCGGCCGGTGGCGTGCAACTCGGCAACGGCGGCACCAGCGGCAGCATTCTCGGCAACATCGTTAACAATGGCTTCTTGACCTTCAACCGCAGTGATACGTTCACGGTTCCAGGGGTGATCTCGGGTATCGGGCCTGTGATCCAGGAGGGTACCGGCAACACGATCCTGACCGGCGCAAACAGCTACCTGGGACACACAGCCGTTCTGTTGGGCGGCCTGTTCGTCGACGGCAATCAATCGGCGGCAACGGGGGCGACCTCGGTTGCCAGCGGGGCAACGCTGGGCGGTACAGGCACTATCGGCGGCAGCGTCTCTGTCGCGGATGGCGGGCATTTGTCACCGGGCACCGCCGGACCTGCCCCCGGTACTCTCACGATCGCTCAAGACCTGTCTCTCGGATCGGGATCGTTCCTCGATTATAGTTTCGGCCAGGCCGGTGTGGTTGGCGGTGCACTCAACGACTTGACCGTCGTTGGCGGCAATCTGACGCTTGACGGCACCCTGAACGTCACAACCCCGCCCGGCGGCAGCTTCGACCCAGGAATCTACCGGGTCATGAGTTATGCGGGCAGCCTCACCAATAATGGTCTGACTGTCGGGACGATCCCGTCTCCGAATTTCTTCCTTCAGACGTCGGTCGCCAATGAGGTCAATCTGGTCAACACCAACGGCCTGCCGCTGAACTTCTGGGACGGCGATGCAGGTCCCCAGAATGACGGCATCGTCAATGGCGGGGACGGGACTTGGCAGAACTCTGCCTTGGATGACAATTGGACGGAGCAGACCGGTGCGATCAACGCGCCTTACCAGAACGGTTCCTTTGCGATCTTCGCAGGGCAACCCGGAACCGTCACCGTCGACAACAGTCTCGGCGGCGTCGCCATCAACGGGATGCAATTTGCCTCCAACGGCTACGTCATCCAGGGCGATCCGGTCACCATGGTCGGTGCTCCAACAATCATTCGCGTTGGCGACGGCAGCACAGTCGGTTCCGGCTATACAGCAACGATCGGGGCTGTACTGACCGGCAGCTCGCCATTGGAAAAATCGGATCTGGGGACGCTGATCCTCACTGCCGAGAATGACTACGTCGGCGGCACGACGATCACGGCGGGCACGCTGCAGCTCGGCAATGGCGGCACCTCCGGAAGTATCGTCGGAGACGTAATCAACAGTGGCGCGCTGGTGTTCAATCGAGCGGACGATGTCACCTACGACGGAAGCGTCAGTGGCACGGGAACCTTGACCAAAGAGGGCGCCGGCACGCTAGTCCTACTCGGCAATATCACCGAGAGTGGCGACGCAACGGTCAGCGCGGGGGTTTTGCAGATCGGCAATGGGGGTAACCAAGGAACGCTGGCCGCCAACATCGTCAACAACTCAACGCTCGTATTCAATCGTTCCGATCTTTACGGGCAAGGCAGCGTCATCAGTGGGACCGGCCTGGTCGAGCAGCGCGGGCCAGGCATCCTGATACTAGGTCGGGACAACAGCTACAGCGGTGGGACCTTAATCAGCAACGGGACCCTTCAAGTAGGTGACGGAGGCACTGCCGGCACACTCGGCACGGGTGACGTGGTCGACAACGGCATTCTGGTCTTCAACCGCAGCGATACGTTCACGGTTGCGAATGTGATCTCGGGAATTGGCTCCGTGACGCAGATAGGCCCCGGCGCCACCGTGCTGACAGCGGACAATCCCTACACCGGCGGCACATCCGTCACTGCTGGCACGTTGGCTGTCGGCGATGCGGCGCATCCGGCTGCCGCGATTTCAGGAGGCGGCCCTGTCGATATCGCAGCCGGCGCCACCCTCGGCGGCTACGGCAGCGTAACGGGCACGGTAACCAACAGCGGCACCATTGCGGTCGCGAATGCTGTTACGCCGTTTGCCGCTGACCCGACCGGCACGTTCACGATCAATGGCGACCTCACCAACAGCGGGCTGTTGCAACTGGGCGGAACGGGCGTCGGCAACAAGCTCGTCATCGCCGGGAACTATGTCGGCGCGGCGGGCGCTACAGGAGCGCTGAATACCTTCCTCGGGACGGATGGCTCGCCGTCCGACCGGATCGTCATTGACGGTGGCTCGGCGTCAGGCATGACCGGCCTTACTTTCACGATGTCGGAGGGCCGGGGGCGCAGACCCTTGCAGACGGCATCCTTGTCGTCGAAGCGCTGAATGGCGCACAGACCAACACTTTCGCGCTCAACAATTTCGTCTCAGCCGGCGGCTTCGAATATTTCCTGTTCAGTGGCGCGATCGCACCCGGAAACGAGGAGAACTGGTATCTGCGCAACACTATTGTGGCGCCTCCACCAGGAATACCCGTGCCGACACCTGCCCCGGCTCCCAACCCCCTCAGCCCGCTCCCGGCAGGACCACTACAGACGCCGGTCAGTTCGTTCGCGCTTCCGGTTCCGACCGTCGATCCCGCCAATCCTCCGGTTCAGCCTCCTCCTCCGACGCCCGGCGCCACACCGTTCATCGGACCGGTCATCCCGCTCTACAGCATCGAAGTTCCGGTTGCTTCGGCAATTCCCTCCGCACAACGGCAAGTGGCGCTTGCAACCCTCGGTACGTTCCACGAGCGGCGAGGCGGGCAGGATGTGCTCGATCCGGCGGACAACTTCTCGTCCGCCTGGGGCAGGGTCTTCGGCCAAAGCGTCGAACGCGACCAAGAGGGTACGGTCAACCCGACCATCGACGGCACGTTATGGGGCATTCAGGCCGGCCTCGACATCCTGCGCCGGGAAAGCGAAAGCGGCCATCGCGACATCGCTGGCCTGTTCCTGGGTTACGCGGCACTCGATGCCGACGTCCGGGGCTTGGCGCTTGGCTGGAACAATCTTTCAGTCGGTGACATCGACGTCGACGCGACCAGCATCGGCGGCTACTGGACCCATATCGGCCCGACCGGCTGGTATCTCGACGGTGTGCTGATGGGGTCCTTTTACGGAGGCGAAGGACAATCACGCCGAGGCGCCAGTGTGGAGGCGGACGGACAGGGCATCACCGTCTCCGTGGAAGGTGGTTATCCGCTTGCACTTTCGCCGACCTGGAAGATCGAGCCACAGGCGCAACTGATCTGGCAACACCAGTCGCTTGACGACGCCGGGAGCGCATTCTCGACCGTATCATTCGACACGGACGATGCAGTGACAGGCAGGGTAGGAGCACGCCTGGAAGGCGAGTTCCAGACATCGGCCGGCCTGTTGCGACCCTATCTCAAAGCCAGTCTCTGGCACGATTTCTCAGGTAGCGATGCAGTCAGCTTCAACGCCAATCCGTTTGTGACGAACTTCGGCGGGACGGCGCTTGAACTAGGCGGCGGCATCACCGCATCCATCAACGAGAACGTCAGCCTCTATGCGACAGCCGACTACACCTTCGATGTCGACGGCGAGAAGTACAGAGCGTTCGAGGGAAATGTCGGGCTGAGCGTGACCTGGTGACACGCAACCACGGCCTCCAGCGGGGTCGCTGGCGATGTCTGATTTTTGGGCGTCGTCGAGGAGCTACCCTGCTCCTCGCGATCGAGGATGTCTCCGCAGCTAGAACTCCAGATAGATGCTAACTCCCGGTCGACGGTAGCGACGCGGGTAGTAGTCACGGTAACCGTAGTAGCGGCCATGGCCGTAGTAGCGACGCGGGTAACATCTGTCATAGCGGCAGTCCCGCCACGCATGCCGCCGGTTCCAATAGCGATCCGACCGCCAATTGCGATAATGCTTGTGTCGCCAATGTCGCCGGTGTTTGACCTGTTGGGTGGCGTTCGCCTCCACCTGTTCGGGTTTCGGCACCGAAATGGGCGCGGCGTTCAAAGGCATGGCGAAAGCCATGGCCAGGACTGCGGCAGTCAAGACAGACGAGAGCTTTTTCATCATCACGGAAACCTCAATCATCGTCATCGCCATCGTCGTCGTAGCGGTCACGGTAGCGATCCCGATAGCGGTCCCGTTCGCGTTTGTGATCGCTGCTCCAATCTTCGATAAATACCCGGCGCTTGACGTAACGCTCGCAATAGCCGTCCTCGCAGTAGGTTTCGACAATTCGCTCGCGCACCACGCCGTTGTTGGATGAGCTGTTGGAGCTCGTATTCGACGATTGGTTCCCGGCCTGGGCCGGGCTGCTCGCCATGGCCACAAAGGCGAACAGGACAAATCCGATACGCATGGCTTTCTCCTTCGCTAGCCATCATGTTAAGCCATCTCGCCTGAACCGCAGATGAACGGCGGTGCGTCTAGGCCCGGCAGTTGCCGAAAACCCCTTGCTCGGCGCAATGGCAGAACCTACTAGCCTGACTGCGATTTGCAAAAGCAGCACTCGCAGGAGCGACCCGTGATCCGTCCCACCTGCCACCGTCTTCATGCGATAAGGGCTATTTTCAGGGTATGTCGTTATGCTGTCCAGACGCGCATGCTATGCCAGTCGCGTAGCGTCCACAGAGGAACGGCGGGACTATGAGTGAGTTCAAGGCAGTCGAGGCGGGACCGGGCTTCTTCCTGGCGCGCTGGCGCGGTCTCGTTCCCCTAGACAGGCTGTTCTGGCGCGACATGGCCATCGTCGGCACCGCCATCAATCTCGTCACTACCGCCGCCGCAATTTTTGTGCTCGGCATGAAGCTGCCGCTGGCCGTCTCGCTTGCAGTGCATTTCTTGCCTTTGCCCTACAATCTGTTCCTGTTCCTCAGCATCTGGCGCACGGCAAACCTCCAGCCGGGGCCGATCGCCTCGCTGGCGCAGATATTCGCCGCGATCTGGCTGATCCTGGCGACGGTGATCTGACGGAGCATGATCCCGAAAAGTGGAAGCCGGTTTTCGGAAAAGATCATGCTCCAACAAAGAGAAGCATGATCCCGAAAAGTGGAAGCCGGTTTTCGGAAAAGATCATGCTCCAACAAAGAGAGCCCTGTTGCGGCTCAACCGGAATGGCGTGTGGCTCCAGCCCGCGTCCTCAGGCTTCGGCCGGCCGGAAATTCAACGCCACGCCATTGATGCAGTAACGCAGGCCGGTCGGCGGCGGGCCGTCCTCGAACACGTGGCCGAGATGGCTGCCGCAGCGGGCGCAATGCACCTCGGTGCGCACCATGCCGTAGCTGCGGTCGACGGTGTTTTCGACCGAACCGGGCACCGGGTCGTTGAAGCTCGGCCAGCCGGTGCCGCTCTCGAATTTCAGCTTGGATTCGAACAGCGGCTGGTCGCAGCCGGCGCATTCGAAGGTGCCGGCGCGCTTTTCATAGAGCAGCGCGCAACTGCCGGGGCGCTCGGTGCCGTGGTTGCGCATCACGGCGAACTGTTCCGGCGTCAGCCTGGCGCGCCACTCGGCATCGGTGCGGGTTACGGGATAGCGATGTGCTTCCATGCCAGTCCTCCTGATCTTTTCGGATTTTCCGCAATATAACGCATGCCTCCCGAAAGTGTGCAGCGGTTTCGGGATGAAGGCATGCGCAAAATATAGGGTTTTGCGCCCGCCGCCGCCATCGCCGCGGATCAATCTTGCGCGAGAGCGGGTTTATCGTCATTTCGGCTTGTCACCCCCTCCAGCCCTCCGGGCCACCTCCCCCATCGAGGGGGAGGAGGAGCGGAGGACTTCGCACCACTCCCTCCCCTCGATGGGGAGGGTGCCGAGCGAAGCGAGGCGGGTGGGGTGACACTACCCATGCGCATCTCAGTGCTTCCGCGACAATTCCTTCGTCGCCGCCTCCAGTCCGGCCAGCGTCAACGGGTACATGCGGTTGCCGAAAATCTCGCGGATCATGCCGATCGAGTGGGTATAGCTCCAGTGCTTCTCGTTGGTCGGGTTGATCCACACCGCGTTCGGCCATTGCTGGAGCACGCGGGCCAGCCATACAGCACCCGGCTCGGGATTCCAGTGTTCGACCGAACCGCCGGCATAGGCAATCTCGTAGGGGCTCATCGCGGCGTCGCCGACGAAGATCACCTTGTAGTCGTGGCCGTATTTGTGCAGCACGTCGAAGGTCGACAGCGTCTCCGAATGGCGGCGGCGATTGTCCTTCCACACGCCTTCGTAGAGGCAGTTGTGGAAGTAGAAATATTCGAGGTGGCGGAACTCGGTATGCGCCGCCGAGAAGAGCTCTTCCACTACCTTGATGTGGTCGTCCATCGAACCGCCGACATCGAAGAACATCAGGAGCTTCACGGCGTTGCGGCGCTCCGGCCTTGTCTGCACGTCGAGATAGCCGTGCTCGGCAGTGGCGTGGATGGTGCCCGCCAGGTCGAACTCTTCTTCGGCGCCCTCGCGCACCCAGCGCCGCAGCCGCTTCATCGCCACCTTGATGTTACGGGTGCCAAGCTCGACCGAGTCGTCGAAGTTCTTGAACTCCCGCTTGTCCCAAACCTTGACGGCGCGCCGGTGACGGCTCGTCTCCTGTCCGATGCGCACGCCTTCGGGATTGTAGCCATAGGCGCCGAAGGGCGAGGTGCCGGCGGTGCCGATCCATTTCGAGCCGCCCTGGTGACGCCCCTTCTGCTCTTCCAGCCGCTTCTTCAAGGTCTCCATCAGTTTCTCGAAGCCGCCGAGTGCCTCGACCAGCCGTTTCTCCTCGTCGCTCAGATGCTTTTCGGCAAGCCTGCGCAGCCATTCCTCGGGAATGTTGGTGACATCGACCGCGCTTTCGCCCGACACCGCCTCGACGCCCTTGAAGACATGCGAGAAGACCTGGTCGAAACGGTCGATGTGGCGCTCGTCCTTCACCAGTGCGGCGCGCGCCAGATAATAAAACCCTTCGACGTCGTACATGACGAGGTCCGCGTCGAGCCCTTCCAGCAAGGTGAGATATTCGCGCAGCGAGACCGGAACGCGCGCGGCTTTCAGTTCGAGGAAGAAGGGGATGAACATGGCTGCTATCGCTGCCCTTCGATCTTGTCGCGCGCAGCACCCGCGATAAAGGCCGATCGGGTGAGACCGCGGCGCGTGGCTTCCGCGTCGATCGCGGCCAGCAACCCGGCGTCGAGCGAGAGGTTCGCCCGCACCGAGCGGCCGGAATCGACGATAAGCGGGATCATCACCGCCGACTCGCCGGCGGCCGTATCAATACCCTCGGCCTTCAGAATCGCGGCCAGACTTCTTGCCACCGGCAAGGCCTGGCCCGTCGACAGATGCATTTCCGCCCACTCGCGCGCGGCGGAAGTGACATCGGCAATCGCTTCTTCGGGTGAAGTTCCTCCCCCATGGCAACCGGGCAGGTCTGGGATGCGCACGCCCCAGACATCGCGTTCGCCGTCGAGAATGCCGATATAGTGGGTCATTTCAAAATCCTCAGATCCAGCCGGCGAGTTTGGCGATGGATTTCGCGACGCCGGGCGATTGTTCCCGATGGCGCGGCACCACGATCAGGAGACCCGGCTTGGCCGAATGCACAAACTTGTCATGTCTTCCGCCGCCGGAATTGACCCAGCCTTCGCGTTCGAGCCGCGCCACGATCTTGCGGGTGTTGGTTTCGAACAACGGCATGACCGCCCCAGCCTATGCGCAATATATTGCGTAAATTCCGTTCCTTCAAGTTTCCTGGCAGACATCGAACTATGCGGTTTCGCCGTTCGGCTTGGTAAACGATCGGATTCAGTCTTTTTTGGTAATTTCCCGTTAGCAATTGTCGGTGGTGGGTCCAGGCGGCGTCGGTCGTCGGTCGGTTTTGTCTTGCGTACGGGTTTTCATGCGTTTCTCAGGCGTCCTCGTCCTTCTCTCCGCATGCCTGGCAGTGGCCGGCTGCACGTCCAGTTCAGGGCTCGACGCGCTCGCGCCGACAGCGCCGTCCATGGAGAAGACGAGTTCCATCATCGGCATGCCGAGCGCGCCGGTGCCGCCGGTCGAGATCGGCGCGGCAGCTCCACAGGCAACCCCCCAGGCGCATGCGTTGACGGCGATGGCCGCTCCGCGCCCGGACGTGGAGCTTGGGCCGGTGCCGTCGCGCGCGCCCATCGACGAGGCGATACCTGAACCGGCGCCCAAGCCGATCGCGCTGGTCGCGCCGGAAAAGCCGGTGCGCGCCTCGCCTTTCGTGGCGGGGGAGGTTTACGGCCGCCGCTTCCGCGACGCCAAGCCGATCAATTTCGGCAAGGCCTCGCCGAAACAGCTGGCGGTCCACGGCGTCGACGTCTCGCGCTGGCAGGGCGAGATCAACTGGCCGAAGCTGCGCACCCAAGGCGCCAATTTCGCCTACATCAAGGCCACCGATGGCGGCGACCATCTCGACCCGATGTTCAAGAAGAACTGGCGCGCCGCCGGCGAAGCCGGATTGCGCCGCGGCGCCTACCACTTCTTCTACTGGTGCCGCACCGCCGGCGAGCAGGCCGACTGGTTCATCCGCAACGTGCCCAAGGTTGCCGGCGCGCTGCCGCCGGTCATCGACGTCGAATACAATGGCGAGTCGCGCTGCAAGCGGCGACTGTCACGCGAGACGGTGCTGGAAAAGATGCAGGTGTTCATGGACAGACTGGAACGGCATTACGGCCAGCGTCCGATCATCTACACCGCGCCCGACTTCTACCGCGACAACCTGAGGGGCGAATTCCTCGACTATCCGTTCTGGCTGCGCTCCGTCGCCGCGCATCCGGAAAAGGTCTATCCCGGCCGCAAATGGGTGTTCTGGCAATATTCCGGCTCCGGCCTGTCGCACGGCGTGAAGGGCCAGATCGACCTCAATGTCTTCCGCGGCAGCAAGGCGCAGTGGCACGCCTGGGTGGCGAAGACATCGGGTTGAGCTTCAGAGCAGATCGTATTCGATGAAGCCCGTCCTGCGCGCCACGCGGTCGTAGAGCTTGCGGGCGGTGGCGTTGGTCTCGTGCGTCATCCAGTAGACGTTTTTTATCCCCTTGGCGGCGGCATCCGCCTTCACTGCCTCGATCAGCGCAGCACCAGCGCCCGAGCCGCGCGCGTCCGGGTCGGTGAACAGGTCCTGCAGGTAGCAGTTGTTGACCAACGACCAGCAGGTGCGGTGGTACATGAAGTGGGTAAGCCCGACCGGCTTGCCGCCGATCAGCGCGAGAAAACCTTTCGGTTCGAACTCGCCCTTGGTGAACAGGCGCTCCCAGGTCTTTTCGTAGACTTCTTCGGGTAGGGTCGTTTCATAAAACGTCAGGTATGCCGTCCACAGGCGGCGCCATTCGGCATGGTCGGATTTTTCCAGCGGGCGGATGGTGACGGCGATCATGGCGGCGGCTCCTTTTCTCCAAGCCCCATAGCGCGCTGAAATCGATCGCGCGATGGGGCAGGGGGTGCTTGTTTGTTGGCCTTGCTGCCCCCTCTCCGTCGTCCGTGTCACAGTGATAGGCGTGGTCGACCCCCACTCCGGTTTGCTTTGCAAACCACCTCTCCCCCGCTCGACGGGGGAGAGGAAGCGCCGGCCGCTATGCCGGGTTCCCTTCCTCTCCCTCCGGAGGGAGAGGAAGGGAGCCCGAAGGGCCGGAGTGGGGGAAGACAGTCACGATATTCGATTGCCGGGCATAACGAGGGCCGAGGAAGAAACCGCTGCCTACCCCTGACGCCGCGCCATGAATGCCAGGCGCTCGAACAGGTGCACGTCCTGCTCGTTCTTCAACAGCGCGCCATGCAGCTTGGGCAGCGCGTTCTTCGGGTCGGCGCGCAAATCCTCCGGCGCGATGTCGTCGGCGACGAGCAGGCGGATCCAGTCGAGCGCTTCCGAGGTCGAGGGTTTTTTCTTCAGGCCCGGCACCTCGCGGATCTCGTAGAACTGAGTGAGGGCGGCGCGCACCAGGTTCTGCTTGATCCCTGGATAGTGGACATCGACGATCCGGTGCAGCGTGTCGACATCGGGAAAGCGGATGTAGTGGAAGAAGCAGCGGCGCAGGAAGGCGTCGGGCAGTTCCTTCTCGTTATTGGAGGTGATGATGACGATCGGCCGGTGCTCGGCGCGGATCGTCTCGCCGGTCTCGTAGACGAAGAATTCCATGCGATCGAGTTCCTGCAACAGGTCGTTGGGAAACTCGATGTCGGCCTTGTCGATCTCGTCGATGAGAAGCACGACCTTCTTGGCCGCCGTGAAGGCGTCCCACAATTTGCCGCGCTTGATGTAGTTGCGGATGTCGTTGAAGCGGTCGTCGCCGAGCTGGCTGTCGCGCAGGCGCGAAACGGCATCATATTCGTAGAGGCCCTGCTGCGCCTTGGTGGTCGATTTGACGTTCCACTCCAAGAGGTCGAGGCCGAGTGCCGCGGCGACCTGGCGGGCAAGCTCGGTCTTGCCGGTGCCGGGTTCGCCCTTGACCAGCAGCGGCCGCTCCAGCGCGATCGCCGCGTTGACCGCCACCATCAGGTCCTTGTCGGCGACATAGGCCGCTGTTCCTTCAAAACGCATCCAGAAACTCCAGTTCGTATCGGGCGGACAGTAGGGTGGGGTAGTGGCGAGGGCAAGGCGTGGCGTCCCTTCTCGAGCGGGACAAATCGCGTTGGAGTGGTCGACCCCCCACTCCGGTTTGCTCTGCAAACACCTCTCCCCGATCGACGGGGGAGAGGAAAGGCGCCAACCTCTCCGCTCTTCCTCTCCCCCGGGCAGGGGGAGAGGTGGTGAGCGAAGCGAACCGGAGTGGGGGTGCTCAAGGCGCCGCCAGATCAGAGGGCATCCCCGCGCACCACGCAAATATCGACGCCGCGACCCCAGCATTGCCATGGCGCATCGCAGCGTTGCGCCCTATATTGGTGGTGACGGTCTGCGCTTCGCGGCAGGAGAGCATTTTCCCCGGGGCCTTAACGATCCTTAGGGAGCTGTCCCTGGGAAGACCCGTGGGTTTTTCCATACGGCGCCCACCTACTTTGTAGGTCTCCGGGATCGACTTCTCCACCGGTCGGGTGGATCGTCACTTCCCTGCTTTCGAGAACGATGCCGCCGTCGCTTTCGCGTTGCCGACACGGCGCATCCCGATCTGGTCTTTTGCGCCGACGCGCTCCATAAAGGCGGCATGACCGACCGCCGGACCCTCAAGCGACATCTGCGAAAGGAAGCGCTCGCCCGGCGCGACGCGCTCGACCCGTTCTGGCGGGTGGAGGTGGCGCTCGAAATGGCGGAGACCGCCGAGGAACACATCGACTTCGTGCCGGGGCAGATCGTCTCCGGCTTCTGGCCGATGCGCTCCGAGGTCGACGTGCGGCCGCTGATGTTTGCGTTGCGCGAAAAGGGCGCCAGGCTCTGCCTGCCCGCCATCCTCGACAAGACCACCATCGTGTTTCGTGAACTGGTGCGCGGGGCAGCCCTTGTCGAAATGGGGTTCGGCACGGCGGGTCCGAGCGAGGAGGCGCCGGTGCTCGACCCTTCGATCATGCTGATCCCGCTCGCTGCCTTCGACAAGCGCGGCCACCGCATCGGCTACGGCGCCGGCTACTACGACCGCGCCATCTCCAGGCTGACGCAAAACGGCCACGCGCCGCGGCTGGTCGGCATCGCCTTCAACTGCCAGGAAGTGCCCGAGGTGCCCGACGAGACGCATGACGTGATCCTCCCCGAAATCATCACCGAAAGCGGGCTGCGGCGGTTCGGAAGCTGAGCCTGACCGCGCGAACTTTGTTTCCGCAGGCAGCTAAGGCTGCTTGACGGGCAGGTGTGCGGGCTGGGAAAGAAGTTTCTTTGGCTGGAAACACGCATGAGACTTCTCTTTCTGGGTGACATGGTCGGCAAGACCGGCCGCACGGCCGTTTGGGAAAAGCTTCCCGGCCTGATTTCAGACTTCAAGCTGGATTTCGTCATCGTCAACGGCGAGAACGCCGCCGGCGGCTTCGGCATCACCGAAGAAATCTTCCGCGCCACGCTCGACGCCGGCGCCGACGTCGTCACCACCGGCAACCATGTCTGGGACCAGCGCGAGGCGCTGATGTTCGCGCCGCGCGAGGAGCGGTTCCTGCGGCCGGCGAATTTCCCCAAGGGCACGCCCGGGCGCGGCACCGGCGTGTTCATCGCTAGGAACGGCGCGCGCGTGCTGGTGTCGAACATCATGGGCCGGGTGTTCATGCATCCCGAACTCGACGATCCGTTCCAGGCCGGCGAGCGCGAACTCGCCGCCTGTCCGCTCGGCGAGCAGGCCGATGCCGTGGTGATCGACTTCCATGCCGAGGCGACCAGCGAAAAGATGTGCTTCGCGCATTTCGTCGACGGGCGCGCCAGCCTGGTGGTCGGCACCCATACCCACCAGCCGACGGCGGACCACCAGATCCTCAACGGCGGCACCGCCTACATCACCGACGCCGGCATGTGCGGCGACTACGATTCCTCGCTCGGCATGGACAAGGAGGAACCGCTCAACCGTTTTCTGTCGAAGGTGCCGAAGGGACGGTTCGAAGCTGCCACCGGGCCTGCGACAATCTGCGGCGTCGGCGTCGACATTTCCGACCGCACCGGCCTTGCCGAGCGCGTCGCGCCGCTGCGCATCGGCCCCCGGCTTGAGGAAACTGCGCCGGTATTCTGGTCATGACGTTGACGTTCGGCCGTGCGACACCTACTTGCCGGCGAAATTTGTAAGCACTTGTTAGAGAATTTTCCGAAGGGGGACGACCGCAATGCCGATTATCGAATTCCTGACGCCGTATTTCGCATTCGTCAACGATCCGACCGCCTGGGTGGCGCTGCTGACGCTGGTCGTGCTGGAGGTGGTGCTCGGCATCGACAATTTGATCTTCATCTCCATCCTCACCAACAAGCTGCCCAAGGAACAGCAGGCGCGGGCGCGCCGGCTGGGCATCAGCGCGGCGCTGATCATGCGGCTGGTGCTTCTGGCGACGATCTCCTTCATCGTGCAGCTGACGGCGCCGATCTTCACGCTGTTCGGCCATGGCTTCTCCTGGCGCGACCTCATCCTGATCGCCGGCGGCCTGTTCCTGGTGTGGAAGGCGACCAAGGAAATCCATCACACGGTCGATCCCGAGGATCACAAGGATTCGATGGTCGGAGCCGTGTCGATGACGCTCGGGGCTGCGATCTTCCAGATCCTGCTGCTCGATCTCGTCTTCTCGATCGATTCCATCATCACCGCGGTCGGCATGACCGACGAGATCGCCATCATGTACATCGCCGTCATCGTCGCCGTCACGGTGATGATGCTGGCGGCAACCCCGCTTGCCAACTTCATCGCCAAGAACCCGACCATCGTGATGCTGGCGCTGGGCTTCCTGCTTATGATCGGCATGACGCTGATTGCCGACGGCATGGGCTACCATGTGCCGAAGGGCTACATATACGCCGCCATGGGCTTCTCGGCGCTGGTCGAGGGGCTGAACATGCTGGCAAGGAAGCGGAAGAAGCCGGCGTCGACCGACGGTCATTGAATGCAGAAACGCGGCGGCCGCAACCGGCGGCAGCCGCACGATCTGTTACAGCGCGTCGCGCCGAATGGGATTCGGCGGTCGCGCTGTAACTTCTTGTCTGCGCATGTCGTTTCTCCCGAAACCGAGGACACTTTCGGGCGACATGCATTAGGCCGCCGCCTCACCAGGCGTCGGGTTCGCGCACCATATGGACGATGTTGGCGGGGTTCATGATCCAGCCGCCGCGGAACTCCTCGCCGAGCGGCTCGATTGCGTCGCAGCGCACGACATTGGCTTTCTCCAGACGGTCGAGCGCGCCGCGATGATCGTCGGTGAACAGCTCCAGCCAGACCTCCGCCTGGCTCATCGTCGGGTCCTCGTCGAGCCAGAGCCGGTTCGGCCCGAGCTCGAAGCCGATGGCGGGGGCTTTCGCGGCGAAGGGCTTCAGCCCGACGACATCGCGGTAGAAGCGAACCGTCGCCTCATACTGATGCGACGGTATTTTCATGGCGATGTTGATGCCGCCTTCGATCCTCATGGACATGCTGGCTTCCTCGAAAAAAAACGGGGTTTGCAGGAACGGTTTGATCAAGGCAGGTTGATCTGCCAGGAGACGCCGAAGCGGTCGTTCAGCCATGCAAAGCGGCGGCTGAAACCGTAGTTGTCGAGCGGCATCAGCATGCCGCCGCCGTTGCCGAGGCCTTCAACGATCCGCGACTGCTCGTCCTCGGATGTGCAGTTCACAAAGAGCGACAGCGATGGCGTGAAGGTAAAGGCGTGGCGCACATAGCTGTCGCTGGCCATCACCTCCAGGCCGGCGATAGCTGCGCGGGCCATCTTCACGGAACCCTCGGGCCCGGCTTCGCCCGGGCCGTAGCGCTCGACGCTGAGGATTCTGCTCCCCGGCACCGTCTCGCAATAGAAGGTCAGCGCCTCCTCGGCCTTGCCCTCGAACATCAGGAATGGCGTTGCCGTCACCATGGCGTTCTCCTCATTTGGATGGAGTTCAGATGTTGTCCTCGCGGGCGGGCTCGCCCTTCATCTCGCTGCGGTAATAGCCTTCGCGCAGGTTGATGCCGTATTCGAGATAGGCCTTCATGCAGCACAGCATCTGCGACCAGCCCTCGCAGTTGCGGTAGGACGCAGCCACCGCCCTGGCGTCCTCGCGCCAGCCGGTCTCGGCGATGGTGACCATTGTGGCGCCGTCCTCCAGCACCTGGAAGGTCATGTCGATGCGAGTCTTGTAGCCGGCCTCGGCGCCAACGCCGTCCCAGCGCAGCACGATGCGGGTGTCCGCCTCCACCTCGTCCACCTCGACTGGAACCTCGCCCCACCAGGTGACCGTGGTGCCGGGCACCAGCGGCGCGGAGGCGCCGCGAATGGTGGTGAAGTAGCCCGAAAGCTTCTTCGGATTGACGACGGCGTCGAAAACCTCGGCAACCGGTTTGGCGATGCGTGCGGAAACTCTGAATTCGGGGGTCATTGCCTTTGCCTTTCCCTTGAATGCGCCGACAATATGTTATAAAAATATAACATGTCAAGCGAATCGAAAGACGACCATGTTTTCAAGGCCCTGGCGCATCCGAAGCGGCGCCAGATGCTGGATCGTCTAAAGCATGAGCCAAACACCACCGGCATGCTTGTCGACGCGTTTCCGGAGATGGACCGCTGCACTGTGATGATGCACCTGAAGGTGCTGGAGGAAGCCGACCTGATCATCGTGCGGCGCGACGGGCGCGAGCGCTGGAACCATCTCAACGCCATGCCGATCAAGCAGATCCACGACCGCTGGATCAGCGAATACGCAAGCCACGCGGTGAGCGTGCTCGACAAGCTGAAATCCGGCCTGGAATGATGGAGTGCGGCATCGTGAGCGCGTACTTGAAGCTGTACAAAAATGTATGTACAATCCCGTCGGGTTGATCGCGGGCGCGCCTTGAGATTTGAATGGGATCCGGAAAAGGCCAGGCGCAACCTGGCGAAGCACGGCATCGCCTTCGATGTCGCCCAGTTCGTTTTCGACGATCCGCTTTACCTTCTCGTGCCGGATCGATTCGAAGACGGTGAGCAACGATGGCATGCGATCGGCATGGTCGGTGAAATCGCAATCCTGCTCGTCGTGCACACCTATCCCGATCCGGACCGCGAAGACCTTGTCCGGATCATCGGCGCGAGAAAGGCGACACCCCATGAAAGGAGGCGCTATGAGCAAGAAGGAACTTAGCCAGGAGCAACGCGCCCAGCTCGCCAAGGTCGCCGCATTGCCAGATAGCGAAATCGACGTTGGCGACATCCCCGAAGCGCCGTTGGAAAATTGGGCGGATGCCCGACGTGGACATCTCTACCGGCCATTGAAACACCCGGTGACCATCCGGCTGGATGCCGACGTGCTTGCCTGGTTCAAGGAACATGCCGAGGGCCGCGCCTATCAGACGGAAATCAACCGTGTGCTTCGCAGCCATGTCGCGAAGCAGGAAAAGCGCCGCGCCTAGCATTCCGTTCCTTGCCACCATTCCGGAAGAACCGGAATTGGCGCAATCGCGCGGCTGAAGTCAGACGCCTTCAAGCACGATGATCGTCGGGCGGCTCGGCAGGTTTGCCAGCGATACGGAGAGCGAGCGGCTGTTGCGGAACTCGACGGCGAATTCGTCGCCCATCATGCCGGTGAACTCGCCGATCGGCGTCGAATGGCGGTGCATCGGCAGCACGATGGACGAATGCAGGCGGCTGGCGATCTCCGACATGGTAGGCAGGGACAGCGTCATGCCGCCGTCGATGGGCACCATCAGAATGTCGAGGCGGCCGATCGAGCCGTATTGCGCCTCGCTCAGCCTGGTGTGGAGGTGGCCGAGATGGCCGATGCACAGGCCCGCCACCTCGAAGATGAAGATCGAGTTGCCGTCGCGCTCCAATTCGCCGAACCGGCGGATGTCGGTCGGCACGTTGCGGATATAGACGTCGTCGACCACCACCCGGTGTTTGGCCGGCCCGCCCTCAGGGTTCCAGCCGCGCAGCACATATTCGATGGCCGGGTCGGGCAGGTCCGAATAATGGGTGCGGTGCGCCTTGTTCATGGTGACGACGCGCGGCAGCGGGTCGTAACCATAGGCGCCGCTGAAATCGGTGGCGATGCGCACGCCGGCCGGCGTTTCGATGATGTAGGTCGAGTGGCCGGCATAGGTCAGCTTCACCTCGCCCTCGGCTGTCGCCTGGGCCGGGGTGAAGTTCGCGTAGGTGACGCCTGGCAGCGCCTCGGCGATCGCCAGGCATCGGCTCGGCATCGGCTCGTCCTGCGCCAGGGCGGCGAGCGTCTGCATGAACAACAGGCCGAGAGCGGCAAGGGCGAGGCGGGCTGCTTGCATGGCGGTCTCCGGCATGGAACGGGCATGTCGGCGGGCCGGTGGCGCCCGGACACCGGCCGAGTATGGCCGGGAAGCCCGCAAAACAGGGAGTCACGTTTTCGCGAGCCGCGCCCGTCTGGACCTTTGCCGGCGATTTATCTATATAGCCCGCCATCCCATACATCCGGATTTTGCACACAGGGGCGCCATGGCTGGCCATTCACAGTTCAAGAACATCATGCACCGCAAGGGCCGGCAGGACGCCGTGCGCTCGAAGATGTTCTCCAAGCTCGCACGCGAAATCACCGTTGCCGCCAAGCAGGGCCTTCCCGACCCGGCGATGAACCCGCGCCTTCGCCTGGCCGTGCAGAACGCCAAGGCGGAATCGATGCCGAAGGACAATATCCAGCGCGCCATCAACAAGGCGAGCGGCGGCGATGCGGAAAACTACGAGGAAGTGCGCTACGAGGGCTACGGCCCGGGCGGTGTGGCCGTCATCGTCGAGGCGCTGACCGACAACCGCAACCGCTCGGCCTCCAACGTGCGCGCCGCCTTCACCAAGGCCGGCGGGGCGATGGGCGAAACCGGCTCTGTGTCGTTCATGTGGGACCGCGTCGGCGAGATCCACTATCTGGCCAAGGCCGGCAGCGCCGACAAGGTGATGGACGCGGCCATCGAGGCCGGCGCCGACGACGTTTCGTCCGACGAGGACGGCCACACCATCATCTGCGCATTCGAGAACATCGGCGACGTGTCGAAGGCTTTGGAAGCCTCGCTCGGCGAAGCCGAAACGGTGAAGGTGATCTGGCGGCCGCAGAACAACGTGCCGGTCGACGAGGACCGCGCCCAGTCGCTGATGAAGCTGGTCGCCACGCTGGAAGACGACGACGACGTGCAGAACGTCTACGCCAATTTCGAGGTCGACGACGAGACGCTGGCCAAACTTAGCGCGGCGTAGTCGAAGCTGCCTCTCATCCCCTCCTGAGTCTGCCGAAGGGCGGACCTTTCCCCGTGAATGACGGGACGAAGGAGGCTGGCCACAACGCCGACGCCCCTCGCCCCGCCTGCGGGGAGAGGGTAAGGGTGAGGGGCATATGCTGGAGCCGCTCATGACCGCATCTCTCCCCAAAATCCGCATCACCTATTGCACGCAGTGCATGTGGCTCCTGCGCGCCGCCTGGATGGCGCAGGAGCTGCTGTCCACCTTCGGCACCGAGCTTGGCGAGGTGACGCTGGTGCCGGGCACCGGCGGCGTCTTCACCATCTCCTGCAACGACCAGCTGATCTGGGAGCGCAAGCGCGACGGCGGCTTTCCCGAAGCCGCAAGGCTGAAGCAACTGGTGCGCGACATCGTCGACCCCGGCCGCGATCTCGGCCATGTCGACCGCAAGAAGGACTGACCGGCGTTTCAGCGCTGGCGACCTCCTCTCCCTGTCCTGAGCTTGTCGAAGGGTTACGGGGAGAGCGCGACATCGGACGATGTGCGAGGAAACGCTCGTGGCCTATACGGTCTGGAGGAAGACCTCAGTTCTGAACGGTCTCTCGCAAGATGACTGTAACGGCATGGATTCCCGACACTCTCCGCTCGTTCCTCGCTCACGAGGTCGGGAATGACGGACTTCATGTCAGGCGGCGATAATCTTCAACGTAGAGCCCGACATCGCAAGATTTGGCGACGTGGCAAAAGCATATCCGTCATTCCCGACCTCGTGAGCGAGGAACGAGCGGAGAGTGTCGGGAATCCATGCCGTTACCGCTAAAGGCCACTCACGATGCAATCCACGCCGCTTCGATGACGCAAAGCCGCATCGCGCCGCAATGCCTCCGATCCCAACAAAAAACCCGCCACGAGGGCGGGTTTTTCGAAATCGCTGAAGAAGCAGTCCGGCTTAGATGCCGAGGCCTTCGTAGCGCTTCTTGAACTTCGACAGGCGGCCGCCGCGGTCAAGCAGGGTCTGCTGGCCGCCGGTCCAGGCCGGATGCGTGTTCGGGTCGATGTCAAGGTTCAGCGTGTCGCCTTCCTTGCCATAGGTCGAACGGGTCTCATATTCAGTGCCATCGGTCATCACGACCTTGATGGTGTGGTAGTTCGGGTGGATGTCGGCTTTCATCGGTCTTGTCCTGACGTTTTCGGGCGAGACCTGCCGCCTGCGGCGATGTCACCCACTCTGAAAACTTGAAGCCGCGCCTTGAGGGAGGTACGGCTTCAAAATCGGTCGGCTGGGCCTATACATCAGCCGGAATTGAATCACAAGGCCGCCGCCGCATTTCGCGCAGAGGGAAGGCCCAGGGACACCGAAATGGCAGATGCCAAGGTCGAAAACGAACGGCGGCGCTCGCTGAAGCCGCTGCAGCGGTTGGCCCCCTATATCTTGCGCTACCGTTCCATGGTGGTCTGGGCCGTCCTGTTCCTGACGCTCGCCGCCGCCACCACGCTGACGCTGCCGCTTGCCGTGCGGCGGATGATCGACCACGGGTTCTCGACTTCGGATTCCAGCTTCATCGCCAATTATTTCGCTATGCTGGTGGTCATGGCCGCGGTGCTGGCGCTGGCCTCGGCCGGCCGCTACTATTTCGTCATCACGCTTGGCGAGCGGGTGGTGTCGGACCTCAGGCGCGACGTGTTCGCCCATGTGACGCGGCTGTCGCCGGCCTTCTTCGACCATGCGCAGTCCGGCGAGATCGTCTCGCGGCTGACCGCCGACGCCACGCAGATCAAGTCGGCGGTCGGCGCCACCGCTTCGGTGGCGCTGCGCAACGTCATCCTCGGGCTCGGCGCGGTGGCCATGATGGTGGTGACCAGCCCGAAGCTTTCCATGCTCGTCATCGCAGCCATTCCGGTGATCGTGCTGCCGCTTGTGGCCTTCGGCCGCTCGGTGCGCAGGAAGTCGCGCATGGCGCAGGACACGCTCGCCGATGCCGCCGCCTATGCCAGCGAGCAGATCGGCTCCGTGCGCACCCTGCAGGCCTTCACCAACGAGCGGCTGGTGACGCAAAAATTCGCCGGCGCGGTGGAGCAGGCTTTCACAGCGGCGCGGGAATCGGTCTTCGCGCGCTCGTTCCTCACCTTCTTCGCCATCTTCACCATCTTCGCGTCGGTGGTGGCGGTTCTCTGGTTCGGCTCGCGCGACGTGCTGTCGGGCGCGATGTCGCCGGGCACGCTCGGGCAGTTCCTGCTCTATTCGGTGTTTGCCGCGGGCGCGCTTGGCGCCCTGTCGGAAGTGTGGGGCGAACTCAGCCAGGCGGCGGGCGCGGCCGAGCGGCTGACCGAACTCTTGGCCGAGCAGCCGGCGATCGTAGCACCCTTGCATCCAAAGCCGCTGCCGGCGACAGCCAGGGGCGCAGTCGAATTCCGCGACGTGTCGTTCTCCTACCCGGTGCGGCCCGACCGCGCCGCGGTGCACGGCCTCTCCTTCGCGGTGAAGCCCGGCGAGACTGTCGCCATCGTCGGCCCCTCGGGAGCCGGCAAGAGCACCATCTTCTCGCTGATCCTGCGTTTCTACGATCCGGATTCGGGCGCCATCCTGGTCGACGGCGTCGACGTGCGCGAAGCCGATCCCGACGCCGTTCGTGGCCGTGTCGCCATCGTGCCGCAGGACGTCACCATTTTTGCCGCGAGTGCTGCCGACAACATCGCCTTCGGCCGGCCCGGCGCGACGCAGGCCGAGATCGAGGCCGCCGCGAAGGCTGCGCTCGCCGACGAATTCATCCTCAAGCTGGAAAAGGGCTACGACACGCAAGTCGGCGAGAGGGGCGTCACCCTTTCCGGCGGCCAGCGCCAGCGCGTGGCGATCGCGCGCGCCATCCTGCGCGACGCGCCGATCCTGTTGCTCGACGAGGCGACCTCCGCGCTCGACGCCGAAAGCGAGACGCTGGTGCAGACGGCGCTCGAGCACCTGATGGAGGGCCGCACCACGCTCGTCATCGCGCACCGGCTGGCGACCGTGCTCAAGGCCGACCGCATCCTGGTCATCGAGGAGGGGCGCATCGTCGAGGAAGGCACTCACCGCAGCCTGGTCAAGAAGGGCGGCACCTATGCCAGGCTCGCCAAGCTGCAGTTCGACACCGGCGCCAGCGCCTTTCAAGGCGCGGCGGAGTAGCGATCGATCTCCGATCCACCCCGGGCTATGCGGTCGACCTACCCCAAAAGATTGCGCGCCGTGCGCATGAAAATCCCAGCGCCGATCGGGATGAGATCGTCCGGAAAATCGTAGTCGGGATTGTGCAGCGCCGGGTGCCGCTCACCGGCGCCCAGGAAAAACATCGCCGAAGGCGCGCTGCGTCCGAAAATGCCGAAATCCTCCGAGGCGCGTATGGGAAGGCCGTCCTCGCTATGCGCGACGCGTTCCTCGTCGAGTGCCGTGCGCAGATGTTCCACCGCCGTCGGCGCGTTCATGCTGGCGACGAAGATTTCGTGATAATCGACCGCGAAGGCCAGGCCGTGTTCACTGGCGACGTGTCCCACAAGCGCTTCGGCCGCCGCGCAGAGCCCCGCCATGCGCTCATCGAGGCGCGTCCGCAAGGTCGCCCACACTTCCGCACGGCCCGGTGCTACGCCGAACACCGCCTCGCCCATCGAGGCATGGGTGACGGTGACCATGCCGAAATCATCCTCGGTGAAAGCGCCACCGCCAAGCTTCGCCAACGTCGGCATCAACTGGCTCACCGCCAGCATCGGCGACGCGCCGGTTTCCGGCATCGAAGAGTGCGCCGTCTTGCCTTCCAGCACGATGCGCATGCCGCGTGAGGCGCAGTTGACGACGCCTGGCTTCAGCCGAACCTCGCCGAAGGAGATACCGGGCAGATTGTGCAGCGAGAACGAGAAGTCCGGCGCGATCTGGCTGAAACGCGGATCAGCCACCACGCCGGCGGCGCCGTCGCCGGTCTCCTCCGCCGGCTGAAACATCAAAACCACGCGCCCCTTGGCAGGGCGTTGACGCCCGAACTGCCGGCCAAGCGCCGCCAGGATGGCGGTATGCCCGTCATGGCCGCACATGTGCGACTTGCCAGGCGCCAGCGAAGAGTGTTCGACCCCCGACAGTTCCTCGATCGGCAGCGCATCGAGTTCGGAGCGGAACAGCAGCGTCGGCCCCGGCCTGCCGCTGTCATAGACCATGGCAACGCCATGCCCTCCCAAGCCGGTCAGCACCGTGTCGGGCCTGGTGTCGGCCAGGAAGGCGACCACCTCGCGGGCGGTCGCTTCCTCTTCATTGGAAATCTCGGGGTGTCGGTGCAGCTTACGCCGCCACGCGGTCAGTTCGATCAGGTCCTGGTTGGTCAGCGGCAATATGGCCTCCACAGGCGGTTCGTTACATGCACCCTAAAACCACCAACCGAAAGAGGCCAGCCCGCGAAGATGACCTTCCAGTGCCGCGAGACCGGTGCGCATGTGCAGGCGGCGCTCGAACATCGCCGGCCCTTTTCAGGGCGCAGCAGAGTAGGTCTTCTGCTTGATGCGCAATATTGTTGGATATACATTTTGAATGTGTATCTAAGGCATGATCCCCTGAGGTAGAAACCTTTCGGAGCGATCGTGCTCCAGCAAATGAGATAGGGATCGCACCATGCAGGTCGCCAAGTGGGGAAACAGTCTTGCGGTACGGTTGCCTTCGGCGGTTGTCGAAGCCTTGAACCTCAGGGAAGGCGATGAAATCGACATCCGGGTCGCCGGCGAGCGCGCGTTCGACGTTGCTCTGGACCGCAGCCGCGAACTGGCGCTCCAGCGGATAAAAGCGTTGCGGAAGCCCTTGCCTGCCGGCTGGAAATTCGACCGCGACGAAGCCAATGCCCGCTGAGCCGCAGGCACGCGAATTCCTCGACACGAATATCCTGATCTACGCCTTCAGCACGGACCCCCGCGCGGCGCCGGCGGAAGCGCTGCTCGCCAAGGGGTGCGTCACCAGCGTCCAGGCGCTTAACGAGTTCGCCAATGTCGCCAGAAGGAAACTGGCGATGCCGTGGTTGGAAGTGAACGAAGCCCTGGCCGCCATCCGCACCCTTTGCCGGGCGATTGTTCCGCTGGATCTCGAAACGCATGCCGAGGCCATGGTCATTGCCGAGCGTGACGGGCTGGCCGTCTTCGATGCGCTGATGCTTGCCGCGGCACTGCGGGCGGGATGCGGTGTTTTCTGGTCGGAGGACATGCAGCACTGCCGCGAGATCGGCGGCAGGCTGAGGATCGTCAATCCCTTCGTTGCGGAGTAACGTCGCCATCGCCGCCCGCCAATTCGGAGCGCGTTCATGAGGGGACAAAATGCTCGCAAATATCCTGATCGGCGTGGTCGCCGTGTTGCATCTCTATTTCATGTATCTGGAAATGGTCGCCTGGGACCAGCCGCTCGGCCGCAAGACATTCGGCACGTCGGCTGAATTCGCCACGGCCTCCAAGGCTCTCGCCGCCAACCAGGGTCTCTACAACGGCTTCCTGGTCGCCGGGCTGGTCTGGGGCCTCTATCTCGGCGACGCCGGTTTTGCGGTGAAGGTGTTTTTCCTGCTGTGCGTCGTCGTCGCCGGTGTCTTCGGGGCCGCCACCGTCAGCAGGCGCATACTCTACGTGCAGGCGCTGCCGGCGGCATTGGCGCTGCTGGCGCTTTGGGCGGGGCTCTGACCGCCCAATTCGGAAAGGCCGAGCTGCCAGCCAGCGAGGGCGGCCAGAATTCAGCTACGCCCCATACCGGGCCTTCAGATGCGCGGTGAAATGCGCGGCGTTCAGCTTTTCGCCGGTGGCGCGCTCCAGAAGTTCCGGCGTCGAATAGCGTGAAGCCTGCGACCAGATGTTCTTGCGCCGCCAGTCGGCGATCGCCTCGAACCTGCCGGCGGCGAGATCGTCGTCGGCCGACGGGTTTTCCTTTTTGAGCGCCGCCCATTGCTGCGCCGCCATCATGGCGCCCAGCGTATAGGACGGGAAATAGCCGAACAGACCGGCCGGCCAGTGAACGTCCTGCATCGGCCCGTCGGCGGGATTGTCGATGGTCGACAGGTCGAGATAGTCGCGCATCCCGGCGTCCCAGGCTTCCGGCAGGTCGGCGGCTGCGAGCTTTCCGCCAACCAGCTCGCGCTCAAGTTCGAAACGCAGGATCACATGCAGCGGATAGGTCACCTCGTCGGCGTCGACGCGGATCAGCCCGCGCTCGACATGGTGAACGTGCGGCAGGATTTCCGCCATCGTCCATTGCTCGCCGAGATGCTGGGCGAGCTGCGGCAGCGCCCATTGCCAGAAGGCGGGGTTGCGGCCAATCTGCTTTTCCACGAACAGGCTCTGGCTCTCATGCATGGCCATGCCGCGCGCCTTGCCGAGCGGCCAGTGCGACCATTGCTTGGGCAGGTTCTGCTCGTAGAGCGCGTGGCCGGTCTCGTGCAGCACGCCCATCAGCGCCGACAGGAAATCGCTGGTCTTGTAGCGCGTGGTGATGCGCACGTCGGTTGGAACGCCGCCGCAGAAGGGATGATGCGAGACCGACAGGCTGCCATGGGTGAAGTCGAAGCCGATGGCGCCCATCATGGCGAGGCCGAGCTCGCGCTGCCTGTCGATCGCATAGGGCCCGGCGAGCGGGCGCCGCGGCGCTTTCGCCAGACGCTCCTCCTGCACCGCCAAGGCTTGCGGAACGAAGTCCTTCAGGAATGTCTTCAGCGCGTCGAACACCGGCGCGATGTCGGCGGCGCGGTTGCCGGGGTCGTATTGTTCGATCAGCGCGTCATAGGGGTCGAGGCCGAGCACGCCGGCGCGCAGCGCAGCCTCTTCGCGCACCAGGGCCACGACGCCTTCCAGCGCCGGCAGGAAGCCCGCCCAGTCGTTCTTGGCGCGCAGGTCGCGCCACAATTGTTCGCAGCGCATGCGGGCCTTCATCTGGCGCTCGACGAACTCCGCCGGCAGGCAGGTGAGGTTGGTGTAGGCGCGCTTCAGTTCGCGAAGTGCGGCCTGCTGCTCCTCGTTCAGCGCTTCGCCTTCCGCGGCAGCGATCCAGTCGGCGATCTCCGGCGCGGTCGCCCGGGCGTGGTGGATGCCGGCCAGCGTCGACATCGCCTCGGCGCGCTTCTCGCCGCCGCCCACCGCCATGTGGGTCGCTTCGTCGGCGCCGAGGATGGCCAGCGCATGTTCCAGCGCCTCGATCTTCCTGAGGTGGTCGTCAAGCTTGGCGAAGGACATTTTTGCAGCTCCAGGAATCAGCAAGGCCGGAGGGGACACCAAGTTTTTCGTCGTCGCAAGGGCCAGCAGGCCGGGTCCTTTCGACCGCTGAGCCAGAAGCAAAAAAGACCCCGGATCGCTCCGGGGTCTTTTTCGGGAGGACAGGGCTGCTTCAGGAGTATTGATGCCTGAGGTTGTCGACCTGGCGCATCAACTGTTCATACTGTCCCATCGGGATGGCGCCGCCATCCATGGCGTTGTCACGAACGGCTTGCCTGCGGATCATCGCGTCCTCGGCATGCAGGCGATGCGCCTGGCGGGGCGTGATCAGTCCGTGGGCGCTGTCATAGCTGATGCGCGTGTTGGCGTCGTTCAGATCGTTGAGAATGGCGTCGAGCTGGCCGTTGGGCGCGTAGGTGATGGTGCCGGTGTCAGCGTCACCGCCATGCACATTGGCGTTTCGTTCGTGAAATCCGGCGCCCCTGCCGCCGAACGAATTCGTTTCATGGCCGTGCGCCGACGCGGCGAAAGCCGCGGTCAGGGGGCTGGCGATAAGAGCTGCAGCGATCGCCGCTGTGGGGATAAGAGAGCGCATTTTGCTGCTCCAGGGCTTGGCGGGGCGACAGGCGCCCCGTCGCATGCCGCCCGTCCGGTTCCGTCGCGTCGCGATGATGGGATGGTGGGAGGTCATCGCCGGCGGTTCCCGGGCGGCGACCGGAATCTAGGCCGCGCCGGCGCCGGAGCCTAATTAAGAAAAGATAATTTTCGCAACGATTTCAGGGCCACAATCGCGGTCCGGGCGCCGCGAAACCGCCGCAGGTGAGGCGGCCCCAGCCAAACACGCAATCTTGACGCATCGAGAGGGTGCGTGATCGGCAAGCATTTTGCAGCCAGGTGGAATCATCCTTGGCGTCCGCATAAATGCGGCAAAACAAATGCTTAGAGCGAGCTAACGGTTCTGAAAGAACCGGAACCGCTCGAAAGCGGCTTCACCGCTCGGTGAGCTTCAATTCGATGCGGCGGTTCTTGTCGCGGGCTTCCGGCGTGTCGGCGGGGTCGAGCGGCTGGAATTCGCCGAAGCCGGCTGCGACCAGGCGGTTGGCCGGCACGCCGTTCTCGATGAGGTATTTCACCACCGACGTGGCGCGCGCCGACGAAAGCTCCCAGTTGTCCCGGTAGCGGCCGGTTCCCGACAGCGGAACATTGTCGGTGTGGCCGTCGACACGCAGCACCCAGTTGATCTCCGGGGGAATTTCCTTCTGCAATTCGATGATGGCGCCGGCGAGCTTCTTCATCTCTTCCTGGCCGGCGGCGTTGATCACCTCCGAACCGACGGGGAACAGGACCTCCGACTGGAACACGAAGCGGTCGCCGACGATGCGGATGTTCTCGCGGTCCGAAAGGATCTCGCGCAGCCGCCCGAAGAAATCGGAACGGTACCGATTCAATTCCTGCACGCGCTGCGCCAGCGCCACGTTGAGGCGGCGGCCGAGGTCGGCGATCTTGGTGTTGGATTCGCGGTCGCGCACCTCGGAGACGTCGAGCGCCTGCTCCAGCGCGCCGATCTGCTTGCGCAGCGCCGAAATCTGCTGGTTGAGCAGCTCGACCTGCGACATCGCGCGCTGGCTGAGCTGCCGCTCCTGGTCGAGTTCGCCGGTCAGCGCCCCGACGCGTGCTTCGGCTTGAGCGCCGGCGCCCGCACCTTGCGTCAAAAGCTGTTCGAGCCGGGTCTTCTCGGACTCGGCGGCCGACAGCGACGCCTGCAGGTTGGCGAGAGAATCCTCCATGTCCTGGCTGTTGGAGCGCTCGAGCGACAAGAGCTGGGTGAGTTCGTTGATCTGCGAGTTGAGGCGGTTCAGCACTTCGTCCTTGCCCGAGATTTCGCGCGACAGCAGAAACTGCGCCAGCACGAACACCGAGAGCAGGAACATGATGGCCAGGAGAATCGTCGACAGCGCGTCGACGAAACCCGGCCAGTAGTCGATCCGGCGGTCGCTGCGCCGGCCGCGGGCGAGCGCCATCAGTTGGGCTCCCTGTTCTTCAGGGCGCCGGCGATCTTCTCCAGCGTGGCGCGCATGGCCTTCTGCTCGTCGGACTGAGCCTCGACCCAGTCGCGCATCATCTGCTGCTCCGAGCGCATGTTCTTGACGAGACCGGAAATGCCGTCGGCGAGGTTGGCCATGGCGTTGGCGACGCGCTGGCTGGAGCCGCCATTTTCCTGCAGGCCGCGCAGCCGCTCGGACAGCAAGCGGATCTCGTCGGCGGTGCCGGCCTTGGCGGTATCGACCACCGGGACGTCGGAAGACAGGTCGGTGACCGAAGACAGCCAGTTTTCCAGCTCGGTGTAGAAACGCGTCTGGGCGCGGCCGGCCTGCAGGTCGAGGAAGCCGAGCACCAGCGAGCCGGAAAGGCCGAACAGCGAGGACGAGAAAGCCGTGCCCATGCCTTCCAGCGGCGCCGAGAGGCCCGACTTCAGCGATTCCAGCACATCGTTGGCGTCGCCCGAGCCGGGATCGAGCGAGCGGATGGTTTCGCCGATCGAGCTGATCGTCTGCAGCAGGCCCCAGAACGTGCCGAGCAGGCCTAGGAACACCAGAAGGCCGACGAGATAACGCGAGACGTCGCGGCTTTCATCGAGGCGCGTGGCGATGGAATCGAGGATGGTGCGCATCGACAGCGTCGACAGGGCGGTCGACGACGAGCGGCTGAGCAGGGCCTTCATCGGCGCCAGCAGCACGGGGTCGGTTTCGTCCGCGCCGGCGCGGAAGGAGTTCACCCAGCGCACTTCGCGAAACAGCCGCACCACCTGCATGAAGGCGAGCAGGATGCCGACGGCAAGCACGCCGGTGATCAGGCCGTTCAGCCCGGGATTGGTGACGAAGGCAGACGAGATCTGGCGGTAGAGGATCGCCGCGATGAAGCCGACGATCGCCAGGAACACCAGCATCGACAACAGGAAGACCTGCGGGCTCGAAAGCTTGTGCGGATCGTACGGATTTGTCGCCAAAACATCCGACCCGAAATTCCTGAACAATGCCATCCGCTCGCGCCCCGATCTGGTCCGCTGTCAAGTTGCGCCCGAGTCTAAACGGAATCGCGGTGAAATTGAAAGGCGGGCTTTTGACCGGAGCGGGCAGAAATCGTTCTTCGCGCGCTTGTACAACGCCAGGTAGAATTTCCGGTGCTGCACACTACGAATGAAAACCGTCAGGGAGAGGTCACAGCCGGTTGATGACCAGGCAATCGATGACGGCTGCCAGGTGCAGGCTGGCCGCGGTGACGACGAAGCCATGCCAGACGGCCGACTGGAAACGCAGGCTGCGCCAGACGAAAAAGACGACGCCGCAGGAATAGACGATGCCGCCGGCGATCATCAGCCAGACGGTGGTGGCCGGCAGGGTTTTAAGCAGGCTTCCGGCGATGGCGACGCCGCTCCAGCCGATCGCCAGGTAGAAGACAACCGCCAGCCGGTCGAAGCGGCCAGGCAGGAAGAGCTTGATCGCGATGCCGATGACCGCCGCACCCCAGACCACGGCAAGCATGGTGCGGGCGGTGACGAGATCGTCGAGCTGCGCCAGGAACGGCGTGTAGGTTCCGGCGATCAGCAGGTAGATGGCGGCGTGGTCGAAGCGGCGCAGGATCCACTTGGCCGGCGATATCGGCCAGAGATTGTAGGCGCACGAGATGCACAAAACGGTGAGCAGCGACACGACGTAGAACACCGCCGCCGCATATTCGCCAGGCTCGGTGTGGAATGCGGAGATGGCGAGCAGGGCCGAGCCGGCGGTGATCGCGAGCACGATGCCCACCGCATGGACGATGCCGTCGGCGATCAACTCGGCGCGCGAGTTGGCGAAGCGCCCCACGAAGGGGGGTATCGGGCCGGGCGTTTGCGTGGCGCGGTCGTGGGTCATGACCCTCTTTCCTACCAGCCTCTTGTGAAAGAGCGCAGACAGCTTTTCGCCTTACCTAGGGGGTAGGGGCTTCTTCACCGTTTTCAGCAGCGCACGGTGGATCGCTTCGTTGCCGGCGACGATGCTGCCGTTTTCAAGCATGTCCTGGCCGCCAGCCTTGTCGCTGACGAAGCCGCCCGCCTCGCGGATCAGCAGCATGCCGGCGGCCATGTCCCACGGCGACAGCGAATCCTCCCAGAAGCCGTCGAGCCGGCCGGCCGCGACATAGGCGAGGTCGAGCGCGGCCGCACCGATGCGGCGAACCCCGGAGGTCTCGGCCATGACATGGCGCAGTTCGATCAGGTAGTTGCCGTGATGGCCGCGGCCGAGATGCGGGATGCCGGTGCCGATCACGCAATCCGAAAGCTTGGAGCGGCCGGCGACGCGCAGGCGGCGGTCGTTGAGGAAGGCGCCACCGCCGCGCTCGGCGGTGTAGAGCTCATCCATCGCCGGATTGTAGATGACGCCGGCGACGATCTGTCCCTGCCGCTCCAGCGCGATCGAGATGGCAAACATCGGCAGGCCGTGCAGGAAGTTGGTGGTGCCGTCGAGCGGATCGACGATCCAGCGGTGCTGGCCGTCCTCGCCTTCGACGACGCCGCGCTCTTCCATCAGGAAGGCATAGCCGGGCCGCGCACGCGACAGCTCGGCGTGAATGATCTCCTCCGCCTTGCGGTCGGCCTGGCTGACGTAATCGCCGGGGCCCTTCAGCGAAACCTGCAGGTTCTGCACCTCGCCGAAATCGCGGCCGAGCGAACGGCCGGCCTTCATGGCGGCCTGGACCATGACGTTGAGGAGAGCGGAACGTGCCATGGAGAGTTCTTTCTATGGGAAGCAGGCAGTCGGCAGTCGGGAATAGGCAGTCGTGATTAAATTTGGAGCCTGGGGTTTTCCGATGCGTCAGACCGGCAGCATTCACCGCCTACTGCCTACTGCGTCATTCAGTCCGCGCGGCGGACGTAGGTGATCTCGTTGGTGTCGACGATGATGCGCTCGCCCGACGAGATGAAGGGCGGAACCAGGACGCGGATGCCGTTCTCCAGCATCGCCGGCTTGTAGGACGAGGCCGCGGTCTGCCCCTTCACAACCGGGTCGGCCTCGGTGATCGTCAGCGTCACCGTGTCCGGAAGCGAGATGCCGATCGGCCGCTCTTCGTAGAGCTCGACGGTGACCATCATGCCGTCCTGCAGGAAGGCGGCGCGTTCGCCGACGAATTCCTTGTTCAGTTCGAGCTGCTCGTAACTCTGGGTGTCCATGAACACCAGCGAGTCTTCCTGCGCGTAGAGGAAGGAAAAATCCTTCTGCTCGAGGCGGACCTTTTCCACCGTCTCGGCGGAGCGGAAGCGCTCGTTGAGCTTGGTGCCGTTGATGAGGTTCTTCAGTTCGACCTGGTTGTAGGCGCCGCCCTTGCCGGGCTTGACGTGGTTGGTCCTGACCGCCACCCAGAGGCCGCCATCGTGCTCGATGACGTTGCCGGGACGGATTTCGTTGCCGTTGATCTTGGCCATGTTCAGCTATTCCGGAAGAGGTTTGCCCGCCGGGCCGGCGGTTTCGCGGCTTCCAAGACCATAAATCGCCCAAAGAGGCAAGAGAGGGCGTCAGCGCAGCCGGTTGGCGCGGCCGAGCGCCGTCTTGATTTCCTCGGTCGTCAGGCCGTTCATGAAGTCGTCCATGATCGGATCGAACAGGCCGGCGCGGCGGGCGAGGATGTACCAGGCGGCTGCGAAGATGCTGTCCGGCTCGGTGCCGATGCCCTGCATGTAGAGCTTGGCGACGCGGTTCTGGGCGGCGACGTTGCCGCCCTCGGCGGCGCGCTTCAGCCAGGCGAAGCCGGATTTCTGGTCGCGCTCGCCGCCGCGCCCGGAGATCAGCCAGGTGCCGAGATCGAGCTGCGCGGTGTCGAAATTCTGCTTGGCGGCGCGCACCAGCCATTTGCGGGCCTCGACATCGTCGGGCTTCTTGCCGCCGACGCCGTTGGCCAGGATCTGCGACATCGCATATTGCGCGTCCGGCAGATCGGCTTCGGCTGCTTTCTGGTAATAAGGCAGCGCCAGTTCGGCGCCGCGCGGGCCGGGGTCGCGCTGCATCAGCAGTTGCGCGTAGTTGAACTGGGCGAGCGCGTTGCCGGCCTCGGCCGATGCTTCCATCAGGGCGAAGGCGGCCTTTTTGTCCTTCTTCACGAAGCGGCCGTCGAGCAGCATCAGCGCGTATTGGAACTGGGCTTCCGGGACGCCCTGCTCGGCCGCCATCTCGTACCATTTGGCCGCCGCCGTTTCGTCGCGCTTTATGCCGAGCCCGCGCGAAAGGATTTCCGCGACCAGCGTCTGCGCCGCCTTGTCGCCCTCCTGGGCGCGCGGCAGGGCAAGATTGAGCGCGGTCTTGTAGAGGCCGCGCTGGAACGCGCCATAGGCCTCGTCCGGCTTCTTCGCGCCAAACCGCAGCGGGTCGACATTGTCCGTCGTCGCGGCCGCCGGTGCACTCTCGCCCGCTACCGGCGGAATGACGGGAGGCGCCTTCGGGCGGTCGCCGTCGGCCGCCGATGCCGGGACGGCCATGGCCGCCAGTAGCGCGAAAAGACAGAAAGTGGGGTTCGATATGCGTGACACCAGCGCTTCTAATCCTCGAAACGCGGCGCTTTTTGGTCAAGCAAGGAATTGGCGCGCGCGACCTGTTCGCGCGGGTCGAGGCCGTCCGCGAACACCGCGGCCGATAGCGCCACGAATTCGGCGCCGGTCTCGGCCGCCGCTTCCACGGATTCAACCTCAGAACCGCCAAGCACGATGCAGGGAATCTCGATCATCTCGGCCCACCATTCGGCGAGGTTGAGGTTGCGCGGGTGAGGCTCCGGCGTGTTGTCGTAGCCAAAGCGGCCGAAGAACATATAGTCGGGGCGGGTTTCGCCGAGTTCCAGCGCATCGTCGCGCGTCTTCACGCCGCCGGCGCCGACCATCATCTTGTCCTGCAGCCGGTCGATCGCGTCGGCGAGAGCCGCCTTGCCCTCGTCGACATGCACGCCGTCGGCCTTGACGCGCGCCGCGATGCGGGTATCGCCGGCCATCACCACGGCGACACCTGCCGCCTGGGCAACAGGCGCCAGCCGTTCGGCGAGGTCCTGGAACGCCGTTTCGTGCAGGTCGTAGGCGGGCAGGATCAGCGAGGCGACGTCGCCGCCCTCCAGCGCCTGGCGGAGCTTGCGCTCCAGATCGTCGGGCGACAGGCCCGGCGGGGCGATCAGCACGAGGCGGCAGCGGTTGAGGGCATCAGTCATGGGCAAGCAGTTCCGGAATGCGCCCGCGAAGCCGGGCGGTGGTCGACTGGCCTTGCGAATAGAGCAATGCAGGGGCGTTGAACAGATGGGCCAGTTTGCAGCACCCCTCGCATTGCGGCGGCAATCCGGATAAGCGGGAGGTCCCCGAAGGCGCCTCCCATGAACGCACTGCTCTTCGACCCGTCCTTCTACGCGGTGGCCATTCCCGCGGTGCTGCTTGTCGGCCTGTCGAAAGGCGGCTTCGGCGGCGCGATGGGTTTCATCGGCGTGCCGCTGATGGCGCTGGTCATCTCGCCGGTGCAGGCGGCCGCCATCCTGCTGCCGATCCTGGTGCTCATGGACATCGTGTCGCTGTGGACATGGCGCGGCATCTTCGACCGCCAGATCCTGGTGCAGATGCTGCCAGGCAGCATGGTCGGCATCGGCGCCGGCTGGCTGCTGGCCGCGGTGGTGACGCCCGACATGGTGCGCTTCATCGTCGGCGCCGTCGCCATCGTCTTTGTCGGGCGCTGGCTCTACCTGCTGTACCGTCACGGCGCCGACCACACCTCGCGGCAGAACCCCGTGGCGGCCGCGTTCTGGGGCACCGCCGCCGGGTTCACCAGCTTCATCGCCCATGTCGGCGGACCGCCCTTCCAGGTTTATACCTTGCCGCTCCGGCTCGATCCGAAGGTCGTGACCGGTACCGGCACCATCTTTTTCGCCGTCACCAACGCGGTGAAGCTCGTTCCCTACTTCGCCCTCGGCCAGTTCGACGCCACCAACCTCACGGCTTCCGCCGTGCTGATGCCGTTTGCGCCGCTCGCCACATTGGCCGGCGCCTGGCTGGTGCGGCGCATGCGGCCGGAGGTTTTCTACCCCTTCACCTACGCCACGGTGGCCGTCGTCGCGTTCAAGCTGCTATGGGATGGTGCTGCGCAAATGTTTTAGCGCTGAATTAAAACGTGACGGGGAAAAACGCGAAGACGTCATCCTTTTCCGGTACTTGCGCGTTATGGCGGTAACCATTCATCGCCCCGGCGGTCCGATCCGGACCCGCCTTGCGCAACAAAAACCCGTGACTGATCATGACCGGCAATGCTTCCTCCCAGCGGGATACCCGCATCGATGTTTTCCGCGCGCTTGCGCTGCTGACGATCTTCATCAATCACGTGCCGGGCACGATTTTCGAGCACTTCACGCACAAGAATTTCGGCTTTTCCGATTCGGCCGAGGCCTTCGTGCTGATCTCGGGCATCGCGATCGGGCTGGCCTACGGGCTGAAGTTCGAGCCGGGCAACCGGCTTTTGATCACATTGAAGGCGTGGCGTCGCGCCGGCGTTCTCTATGTCACCCACATCATGACGACGGTGGCGACGCTGGCGATCTTTTCGGCCGCCGCACTTTACTTTTCACGCCCGGACCTTCTGAAGCTGATCAACATCGAATTGATCATCAACGACACGCCGGAGGCGCTGGTCGGCATCGCCACGCTCGGCCATCAGGTCGGCTACAACAACATCCTGTCGATGTATGCCGTGGTGCTTCTGATGCTGCCGGTCTTCCTCCTGCTCGGCACGGTCAGCCTGCGGCTGATGATGATGGCGTCAGGGCTGGTCTGGCTCGTCGCCGGCGTCAACCAGGTCGCGCCGACCAACTATCCCGGCGACGGCTTCTGGTTCCTCAACCCGCTGTCCTGGCAGTTCCTGTTCGTCATCGGTATCGCCGGCATGATGCATGTGAAGCGCGGCGGCGAAATCCGCTTCAACTGGTGGATGGCGGGTGCCGCCGTCTTCTATCTCGCCGGCGCGCTGTTCTGGGTGAAATGGCCGCTGTGGGGCATCGAGACCGCGTCGGGCCTGCCCACCGTGCTCACCGGCTTCGACAAGACCTTCCTGTCGGCCTCGCGGCTGCTGCACATCCTGGCGATCGCCTACCTCATCGTCACCGTGCCGTGGCTGTCCAACCTGGCGCGCACCGGCCCTAACCATCCGCTGGCCGTTCTCGGCAAGCACTCGCTTCCGGTCTTCATCGCCGGCACGCTGCTTGCCATGGTCGGGCAGGTCATGAAGACGGTCAGCCCGGGCGGCATGTTCTACGACATCGTGCTGATCTCGACCGGCATCGCGCTGCAGTTCGCGCTCGCCTATTACCTGGAATGGCAGCCGAGGATCGGCTTGGCCGGCAAGAAGCCGAAACCCGCCGCTGCCTCGCGCGCTATTGGCGGCGCCGCGCTCAAGCCGTCTTGACGATTTATCCGCCGCGCCGGCGGCGGATAAATCCTGAAATAGAATTGCTTCAATGTCGCCTTGCGGCGGTCTAAGCTCTCCTTCTCGTATCCGAAGGGGGAGCACTTGCCAGGCATCTACGACACCGGCCTCGACCGCAACATCGCCAACCACCAGCCGCTGACGCCGCTGTCGTTTCTGGAGCGCGCCGCCAAAACCTTCCCCGACCATGTCGCCATCATTCATGGCGGCCAGCGCGTCACCTACCGCGATTTCTGGCAGCGCTCGCTGAAGCTTGCCTCCGCGCTTTCGGCCAAAGGCATCGGCAAGGGCGACACGGTGACGGTGATGCTGTCCAACACGCCGCCGATGCTGGAAGCGCATTTCGGCGTGCCGATGGTCAAGGCGGTGCTGCATTCGCTGAACACCAGGCTCGACGCCGCCGTCATCGCCTTCCAGCTCGACCATGCCGAGACAAAAATTCTGATCGTCGACCGCGAGTTTTCCGGCGTCATGAAGGACGCGCTGGCGCTGGCCGAGGTCACGCCGCTGGTCATCGACTTCGACGACCCCGAATATGCCACTGATGCGCCCTATCCGAAGGGCGAGCGCATCGGCTCCACCGATTACGAGGAATTCCTGGCCGGTGGCGACGCCGGCTTCCAATGGTCGATGCCGGACGACGAGTGGGATGCGATCTCGCTGAACTACACGTCGGGCACCACCGGCAATCCGAAAGGCGTCGTCTATCATCACCGGGGCGCGGCCCTGATGGCCTACACCAACACCATCCACGCCGGCATGGCCAGGCACGCGGTCTATCTGTGGACGCTGCCGATGTTCCACTGCAACGGCTGGTGTTTTCCATGGACGCTCGCCGTGCAGGCCGGCACCCATGTCTGCCTGCGCTGGGTGCGGCCGAAGGCGATGTACGACGCAATCGCCGACCATGGCGTCACCCATCTGTGCGGCGCGCCCATCGTCATGTCGACGCTGATCAACGCGCGGGAGGAAGACAAGCGCGAATTCCCGCAGGTCGTCACCTTCAACACGGCGGCCGCGCCCCCACCCGAAGCGGTGCTGTCGGGCATGGCCGACGCCGGCTTCGCGGTGACGCATCTCTACGGGCTCACCGAAACCTACGGACCGGCGGTCGTCAACGAATGGCATGACGACTGGGACCAGCTCGACAAGGGGCCGCGCACCTCGAAGAAGGCCCGCCAGGGCGTGCGCTACGCCGCGCTCGAAGACCTCACCGTGATGAATCCCGCAACCATGGAGAAGACGCCGGCCGACGGCGAGACCATCGGCGAGGTCATGTTCCGTGGCAACATCGTCATGAAAGGCTACCTGAAGAACCGCAAGGCCACCGACGAGGCCTTCGAGGGCGGCTGGTTCCATTCGGGCGACCTCGGCGTCATGCATCCGGACGGCTACATCCAGCTCAAGGACCGGTCCAAGGACATCATCATCTCCGGCGGCGAGAACATCTCGTCGATCGAGGTCGAGGACGCGCTTTACAAGCACGCCGCCGTGGCGTCCTGCGGCGTTGTCGCCCGAAGCGACGACAAATGGGGCGAGGTGCCGATCGCCTATGTCGAGCTGAAGCCCGGTAAGGCGGCGACCGAGGACGAGATCGTCGAGCACTGCCGGGGGCTGCTGGCGCGCTTCAAGGTGCCGAAGGCGGTGGTCTTCGTGGAAATTCCCAAGACCTCGACCGGCAAGATACAGAAATTCCGGCTGCGCGAGATGGCCAAGGCGTCTTTCCCGCAATAACGCCTCCGCGTATCCACTTGGTCGCCCCGGCGACAACAACCGGAAACAACGCCGCTCTAGACTGCGGCCGGGTCGGGGATTCGGCGGTGGGATTTCTGCTCAGACAAGGCGGCTGAACAAACCGCATTTGCGGCCAGGTGGAATCGCCTGGCGTCTCGCAAATGCGGCTCAAGCAACATCCCGCTCTGGGGATGCGCGGCCGCCAATGCCTTTAGGGATCGGGAAACTTTGGAGGGGAACATGCAAGGAGTCGCACGAAAATTCTTCATTCTGGCGGTTGTCTACGCAATCTTCGGGATGCTGCTAGGGCTGGAAATGGGGATCAGCGGAGATCACTCGCAGATGCCGGTGCACGCCCACATGATGGTGCTGGGCTGGCTGATGTCGGCGGTGTTCGCCTTCTTCTACCACCTGTTTCCCGCGGCCAGGGAAACACGGCTTGCGCAGGCGCACTTCTGGCTGACGGCGGTTAGCGGCGTCATCCTCGTGGTGTCGCTGTTCTTCCTTTTGGCGGGCAACGACGCGCTGGAGCCGGTGACCGCGGTCGCCTCGATGGGCTTCCTGGCCGGAATGCTCTTGTTCGCATGGATATCGGTGCCGGTCGTGCGGCGCGCGTAGAGCGTTTCCAGGAAAAGTGCGTAGCGGTTTTCCGGTTCGGAAACGCGACCAAACAAAGACTTGGAGCGGCTGAACGATTCCATGGAATCGTGAACCGCTCCGGCTGGTTTCTTAGCGGCTGATTCGCTGAAGGAACAGCGGCTCAACTGTGCGGTTGCGGCACAGTTTCTTTCAGCTTGAGCTAAAAAATATGCGGGCCGTTAAGAGTCTGTTAAGCTTTACAGGTGTTTACTGTGTGCATCCAGTGATCTGGATTCTTACCGAGTGGTTGGTGCCACTCCGTTTGACGCCTCCCTGTTAAACTCCTGAGAGCCGCCATTTCGCGGCTCTTTTTTTGTCCGCGACAGGATTTTGGCGACCCGCGCGGCGGGGCCGCAGTTTCGCCGTTAACCTTCTGTTAAACATACGCTTGCCTTGAACGGCGCCACAGAGCATTTTCTTACTGTTGGCGTCTAGAGCATGATCCCGGAAAGTGGAAACCGGTTTTCGGAAAAGGTCATGCTCCAGCAAGGGTAGCGGGAACCTGGAACGGGTTCGCCGCGTATAGAACGGCAAGTTCGGCGGGTCGTGCAGGGGCGTAGTGAAAGATGATCGAGGCTGAAAGAGGAATGGCGACTACCATAAAGCTGGCCGAGCGCCGGGTTTTCTCGCATTCCTTCAAGCCGCTCTACAACGAGGGCATGCGGCTGGTCGAACAGGCCGCCGAATATCTGGATGGCGAAGGGCGCGCCGAGGCCAAGAAACTGTCGAGGCCGGCCGCCACGCTCTACGCAGCCGAATCGATGCGGCTGACCACAAGGCTGATGCAGGTGGCGTCATGGCTGCTCCTGCAGCGGGCAGCGAATTCCGGTGAAATGACGCGCGACCAGGTCGCCGCCGAAAAATCCAAGGTGCGACTCGACACGAGTTCGGCCCAGGAGAACGGCACCGGCTGGTTCGAGCTGCCGGAAGCCTTCCGCGACCTCGTGCTTCGCTCGCTCAGCCTGCAAGGCGTGGTGCGCCGCATGGACGACCAGATCTATGGCGGCAACAGCAATGCACCGGCTGCGCCGCTGCGCATCGCGAATCCTGTCTCCGACCAGATCTCGCTCCTCAACACGGCTTTCGCGCGCGGCTGACGCGCCGAGCTATTCGTTTCTGTTTTGTTCACAATTCGCTGGCATCAAGGGCCGGCGGAGGTAAAGTGGACGGGATGAGGGAAACGATTCGCATTGTCGGCATCGATCCGGGTTTGAGGCGGACCGGCTGGGGTATCGTCGAGAGCCTTGGCAATTCGCTGCGTTTCGTTGCCTCGGGAACCGTGAAATCGGACGACAAGGCTGATCTCGCTTCGCGCCTCTGCCAGTTGCATGACGGGCTGGCCGACGTACTTCACCGTCACATGCCGCATGAGGCGGCGGTGGAACATACATTCGTCAACAAGGACGCCTCGGCGACGCTGAAGCTCGGCCAGGCGCGCGGCATCGCCATGCTGGTGCCGGCGCGCGCCGGATTGCGGGTTGCCGAATATGCGCCCAACGCGGTCAAGAAAGCCGTGATCGGCGTCGGCCACGGCGACAAGCAGCAGATCCACATGATGGTGAAGGTGCTGATGCCGAAGGCGACGTTCCAGGGCGACGACGCGGCCGACGCGCTGGCCATCGCCATCTGCCACGCGCATCACCGGCAAAGCGCGGCCTACCGCATCGCGCTCGCGGGTTGATCCTGAACTGATCCTGCTTGTTCTTGACTTGTTCCGGTTTGGCCGCTAAGTAATACCGCAGAGGTATTACCATTGCGCGTCACTGAAAAAGGCCAGGTCACCATTCCGAAGAATGTCCGCCGCAAGCTGGGAATCGTGCCTGGCAGCGAGGTGGAATTCAGCCTGCAGGATGACGTCGCCATCATGCGTCCGGCGCCGCCTGCGGACGCCAATCTGGAGGTGGCCAATTTCATGGATCATATCCGCCGCCACAAGGGATCGATGGATCTGGGCGGCATGACTGGGGACGAGTTTTTCCGGCTTCTGAGGGATTGATGCCGACGCTTGTCGACACCAAGGTGCTGATCGATCTCTTCGATGCTGGCAGCCCGTGGGAAGACTGGTCGATCCGTCACATCGAGCGTGTCCGGTCTGAGGGACCAGTGGTCATCAACCCGATCATCTATGCCGAAATGGCCGCGGGGTATCCGTTGGAATCGGCGCTGGAACAGGCGCTGTCGCCATCGCGTTTCGTCAGGGAGGATCTGCCGTGGGAAGCGGCCTTCGCTGCCGGCCACGCGTTTCTGGCCTATCGCCGCGACGGCGGGCCGAAGCGGTCTCCCTTGCCGGATTTCTACATTGGCGCACATGCGGCAGTGCGCGGTTATTCGCTGCTGACGCGGGACCAGGCGCGCTATCGCGCCTATTTTCCGATGCTGCGCATCATCGCCCCCGACACGCACCCTTAGGAAACACGAGACATGATCGGCAAGCTCAAGGGCATGCTCGACGAGATCGACGAGGATCACTGCGTTGTCGACGTGCATGGCGTCGGCTACGTCGCCTATTGCTCGGCCCGGACGCTCGCCCACCTGCCGGGGCCGGGCGAGGCCGTCACGCTGTTCATCGAGACCTATGTGCGCGAGGACATGATCCGGCTCTACGGTTTCCAGACCGCGCTGGAGCGCGAATGGTTCCGCCTGCTGCAGAACAATGTACAGGGCGTCGGCGCCAAAGTGGCACTGGCGATCCTGTCGACGCTGTCGCCGCCGGATCTCGCCAACGCGATTGCGCTGCGTGACATCGCCATGGTCTCCAGGGCGCCCGGCGTCGGCAGGAAGGTGGCTGAGCGCATCGTCACGGAGTTGAAGAACAAGGCGCCGGCCTTCGCCGGGTCGGCCTCGGGCACGATCGGCCTGAAGCAGGAACTCGGCGAAGGGGTGGCGCCCGCGCCCGTGGCCGACGCGGTCTCCGCGCTCACCAATCTCGGCTACTCCAGGGACATCGCCGCCAATGCGATCGCCGCGGCCATGAAGACCGCCGGCGAGGGCGCGGATTCGGCTAAGTTGATCCGGCTCGGATTGAAGGAACTGGCGCGGTAAACTGTGCCTTGCGCTGGCGCAATTTCCTTACCATTATAGAGATGTAAGGATGGAGGTTTCGATGGGATATCAATCGAAAGTCACTTCAAAAGGCCAGACGACAATTCCGCAAGAGGTGCGTGAGTATCTCAAACTTAAACCCGGCGATCGTATCAACTATGTCCTCGACAATGGCCTGGTCCGGCTGATCCCCAAGAATCGCAGCATCGCCGACCTTGCTGGATTCCTGGGTAAACCGCCCAAGGGGGCGGGCGCGACACTTCAGGATTTCGACAATGCAATCGGCGATTACATCGCCGAAGATCATGAACGCATTCGCCGGCAGTGGAACGAGGGGCGCGAATGAACGCGGTCGATACCAATGTTCTGATTCAATACATCGTCAACGACGATGCCGAACAGTTCGCGAAAGCGGAAGCTTTTATGAAGGGCCGTAATTCGGATGATCCGGCTTTCATCAGTTTGATCGTACTTGTTGAGCTGACATGGGTTCTTCGACGCCTCTACCGCTACTCCCGTGAGCAGGTTCATGCGGTTCTGCTGTTGATCGTGGAAACCGCCGGACTGCTCATTGAGGATGAATTTTTTGTCTCGACGCTGATAAGCCGCGGAGCAGCTCTCAAAGATGAACTCGCCGACCACCTGATTGCTCACTCGGCCTTGAAGGCTGGCTGCGTGCGGACGGTTACGTTCGATCGCGAGGCAGCGGCGCGTATCCCTACGATGGAACTTCTCTCGTGAACCTTTCCCCCCGCCTCATCTCCCCCGACAAACGCGGCGAGGACGTTGACACCACCTTGCGCCCGCAGTCGCTCGACGAATTCGTCGGGCAGGCGGCTGCGCGCGCCAATCTGAAAGTTTTCATCGAGGCCGCCAAGGGTCGCGGCGAGGCGCTCGACCATGTGCTGTTCGTCGGGCCGCCCGGCCTAGGGAAGACGACGCTGGCGCAGATCATGGCGCGCGAGCTCGGCGTCAATTTCCGTTCCACCTCCGGCCCGGTCATCGCCAAGGCGGGCGACCTCGCCGCACTCCTCACCAATCTCGAGGAGCGCGACGTGCTCTTCATCGACGAGATCCACCGGCTCAACCCGGCGGTCGAGGAAATCCTTTATCCGGCGATGGAGGACTACCAGCTCGACCTGATCATCGGCGAGGGGCCGGCAGCGCGCTCGGTCAAGATCGACCTGGCCAAGTTCACTCTGGTCGCGGCCACCACGCGGCTCGGCCTGCTCACCAATCCGCTGCGCGACCGTTTCGGCATTCCGGTGCGGCTCAATTTCTATTCGGTCGACGAACTGGAGCAGATCGTGCGGCGCGGCGCCCGCATCCTCGGCATGCCGCTTGGCGACGACGGCGCGCTGGAAATCGCCCGCCGGGCGCGCGGCACGCCGCGCATCGCCGGCCGGTTGCTTCGCCGCGTGCGCGATTTCGCTGCCGTTGCCGGCGACGGCCATGTCAACCGCCAGATCGCCGACGAGGCGCTGTCCAGGCTGGAGGTCGACGCGCTCGGCCTCGATTCGCTCGACCGGCGCTACCTGTCGATGATCGCCATGAACTTCGGCGGCGGCCCGGTCGGCATCGAGACCATCGCGGCCGGCCTGTCGGAACCGCGCGACGCCATCGAGGACATCATCGAGCCCTACCTCATCCAGCAGGGCTTCATCCAGCGCACGCCGCGCGGCCGCGTGCTGACGGCGAGCGCCTGGAAACACCTTGGCCTGGAAGCGCCGCGCGACCTGGCGGTCACGCAGATCAGCCTGTTCCAGGAAGAGGATTGAGCCCGGCTTCAATTCTCTTCCACCGGAAACGGTGTCGGCTCCCAGATTTTGGCCATGCCTTTCGGCAGTTTAGCGATGCGCATCGCCTCCCACTCGGCAAGTTGCCGGGCGATACCCGCCCGGTCGCCCGCATCGAGAAGCGGGCCGAGCGCATCGACCACGGAAGATACTTCCTTTTCCGCGAAGCCCGGTATGCACCATAAGGAGCGGCGATTCCTGAGATCGTCCAGCTTGGCGCGGGCGGCGGCCAGATCGCCGCGCGCCGCGTGGAGCGAGACCCCGCGCAACTCGTCGATTTCGAAATCCCGATGCGGGATCGGCTTGGTGCGGAGATAGGCCACCATGTCGTCGAGGGTTTCGATGCTGCGGAAAAGCGGCAGGATGTCGCGTTCGATCTGCTTCACGAATTGCGCCGGCGCTTCCGGGTCGTTCCAGTAGAAGAGGCCGGGCGTTTCACGGTGAATGATATCTCCCCAATTCAGCGGAAAGAAGCCGACCGGTTCGCAGAAATGCGTCACCGCCCATTCAGGCGCAAAATAGTTGTCATGCTCGCGGCTCAAAATCACGATACCGCGCAGCACATGCCGGATCGGCTTCATCATGATCCAGCGCCCCACGACCGCGATGTCCGGATGCCCGGCCAGGAGCGGCATCAGATGCTTCTTGATCAGGGCGTTGGCGCTCATTCGAAGGGCCTTATCTCGATGACGATGATTGGACGGCCGTACTTCGCCAACCTGACGCCAAACTCAAGCGTTCGCGCCTTGCTCAGGCCACGCCGCCCGGTCTTGAGGTCATAAACGCAGATCGGACCAGTACCATGGTCTTCCAGAACATCGACACGAACGGCATTACTGAAGGGTGCTTCCTCGATTTTCTTTGTCAATGATCGTTCGGGTCGAAGGGATGGATCCCCGAGATCGCGGATCTTATGACTTAACCGCGTATGAACGGCAGTGCCGTAAACAGCCGGGTTCGGATAGGTGCCGGCTGCCCTTGCCTCCACGCTTGCTTCGTCGGCAAGGCGTTGCACAGTGTCGAGCCTGCTGCAGACGGCAGCCGTGTCGGCGCGCGACAGCATACCGACGAAGTTTACAGTCGGTAATGTCGAGTCAGGCTCGAACTCCGTCGCGGTAAAGGCAAGACAGGCGCGCTGCTCGGGAGAGTTGCCGGCCGTGAGCCGATTGTACAGGTGTCGGGCAGCCTCAAAAGCGTCGACGGCCTCACGCGCCGGCAAACCCGCTTGTTGAACAATGGGCAAGCTTTCCGGGCCGGCGGGCGTCCAGATCGCTTTGCTGATTGGACGGCCCTTGCCATCGAACACACTCTGTACGGCGCCTTCCGTCTCGAAGACGAATCTCTTGCCGTTCGCCAGGGTGACGGTGTGGCGGCTTCTAGGGTCTGCGATGGAATGTCCGGCGCCAAACCGGGTTACGATTCTTGCGCGGTCGGCAGTTCGGAACGTGGATTGCCGGGGGTTATCGCTTCCCCCCGCTCCGGTGTCCGTCCATTGTCCGCCGTCGGGATCGCCTGCGGGCACGCGCGGCTGGCTGGGATTGAACCCGGCTTTCATACCAAGGCGGAGAAGTTTTATATCGACATCAAGGCTCGCCAGCGCCGATTGTATTTCCTTGATCCTGGATTGGTCACTCGCAGGTTCCTGCATATGCCCTCCACGAAAAGAGGTCGAATATACAGGAAAATAATCCTACAATCAATAGGCGAGAATCTTAACCACGGCACGCGGCCGGGCGGGCAAATAAGCCACCCCCTACCTCAGCCCCCTGACCGCCTCCATCACGTCGCCTTCCGCTTTCCTGCCCTCGAATTCGTCGACGATGCCGAAGGCGCCGCCGTAACCCCAGATCGCCCAGGCGAAGCCGTGGCGTTCGGCGCGGCCGATCATGTCTTTCACATAGGCCGCGCGGGAGGCACCGGGCATCACGAACGGGTTGCCATATTCCTGGCGGATCATGCCGAACTCGCCGAGGAAAATGTTTTGGGAAGCAACCCCATGTTTTTTCGCCCAGGCGTCGACGGCGTTGAACGGTTCATCGAGCACGCCGTCGAGTTTTTCCCGCGTGTCCACCGTGGCGATCTGCTCGTCGAGATAGGCGAGCATCCCGGCGCGGCGCAGCAGCGGCGCCTCGGCCCTGATTTTCTGGCGCACCGCTTCGAGTGCTGCGTCCAGTTCGGCGCGCGGCACGGAATGCGGCGGGTAGGGCAGGCCGGTGACATAGCGGATGAAATCGCCGGCCCAGGTGGCGCCCTGAGTGGTCAGCAGGAACGGCTGGTAGGAATGGAACGTCCAGATCAAATTGTCGTCGGGAAATTCCCGGGGATCGATTTTTGCAAGGCCCTCGGCGCCCGCCCAGCAGGCGCCGGAAAGCACCAGCGTCAGCCGCGTCGCCGAGGCGCGCGCCGCAGCGTAGAGCCGCTTCAGGCGCTCGGGCCACAGATTGGTGCCGTCCTCGGCGCAATCCAGCAGCGGTTCGTTCATGAGTTCGAACGCCACCAGCGCCGGGTCTTCCCCTGAAAGCGTCTTGGCCATGTTGCGCACCGTCTCGACATAGCGGTCGAACATGGCGGGGTCGCTCATCACCTCGTCCATGCCGACCGAGCGACCGCCGCCGGTCGGAATGAGATGCAGGTCGACAACGGCCTTCAGGCCGGCGCGATTGACCATGCGCACGGAGTCCAGCACCGAAGCGTGGAGTTTTTCGCGCAGGGCGGCGGACGTCGCGGAAAGCAATGGCGCCGGGTCGACCGGGATGCGGACGAAGTCGAAACCGGCCTCCTTCAGCGTGGCGAGTTCGGCGTCACCGACGCTCTTGCGCCATTCGGGGTAAGGCAGGATCACCGCCTCGTCGCCCCACTGCTTTTCATCCGGCCATGTCACCCAGATGTCGAGGTTGATGCCGCGTTTCATGGAGAAGGTTGCCGCCGCAGTGGGCGCGGCCAGGCAGGCCAGCAGCGCCAGCGCCAGAAGACAGTTCTTGATCGTCGCCGCCAATAGTGCCATCGGGTCTCCCTGTCAGGTCAGCCGGAAAAAGGAAAGCGCGATGGCGGATCATGGTGAACGGGACTTGCTGATGGCCGGCCTTTCCGGGGCGCTGACGCCGTTTGGCCACCGCATCATGGCGCGGGTCTATTTCGCCGACACGGATTTTTCCGGCGTCGTCTACCACGCCCGCTATCTCGAATTCTTCGAGCGCGGCCGCTCGGATTTTCTGCGGCTTGCCGGCGTTCATCACACCGAGCTCGCCGAGGGCAAGCACGGCGAGAGACTGGTCTGGGTGGTGCGCCGCATGGAAATCGATTTCCGCGGCTCGGCGCGCATCGACGACATCCTGACCGTCGACACCCGCACCGAGGCGATTTCCGGCGCGCGCATCTTCATGGCGCAGCAACTGAAGCGAGGCGAGGAAGTGCTGGTCGAGGCCAAGGTCGAAGCCGCCATCATCGGCGAAAACGGCCGGCCGCGGCGTTTCCCCAAGGAGTGGGTCGCGGCGTTCATGCCGACAGAACTCCCTCCCGCTTGAGGGCAGGGTCGATCCGCGCGCGGATCGGGGTAGTTTCGGCTCCGCCTGTCTCCCTCCCCTCGATGGGGAGGGTGGCCCGAAGGGCCGGGTGGGGTGACCTTGCTACCGCTTCCACCCCCTCCGCCTCGCTTCGCTCGGCACCTCCCCCATCGAGGGGGGCGAGGAGGCCGTCCGCAACGCCGCGGTTCCTCCCCTGCGCAGCGGGGGAGGGGGACGCCGAAGGCGGTGAAGGGGGCATACGCGACAGCACTTGCCCCCGCTCATGAGCGCCCTTCTTCCTAACTCATCCTTAACCTTAACGGTCCATGAAGAAATCGGTGAAGGTTGGCGGGAATCCGCGCGCCTTCCTTTCACCAAATTTCGCCCCGAAAAGGCCCGCCACGGCGCATTTTGGGGCACTTTCCGGAAGCTTCGCGCGGACGGGCCATTTCGGAGTGATGCGCATGGGCCAGCGGCTAAGCCGAAACCCGGTATCTTAAGGACGGTTCAAATGGAAAACATCGCACTCGCCGAGCCGGGCGCACAATTGTCGATCTGGGCCCTGTTCTGGCAGGCCGGCTGGGTGGTGAAACTGGTGATGCTCGGCCTGCTCGCCGCGTCGATCTGGACGTGGGCGATCATCGTCGACAAGCTGATCGCCTATAACCGCATGCGCAGCGCCCTCAACCGCTTCGAGCAGGTGTTCTGGTCCGGGCAGTCGCTGGAAGAGCTCTACCGCACGCTCGCCGACCGCAAGACCACCGGCATGAGCGCCATCTTCGTGGCCGCCATGCGCGAGTGGAAGAAAAGCTTCGAGAAGGGCGCCAAGTCGCCGCTGGCGCTGCAGACGCGCATCGACAAGGCGATGGACCTGGCGCTGACGCGCGAGATGGAGCGGCTGGAAGGCAAGCTCGGCTTCCTCGCCACCATCGGCTCAGCCGCTCCCTTCATCGGCCTGTTCGGCACGGTGGTCGGCATCATGACCTCGTTCCAGGCCATCGCCGGCTCGAAGTCGACCAACCTTGCCGTCGTCGCTCCCGGCATCGCCGAGGCGCTGCTGGCCACGGCGATCGGCCTGCTCGCGGCCATTCCGGCGGTCATCGCCTACAACAAGCTGTCATCAGACGCGGGCAAGCTCGCGGTGCGCATGGAAGGGTTCTCGGATGAGTTCTCCGCCATACTCTCGCGCCAAATCGATGAAAAAGTCGTCGCCCAGAAGGCGGCGTGAGGTAGGCACGGATGGGAATGTCAGCCGGACAGACGGGCGGACGCGGAACCCGCGGCCACAGGCGCCGTGGCCGCCATCACCGCCTGATGTCGGAAATCAACGTGACGCCGTTCGTCGACGTCATGCTGGTGCTTCTGATCATCTTCATGGTGGCCGCACCCCTGATGACGGTCGGCGTGCCGATCGACCTGCCCGAAACGCAGGCCAAGGCGCTCAACTCCGAAACGCAGCCGATCACCATCTCCATCAATGAGGCGGGCCAGATCCATATCCAGGAAACCGAGATACCGCTCGAGGAAGTCGTGGCCAAGCTCGGCGCCATCGCCAAGGCCGGCTATGAGGAGCGCATCTATGTGCGCGGCGACAAGACCGCCGACTACGGCACCGTGATGCGCGTCATGGCCCGCATCCAGGCCGCCGGCTACAACAAGATCGGCCTGGTCACGCTGCAGGAACAGGAAACCCAGTAGGAAATGAAGGCCGGCCTCACCACATCGGTCGTCATGCACGCCACGCTGCTCGGCTTCGGACTGTTTTCGCTGTCCGCGCCGAAGGCGTTCGAGGTTTCGGATGTCGAGGCGCTGCCGGTGGAGATCATCTCGATCACCCAGATCCAGCAGGGCGACAAGAAGGCGCCGAAGGCCGAGAGGCCGGCACCGAAGCCGACGACCAAGCCGGCCGATGTGCCCGACGCCCAGAAGCTCGGCGACAACAAGCTCGACACGTCGGCGCCACCGACACCGACGCCGACGCCCAAGGAAGTGAAGGCGGCCGCTGCCCCGCCGCCGGCGCCCGAGCCGCTGCCGCAGCCCGCCGACCAGCCGAAGCCCGAGCCCGAGCCCGTCAAGCAGGCCGAGCCGAAGCCGACGCCGGTTCCGGCCACCGAGGTTACGCCGCAGCCGCAGCCCAAGCAGGAGGTCAAGCCGGATCCGGTCGCCGAAACGATCGTCGCCGACAATGCCGAGGCCGAGGCCGTCAAGCTGCCTGAAAACGCGCCGTCGCCCGCCGCGCGCCCGCAGCCGCCCAAGGCCGAGACCGCCAAGGCGCCCGACCGCAAGGATACCGAGAAGCCCGCGGAAAAACAGGCGGCCAAGCCGAAATCCGAGGAAAAGGATTTCAACGCCGACGAGGTCGCCGCGTTGCTGAACAAGGAAAAGGCTTCGGGCGGCGGCGCCAAGCGCTCGACCGACCAGGCCGCTCTTGGCGGCGATAGGACCACCGGCGGTTCGACGCTGTCGCAGAGCGAGATGGACGCCCTGCGCGGCCAGGTGCAGAAATGCTGGAACATACCGGCGGGTGCTGCCGATGGCGGCAACCTCCGGGTCTCGGTGCAATTCAGGCTGGATCGCGCCGGCGCACTCGAAGGCAGTCCTGAGATCATCTCGGGTGGCGGAGCGAGCGGTGTCGAGCGCGCTGCGGCGGAAGCTGCCCGCCGTGCCGTGGCGCGCTGCGCCCCCTACAATCTTCCCGCTGACAAATACGACGCCTGGGCCGACGTGATTGTCAATTTCGATCCCAGCGAGATGTTCTGACGAGCACCGCTAGACAGGTACTGAAGAGGCTGAACCGAATGATGAAATTCCTGAAGACGATGCTTTTGATCGGCGCCATGGCTGCCGGCATGAGTGCCGCGGTCACGCTGCCGGCGCGCGCGCTGGTCGAGATCGACGTCAACAAGGGCAACATCGAGCCGTTGCCGATCGCCATCACCGACTTCCTGTCGGGCGATTCGATGGGCGCCGACATCGCCGGCGTCGTCGCCGCCGACCTCAAGCGCTCCGGCCTGTTCGCGCCGATCGACAAGGCCGCCTTCATCGAGAAGATTTCCAATCCCGATGTCGCGCCGCGCTTCGAGGACTGGAAGGTCATCAACGCACAGGCGCTGGTCACCGGCCGCGTCACCCAGGAAGCCGACGGCAGGCTGCGCGCCGAGTTCCGCCTGTGGGACACCTTTGCCGGCCAGCAGCTTTCCGGCGAGCAGTTCTTCGCCAACAAGCAGAACTGGCGGCGCGTCGCGCACATCATCGCGGATGCGATCTACGAGCGCCTGACCGGCGAGAAGGGCTACTTCGACACCCGCGTCGTCTTTGTCGACGAGTCCGGCAGCAAGGCCAAGCGCAAGAAGCGTCTGGCGATCATGGACCAGGACGGCGCCGGCCAGCGCTATCTTTCCGACGGTTCCTCGATCGTTTTGACGCCGCGCTTTTCGCCGAGCCGCCAGGAAATCACCTACATGTCCTACGAGAGCGGCCAGCCGCAGGTCTATCTGCTGCAGATCGAGACCGGCCAGCGCGAGCTCGTCGGCAATTTCCCCGGCATGACCTTCGCGCCGCGCTTCTCGCCGGATGGCCAGCGGGTGATCATGAGCCTGCTGCGCGACGACGGCAACTCCAACATCTTCGCGATGGACCTGCGCAGCCGCAACACCACGCGGTTGACCAATTCCAACTCCATCGACACCTCGCCCTCCTATTCGCCGGACGGCAGCCGGGTGGTGTTCACCTCCGACCGTGGCGGCCGCGCGCAGATCTACGCGATGGGCGCCGACGGCTCGGGCCAGACCCGCATCTCGTTCGGCGACGGCACCTATTCGACGCCGGTGTGGTCGCCGCGCGGCGACCTCATCGCCTTCACCAAGCAGTCGGGCGGCGAGTTCCAGATCGGCGTCATGAAGACCGACGGCTCGGGCGAACGCATCCTGTCGACCGGCTTCGCGCAGGAGGGCCCGACCTGGGCGCCGAACGGCCGTGTCCTGATGTTCTTCCGCGAACCCGCCGGCGGCGGCGGACCGCGGCTCTATTCCATCGACCTGACCGGCCGCAACGAACAGGCGATCCCGACGGCGAATTTCGCGTCCGACCCCGCGTGGTCGCCACTGCTTGAATGAGCATGATCCCGAAAAGTGGAACCGGCCAGCCCGCGTGTGGAACCGGCCCGGTACAACCATAAACAGTGCAAAAAAGGGGCCGCAAAGGCCCCTTTTCACATCCGCGCCGCGTTTACGCCTCATTTCAGCCTACGGTGCGCGCCAACCAGAGCGCCGCGCGTCCTTTCTGGACGCGCAAAGGACGCTCTGAGGTTTTGAATCTATGCATCGTGCTTTCCGAAAATCGGGTCCGATTTTCGGGCCGATGCAATAGAGCCGGGGACTTGTCATGCCCGACAGGGGTAGCGGCAAACGGAAAATTAACCGTGTTTGTTGAGCGCCGGTTAACCGCAACGTGGTTACTGGTTGATCAACGAAATCGTTAGAATACGAAGGAGAGGGCGGGTATGCGCCGCATTGCTAAACTCACAACAAATCCGCTCGTCATCGCTGTTGTCGCCACCCTGGCGATCGCCGGCTGCGCTTCCAAGAAGACGCCGAACAGCGCCGCCGATCTCGGCCTCGGCGCCGGAGCCGCGACGCCGGGCTCGGCCCAGGACTTCACCGTCAATGTCGGCGACCGCATCTTCTTCGACACCGACTCCTCGTCGATCCGCGCCGACGCCCAGGCGACGCTTTCCAAGCAGGCGCAGTGGCTGAACCAGTACGGCAACTACCGCATCACCGTCGAAGGCCATGCCGACGAACGCGGCACCCGCGAATACAACCTGGCGCTCGGCGCCCGCCGTGCCGCCGCCGCCCGCGACTACCTGATCTCTCGGGGCGTCGCCGGCCAGCGGCTGAAGACCATCTCCTACGGCAAGGAACGCCCGGTCGCGGTGTGCGACGACATCTCCTGCTGGAGCCAGAACCGCCGCGCCGTCACGGTGCTCAACGGTGCTGCCGGCAGCTGAGGCTTTTCGGCCACGGTAACGATCAAAGGCGGCCGTTTCGGCCGCCTTTTTCGTCAGAGCATTTTGCAGCCGGCTGGAACAGCCCGGCGTCGCACAAATGCGGCTAAAACAGCACAGTGGAGCGGAATGCACGTTCAGCCTGAATGCATTCCGCCCCAGTAAACAAAATTTGGCCGAAGTCTCCAGTCCTGATAAAAGCCGGGAAGCCGCGTTCGGCGCGGCCGTTTGGCAATTTTTTCCAGGACACAAAATCTGATGAAATTTCGAACATTATTGGGGGGCATCGTCGCTTTGCCGCTTCTTGTGGCGGCGGCGTCCGCGAACGATGCCGCGCCGCCGAGGCCGGGCATCCAGTTGCCGGGCGTCTTCGTGCCGCTACCTAAAGTCTTCCAGCGCGACAGCGCTCCCGAAAACCAGCCGATGCGGATGGCCCAGGCGGGCGATCCGCGGGTGACGCAGCTCGAAGAGCAGATCCGCCAGCTTTCCGGCACCATCGAGGAGCTCAACTTCCAGATCCTGCAGATGCAGGAGCAGATGCGCAAGATGCAGGAAGACAACGAGTTCCGTTTCCAGGAGCTTGAAGGCAAGCGCTCCGACGCCGGTGGGGGCGCCAAGCCCCGCGCCACGACCCAGGCGCCGCGCACCGAAAACACCGCCCCGCCCGCGGCGGGGGCCGGCGCCGTCGCCTCGACGCAGACGGACACGCCGCTGGCGGGCGGCACAGCCGCCGCGCCCGCCCCTGGCGGTGAAAAGACGTTCGGCACCATCACCTTCGACCGCGACGGCAATGTCACCGGCGGCAGCGTCGGCGACAGCGCGATGGTCGGCGGCAGCCTTCCCTCGGGCGGCCAGCCGGCAGCCGACCCGGCCGACCCGTCGGCCGGTGCGGTGGCAGACGGCACCGTGGTGGCAGCACTTCCCTCGACCAGCGATCCGGAAGAACTCTACCGCAATTCCTACCAGTTCATCCTCTCGGGTGACTACGGCACCGCCGAAGCCGGCTTCCGCGACCACATCGCGCGCTTCCCCAAAGACGCCAAGACGCCCGACGCGCATTTCTGGCTCGGCGAGGCGCTGCTCGGGCAGAAGAAATACCGCGACGCGGCGGAAGTCTTCCTCGCCGCCAACAAGAGCTACCCGAAATCCAAGAAGGCGCCGGACATGCTCTTGAAGCTCGGCGTGTCGCTGGTCGGCCTCAACCAGCGCGACGTCGCCTGCGCGACCTTCAGCGAAGTGGGCAAGCGTTATCCCGACTCGTCCGCCGCGCTCAAGGAGCGCATCAAGCAGGAGCAGGCGCTTGCGGCGTGCTGACGCCAGCCAGGCTGCCATGATCGCCGGAACCGACACGACCTTCCGGCCCGAACCCGAACTTCTCCAGCTTTTCCCGGCCATCGAGCTCTCCGGACGTCATGCGCTCGTCGCGGCGGTCTCCGGCGGCAGCGACTCGCTCGCTTTGCTTTTCCTGACGAAGACCTGGCTCGAAGCCGCCGCACCCGGCGTGCGGCTCGTCGCGGTCACCGTCGACCATGGGCTGCGGCCCGAATCCGCTGCCGAGGCGCGGGATGTGGCCGCACTCTGCGCGCGACACGGCATCGCGCACCGCACCATGCGCTGGCAGGGCGCCAAGCCGGCGAGCGCCATCCAGGCTTCGGCGCGCGTCGCGCGCTACCGGCTGCTGGCCGAGGCGGCGGCAGCCGCCGGCACGGACATCGTGCTTGCCGGCCACACGGTCGACGACCAGGCCGAGACCGTGGCGATGCGAGGCGCGCGCGGCGAGGGCCGTGGGCTCGCCGGCATGGCCCCGGCGACGCTCTTCGAAGGCCGGACCTGGATCGTGCGGCCGCTGATTGCCGCGCGGCGCGAGGCGCTGCGGAATTTCCTCCGGCAAAACGGCATCGGCTGGGCCGAAGACCCCAGCAATGTCGATCGGAAATACGAGCGCGCGCGGGTGCGTTCGGCGCGTGAACAGATGGCCGCGACGTCTCAGTCCTCCCTCTCCCCGTCCCTACGGGGAGAGGAGCAATCGCATATGGATGGTCGACCCCCACTCCGGTTTGCTTTGCAAACCACCTCTCCCCCGCTCGACGGGGGAGAGGAAGCGCCGGCCGCTACGGAGGGGCTCCCTTCCTCTCCCTCCGGAGGGGGGAGAGGTGGCCTGAAGGGCCGGAGTGGGGGAAGACAGGACCCATATGCGATTACCCCGCTGCGAGGAGGGGGTGATAAGCGTGAGGGGCAAGTACACGCCGCGGCCGTAAGGGTCGCGCTTGGCAAGGCGGCGGCCGCACTCATCCGCGCTCACGCGCGGCTTGCAGCACCCGGCCTCATCGCGCTCGACCGTGCCTTTGCCGCTGCCGACAACAAGGACGCGGCGATCTATGCGCTGCGCATCCTCCTCGCTTCAGCCGGCGGTAGGGAGCAGCTTCCCGATCTTGCACGCAGCGCCACGCTTTTCGGCCGTCTCGGCGACGCAGGGTGGCGCGCTACATTGTCGCGGGCCGTCGTGGATACACGGCGCACCGGCATCTTTCTGCACCGCGAGCGGCGAGGGCTGCCCGAGCCGACGAAGCCGTATGACGGGATGATCTGGGACGGCCGCTACCGCATCGAAACCCTCACGGACGCCGGGCAGATCGCGATCGCGCCCTTCGGAGGCGAGAACGCCCGGCAGGCGAAGCTTGCCGGCATTGACGCTCCCGAAAGCCTGGTCCGGGCGGCGCTGGCTTGTGAACCAGCGGTTGGCTGGAGGCTATTCGCGACGCTGACGCCTCCCTCTCCCCGTCTTGAGCTTGTCGAAGGGTCACGGGAAGAGGGCCGGGGTGAGGGGCAATCGCCCGAGATCACCGCAATCCCCCTTGTCGCACCCTGGGCGCAGTTCCTGCCGTCGTTCGACCTCGCGGCGGCGCGCGCATTGGCCGAATTGCTCTGTTGCGAAGCTCTGCCCGGCCTGCCATTCGTGGGACACAATGAAGGATAAGCTTTAACCGAGACACCGGGTTACGCTTGGCAAGGGCAGGCGTCCTCCCTATGTTACGAACGACACCTCACACGGACGGGTCCCGCATCCGGGACGCCCACGGGACATTTGATGAATCCGAATTATCGCAATCTCGCGCTCTGGGCGATCATCGCCGTACTTCTGATCGCTCTCTTCAACCTTTTCCAGGCTCCGCAGCAGCGCGGCGCCACCCGCGAGATCGCCTATTCGGAGTTCCTGCAGGAGCTCTCCGGCGGCCGCGTCAAGGCGGTAACGATCGCCGGCGACCGCATCTCCGGCACCTATATCGACAATGCAAGCGGCTTCCAGACCTATTCGCCCGGCGATTCCACGCTGGTGCAGCGGCTTGAAGACAAGGGCGTGACGATCAATGCGCGGCCCGAGACCGACGGATCGAGCTCGATCTTCGGCATTCTCCTGTCGTGGCTGCCGATGATCCTCATCCTCGGAGTGTGGATTTTCTTCATGCGCCAGATGCAGTCCGGTTCCGGCCGGGCCATGGGCTTCGGCAAGTCCAAGGCCAAGCTTTTGACCGAGGCGCATGGGCGCATCACCTTCGGCGATGTCGCCGGCGTCGACGAGGCCAAGGAAGACCTCGAGGAGATCGTCGAGTTCCTGCGCGACCCGCAGAAGTTCCAGCGGCTGGGCGGCAAGATCCCGCGCGGCGTGCTGCTCGTCGGCCCTCCCGGCACCGGCAAGACGCTGCTTGCCCGCTCGGTCGCGGGTGAAGCCAACGTGCCCTTCTTCACCATTTCCGGTTCGGACTTCGTCGAAATGTTCGTCGGCGTCGGCGCCTCCCGTGTGCGCGACATGTTCGACCAGGCCAAGAAGAACGCGCCCTGCATCATCTTCATCGACGAAATCGACGCGGTCGGCCGCCATCGCGGCGCCGGCCTCGGCGGCGGCAACGACGAGCGCGAGCAGACGCTGAACCAACTGCTGGTCGAGATGGACGGCTTCGAGGCCAATGAAGGCATCATCCTGATCGCCGCCACCAACCGGCCCGACGTGCTGGATCCGGCGCTGTTGCGCCCGGGCCGCTTCGACCGCCAGGTCGTGGTGCCCAACCCCGACATCAACGGCCGCGAGAAGATCCTCAAGGTTCACGTCCGCAACGTGCCGCTGGCGCCGAATGTCGACCTCAAGGTCATCGCGCGCGGCACGCCGGGCTTCTCCGGCGCCGACCTCGCCAACCTCGTCAACGAGGCTGCCCTGATGGCGGCGCGGCGCAACAAGCGCCTGGTCACCATGCAGGAGTTCGAGGACGCCAAGGACAAGGTGATGATGGGTGCGGAGCGCCGCTCCAGCGCCATGACCCAGGCCGAGAAGGAACTCACCGCCTACCACGAGGCCGGCCACGCCATCCTGGCGCTCAACGTGCCGTCGGCGGACCCGCTGCACAAGGCCACCATCATTCCGCGCGGTCGCGCGCTCGGCATGGTCATGCAGCTGCCGGAAGGCGACCGCTACTCGATGAGCTACAAATACATGATTTCCCGCCTGGCGATCATGATGGGCGGCCGCGTCGCCGAGGAGTTCAAGTTCGGCAAGGAGAACATCACGTCTGGCGCCTCCTCCGACATCGAGCAGGCGACCAAGCTGGCGCGCGCCATGGTGACGCGCTGGGGCTTCTCCGACAAGCTCGGCCATGTCGCCTATGGCGACAACCAGGAAGAGGTGTTCCTCGGCCATTCGGTGGCGCGCACGCAAAACGTCTCGGAAGAGACCGCGCAGATCATCGACGCCGAAGTGCGCCGGCTTATCGACGAGGCCTATTCCACCGCCAAGACGATCCTGACCAAGAAGAAGAAGGACTGGATCGCGCTCGCCGAAGGCCTGCTCGAATACGAGACGCTGACGGGCGAGGAGATCAAGCAGCTGATCGCCGGCCAGAAGCCGTCGCGCGATCTCGGCGACGACACGCCCACTTCGCGCGGCTCGGCCGTGCCGAAGGCCGGCGGCGCCAGCGGCGGCCGCAAGAAGAAGGGTCCCGAGCCCGAAGGCGGCATGGAACCGCAGCCGACAAGCTGAGCCTGCTCACAAGCTTTGAAATGAAAACGCCGCTGGAGAAATCCAGCGGCGTTTTTGTCTGCGGTCCTCTCCCCGTTTACGTGGGAGAGGATGCCGGCAGGCAGTCGGGGGGCGGTTACTCACCAACCTGCACCACGACATGATCCGGTTCGGTTTCGTGGTTCGCCCAGATTCGGATGCGGGTTTTCACGCTGTCCGTCCGGATCGACATCAGTTCCGGATAATTGGCATCGAACAGCAACACCTTTTTTCGAGGTGTTTCGAGGAACGCTTCGACGTGCGGTTCGGTGTAATGCAAGAAGTCTGCGGCTCGACCAAGATGGATTTCGACGTCGCCGTCCTGCCACATACGGCATCCGACATTGATGCATTTTTCGTCAGCGGCGAAGGCATGCCCGTCCACGGAGCAAGGCACATGGACCCTGCGCGAGCCGGCGATGTAGAAACTGTTGAATTCGAGGGGAACTATACAGAAGACCGCGCTCATCGTCCGTTCTCACGCAGGAAGGTCGTGAGCGTGGCCCCAAATAGCCGGCTGCAGGCCAGGCAGCACGGATAGATTTTTTGCAGACCGGATACTGGCAAGGCATGCGGTGGCAGGTAATCGGGAACGAAGTTGCCCGAAACCGTGCCGGGTTCCTTGCTGCCGCAACGGTGGCAGCCTCCCGTGCGACCGTTGCGGTTATTCTTCTCCACCATGTCGGGTGGCAATCGCGGACTTGGCATGATTGCCTCGGATGAATCCACATCGTTGATGATCAGTTGTTGCGGTTGTCGTGAGAATATTCAATCGCCCATCGGTTGAAAAATTCTGACACATCGATCCCTTCGCATATTGCTTTCACCCGACCTCGTGCCCTTCCTCGAACCAAGGGTGTCGACGCGATCGCCGCCATCCGTGACGTCGCATGCAAACGCCCTGCTTCCGCTGCTTTCCGCGCCGGATACCTCGCATTTTCATGCATTCCCGGCAGGTGTGAACACTTTTCGCCACCGCTGCCGACGTGCCTGCACTCAAGCCATTGGAACGGCATCATAAAACGCGGCTGTTTTCCGTTCGCGCGGAAATTTCATCCACGTGCGCTTCTACGTGCCGGTGACACCGCCAATGCGCCGCGCGCGCTGATTCCGCCGCGCCGCTGTGCGCTGCTACCGGCTGAGCGCCCTGTCGAGTGCCAGAAGCATGTGGGCCTCGATCTCGCCGCGCAGCCGCGTTCGTTCGCCGCGGTCGCGGGTGACGAGATAGAGATCGACAAGCGTACCCAGAAGTACGCTCATGAAATGCAGGCGGGCCGGTTCGACGTCGGCAGCGCCCGTGAATTTCTGCAGGAAGGGCGCCAAGAGATCGCCGACGATTGCTGTCTCGTTGTTGCCGCCCTGGTCGGCGGCGATCGGGCGGATGGCGCGCATTGCGGCGAGCAGGCCGGAATGCGCGGGAATGGCGTCGGCGGTGTCGAGATAAAGCCCGAGCAGTTTTCTGGCGGCATCGGCTACGGGCAGTCCCGGGTCGATCTGCTCGAGGGCCGCGCCGCAGGTCCGCACGATGCGGGTCACCGTGGCGTCGTAGGCGGCCAGAAGCAGTGCGTCGCGATCCCTGAAGTAGCGGTAGATGGTGCCGACGGAGACGCCGGTCACCGAGGCCAGCCGCGTGGTGGTGACGGCCTCTGCTCCTTCGGCCGCGACAAGCGCTTCCACGGCGGCCAGCAGGGCGTCGCGGGTCTTCAGCGCGCGAACCTGTCGGGGCACGATGGCTATCACGCCGCCCTTTGCATTTGAAAAGTGAAACTGTTTCATTTTTCTTGACTTTGCGGCAGCGCGCGCCCATCGTCAAGCGATTTTAAGGGGAGGAAAATTCGATGCGTCCATCGCTCTTGCGCGCCGTTTGCGCGGTGTTTCTGGCAGGTGTCTCGACCGGCGCCGTCCGTGCGGCCGACATTGCCGTCGAAGCGGGCGAGGGCGCGGAGGAGCGGCTGGTCGAAGCACTGATCATGGCAAAGCCCGGCGACCGGGTGATGATCGGCGCCGGACGGTTCGAGCTCACCGAAGGCCTGTCGCTCGATGTCGACGACGTGGTGGTGAAGGGCGCCGGGCAGGATGCGACGATCCTTTCCTTCAAGGGCCAGACAGGCTCCGGCGAGGGGCTCTTGGTGACCTCGGACCGCGTCGTGCTGGAGGACTTCGCCGTCGAGGATACGAAAGGCGACGGCGTCAAGTCGAAAGGCTCGGACCAGATCACGTTCCGCAAGCTCAGGGTCGAGTGGACCAACGGTCCGGATGCCAAGAACGGCGCCTACGGCGTCTATCCCGTCTCGTCCAAGAACGTGCTGATCGACGCGGTTACGGTGAAGGGTGCTGCCGACGCGGGCATCTATGTCGGCCAGAGCGAGAACATCGTCGTGCGCAACTCCAGAGCCGAATTCAACGTCGCCGGCATCGAGATCGAGAACTCGTTCAAGGCCGATGTCTACAAGAACACGGCAACCCGCAACACCGGCGGCATCCTGGTTTTCGACCTGCCCAACCTGCCGGTGCAGGGCGGCCACGACATCCGCGTGTTCGACAATGACGTGATCGACAACGACACGCCGAATTTCGCGCCGAAGGGCAACATGGTGGCGATCGTGCCGAAGGGCATGGGCATCATGGTGATGGCCAACCGCAACGTGCATGTGTTCGGCAACCGGCTCGACGGCAACGCCACCGCGCATGTGCTGATCGCCGCTTACCCGAACGACTACGAGGACGACAAATACATGTTCGTGCCGCGCGGTGTCTTCGTGCACGGCAATACCTATGGCGAAGGGGGCGGCGCGCCCGACGGCGAGGTGGGCAAGACGATCAGCGATGTCTCGGGCACGCCGGTGCCGGATATCGTCTGGGACGGCGTGACCCGGATTCCGGAGTACTTCTCGTGGACCGCTGCCGAAAACCGCGTCTACATCGACGAGGCCGAGGGCACGAGTTTCGTCAATCTGAAGATGATCTCGCAACTGATGCTGCCGTGGGGCTGGTGGCCGGATACCGACATTGCCGGCTACAAGGGCAGCCTGCCAGAGCCGGCGCCGGTGAAGCTGCCGCAGGACAGCGGAGCGTGAGGCTTTCCGAGAGGCGTGCAATGCTCACATTTGAAGCGCTGCATTCTTTCGCGCCCCCCTCTGTCCTGCCGGACAGGACAGAGGGGGGCAACGTAGGGTGCGAGCATCGACGACCTTCGCTTTTCGCAATTTGGTTTTTGGTGATCCTGCTCTCGCTTGTCGCCATCCAGCCCGCCCGCGCCACTCCTTCGCTCGACGCCATCCTTGCCGAAAAGCCGCCAAAGCTGCTTTCTGAATACGGGTTCTTCGACGATCTCAGCGCGCAAAAGCCGGCGGCGGGCGTCGTGCCGTTCCAGCTCAACACGCCGCTCTTTTCCGACAATGCGCAGAAGCTTCGCTTCGTGTTCGTGCCGGACGGCAAGGCTGCTACCTATGACGAGACCGAAGCCTTCGCGTTTCCGGTCGGAAGCGCACTGGTCAAGACGTTTGCTTTCCCGGCGGACTACCGCAAACCCGGTGAAAACGTCAGGCTGATCGAGACGCGGGTGCTCTTGCGGCAAGAGAGCGGCTGGCAGGCATGGGCCTATCTCTGGAACGCCGAGCAGACCAACGCATCGCTGAAGATCGCCGGCGCCAAAGTCGATATCGCAACCGTCACGGCGGACGGTTCGCCGCTGGCTTTCACCTATTCGGTGCCCAACAAGAACCAGTGCAAGGGCTGCCACGCCTTCAACGGTTCGATCGCACCGCTCGGGCCGAAGGCGCGCAACCTGAACGGCGACTTCGCTTATGCCGGCGGGACGAAGAACCAGCTGGAGCAGTGGACCGCGCTGAAAATCCTGAGCGGCGCCCCGGCGGCCTCTGCCGCCCCGAAAGCTCCGGACTGGCGCGACGCTTCGGCGCCGCTCGACGGGCGCGCGCGCGCCTGGCTCGATGTCAACTGCGCGCACTGCCATCGCCGCGAAGGCCCGGCGAGCAATTCGGGCCTGTTCCTGACGTTCGGCGAAACGGATCCGGTGGCATACGGGGTGTTGAAACGCCCGGTGGCGGCCGGGCGTGGGTCGGGCGGCCGGGAATTCGATATCAAGCCGGGCGATCCCGACGGCTCGATCCTGATGTACCGTGTAGAAAGCACGGAAGCCGGCGTGATGATGCCTGAACTTGGCCGCCACATCGGCGATCCGCAGGCGGTCGCGCTGCTACGCCAATGGATCGAAGGCCTTCACTAGGAGGGTATCGATATTCAGGTGATGCCGCCTGCAAATGGCGGCTTCCGCGATACGCCCAGGGTCAGCCGTTGTGGCGAAATTGGCACAAGCGAAACGGTTTGCTAAGATTTCGTAACAAATACTTATGGAAAGTGATGTCCAGTCGCGCCCTTGTTGTGGCAATGCTCCGCGGCAACATCGGCGTGGGAAGTTGAGCAAGATGGCAGGACGCTATTTCGGAACGGACGGGATCCGCGGGCGGGCAAACAAATTTCCGATGACGGCTGAAGTGGCGATGAAGGTCGGCATGGCTGCCGGCGCATCGTTCCAGCGCGGCAATCACCGGCACCGGGTGGTGCTGGGCAAGGATACACGGCTTTCGAGCTACATGATCGAGAACGCCATGGTGGCGGGTTTCTGCGCCGCGGGCATGGATGTGCTCTTGCTGGGTCCGATCCCGACGCCGGCCGTCGCCATGCTGGCGCGCTCGCTGCGCGCCGACATCGGCGTCATGATCTCGGCCTCGCACAACCCCTACCACGACAACGGCATCAAGCTGTTCGGCCCGGATGGCTACAAGCTGTCGGACGAGATCGAAGGCCATATCGAGGCGATGCTCGACGGCGAGATCGACATCAAGCTCGCCGGCCAGGATTCGCTCGGCCGCGCCAAGCGCATCGACGGCGCCTATGACCGCTACATCGAGTTCGCTAAGCGCACGCTGCCGCAGGGCTCGATGTCGCTGGCCGGCTTGCGCATCGTGGTCGATTGCGCCAACGGCGCCGGCTACAAGGTGGCGCCCGCCGCCCTTTGGGAACTCGGCGCCGAAGTGATTGCCATCCATGACGATCCGAACGGCTTCAACATCAACGAGGATTGCGGTTCCACGCATCCGATGAGCCTTGCCAAGAAGGTGCACGAGGTGCGCGCCGACATCGGCATCGCGCTGGACGGCGACGCCGACCGCATGGTCATCGTCGATGAGAACGGTACGCTGGTCGACGGCGACCAGATCATGGCGCTGATCGCCGAATCCTGGAGCCAGAGCGGCCGCCTGGCCGGCGGTGGCGTGGTCGCCACCGTGATGTCGAATCTCGGCCTCGAGCGGTTCCTCGACGATGCCGGCCTGCAACTGCACCGCACCAAGGTCGGCGACCGCTATGTCGTCGAGCATATGCGCGCCCACGGCCTGAATGTTGGCGGAGAGCAATCCGGCCACATCGTGCTTTCGGATTTTTCCACCACTGGCGACGGGCTGGTCTCGGCCCTGCAGGTGCTGGCCTGCGTGAAGCGCGAAGACAAGCCGGTCAGCGAGGTCTGCAAGAAGTTCGAGCCGGTGCCGCAGCTTCTGAAAAACGTCCGCTTCTCCGGCGGCAAGCCTCTCGAAAGCGCGCCCGTCAAGGCCGCGATCGAAGACGCCCGCAGCCTGCTTGGCAAGAATGGCCGGCTGGTGATCCGTCCTTCCGGCACCGAACCGCTTATCCGTGTGATGGCGGAAGGCGACGATTCAGGCCTCGTCGAGAAGGTCGTCAACGACATCGTCGAGGTCATCTCGGAAGCCAAGTCAGCGGCCTGAGCAAATACTCTTCCATCGCGAGAAAAAGCCCGCCCCACCGGCGGGCTTTTTGGTCTGGAGAGGTTCTCCTCCAAGGAAAACCTCCCGTTAACCGAGGTAAAACGTGGTTAAGAATTAGGGTTAAACAGCCCTTAACCTTTGCAATCCATTATCCAAACCGGAGTTCAATCACCGGGCCGGCGGGGTACCGGGTTTCGCAGGGGTGAGAAGAATATGTTCAGATTTGCCAAGCAGGCGTTCGTCGCCGCATTGTTCGCTGGCGTGGCAATGCCAGCAATCGCCGCCGACCTTGTCGATCCGCCGATCGTGGCAGTGGATCCTCCGGTTTACGGTGGCTGGTATATCCGCGGCTACATCGGCGGGACCAATCAGGACCTCGAGACGCTGGACACGGATCTTTACAACGATCCATCGATTATCTCGCATGGCTGGTTCGAGCAGGGCACTTTCGGCACATCGCCACTCTTCGGCGGCGGCGTAGGGTACAAGTTCACGGACTGGATCCGCGGCGACCTGACCGTCGAATACCGTGGCAAATCCGAGTTCAATGCCGTCGACTGGGTGGATTCGAGCTTCAACGGTCTGACGACAAACGACTATAACGCCCAGAAGTCGGAATGGCTGATGCTGGCCAATGCCTATGTCGATCTAGGCAATTTCAGCGGCGTCACACCCTACCTTGGCGCAGGTATCGGCGCATCCCGCAATACGATCGATGGATTCCGCGACGTAAACGAGCTGATGAGCGGCGCCGCCTGGGCGGAAGAACGGAGCAAATGGAACTTTGCCTGGGCATTGCACGCCGGCCTTGGAATACAAGCCACCGATCGCATGACCGTCGATCTCGGCTACAGCTACGTATCGCTGGGTGATGCCGTGACGGGGCCGCTCAACAACGACGACCCGGCCTTCACGCTGCCCAATGACGGCATGGTATTCAAGGACCTGACGTCGCACGATTTCAAGCTCGGCATTCGCTACGCCCTGTACTAGCGCGTTGGCGCCAAGCCTGTGGCGGCATACGAGCCGCCGCCTCCAAGTAAAACAGTCAAGCTTGATGAAACCGCCCGGCTCCGCTGGGCGGTTTCTCTTTGTGCAAGCGCTTCGCGATCGCGCGGCGCCTGGAACGGCGTAACCTCTTGTTATCCTTAACTGTGACTTAACCACTATAGTTAACAATGCTCCGAAACGGGGGCTTCCGGATATCTGCCGGTTGCCGATTCTGCGGGGGTTTCGGGCCATGATTTTGCATTCGCGTTTGATCCTGCCGGCGCTGGCAGTCGTGTTCCTGGCAACCATGCCGGGGCAGGCGGCGGACTACGATCCGCCGATCGTCGTCGACGAGGCGCCGGAATTCGTTCCGGTGGAGGTGGGTTCCGGCTGGTACCTGCGCGGCGACGTCGGATACAGCGTCAACAAACCCTACGACTACTTCCAGGTGCCGCCAGGCTTCACCTCCAGCGAAAGCCCGGTCTCCGCCAGCGTCGGCATGGGCTATCACTTTACCGACTATTTCCGGGGCGAGCTCAATTTCGGCTTGTTGCCGACCAGCAAGTTTTCCGATGATTTCTTGACCACCTGCGAAGGCACGCAGACGGTGACCGTGACGAACCCGGACGGCTCATCGACCGTCGCCTCCGGACGACGCAACCGCGATTGCGAAGGATCGAACGCCGGCAGCAACAAGGCCTACAATATGATGGCCAACGCTTTCGTCGACCTTGGCACCTATTCAGGCTTCACGCCCTTCATCGGCGGCGGCGTCGGCGTGGCCTACAGCACCTATCGGCTGGCGGCCGGCTCGCGCAACTGCGTCGATCAGTCCTCGACGGTAGGAAACACGACAAGCATCTTCGAATGCGACGATCCGTCGGTCTACGAGGGCGGCGTGACTTCCGAACGCCAGTACAATTTCGCCTATTCGCTCGGCGCGGGCGTGAACTATCGCTTCAGCAGGAACGCATCGGTCGATCTCGGCTATGAATATTTCGCGGTGCCCCAGGCAAAATATGTCTCTCTCGACAGCGCCGGCGCCCCGGTCATCAACGAGGGTATCGACTATCACCAAGTCAAGCTCGGCCTGCGCTACGATCTCTGGTAGCGCCGGTACGATTGCCAACCGAAGCCGGGCGCACGCCCGGCTTTTCCGTTTGCGGGGCGGGATGTTCGCCGCGACTGTTCCGGCGGCGACATAAATTATTCTCTTGACGCCGAACGCCTGAACGCTTAACGCCGTCCGTGGGCCACCCCTCCCCAACGAGGGGCCACTATCTGGAAGGATAGACCACGATGACGAGCATATCCAAGCCCGGACTCCGTCCGGCAAATCCCAATTTCTCTTCAGGTCCCTGCGCAAAACGTCCCGGTTGGTCGCTCCAGGCGCTGGAAAAGGCGGCGCTCGGTCGTTCGCATCGCGCCAAGATCGGCAAGACAAAGCTCGAACAGGCGATCGACCTCACCCGTGAAATCCTCAAGGTGCCGGCGGACTACCGCATCGGCATCGTGCCGGCTTCCGATACCGGCGCTGTCGAGATGGCGCTGTGGTCCCTGCTCGGCCAGCGCGGCGTCGACATGGTCGCGTGGGAGAGCTTCGGCGCCGGCTGGATCACCGACGTGGTCAAGCAGCTCAAGCTTGCCGACGTGCGCAAGTTCGAAGCGTCCTATGGCGAACTGCCGGACCTGACCAAGATCGATTTCGACCGCGACGTGGTTTTCACCTGGAACGGCACGACCTCCGGCGTGCGCGTCGCCAATGGCGACTTCATCCCGGCCGACCGGCAAGGCCTGACCATTTGCGACGCCACTTCGGCGGCATTCGCGCAGAACCTCGACTTCCCGAAGCTCGATGTGGTCACCTTCTCCTGGCAGAAGGTGCTGGGCGGCGAGGGCGCGCATGGCATGCTGATCCTCAGCCCCCGTGCCGTCGAGCGACTGGAAAGCTACAAGCCCGCCTGGCCGCTGCCGAAGATTTTCCGCCTGACCTCCAACGGCAAGCTGATCGAAGGCATCTTCAAGGGCGAAACCATCAACACGCCGTCGATGCTCGCCGTGGAGGACTATCTCGACGCTCTGCTGTGGGCGAAGTCGATCGGTGGCCTTGAAGGCCTGATGGCGCGCGCGGATGCCAATTTTGCCGTCATCGACCGTTTCGTTGCCGAATCGGCCTGGGCCGGGCATCTGGCTGTCGAGCCGGCGACGCGCTCCAACACGTCGGTCTGCCTGTCCATCGTGGATCCGGAATTCCAGGCCCTCGACGCCGACGCGCAGGCGACTTTCGCCAAGGGCATGGTGGCCGCGCTCGACAAGGAAGGTGTGGCCTATGACATCGGCGCCTATCGCGACGCGCCGTCCGGCCTGCGGATCTGGGCCGGCGCGACGGTCGAGGCTTCCGACCTTCAGGCGCTGATGCCCTGGCTCGACTGGGCCTTCGCCAGCCAGAAGGCGGCGCTCAAGGCCGCGGCCTGATCATTGGTCAGTGGCGGCCAGCGGGCCGCCTTTCCCCTTCATTCTTCATTCAGGAGGCTGTCATGGCACCTCGCGTTCTCGTATCCGACAAACTTTCCCCGACCGCCGTGCAGATTTTCAAGGATCGCGGCGTCGAAGTCGACTACCTGCCGGATCTCGGCAAGGACAAGGACAAACTGCTCGAAGTCATCCACCAGTATGACGGGCTTGCAATCCGCTCGGCTACCAAGGTCACGGAAAAGCTGATCGCCGCGGCGACCAATCTGAAAGTGGTCGGACGCGCCGGCATCGGCGTCGACAATGTCGATATCCCCGCTGCTTCGCGCAAGGGCATCATCGTCATGAACACGCCGTTCGGCAATTCGATCACCACCGCCGAACATGCCATCGCGCTGATGTTCGCGCTCGCCCGCGAATTGCCCGAGGCGAACAGCTCGACGCATGCCGGCAAGTGGGAAAAGAACCGGTTCATGGGCGTCGAAATCACTGGCAAGACGCTGGGCGTCATCGGCTGCGGCAACATCGGCTCGATCGTGGCGATGCGCGGCGTCGGCCTGAAGATGCATGTCGTCGCCTTCGACCCGTTCCTCTCGGAAGGGCGCGCGGAAGAACTCGGCGTCCAAAAGGTGGAACTGGACGAATTGCTCGCCCGCTCCGACTTCATCACGCTGCATACGCCGATGACGGACAAGACCCGCAACATCATCAATGCCGAGGCGATCGCCAAGATGAAGGACGGCGTGCGCATCATCAACTGCGCGCGCGGCGGCCTGATCGTCGAGGCCGACCTGATCGCGGCGCTCAAGAGCGGCAAGGTGGCCGGCGCGGGCATCGACGTGTTCGAGGTGGAGCCGGCGACGGACAGCCCGTTCTTCGGCATGCCCAATGTCGTCGCCACGCCGCATCTCGGCGCTTCAACGACGGAAGCCCAGGAGAATGTCGCGCTGCAGATAGCCGAGCAGATGGCGGACTACCTGGTGAAGGGCGCCGTTTCAAACGCCATCAACATGCCGTCGATCACCGCCGAGGAAGCGCCGCGGCTGAAGCCGTTCGTAAAATTGGCCGAAGTGCTCGGCGCCTTCGTCGGGCAGGTGACGGAAGATCCGATCGAGGAGGTCGAGATCCTGTTCGACGGCTCGACCGCCACGATGAACACGCGTGCCCTGATCAGCGCCGCACTCGCCGGCCTGATCCGGCCGCAGGTGTCGGATGTCAACATGGTGTCGGCGCCGATCATGGTGAAGGAACGCGGCATCATCGTCGCCGAGGTCAAGCGCGACAAATCGGGTGTTTTCGACGGCTACATCAAGCTGACGGTGAAGACCGACAAGCAGACGCGCTCGATCGCCGGCACCTGCTTCTCCGATCACAAGCCGCGCTTCATCCAGATCAAGGGCATCAATCTCGACGCCGAGGTGGGCCAGCACATGCTCTACACCACCAATGCCGACGCACCCGGCATCATCGGCCTGCTCGGCACCGTCTGCGGCGAGAACGGCGTCAACATCGCCAACTTCCAGCTTGGCCGCAACCGGCCGGGCGGCGACGCCATTGCGCTGCTCTATCTCGATGCGCCGTTCCCCGAAAACGTGCTTGCCCAGGTGCGCGCGCACAAGTCGATCGTGTCGGCTAAGCCGCTGCACTTCGACGTCAACGCATCCTGAGACAGCCTCCGAGGCGAGAAGAGGCGCGGCCAGGGCCCGCGCCTTTTTCTTTTCCGTCTTCCAACTGCACCAGCGCGAGCGTGATTGCCGCCGTAAGCAGTTGGGGAGGATCGTCAATCCGCCCAGGGATTGAGCAGAGAAATGTCGAGATTGTCGAAATCCTTGAGGTTGCGCGTGGCAAGCGTGGCGTTTTGCGCCAACGCGATGCCGGCGATCTGGATATCGCCGATGCCGATGTTGTTCCCGCGGCGCTGCTGAAGCAGATCGACCCGGGCCGCATGTTCAGCGGAAGGACCGTCAAAAGGCAGCACGCGGCCGGCCAATAAGCCACGCAACAACTGGTCGAAGCCGGCCATCAATGCCACTCTTCGTTTGCCTTCAGGCATAAAGAGAAGCCCGCTTCGGATCTCCAGAAGCGTGATGGAGGTGGTCCAAAGGCCTGACGACGGTTTTGCGTCGACCCATTCGACAATACTTGTGTTCATTTCCGGCCGCATGAGCGCCGAAATGACATTCGTATCGAGAATGATCATTCGTCGAATTTCGTGCGTCGGACGGGCTGATCCAGCTTGCGCTCAAATGGCTGGTCGTTATCAGGGATGCCTTTGAACAGCGCGGCGATCTTGGTGCCAAGTCCGTAGTCGTCTGGATCCGTTCTCGCCAGTTCCGCCCGCAGGATAGCACGTGCTTCAGCTTCCACACTCACGCCATTGCGCTTGGCGCGCTTGCGCAGCCTCTCCTTGACGTCTTCCTCGATCTGGCGAATGAGCAATTGGGCCACGGCTTTCCTCCAATTGCTATCATGATAGCACAAGTCCTTTTTGTTAGCCAGCCGCCTTGCGTCCGCTGTGCTCGGCGAGCCAGATGCCGCCGAGGACAAGCACCAGCGCCAGGCCGTGGTAGAGCTGGAAGTCCTCGCCCAGAATCAGCACCGACAGAAGCGTGCCGAACACCGGCACCAGGTTGATGAACAGGCCGGCCCGGTTGGCGCCGATCAGTTCGACGCCGCGAATGTAGAAGGCCTGCGCGAGGATCGAGGGAAAGAATACGGTATAGGCGATTACCGCCCATCCCTGGGCATCCGGCAGAATCGCCGCGCCATACCAAAACTCGGCGACGACGAAGGGAATGGATGTCACCGCGGCGCTGCCGCACAGCATGATCATCATGCTTTGCCAGTGGATGACGGGCCTGAAGCGCAGCGCCACCGTGTAGGCGCTGTAGACCAGCACCGCCAATAGCATCAGCGCATCGCCGAAATTGAGGTCGAGCGCGGTCAGCCGCGCCAGGCTGCCATGGCTGGCGGTCAGGGCGACGCCGAATATGGAAAGCAGGAAGCCCAGAATCTGCGCCCAGGTTACCCGCATCCGGAACAGCAGGAAATTGGCGAGGAAGATCAGCATCGGCATGCCGGCCTGTTCGATGCTGACGTTGATCGCCGTGGTGTAGAGCAGCGCGGTATAGAGCGCGACGTTGAATATGGTGAAGCCAAGGGCGCCGAGCCCAACCAGCAGCCAGAACCTGGTCCGGATCACAGGCCAGTCGGCGACCAGGCGCGGTAGCCCGAGCGCCAGCAGCAGGATGAAGGCGGCAGCCCATCGCGCGCCCGTCAGCAGCATCGGCGAAACGTGACCCGCCGCCAGCTTGCCGGCGATGGCGTTGCCGCCCCAGAACAGGGTGGTGAGAAGGAGCAGGACGTAGGCTTTGCGATGATGCATGCACTGTGGCTTTCGAAAGACTGAAAGCGGCCTAGGACGCATGTCCGGCCAAGTAAATGACGCGCATTCGGGAATTTGTTGTGCCTGGAGCGTCCATCGCCCGTTTGAAACGACGCGCGGCCCTGTAAAGAAATGTCGCGCTCGTCGTTCCTTGACGTTATAGAGGCCTGTCATTTTGGGCGCGCAAGCGCGCTCCACTGCTCGCACGAAGGGAATTTTGCATGGCCAATGTGGTGGTCGTCGGCTCGCAATGGGGCGACGAAGGAAAAGGCAAGATCGTCGACTGGCTGTCTGAGCGCGCCGATGTGGTGGTGCGTTTCCAGGGCGGTCACAACGCCGGTCATACGCTGGTGGTCGACGGCAAGGTCTACAAGCTGTCGCTGCTGCCGTCCGGCGTCGTGCGCGGCAAGCTGTCGATCGTCGGCAACGGTGTGGTTTTCGATCCGCATGCCTTTGTCGCCGAAGCGGCCAAGCTGAAGGCGCAAGGCGTCGAAATCACGCCCGACGTGCTGAAGATTGCTGAGAATACCGCGCTCATCCTGTCGCTGCACCGCGAACTGGATGGTTTCCGCGAGGACGCCGCATCGAATTCGGGCACCAAGATCGGCACCACCCGCCGCGGCATCGGGCCTGCCTATGAAGACAAGGTTGGCCGCCGCGCCGTGCGTGTGATGGACCTCGCCAGCCTCGACACGCTGCCCGCCAAGGTCGATCGCCTGCTCACCCACCACAATGCGTTGCGGCGCGGGCTCGGCCATCCGGAGGTCAGGCACGAGACGATCATGGAAGAGCTGATCTCGGTCGCCGACCAGATCCTGCCTTATGTGGACCGTGTCTGGAAAATTCTCGACAACAAGCGCCGCGCCGGAGCGCGCATCCTGTTCGAGGGCGCGCAGGGCACCCTGCTCGACATCGACCAAGGCACCTATCCGTTCGTGACCTCGTCCAACACGGTTGCCGGGCAGGCGGCTACCGGATCGGGCATGGGACCTGGCGCCATCGGCTACGTGCTTGGCATCACCAAGGCCTATACGACCCGTGTCGGCGAAGGGCCTTTCCCCACAGAACAGAACAACGAAATCGGCGAATTCCTCGGTACGCGCGGCCATGAGTTTGGCGTGGTCACCGGGCGCAAGCGCCGCTGCGGCTGGTTCGACGCGGTGCTGGTGCGCCAGGCGGTGGCGGTGAACGGCATCAACGGCATCGCGCTGACCAAGCTCGACGTGCTGGACGGGCTGGACGAGATCAAGGTCTGCACCGGCTACCGCCTCGATGGCGAGGACATCGACTACCTGCCGGCCAGCCAGGGCGCGCAGGCGCGCGTCGAGCCGGTCTATGAGACGCTCGAAGGCTGGAAGGGCACGACAGCGGGCGCCCGCAGCTGGAACGATCTGCCGGCGCAGGCGGTTAAGTATGTGCGTTACATCGAAGAGCTGATCGGCGCGCCCGTGGCGTTGCTTTCAACCAGCCCAGAACGGGACGACACCATACTTGTGACCGACCCATTTCAAGATTAGACCATGATTCGGTGAGATCAGGGGTGGGAGCGTGATCTAACGCCGGCTCTGGCCGGCAGGATTTCCCGGCACCGGTCGGGGGATCGGAAAGTACAGGTTAAAAGAAGCATGGCTGATTTCGTTGCTGTTCTGAAGAAAACGATCGACGGGCTGGGCGATGCGTCGCCGGCGACGCGGGAGCGCGTCTATGAAAAGGCGCGCACCACTGTCGCCGCCAAGCTCGCCGCGATCAATCCGCCGCCACCTGCGGCGGTTGCCGAACGGCAGAAAAAATCGCTCGAAGATGCGATCCGGGAAATCGAGGCGCAATACCTTGCCGCTTCTGCTCCCGCCGATCCGCTGGACGAACTCGAGAGTGTTTTTTCCGCGCTCGATGGCTCCAAGCCGGTTGAGGCGGCCCCGGCCAGCACGCCGGGCAGCAGCTTCGAGGTCAAGCCGATCGCGCCCGCAGCACCTGCCGCGCAGGCTGCAGCGCCATCTCCGGTGAAGACCGTGCCGGCCAGCATGGATACGCCCGAAATCGAGCCGAGGCCCGATTTCAAGGAGGAAGCTGACAGCGACGACGATACCTACGACGATTTCGACGAAGCCGCGCCGCGCAAGCGTGGCATCGGCGGTATCGTGGCCGCGCTGGTGGTGCTGGCGCTGCTGGGCGGTGGCGGCTATGCCGCGTGGCTGAACAAGGACGACCTCTCGGCGATGCTGGGGCTCGACAAGGCTGACACAGCCGCGCCCAAGCCTGCGGAAACGGCGACGCCGCCCGAAAAACCGGCGGTGGACTCCGCCGCCGCAACGCCGCCCGCCGAAACCACGCCGCCTGCCGAAACGCCGGCACAGCCCGAGAAATTCACCCAGCGGCTGAATGCCGACGGGACCGAGGTCGACCAGGGTCCGGCTTCCGGCACGCCAACGATCGGCGAGGGCACATCGGTGGCGACGGCAACGCAGCCGCCGGAGCCGGCGGCGCCCGCGACCGATCCGGCAGCGCCCGCCACCGACCCAGGCGCGCCCGCGGCAGTCGATCCCGCGACGCCAGGGGCGGCGCCGCCGCCAGCGACTGGAGCGCCCGCAGCCGGACAGGCTGTCGCTGTCGGGCAGAAGGCGATCTTCTATGAAGAGCGCACCACTGTGGCGCAAGGCTCGGCCGATACCGGCTCGATCGTCTGGTCGGTGGTGCAGGAATCGCCGGGCGGCGACCTGCCGCCCGAACCGGCGATCCGCGCCGAGGCCACCATCCCCGGCAAAAACCTGCAGTTGCGCATGACGATCCGCCGCAACGGCGACCCGACCCTGCCGGCCAGCCACATCATCGAGATGATCTTCCTGACGCCGGAAGGCTTCGAGGGCGGCGGCATCGAGAACATCCTGCGTGTCTCGCTCAAGGACACCGAACAGTCGGCGGGCAACGCGCTGCTGGGCATTCCGGCCAAGATCGCCGACGGCTTTTTCCTGGTGGCGCTAACCGACACCAAGGCCGAGATCGACGCCAATCTGAACCTGCTGCGCCGCGACCAGTGGATCGACGTGCCGCTGGTCTACAAATCCGGCCGCCGGGCGCTGATCACCATGGAAAAGGGCATCCCCGGCGAGAAGGTGTTCGACGAGACGATGAAGGCCTGGGAGGCCAAGGCCGCCGGATCGGCGGGCTGACTTCCGGGCACGGCTAGGGTCTTTGAGCTCTATCTCTTTGTTGGAGCATGATCTTTTCCGAAAACCGGTTTCCATTGTTCGGGATCATGTGCAAAAAAAACCGCCGCATCGCTGCGGCGGTTTTGTTTTGGCTGCCCAGACGGATCAGTGAGCCGGCTGCGCGTCGATAGTGCGCAGCGCCTGCGCCTGCCGCCTGGCGGCGGCCTTGACCGCGTCCTGCACCTTTTCGAAGGCTCTCACCTCGATCTGGCGCACGCGTTCGCGGCTGATATCGAACTCCGACGAGAGTTCCTCGAGCGTCATCGGCTCTTCGGCGAGGCGGCGCGCCTCGAAGATGCGCCGCTCGCGGTCGTTGAGCACAGACATGGCGCCGGCGAGCATGCTGCGGCGGCTTTCCAGTTCGTCCTGCTCGATGAGCATCTCTTCCTGGCTCTCGTGGTCGTCCACCAGCCAGTCCTGCCACTCGCCGGACTCGCCTTCGGTCGCCCGGATCGGCGCGTTCAGCGAAGCGTCGCCCGACAGGCGGCGGTTCATCGACACGACTTCCTCTTCCGACACGTTCAGCCGGGTGGCGATCTCGGTGATCTGCTCGGGCTTCAAGTCACCATCGTCGAGCGCCTGGATCTTGCCCTTCACCTTGCGCAGGTTGAAGAACAGGCGCTTCTGGTTCGCGGTGGTGCCCATCTTAACGAGGCTCCACGAGCGCAGGATGTATTCCTGGATCGAGGCCTTGATCCACCACATGGCATAGGTCGCCAGGCGGAAGCCGCGCTCCGGTTCAAATTTCTTCACGGCCTGCATGAGGCCGACATTGCCTTCGGAAATGACTTCGCCGATCGGCAGGCCGTAGCCGCGGTAGCCCATGGCGATCTTCGCCACGAGACGCAGATGGCTGGTCACGAGTTTGTGGGCAGCTCCGGTGTCCTCATGCTCCTGGTACCGCTTGGCGAGCATGTACTCTTCCTGCGGCTGCAGCATGGGGAAGCGGCGGATTTCTTCCAGGTAGCGGGAAAGCCCGCCTTCTCCGGAAACGATGCTGGGTAGTGTCTGGGCCATAAAGCACCCTCCCTCTCAAGATTTGTGCCCCCTGAACGAGGCGGGCATAAGGCGCGGTCAGCATTTTCGCTGCGCCGCACAACAAGCTATATAGGAACAAATCGGGAAAATACATGCATTTGTTCAACACGAAACAGTGTGTCACGCCAAAGTGAACAAAGCGAATCAGGTTTTCTCAACCGACGTTCAGAGATTGCGAAAGCCGCCGACGATCTCCTCCATGTCCCCAGGCATCGGCGCTTCGAACTTGAGCTCGATATGGGTAGCCGGGTGGCGAAATGCAAGAAGACCGGCATGCAGCGCCTGCCGCGAGAACGATTTCACCTTATCTTTCAACGGCTCGGGCAACCGGTTGGCCTTGGTGCGGAAGGCCTGGCCGTAGTCGGGGTCGCCGATCACCGGATGGCCGATATGCGCCATGTGGACGCGGATCTGGTGGGTGCGTCCGGTTTCCAGCCGGCATTCGACGAGCGCGGCCTGCACGGTGTCGGTGCGACCTTCGGCGAATTTCTCCAGCACGGTGAAATGCGTGATCGCGTGGCGGGCATCGTCGCGCGTCTCGGGCACCACGGCACGGCGCACCCGGTCGGCCGCGCGGCCGAGCGGCGCGTCGACCGTGCCGGTCATGCGCGGCGGGATGCCCCACACCAGCGCCTGGTAGGCCCGCTCCAGGTCGCCGCTGGCGCCATGGTCGGCAAAGGCCTCCGACAGCGCGCGATGCGCCAGGTCGGTCTTGGCAACCACCATGACGCCGCTGGTCTCCTTGTCCAGCCGGTGCACGATGCCCGGCCGTTTGACGCCGCCGATACCCGAAAGGCTTTCCCCGCAATGGTGGATCAGCGCGTTGACCAGCGTGCCCGTCCAGTTGCCGGCGCCGGGATGAACGACAAGGCCGGCGGGCTTGTTGATGACGATCAGATCGACATCCTCGTAGAGAATGTCCAGGGGAATGTTCTCGCCCCGCGGCTCGGCGGGCTCCGGTTCCGGCGTTTCCACCGACACGCTTTCGCCGGCGGCCATCTTCCGCTTGGCTTCGGTGACGACGTTGCCGCCGACCTGCACCGCCCCCTGGCGGATCAGCGCCTGAACGCGGTTGCGCGAGAAATCGCCCCCAAGCGCCGTCGCCAGCCACTGGTCGAGGCGCCGGCCCGCGGCATCGGCGCCGGCTTCCAGCACTTTCAATCCTTTACCGGCTTCGCTATCAGGAGCGTTCATTCCATTCCCACGGGCAATTCCCACTGGATTTTTCGATGCCGACCAGCGACGACAATGACGACAAGCCGCTCGATCCCGCGGTCGAGAAGGTGCGGAAAAAACTGGTCCGCTTCGTCGCCATCAATCTCGGCCTGCTGTTCGTCGCCCTTATGGCGGTGGTTGGGGCGATTGTCTACAAATCCGGCCGGTCGGCGCCGGAAACCGCCAGTCCCGTCTCGGTGGTGCCGTCGCCGGCGGAGGGTGCCATGTTGACCGGCGATATCGTGCTGCCGGCTGGCGCCAGGCTGCTGTCGCAGAGCCTTTCCGGCAACCGCATCGCGCTCGACGCAGAACTTTCCGACGGAAGCCGCGCCATTCTTCTCTACGATATCGGCGAAAGGCGCATCGTCGGGCATTTCGCGGTGAAGGCGCAATGAGCGTTTCTTCCGGGAGCGCGCCTGCCGGTCGCCGGGTCGCCACGGTCGCGGTGGTGGTTGCCGACTACGACGAGGCGATCGCCTGGTATACGCACAAGCTCGGCTTCGAACTGCTCGAGGATGTGGCGCTCGGCGAGGGCAAGCGCTGGGTGGTGGTCGCGCCGGGAAACGGCGGCGCGCGCTTGCTTTTGGCGCAGGCGGCCGACGCCGAACAGCGCTCGCGCATCGGCAACCAGACCGGCGGCCGGGTTTTTCTCTTCCTCGAAACAGACGATTTCGCCCGCGACCATGCGCTGATGATCGAACGCAGCGTTGAATTCCGCGAAGCGCCCCGCCGCGAAGCCTACGGCACGGTGGCCGTGTTTGCCGACCTCCACGGCAATCTGTGGGATCTGATCGAGCCGCGCGGCTGAGGCTTTCGCCATCTGGAAACCGGCCGACGACGCGATCGGACAGCGTGTTTCGATGGATCGCCGAATCGCGGTTGCCTTTTGCGAAAGCCTCGCCTATATCGCGACCTGTCTCCGCGCCCATCGTCTAGCGGTCAGGACGGCGCCCTCTCACGGCGCAAACCGGGGTTCGATTCCCCGTGGGCGTACCAATATTTTCAAGCACTTAGCTCTGCCTCGCGCAGATGCGTCGAATATCCGTCGAATAAATACCTGCGGATGTTGATGGACAATCTCCCCTCAGCGCTTGCCGTCGGCCTCGACATGAGCAATCCTCGGCTCGGGACGTTGGGGGACTAATCATGAAAGATTTTGCTACGTCGGTTATCGGCTTCGTTGGCGTGTTCGGCGTTATGGCGCTCGCGCTGGCCGCGATAGGCTTCTATGCCGTGGCTTTTGAAGCCGGTGCGGAAGAATGGTTCGGCTGGGAGGGATGGTGGGTTCCGGCTCTATTCCTGGTTGGTGTGTTCGTTTTTCGGGCCGGACTCTTGCTCGCAGCCGGCATGTTTATAGGCGGATACGGAGCCTATTATGCTTGGGATTGGCCACTTTGGGCCGTTGTGCCGGTTTTCTTTCCTGGACTTGCATTTATGATCGGCGGACTGCTTGTCGCGGCGATAGGCTCTACCGTTGAGAGGGCGCGCGGATGACCCGCATAGTCGCTATCGTCGCAGCGGTCGCGCTTGCAGTTGCGATCCTTCCCTTGCCCTACGGATACTATCAGGTGCTGCGGCTCGGCATCTTCGCTGCGGGCCTCTATTGCGGCATTAAAGCGAAATCTGCCGGCAATGATGGGCTCGGCTACTGCCTGTTCTTCACGGCGCTGGTGTTCAATCCGTTTCTGCCGATTTATCTCTCGCGAGAAATCTGGTTGCCGCTGGACCTACTAAGCGCTGCTCTTTTCGGTTTCACCGCATACAGCTTTCCGAAAACCAGTTCAGGCCCGCAGCAGGAAACGTAAATGCAAGCGATCAAATCGATGGTCCCTTACAGGACTACTGTTGCGGTGGTCTAGTTGAAATTGGGGTGAGCGGAAGCATTATCCTAATCTGGAACCCGCGTCGGTAGACACGTGGGACCGTCACGGCAATGCTGTCGCGCGTGGAGATCAAGAAGCCCGGGCGCACCGCCCGCATCGCTCATAGAGAGCAGCACGATTGATGGAAAGCCAACCAGGCATTGGGGGTCCGGTAGCTGAGATGTGGTACGCTTGTTCCTTCATATTCGAAACCAATTTCGAAAAGCCGCCGATCGACGCACCGTTTGAACTTGCCTCCGGGATTTTCCTCGAGCCGGTACCTAAATGGGTTGTGAGCGACGACTATCTTCTAAATCTCCTCTCGTACTCTCAGCGGGAGCGAGCAAAGGAAGCGCAAATAGTCCTCTCTGCGCGGTACGAGGCCGAGGCTCTTGGTAGTCCGGACCCTAGTTGGCGTGGTTCGAGGCCGCGATCCATCCAAGCGGTGATCGATGAGAAGTTCTTCTTGGCGGCAACGGCCCTTTGGCTGGTGAAGCCGTCTCCTTTATCCGGTCAACTCACCTGCCATTTCGATCGCGATCTTGATCCCCAATCGTTGAGGCAGACATCTAGCCTTTATCCAATTCGGGTTGCAGATGTTGAACTCGACAACGTGCCTACCCTGCCAGATCTGCAACGTGGCGGCGACCTCCTCCAAGCGATCCTCTCTCTGAACAGAACCGGATCTATTTGGACCGCCTTGTCGTTGGTGGCCAAGGCGCTTCGTGAAGGTGAGTGGACGTTGCGATTTCTCCTTCAGTGGGTTGCGTTCGAGGCGCTCTTTGGGCCTGAAAGCCCGAGCGAGACAACTTTCCGACTGTCTCAACGCATTGGACTTTTTCTCGGTGAAAGCTCAGAGGAAAGGAGATCGATATTCCGTCAGGCTAAGGATGCGTACTCGTGGCGCTCAAAGATTGTTCACGGTGTAAAGCTACATAGGCTTACCAACGAGAAATCTGGAAAGCTTTCTGAGATGTCAGAAGGCTTGCTGCGGAGATCGTTCCTCAAAATCCTTGCGGATAAAGATATGGTCGCGGTGCTCGATAGCGGAGAGCGAGATAGCTATCTGGACAGCCTCGCATTCAACTGATCGACGAAGCGCGCTGCCTTGGAGGCACGCCGACGACTAAGCCGGCTTCCTTTTCGCTGAGGTAGCCCCACGCCACACCGGCGATGTCTGCGACGGGGCGAGGCTGGAATGCTGGAGCTTCGTTGGCATTGACCATCACAGCGAAGGCATGGCTTGCCAGATTTTTGCGCCCAATGATCCCATCTGAGGGGACTGCGGCGGCCTTCCTAAGAGTTTGCCAAAGTTGATGTTCCGCTATCGGCAGTTCAGAGATGATCGCCCGGAACTCCGCAGCGATCTCATCAACCCGCCTTGCCGCCTGCTGGATTTTGCCGGCAAGTGCGACAGCCTGCTTTATCGCGGAAGCGCGTTCGGCCTTGGCTTCGGCGCTGATCTCGGCGATCTCGATCTGCTCAGCCTTGACCTTGGCTTGCTCGAAAACGACAGTGTCGGCCTTCGCGCGTTCGATATCGGCTTTGATTTTTGCCAGCCTGTCGACCGCTCGTTTGTCCCCTGAGACGGCAGCATACGCCAGCGATTGCGCTTCCTTCTCCAGATCAGCGAGGACACCTCCAACCGCTTCGATCTGATTTTCGAGATAGTCGCTCGTTACGTGTTGCATCGTTTTCAATCCTTGAAAGGGGAATAGTCGTCAGCCATCAGGCTCGAGTGGTTCTTGGGCTCCGGCCAGTGCGTGACCGGCGTGTAGGCCGGGCGATCGGCGGCCGGTTTCGGTCCGGGCGCAGCAGCAGGCCGGAGCGCCGGTTGACATGCGGGTGTGGGTTCCGGCTCCGTCTCCGATGAACGGGAGCGGACAGGCGCGGCCTCCTCGTACGAGACGACTGGCGCGCGATCGGCACGCTCCACTACGACCACTTGATCCGATATCCGTAGGGCGGCACGTGCCAGCCTGTCGGCAAGGCCAGGGTTGTCATCCATCGTTCTAGCCGTCGCCAGAAGACGTGCGGCTGTAATGCGTGCTTCGAGCGCTACAATCCCATCGGGATCGAGTTCGACGCCTTTGGGTTTCGGGTGGACGTAAGGCGCAGCGGCTTTAGCTGCGTCGAGCCGGATTTCTTCATCCAAGGCTTTGTCATTGGCAACCGTCGCCAGATGCATCAGCGGTGTCCAGTCGGGCCAACGCTCGGCGACTTCCTCGATCGCCTGGATTGAGCGCTTGTTCAGGCTCCCTTTCGGTCGCCCCGCACCTTCCCGCCTTCCGCCGACCTTTCGCGCTTCTGACATTCTTCCCGCCCTGATCTGATACTTAATCACATCCTATTGGCGAGATAGTTGTTCGCTCGAATTGGGCGCTGTCGATGGAGATGCCGCGAGAATGGACGTTGCTTCACCCTGCCGAAGCGATCCCGCTTCTTCCTTGGCCGTGTCACCATTGTCGTTTCCGATGGGCCGGCAAATAACACGGGATAGAGGACAGCCAGGCCCTGAGCCTAGTTGTCGGTTGGTTCACAACGCTTTCGCGCGTGGTGCTTACAAACCCCGTCGAAACAAGTGGATATATATTTGAATCGGCCGTCGGGACGATCGATGCACCGCGTCCTTTGGCACACTACGTCGTTCGGTTGCATGCTACAATTAATCTCGGCGAAAAATTCGAAAAGTTCGCCCCTTCCTTGGGTAGCCTCTTCAAACTCCTCCTGGGATACCGATTCATAGCCCTGTTCCAGTGCCTCACCGAGATTTTGGGGTGAATTGGTCGACATCTAACTGTTCCCTCCTTAACGATCGTCGAGAGCACGGGCCACGGCCTGGCCAATTAAGTTGGCATTGGCCACCGCGGCTGCCTGGCTCGACCCAACCCTTCCTAGCGTCATCGTGAGATTGTGGGTTTTGGAACGGACAGCGTTGTAAAGTGGCGATGTGGAATTTGCCGTAATATGGATTAGGTTCCAAACAGGGGTGATGTTACCTCCATAGGTGATGATGAATGTCGTGTCGTAGGTGAACGTAGAGTAGGGCGAATCTTCGCCGTTCTGAACTACCGCGTCCGTATGATTGGCCACGAACGCTTTCGTCATCAAGAAATCTCCAATCTTGAAATCACTAACGATGACCTTGTTGCGGATGCGCTTCTGGCAATCACCTTTCTTCAGCCTTCCTTCGGCAAGGAGGTCGGCAAATTTGTAGGAAAATCCAATGGTTTCGACCCTTGTTGCTTGCGCGGAAGAGTGAAGTCCGACGGAGGCGGAAAAATTTTGCGGGATAGTAGTCTGAAATTGGGAAACTGCGTTTCGAAGCGGTTCTTTGTAGGTCACCCCAGGTGAGAGCGTGCTGCGCTCATCTACTGTGATTTTTAGGCTGAGCTTAGACTCCCAGTCCCTCAGCCACTCAAGATTGTACCCCGTATTCGGTTCTTCCGTCTTGGGAAAAGCGTCAAGTGCTTGCTGAACACCGTAGTGAAGCTCGCATCTGATGAGTTGTATTAGCTCTACCTCTTCGATCCATTCCTCTTGACCTCCAAGTGTCATTTGAGGAATTGTTGTACCACAACCGACAAGTAAAATTAGCAACGGTATCGACGCGAGAGCGTAAGATATTCCACGCATACTTACCTCATAGTATGATATGGTAAAAGTTGTACTAACGTTTATGAGAAAGGTTACACGATCGCAAATATCGTTTCGTATCATCCCCGGAAATGAAACCGTCAATTGACCTAACTTAGACAATTCATTCAATTATAGCAATAACGCTCAGGTTCTAAATCTCTCTTGGCTTCTTAATTACTCTATTGCCCCTGATTCGTTTGCCATCACGCCGCGACCCTTGCGTCAAACCGCAGCTTCCGAGCCTGTCCGCTTCATCGAAGATCGCGCGAATATGTACCCAGTGAATTGCTTCCGGCACTCGTCGCACTCGTCCTTGGAAACATGCGATCTCGGCGACCGTTGCGGGCCTGGTTTTTGAAATCCGAATTCTTTTTCAGCGGCAGTGCAGGGATGCAGGGATGTGAAGGGATGTTTTCCTGCTCCCTATGGAAAAATGTAAAAACTGCATTTTTCTCGCGTTAAGAGGAAAAAGTCCCTGCAAGTCCCTTCATCCCTGCATCGGTCAACATCACTATCTGGCGGACTTCGACTTCCACTGTGGAAAACAAAAAGTTTCAAGAGGAAAAGGTGAATGTATTCACTCGATTAGCTGATCTCTAGGCCGAATCGATGGGTGATTTTAACCCGGTGTCAAGCCCGTCAAGCTTGATTCGCACTGAGAATCACGTTATCTGTGGATAGTGACCCTTGCTTGGTAAAGGTGCCCTCGGGCATTTCCCGTAAAACGGATAGCCAAGAGTGCGGGTCACAATTTTTTTAGTAATAGTGTTTTGTGCCGGATGCCCAAAGGTCGAATTCAGAGGCGATCTTTGGCTTAATAAGCTTGTGAGAGCGGTCGTCTCCCAGTTCTAATCTTCGCTGTACCGCCCACGCGCAATAGTCTGCCGCCCATAGCAGTGGGTCTCCCATCGAGTCGATAAAGCTGACCTCCCAGCGCTCGCGCGGAGCGACCTGTTGCACCGTGTTGTTTACGCCTTCTTTGAAGGCGGCTCGCTTCTTCCGGTCCCCCAGAGCGGCAGCTGTAATCAGTAGTTTGTGTCCATCGGCTAGGAGCTTTGGACCCACGTGCTTGAAATGGAAAAACCACGCGTATTTGTAGAAGGTAGGTTCATCGACCCTGGTTTGCGGCTGCGCCTTGCTCTTTTCCAGTACCGTAACATCGACACGAAAGTCGTGATTCTCTAGGAGCGCAAACACCCGGTCACGCACGTTCTGCTTGTCTGAAGTCGCGTGAAGTTTGTCGCGTCCTTCATCTCCATTTATGACAAGCTCGCGTCGAAGAGCTAAAAGGTCATTCGACAAGGAACAATCGTCGGTCGCTAGAGTGCAGAGCGTAAAATAACGGCTTGCGCCATTTTGTTTCTTGAACGTGAAGCAGCCTGCTTCGTCTGCAAAAACGAACTTGTTCGGCATTTTGGTCGATTCGACAAATGAAAAAATCAGCCGATACTAAAACACAACTTGATCGTTTCAAAGAAGCCGCCGCGACCACGAAACGAACGACTCAGAAAAGCGTTTGACCGCGCCTTGAAGAAGGTCGCGAAAGCACCGCATCAACCTTCGAAAGAGAAAAAACCACCGGAGATGAATGAGCTTACGAAACTGGCGGCCATACTGGCCGTAGCAGCACTGTTGGCCACTGCGGCACACATATATTTCTCACCATTTCAGCAATGTGCACGTGAACTGTCGAAACCTCAGTCTGCTGACAATGCTGGGGCGGGCGAACTACTGACCGATGCCCAGTTCCTTGGCAAACCACGATCAGAGACTCCAGCCGCAGACTGCTTGGCAAGAATGGGCGCACGACAATGAACGGCTACGAGAAATCACCTGATTACGGCGGGCCGAAAGCAGGCAGGTGGACGATGGCGATATGGCTGATTGCCGTTATCGCGGGCGCCGCCACGATCTATTTTCTCTACGCCTGAGTCACGGCGGTTTAGCGCAAGCCGCCTAACGTCCTCTCTCCAAAACAAGGGAGGCATTGGGCATGACAACAGAACGAAGGCTTTCGGAAATCGTAGAGGATATCTTGGTCGATCGTCCTAATGGCGAAGCGTCGATAGCGGAGCTCATCCACGAAATACCGAACCGTATCAATCTAACAGCCGACGATTATCAAGGGTCTCTTACAAGGCCAAATGAAGCCATTTGGGAGCAGCGCGTTCGCAACATCACTTCGCACAAAGGCTCCAGCAGAAACTTCATCTATCGAGGCTATTTAGAGCAAATAGACGGCGGCCTTCGTATCACAGATGCCGGCAGGCTCCACCAACAGGCCCGAAACCCCGTATAGCTATCGGAATTTCGCTTTATAGCCGGGCTGGAACCACTTCAATTCGGTCGTGGCGGGGCTGTTTTTGTCCCAGACAAACCACGCATAGGCGGTGGTGCCGGAACCGGCTTGAACTGCGCCTGCCGGATAGAACGTGATACGTTCGCTAAATACCCAAACGCGTGCCGGCGGGCATTCGGCAAAGATCGTATTGGCTCGATTGGCTCCCTCCAGAAACGCCAGCCGGAGGAGGAGGGCGAACTTGTTGCGGGCGAGTTTGACGCCTGATCGGACGAAGCTTTCAGCGCTGTTGTACGGCGGATTGGTGACAATGTTGTCGGCTGGCGTCTTCGCAACGTTGAAGTCGATACCAGATTTGCCAAAGCCCCGATCATACAGGTCCGAACTTTGTACGGTGTTGCCCCGGCTCTCCAGCACGCGCGACATTGCCCCGTCACCGCAAGCGCACTCCCATATCTCTCCGGTGAACGACTCATTTTCCATAAGGGCATGAGTTGCCCACGCTGGCGTCGGGAAATAGTCAGGCCCCGCAAGGTCGGCAAAACGCTTCATGGTGGGCTTGAAGCCGCCATTGAGATTGTAGGTCGCGTCCATACGATTCGCCCTCCGGTAGGGAAAATCATAACAGAATCATATGGTTAAATAAGGGTTAATGCCTGCGACGGATTGACTCAGGTGACTTGATATGCCGGCCTGTCAGGATCATATTCCTACACCGGTCCGGGTTGTCGAACATATAATCGCCCCGTCAAACTGCCTCGACCGTCCACGTGGCAGCATTCGTCCGATCATGGCCGCAACTGACAAGCCGCTTTCCCCCAACGATGCGGCCAGCCTGCTTTCTTAAGAAGTGTCCGAGCCGCTGCTTGTTGAGAGCGCCGCGTTGGATGAATTCGCCCAGGGCGTCGATCAGCACATCATGCCGGCGTTGCGAGGGATGTTGTTCAAGGTCCAGGTCGATCATTCGGGATATCTTGCCGACCGTCCAGGGGTCGCCTATCGGCAATGCATTCAGGATGGCGGCGGTTCTTTCGCGCTCAGGATCATCGTCGCGGACCTTCCCGGCGTTCAGCAACGGATCAGCCTCGCCGATCCAGACCAAGGCCGATCGCACTAGGTTCGACCAATCCTCGAACGAACCGAGCGGTGGAGCGATCCGTTGGCCACGTTGGACAACAAATGCACGCAGGACGGTGAGCGCAGCACTCACCAATTCGATACGACGAGTTTTCGCGGTGGCTGTCACGTCGGTTTTGAAAACACGGTCCTCCGGGCGCTCCACCCTCGCATCGAGATTGATCAGAACCACGCGGCGGGTCAGATCGCCAGCAAAGCGCAGGCTGTTGCCCGTTGCACAGAACGTCGAACCGGTAGGCAGTTTCAACGTCCGGCTTTCTCCCAACACGCGCACGGCGACAGCGCCTTGTGTGAGAACTTGGCAGAGAAATTCGGAACGCAACGGATACTCAATGTTGTCGAGCGTGATGAAGGCATCGCCGGCCATCAGTACAGACCCGACATGCTTTTGAAGTTCCGCCTCTTCCCGAGGCGCGGACAGCACCGCCGCCGCCTGACCAGTCGCCAGGATCGCGGCGAGGTCGACCAGTTTCGACTTGCCGGTTCCGGGTGTCGGTGCGTTCACGCCAAACAACGGCGCAGTTGGCAAGCAGGGCCGCACCAGCGCCGTCAGGATCATCGCCAGGGCCGCAGACCGATCAGCGGGGCCTACGAACGGGAAACTCTCCAACAGGCCACGCAGAACACCCATGGCGGCTTGAGCGTCACGTTTCGAAGGCTGATCGCTTAATATCGGCCATTCCAATTCCGAGACAAATAGGATGCCGGTCTGTGTGTCGAACCCTTTGTTGCTAAGAATAGTGCCGTCGGGGCGAAGCGTCGGAGCAGAGACAACGGCACGAAGTTGCGGAAACGGCCAGTCGCCCCGGCGAGCCAACGCCGTTTCGGCGACGATTGACGGGCAGGCGATCGATCTTAGATCGTCTTTACGCATGTCCCATTTCTTCCAATCGATCAGCGTCGTAAAAATCTCGACCAGCGCCGCCTTGTCGACCGGGACGAGAACGGTTGCGCCCTCAATCCGTCTGACATCATTCGCGTGCGTCGTCGTCGCGATATGCACCGGGCGAACCAGAGACGTACCGCGCGCGTAAATGGGTGCGGCGGCATCAACGGCCGCCTGACAGGCCTGCGTCACGCAACGAGGAAGCTCGCTCTCAATGTATTGAATGACGGGGCGTGCGCCGTCTCGTGTGGGCTGACGTGGCACGGTCACATTTGCCGGCGCGTTCATATGTCGTCGCCGGGTTGGCCTTCGAGATCGCCAAGGTTCGAGTATTCCTCAACGAGATCATCATCAACCAAAACGGGGCGATCGTGCATCTCTGGATCAGCGATGGTCGCAGGATGTCGCCGTTCCAGCTTTTCAATATATTCTCTCGCACGCGCGACAAAGCCAACGTGATGTTCAGTTACCGCACCAACGACACCGCCTCCCGACCAAGGTCTTTGCGGACGCAGATTGGTTTCCGGCAACAGCCGATCGTGAAGCCACCCCGAAAGGAACCGATCGGCGTCTTCTAAGCCGGCATATTTTTTTATGAGCAGCCCGCGCTCATCATCGCTGAGCGGTGCTGTCTGATAGAGACGGTCAGCACGTCGACCGACCGCCTCTACATCGGGATGATCAAGCGGCAGGCGATAGTCCCCTGCGCTAATCGAGCGCGGGAACTTCGGGGTATAGTCGGATTTCATAGTCTTGCCTCGCAAGGTTGCGCGAGGGCGGCATCGTTGCTATTGTTGCAACAGGATCATTATTCTACTTCGCCGCCTCGGAAATTCGTTTCCGGGGCGTTCCTTTTGCCCCGGCAGGGCAGCGATCAGGCGGCTTTACGCTCGACTGGTCGGACGAGGCGGCGCTCCACAAAAGCCTCAAGGTCTGATGGTCGGAAGTAGGTTCGCGAAAAGATTTTCACGACCGGCAGTTCGCCCACCCTCATGAGTTCGTAGAGTGACGAACGCCCAATACCCGTTGCCGCAACCGCTTCATTGACATTCAGCAGAAGTTTTCCAGCAAGCTTGTCAGTGTGTGCCATATCAGCCCGCTCCTTTCAAAATCGGGTTGATATGTCATTTCGCACACAGATAGTTGTTCGGTAGAATTGGTGCGGACGGTTGCGGACGAGCGGAACTATGATCGGTTCTCCGCCATTCGGATCACCTTATCCCCATCGACAGCAGGGACCAACGGCACGATTGCCCTAGCAGCCAGTTCCTCCAGGCCGTCCGCAATGTATCGGCCATAATGGCGCTCTATCATCGGAACGGAAGTATCATGTAGGGCCGCAACCAGCCGGATCGGAAGGTTCTGACGGACGCCGCGCACGACCGAGGAATGCCGCAGCGCATAGGGTATCACCTGGGGCATCTTTGCCCGTTCCCGGATCGCGTCCCACGGTCGGGCAAGTTCACTGACGGACTGCCAAGGCCCGCGTTTATCGCGCTCCCAACGAATGCTGCCGGCCACCTGTTTGTGCCGCCAACGCTCGAATAGCGGCGCATCTTTCCCACGACCCATCACAGCTGGGATCAGCGCGTCAAGCACGTCCTTTCCGACTGGAATCGGAACGCTACCCGATTTCCCGCCCCGGCCCTTGCGCGAGACCGGCAGCATCAGCCGGCCAGCCGCGCGCTGAACATCGCTCACGCGCATTCTGGAGATTTGCGAAAACCGCGCGCCTGTCGCCGCGAGTACGACAACGAGCCGGAATAGATCGCCGTCCCACGCGTATTCAGTGTCAATCTCCCGCGCCGCCCCGATGAGCTTACGGATTTGCCCGTCGGTGAGGATTTGGTTATCGCGCGCCACCGAAACAGAATCATCGTCGCGCGCCGCAGCTTTCAAACCATGTTTGACAACTGCCGGGACATTTGCGTCGAGCCGATCCCGATGCGCGGTGTAGGCTCCATTCAACGCCGCTTTGAGATCGTTGATGAGCCTTTGTTTCGTCGTCGCCTTCATTGCATCTGGCAGATCAGCGCGCCACGAGAGCAAGTCAGCCTCCTTTAAGGCGTACAGCGCTACGTCCGCCAATGGCGCGGCTGCAATGGCCTTGCCACGACCGCGCGTGGGCTGGCCCAGGATGTAGCGCGTGAGTCGTCGCCCACCGTCCGACCGCACCTGCCGGCCCTTCCGGCGGCTGTCGCGAGCGTCACGGTCTGCGATGTACGCTTCGACGGCCAAGCGCACGGTGAGCGCCGGTCCTTGCGCGGCAGCCTTCGTTTCCGCCCGCGCCTTCTCGACAGCCGCCCGCGCTGCACGGCGCGCCCCTTCATAGTCGAGCGTGCCCTCCTTAAGCTCGTCGTCGGCTGTGCCAAGCGGCGTCTGTAGATAATTTGCCCCTGGCCCCCAGTTGCGCCAGCGTACGAGCCAGACGCCCCCGCGCTTTCCCTTTCGATAACCGAGGTGCACTTCGGGATCGATGCCCTTGAAATACAATCCGGGCTCCAGTTTTGCCCGCGCATTCCGGGTCGTAATCGCCGCTTCTGTCAGCGTCTTTGCCATGCGTCACTCCAAAGCGTCGAATATCCGTCGAATATATATTGGCGCATCAATGCGGACAAGCACGAACGCTTGTTGCGTAATGCCTTACGTTCAGCGGATTCCTGCGGACGACTGCGGACTTGTTATGGATATCGCTAGCGCCCTCTCACGGCGCAAACCGGGGTTCGATTCCCCGTGGGCGTACCAGGACTTTCTCCCACTCCAAATCACCATAGCCATCGACAAGCCAGCGACGCCTGGTCGTTGGCAGGTTCCTGGCCATTTCCATCTTTTGGTGACGCTTATCCAGCGGCGGCGAAACTGCCGAAACGCTACATTAAGGTTAGCTAATCCTTAACGCATCTCCGGCACATTCCACCGAGCGGACCTTGGCATGGGGTGGGTTTGCCGTGGCGTTGGGGGATGGGCAGGAAATGTCGGAACAGAAAGGCGCAGCCGAGGCGCTATTTTCGGCTGGCCAGGGCGCGGTCGCGTGCATCGAGGGCGCGGCCGATTGCGGCGCGCGCACGGTTTCCATCGGCGAATTGCGCGAACTGATCGGCGTCGGCTCGGACTGGATCTGGGAAACCGACAGCGAATTGCGGTTCTCGTGGCTGTCAGGAAACTACGAAGAGACTACCGGCATTTCCCCGGCCAAGGTGCTTGGCCATTTTCGTTTCGATTTTCTCAGGAAGACCTTGAAGGGCGGCGACAGCGCCACGGCGCATCTCGCCGACCTCGAGGCGCGCCGGCCTTTCCGCGATTTCGTCTACGAGCTTGCCGGCGGAGGTGCAGATTGCCGCTGGATCGCCACTTCCGGCTATCCGCGCTTCGGCAACGACGGCGCCTTTCTCGGCTATCGCGGTGTCGGCCGCAATGTGACCGGGCTCGTTGCCACGCTCGAGGACGAAAGTCCCGAATCCAAGCAGCCACCGCGCTCCTGGAGAGAGGAACAGCCGGCCGAAGAAGCCATCGCCGGGGAAACCAACGCCGAGCGCATGATGGCCGCGCTCAACGTCATGAACGATGCGTTCTGCTACTACGACGGGGATGACCGCCTGGTCCTCTACAACGAGGCGATGTCGACGATCTACCATGGGCTGCAGGACATCATCCGCCCCGGTCTCGCCTTCTCGAAATTCATCGAAACGGGCCTCGAAAGGGGGATCTGGGATACCGAGGGACTCAGCAATCAGGAGTGGCGCGACCGTGTTGTCGGCACGCGGCGGAACGAACAGCAGTCGCAGTCGACCCTGAAACTCACCGACGGGCGCTGGGTCATGCATCGCGAGATGCGCACCGACGATGGCGGCGCCATGGCCTTCTGCACCGATATCACCGGGATGAAGGCGCGCGAGGCCGAACTGGCAACCGCCAATGTCAGGGGCGAGCAGCTGCTCGCCGATCTCGAACGTACGCTCGATTCCCTCAGGATGGGCATCGTTCTGGTCAATGCTGATCTCAACGCGGAAATCATCAACCGCGCGTTCTACGAAATCTGGCAGGTGACGCCGCAGGACGTCGGTGTCGGCTCGCCTTTCCGCGCACTGATGGACATCAACCGCCACAGCGGCATCTACCAGGTTTCCGACGACAAATGGGAAGGCTATGTCGCAATGCGGCTCAACGAGATCCGCGCCGGCGATGTCGCGCCGCGCGAGTTTCGCCGCGCCGACGGCTGCACCATGATCTATTCGGTGACGGCGCTGTCGGATGGCAAGCGGCTGATCTCCTATTACGACGTGTCGGAAATGAAGCACCGGGAAACCGAGGCGACGGAAATGCGCCAGCGGCTTGTCGACGTGCTGGAATCACTACCGGCCGGTGTCGTTATCTTCGATCGCGAGGACAATTTCGTGCTCGCCAACAAGAAGCTGCAGGCGGCGCTGCCAGCTCTGCAGCCCGCGTGGGACGGCGGCTACAGCCTGCTTGAAACGGTGAGGCTCGGCCATTCCGTCGGCTATTTCCGGGACAGCGGCGACCCCAAGATCGATGCGCTCTACGACACCGATCCGGCAAGCTGGCTCGAGCGCTACATGCAGCGGCACCGGGCGCGCCACGCCGTCTACGAGCGGCTGAGCCAGGACGGCCGCTGGTACCAGGTGTTCGACACCAGGACGGAGGACGGCACCTTCATCGGCGTGCGCGTCGACATCACGGAACTCAAGCAGCGCGAAAAGGCGCTGCGCGAAAGCATGCGGCAGATCGATCTCTACCGGCACGTGCTCGACGAACTGCCGGTCGCGGCAAACATCAAGGGTGAAGACCTCCGACTGGAGTATGTCAACAAGGCCTGGTGCGCGATCACCGGGATTTCGAAGGAGGAAGCCGTCGGCAGGACCGATGCCGAACTGTTCGGCGCGGTCGAGGCCGAAAGCTACACCGCGGCGGATACCGCCGTCGGCGTCAGCGGAGAGCGGCTGGAAATGGAGGAGGCCGTCACCCACCGCGACGGCACGGTGCGCCAGCTGATGACCCGCAAGGGCCGTCTGGTGGCGATCGACGGTTCGGTCCATCTGTTCGGGTCGAGCACCGATATCACCGAGATCAAGCACCGCGAGATCGAATTGACGGAAAGCCTGCGCGAGAACGAGGTTTTCCGCAGCCTGATCGACAATGTGCCGGTGGCGATCTACGCCAAGCGGCCCGATCTCAAACTCTACTATGTGAACAAGGGCTGGTGCGACCTCACCGGCTTTTCCAAGGCAGAGGCCATCGGCCTGACCGATGCGGAAATCTTCGGCGAAGACGGCAGGGCCTTCATGGACGGCGATATCGCCGTGCTGAAGACAGGGGAAAATCAGGAGGTCGAGGAGATTGCCAGCAACGCCGACGGCAGCACGCGCCATCAGATCGCCCGCAAGGGCGTGATGACCGCCTCCGACGGTTCCCTCTACCTGATCGGATCGACCACCGACATCACCGAACTGAAGCTGCGCGAGCAGGAGTTGCGCGAAGCGCAGCACCGCGCGGTGCTGGCGGACCGCGCCAAGTCGGAATTCCTCGCCAATATGAGCCACGAGATCCGCACGCCGATGAACGGCGTGCTCGGCATGGCCGAACTCCTGGCCAAATCGAACCTCGACGCCAAGCAGAAGACGTTTACCGACATCATAGTCAAATCCGGCAACGCGTTGCTGACGATCATCAACGACATCCTCGATTTCTCGAAGATCGATGCCGGGCAGCTGGTGCTCGATCCGGCGCCCTTCAATCTCGGCGAGGCGATCGAGGACGTGGCGACGCTGGTCTCGACGCGCGCCAAGGAAAAGGATCTCGAACTCATCGTGCGGGTTGAGCCGAAACTCACCGAACTCTATGTCGGCGATGTCGGGCGCATCAGGCAGATCATCACCAACCTGCTCGGCAATGCGGTGAAATTCACCGATTCCGGCCATGTGCTGGTAGACGTGACCGGTGACAAGGAAATCGACCGGACCAGGCTGACGATCAGGGTCACCGACACCGGCATCGGCATTCCTGCCGACAAGCTCAGCCAGGTTTTCGAAAAGTTCAGCCAGGTCGACTCCTCGTCCACCCGCCGCCACGAAGGCACCGGGCTCGGACTGGCCATCACGTCGCGGCTTGTCGCGCTAATGGGCGGCGAAATCGGGGTCGAAAGCGCGGAGGGCCGGGGGTCGACGTTCTGGTTCACCGTCGAGCTGCCGCATGCCGGAAATCGCAGCACGCGTCGGATAACGCCGCTCGACGTTTCCGGCGCGCGCATCCTGATTGTGGACGACAACGCGGTTAATCGCGCGATCCTCACCGAGCAGATGGTGTCGTGGACGTTCGATTCCTGCGCCGCGGAAAACGGCCCGGAGGGGCTGGCGGTGCTGAAGGCTGCGGCGGCCTGTGGCGTGCCAGTGGATTGCGTCGTGCTCGACTACCAGATGCCGATGATGACAGGCGCCGAAGTCGCGCAGATCACCCGGGCGACGCCGGAGATCGCCGACACGCCGATCGTCATGCTGACCTCGGTCGACCAGTCGCTCTCCAACGTCAGCTACCGCGACCTCAACATCGATGCGCAACTGATCAAGCCGACGCGTTCGTCGGTGCTGCTGGAAACACTGGTTTCTACCATCCAGAAACACCGTTCGTCGCTTGCCATGCATCACCATGAGGAGATCGACGAACCGGCGCCGGCCGGTTCCGCCGCGCCGAAAGGCGGCTTCTCGGCGGCTGCGATGAGCATGGCGCTGCGCGCAATTGCGCCAACACGCGAGAAAAGCCGGGCCGCCACGAGCGACGACCACCATGTCGATATCCTCGTCGCGGAGGACAACGAGGTGAACCAGCTGGTCTTCAGCCAGATCCTCGGCGAAACCCGCTACAGTTTCGAGATCGTCGGCAACGGACAGCGCGCCGTCGAAGCATTCGGCAAGATGAAACCGCGCATGATCCTGATGGACGTTTCGATGCCGGTGATGAACGGCCTCGAGGCCACCGGCGCGATCCGGGGCCTGGAAGAAGGAATGGGCACCAGGGTGCCCATCATCGGCGTCACTGCGCATGCGCTAAAGGGCGATCGCGAGCGCTGCATCGAGGCTGGAATGGACGACTATCTGTCGAAACCGATCAGTCCGAAGGCCTTGCTGGAGAAGGTAGCCCACTGGGCCCGCGAGATGCAGGACCGGCGGAACGCTGGCTGACTCTATCACCTCTCCGCCTGATATTTGATGATTTGCCGGCTCAACAAATGGTTGTATCGGCAAGCGACTGATTCCGCGAAACGAAATTGAATGGTCCGGGTGCGGCGTCTCACGACTTTGTGACAGACGGTTTCAGGCTTTACCGAGCCGACATAAAACTGTCATCCAACTGTTACAAACGGGCGCTATGGCCTCTGCGGACGCTGGAAAAGGCGTCAGGACATTTTCCGGACAGGAGTAGGCCACATGAATAAACTTTTGCTCACGGCGTCGGCTGCAGCGTTCGCGCTGGCCGCGTCGGCTGGTTACGCCGCAGCGCGCGACCAGATTCAGATCGTCGGCTCGTCGACGGTATTCCCGTTCACCACCGCTGTCGCCGAGAAACTCGGCCAGGGCGGCAAATTCAAGACCCCGGTTGTCGAATCGACCGGCACCGGCGGCGGCATCAAGTTGTTCTGTTCGGGCGTTGGCGAAAGCACCCCGGATTTCACCAATGCTTCGCGCGCCATAAAGGAAAGTGAACTCGAGACCTGCAAGGCCAATGGCGCCACGCCGGTCGAGATCAAGGTCGGCTTTGATGGTATCGTGCTTGCGAATTCGAAAGCCGGCACAGTTGTTGATCTGACCAAAGAGCAGATCTTCAAGGCGCTGGCCAAGAACGTCGCCGTCGACGGCAAGGTTGTACCGAACCCCTACGTCAACTGGTCGGATGTCGACGCCTCGTTGCCCGCTACCAAGATCGAAGTGCTCGGCCCGCCCCCGACCTCTGGCACGCGCGACGCCTTCGTCGAACTGGTGATGGTCGAAGCCTGCCAGGACGAAGTTAAGGCTGCCAACGAAAAAGCTTGCCCGGAAATCCGCGAAGACGGCGCTTTCATCGAAGCCGGTGAGAACGACAACCTGATCGTTCAGAAGCTCGAAGCCAACGCCAATGCCTTTGGCATTTTCGGCTTCTCCTTCCTCGACCAGAACGCCGACAAGCTGCAGGGCCACAAGGTGGATGGCGTCGAGCCGACCTTTGAGAACATCGCGTCCGGCGACTACAAGGTCTCGCGCTCGCTGTTCATCTATGCCAAGAAGGAACATGTTGGTGTGATCCCTGGCATGGAAGAATTCATCGCCGAATATACGTCGGATGCCGCCTGGGGTCCCGATGGCTATCTCGCCGACAAGGGCCTGATCCCGCTGCCGGACGCCGAGCGCGCCAAGTCGGCCGAGGATGCCAAGGCTCTCAAGGGCATGGGTTCCTGATCTGAATTTTCACTCGGCCCGGGATGCTTCTGTCCCGGGCCGAATTCCTTGCTCGGGTTTGCCAATTGGCAAAATTTTTAAGTAGCGATTGCGGGTTTCGGCAATGGTCACCTATCTGGTTTTCGCGCTGATCGCTCTTTTCCTGGCCGCATATTTCGCCGGACGATCAAGAGCGTTGACGAGTGTGGACGGGGAAATCTCCAAACTTCACTCGCTTCCCGGTCAGCACGGCATGTTCCTGGCGCTGGTCAGCGTAGTGCCGGCGCTGCTGGCTCTGATAGTCTGGTCCCTGATCACGCCGGGCATCGAATCCAATATCATAAGGAGCAGCTTCGCCAACGAGCTCGGTGGACTGGGTGTTCCTCAGGTCGAAGCCTTCATACGCGACGCACGGGCCATCGCCTTCGGTGGCGTGGTGGGCTTCACTGATGCGACCAAGGAGGCGGCTGCCGCCTTGTATAAAACGGTCCATGCAAGAAGCGTCTGGATCATTGTGGCTATCTGCGCCGTTCTGGCAATCGCCGGTTTCTTCTGGGGATACGGAAGGATTGCGCCGGCTTATCGGGCGCGGCATGTGGTTGAGCGCATCGTGCGCGTCTTTCTCATCGCGTGTTCCGCGGTCGCCATCCTGACCACGATTGGCATCGTACTGTCGCTGATCTTCGAATCGCTGCGCTTCTTCCAGCAGGTACCGATCCACAAGTTCCTTTTCGGCACGCATTGGAGCCCACAGAGCGCATTCACCGGCGCTGGAACGCAGCAGGGCGCCGTCGATCCGAACATTTTCGGCATGGTTCCCCTTTTTGTCGGAACGCTGTTGATCACCTTCATCGCGATGCTCGTTGCGGCGCCGACGGGACTGATGGCAGCAATCTACCTGTCGGACTATGCTTCCAAACCGGTTCGCGCCGTCGCCAAGCCAATCCTTGAGATCCTGGCCGGCATCCCGACCGTGGTTTATGGTTTCTTCGCCGCGCTTACCGTGGCGCCTTTCTTTCGCGGCCTTGGTGAAAGCATCGGGCTCGGTGTGGCGTCCGAATCGGCGCTGGCCGCCGGCGTCGTCATGGGCATCATGATCATCCCTTTCGTTTCGTCGCTTTCCGACGATGTCATCAACGCAGTACCTCAGTCGTTGCGCGATGGCTCTGCAGGACTTGGCGCGACGAAGTCGGAGACCATCCGCAAGGTGGTTTTGCCGGCAGCACTTCCTGGCATCGTTTCCGCCATGCTGCTTGCTGTCAGCCGGGCTATTGGCGAGACAATGATTGTCGTGATGGCTGCCGGTCTCGCCGCCAACTTGACGGCCAATCCGCTTGAAGCGGTTACCACCGTTACGGTTCAGATCGTAACGCTGCTGGTCGGCGACCAGGAGTTCGACAGCGCCAAGACGCTTGCCGCCTTCGCACTTGGCTTGGTGCTATTCTGCATCACGCTTGCGCTGAATATCGTCGCGTTGCGCGTCGTCCAGAAATATCGGGAACAATATGACTGATACGACCTCGACAATGGGCGCCGTCGTCCGCCCACGGAGCATTCACGCCGATGATGCCGCCAAAGCGCGGCTGAAGAAGCGGTACGCGGCGGAACAGCGGTTCAAGTGGCTCGGCGCCATTGCCATCGCCATTTCGGCGCTGTTCCTCGTGCTTCTGCTTTCGACGATCGTTACACAGGCCTTGCCGGCCCTGCGGATGAACTACATCACCTTGCCCGTCGACCTATCCTCCGCAAAAGTCGACCCGGGGGCATTGGACAGCGTCAACTACGATGCAGTCATACAGGAGGCGCTGGCGGCCAAGATTCCGGATGCGTCAAGCCGCCAGGACAGGCGGCTGGTGCGTGGAATGATTTCGACCGGCGCTGGGCTACAGTTGCGCCAAGACATCGCCAAGGACCCTTCGATGCTCGGCAAGACGGTGGACTACGCCGTTCCGGTCGATGATTTCGCCGATCTCTATCTGAAGGGCCTCCTAGCGGCCAAGGGCAGTATTGCCCCGCTCCAGTCGACGGTAACAGTTTCAGCCGATAGCGGCGACGTGGACCTCGGATTCGACAAGGGCGACATCCTCACGTTCGCCCACGCAGCCGGTGCCACCGAAGGTGAAAACGGAGTTCTCAACCTCACCAGCGGTGCGGCTTCGTTGCTACTCGAAATAGACGGGGGCATCATCAAGCTGACCCAGGTCTCGCCTGCCGCGAACGGCGGCTCCACCGCCAAAGGTACGGTGATTGTCAGGCCGCAGGGCACAGCCCAGGCAGCGAGCGGCGCAGCCAAGCTGCGGGTCATCGACGCACCGGAGAGTTCGCGGAAGATATCGGACAAGGAGATTGTCTGGCTGGAAGGGCTGAAAGGCCAGAATCTCGTCGAAAGCCGTTTCAACACTATTTTCTTCACCGGGGGCGCGAGCCGCGAACCGGAACTCGCCGGCGTATGGGGCGCGGTGGTCGGATCCTTTCTGACGATGGTGGTTACCCTTGCCATCGCTTTCCCCATTGGTGTTGCGGCGGCAATCTATCTTGAGGAATTTGCGCCGAAGAACCGATGGACCAACCTCATCGAAGTCAACATCAACAATCTGGCGGCGGTGCCGTCCATCGTGTTCGGTCTGCTCGGGTTGGCCGTTTTCCTGAATTTCTTCGGGCTGCCGCGTTCCGCACCGGTGGTTGGCGGCATGGTGCTGGCGCTGATGACAATGCCGATCATTATCATCGCCTCGCGCGCCTCCATACGCGCTGTACCCCCGTCAATCCGGGAAGCGGCACTTGGCATTGGCGCTTCCAAGGTGCAGACCGTGTTCCATCACGTTCTGCCCCTGGCGATGCCCGGCATCATGACCGGAACAATTCTCGGCATGGCGCATGCGCTGGGCGAGACCGCGCCGCTTCTGATGATTGGCATGGTGGCCTTTATCGTCGACATTCCAGGCGGCTTCACGGATCCAGCGACTATTCTCCCCGTGCAGATTTTCATGTGGGCGGATTTCCCCGAACCAGGCTTCCAGCAGAAAACGTCGGCGGCCATTCTCATCCTGCTCGCGTTCCTGATCATCATGAATGCCATAGCGGTAATTCTGCGCAAACGCTTCGAGCGGCGCTGGTAGCGGAGTAAAGGACATGAACATCATGACTGAAGCCGACGTCGAACAGAAGTTAGCGACCCGAACCAACGAGCCTTCCATCAAGATGAAGGGCGACAAGGTCTCCGTCTATTACGGGGAAAAGCGTGCGCTGTTCGATGTCGACCTCGACGTCCGCCAGAACCAGGTGACGGCGCTGATCGGTCCATCCGGCTGTGGCAAGTCGACCTTCCTGCGCTGCCTCAACCGCATGAACGACACGATCTCGATCGCCCGAGTCACCGGCAAGATCACGCTGGATGACGAGGACATCTACGACAAGAACATCGACGTCGTGGAATTGCGCGCGCGCGTCGGGATGGTGTTCCAGAAGCCGAACCCGTTCCCGAAGTCGATCTATGAGAACGTTTCCTATGGGCCGCGCATTCACGGCCTCGCCAAGGGCAAGGCCGACCTCGACCGCATCGTCGAATCCAGCCTGCAGAAGGCGGCGCTGTGGAACGAGGTGAAGGACCGGCTGCACGAGCCCGGAACCGGGCTTTCCGGAGGCCAGCAGCAGCGCCTTTGCATCGCGCGCGCCATCGCCGTCAGTCCCGAGGTGATCCTGATGGACGAGCCCTGCTCGGCGCTCGATCCGATCGCCACCGCCAAGGTCGAGGAACTGATCGACGAATTGCGCGAGAACTACACGATCGTCATCGTCACGCACTCGATGCAGCAGGCGGCGCGGGTTTCGCAGCGGACCGCAATGTTCCACCTCGGTTATCTCGTCGAGGAGGGTGCCACCGACAAGATGTTCACCAACCCGGACGACAAACGCACCCAGGACTACATCACGGGCCGGTTCGGCTAAGCCCGCACCGTACCCGCAACCTACGACGAGGAGAGAATGATGCGCGAGCACACCGTCGCGTCCTTCGACGAGGATCTCGAACATATCGACCAGCTCATGCGCGACATGGGCGACCTCGCCGGAGCGATGCTGCAATCGGCGACGAAGTCGCTGCTGTCATCGGACAATCCGCTTGCCCAGCGGGTGATTTCCGACGATGCGATCATGGACGCCAAGCAGCGCGAGCTCGACGACCGGGCAATTACCCTGATCGCCAAGCGACAGCCGATGGCGCAGGATCTGCGCGCCGTGGTCGGCGCCATCCGCATGGCTTCCGATCTGGAAAGGATCGGCGACCTTGCCAAGAACATCGCCAAGCGTGTGGGTGCGGTCGGTCAGTCGACGACGCCGCGAAACCTGTCGCATTCGATCGAGACGATGGCTGCGCTGGTGTTGAAGCAGGTGCAGGGCGTCATCGACAAATACGTCGCGCGCGATGCCGAGGGCCTGAAGCCGCTCAGGGCCGACGACGAGAAGATAGACATCCAGTACACAGCGGTGTTCCGCGAACTCCTCACCTACATGATGGAGGATCCGCGCAACATCACCGCTTGCACGCATCTCCTGTTCTGCGCGAAAAACCTCGAGCGGATCGGCGACCACGTCACCAACATCGCCGAAAACGCGTATTATGTGATGACCGGCACGCAATTGCCCCCGCACCGGCCGAAACTTGACGAGACCTCTTTGACGGTTCTCGCCGAATAGCCGATCCACAGGGAACGACAGCCATATGATTGCTCCGAAGATCATGGTTGTAGAGGACGAAGAGCCGCTGTGCGTGCTGCTCCGCTACAACCTCGAGGCCGAAGGTTATCAGGTCGAGGTCGTGACGCGCGGCGATGAGGCCGAGATCAGGCTTCAGGAAAACGTGCCGGACCTTCTGGTCCTCGACTGGATGGTGCCGGCGGTTTCCGGCATCGAGCTCTGCCGCCGCCTCAGGATGCGGCCGGAGACCGAACGCCTGCCGATCATCATGCTGACGGCGCGTGGCGAGGAAAGCGACCGCGTGCGCGGCCTGTCGACCGGCGCCGACGACTATCTGGTGAAGCCGTTCTCAACGCCGGAATTCATTGCCCGGGTGCGGGCGCTGCTGCGCCGCGCCAAGCCGGAGGTGCTGTCAAGCGTGCTCAAGGTCGGCGACATCATGCTCGACCGTGAAGCGCACCGTGTCTACCGCAAGAAGAGCGAGATTCGGCTCGGGCCGACGGAATTCCGCCTGCTCGAATTCATGATGCAGCACCCCGGCCGTGTCTTCTCGCGCGGTCAGTTGCTCGACAACGTCTGGGGCGAGACGATCTACATCGACGAACGCACCGTCGACGTGCATGTCGGCCGCCTGCGCAAGGCCGTCAACAACGGGCGCATGCCCGATGTCATCCGCACCATTCGCGGCGCCGGCTACGCGATCCGGGAAGCTTAACAGTTGAAGCGGAACGATTTCGGTTGAACCGGGTATTCCGCTCCGTCTGTTCGTCTTGGCTGACGCCAGAAAATCAAAAGTGCTACAGCGACCTTCGTGCGTCTGAGCAGACGCGCGGCGCTGCGGTGTCAGGCGACGTCTTTTCCTTCAACCAGCGGGCCGGTGAGGCCCGGGGCCAGGATTTCCTGATCGACGAAGGTCAGCGCCTGCATTGCGCAGCCCTCGCGGATCAATGGTGTCTCATCCGGCTCCGTGTCGAAGGATATCGCCTTCGAATGCTGGCCACCGGCGGTTTTGGCGATCGCTTCGCGCATCGACGGCTCGATGAGATCGAAGGCGCGTGCGCCATGGCCGACCATGGCGACGGGGGCCGGATCGATCAGGGCAAACAGGCTGCCGAGGCCGAAGCCGATCGCCTCGCCGGCCTTGCGGAACGCCTCGCGTTCGGGGCCGTCATGGGCGCGGGCGCGGGCAGCGAGGTCCGCCATGTCGGCGTCGCTGATGTCGGCGGCGGGAACATCGTCCTCTGGACGTTGCCTGGCGTTGCGCCAGATCGCATAGTTGCCGGCATAGGCTTCGACGCAGCCGCGGCGGCCGCAACGGCAGAGCGCGCCGTCGGGCCGGTGGATCATGTGTCCGAACTCGCCGCCGGACGACTGGGTGCCGGTGAACAGGTCGCCTTTCAGCACCATGCCCATGCCGATGCCGTGCGAAAGCAGGATGGCGATGAAATCCTGGCGGTAGCGGTCCGGCTTGTGCCAGCGCAGCGCCACCGCGATCATGTTGCAGTCGTTCTCGACCCGCGTCGGCACACCGAACGCCTCTTCCAGGATCGCGGCGAAGGGAATGTCGCTATGGGCGGTGATCGGCGACCACAGCATGGTGCGGGCTTCGGCGTCGGTGATGCCCTGGATCGCCATGACGATGCGCATCACCGGCCGGCTGGGCGACTGGCCGGCGATCAGGCGCCTCACCATGGCCAGCATTTCGCCGAGGAGATCGGCCTTTGCCATGCCGAGCGTCGGCAGCCGCCGATGTTCCTGCGCGATGACACCGCCAGCATAGTCGATGAGGGCTGCCGACAGGTAGTTGAGCGACAAGACGACGGTGATCACCGAGGCGGCGCCGGGCGCAAGGCTGAGCGCCACCTGCGGGCGGCCTCGTTTGGCCAGAGGCGCTTCGCTGCCCTTGGCTTCCGCCAGCACGCCTTCGTCGATCAGGTCGGCCGAGATGGCCGAAATCGTTGAATGGCTGAGCCCCGTGGTGGCCGCGATTTCCGTGCGGGAAGGCTGCCCGGCGCGGCGCACAGCGGCGATCACCATGGCGCGGTTGCGGCGGCGCAAATCGTCGTGACGGATTCCGACCGTCATTTTCGGCATTCCTCCCCCGTGGTTGCATTGCGGCTCTTCCATGCATTGCGAGAGTCGTCAACCGGCAAGGCACCACGTTGAAATCATATTGACACGCTTGGGATGTTGAGTCATTAATTTTTTCGAGGCTCGAAAAAAAGAGCTTCCTGAGTGGCTCAAGCCAGTGTCATCGCGCCTCACCCGGCGCAGGGAGGAAATTATGAAGAAGTTTGCAACCGCCATTCTGGCGGGCGTTGCCATGTCGATGGCGCTCTCGGCAGTAGCCGAAGCCAAGGACAAGGTCATCGGCGTGTCCTGGTCGAACTTCCAGGAAGAGCGCTGGAAAACCGACGAAGCGGCCATGAAGGCGGCCATCGAGGCAGCCGGCGACAAGTACATCTCGGCCGATGCGCAATCCAATCCCGGCAAGCAGCTGACGGATGTCGAGAGCCTGATCAGTCAGGGCGCCAATGCGCTGATCGTCCTGGCCCAGGACGCCTCGGCCATCGGACCGGCGGTTCAGAAGGCGCTGGACGAAGGTATTCCGGTCGTCGGCTACGACCGCCTGATCGAAAACAAGGACGTCTTCTACCTGACCTTCGACAACAAGGAAGTCGGCCGCATGCAGGCCCGCGAAGTGTTCAAGGTCAAGCCGGAAGGCAACTACGTCTTCATCAAGGGATCCGGCGCCGACCCGAACGCCGACTTCCTGTTTGCCGGTTCGATGGAAGTGCTGAAGGAAGCGATCGACGGCGGCAAGATCAAGAATGCCGGCGAAGCCTATACCGACGGCTGGCTGCCCGCCAATGCCCAGAAGAACATGGAACAGTTCCTGACGGCCAACGACAATAAGGTCGATGCCGTGGTGGCCGCCAATGACGGCACCGCGGGTGGCGTTGTTGCTGCGCTGACCGCCCAGGGTCTGGCCGGTTCCGTGCCGGTGTCCGGCCAGGACGGCGACCACGCTGCGCTCAATCGCGTTGCGCTCGGCACGCAGACGGTTTCGGTGTGGAAGGACGCTCGCGAACTCGGCAAGGCAGCGGCTGAAATCGCCACGCAGCTCGCCGACGGCAAGAAGATGGAAGAAATCCCCAATGTGGTCGATTTCACCACGCCAGGCGGCAACGTGACCAAATCGGTGTTCCTGACCCCGGTCGCGATCACCAAGGACAACCTGAACGTCGTCATCGATGCCGGCTGGGCTCCCAAGGACGTGGTGTGCCAGGGTGTAGCGGCCGGCTCCGTCGCTGCCTGCAACTAAGCCCTCCATGAGAGCTTGACGCCGCGGTTTGACGAAAACCGCGGCGTCTTCTTAAATGTGTTTGCCGGTATCCGCCCAGACGGCAGCCGGCGGGAGGAAATCATGACCGACATGACCTCGAACGCGTCGCCTGACCGCGCGCGTGCGTCCGAACTCGGGCCTATTCAACGGTTCCTCAAGGCGACCGAAATCGATCCTCGCATGCTCGGCATGCTCGGCGCGCTGCTCGTCATCTGGATCGGCCTTCATATCATGTCCGGCGGGCTTTTCCTGACGCCGCGCAACCTCTGGAACCTTTCCGTCCAGTCGTCGTCGGTGGCGATCATGGCCACGGGCATGGTCCTGGTCATCGTGATGCGCAACATCGATCTTTCGGTGGGGTCGGTGGAAGGCGTGGTCGGCATGCTGATGGGCTTTGCGCAGGTGCATTTCCTTGTTCGCATGATGGGTTTGCCGCTTGGCGACCCGTGGATATGGATCATTGCGCTTGCCATCGGGGTCGCGGTCGGCCTGCTGATCGGCGCATTGCAGGGCTTCATCATCGCATATCTGGACGTTCCCGCCTTCATCGTGACGCTGGGCGGATTGCTGATATGGCGCGGCGCGGCGTGGTGGATCACCAGCGGCCAGACCATCGCGCCGCTCGACACCACCTTCCAGCTCATGGGGGGCGGACCGCGAGGATCGATTGGCGCGACCTGGAGCTGGGTCGTCGGCATCGTCGCCTGCCTGGCCGTTGCCTTGATGCTGATAAACGGACGCCGGCAACGCAAGCGCTTCAAGTTTCCACTCCGCCCGATCTGGGCTGAGGCATTTATAGGCACCGTGATTGGCGTTTTCATTCTTGGCGCCGTGTGGATCGCAAATTCCTATCCCTGGCCTGTCGGCATCGTGAGGCGGTACGCCGAAGAAAATGGGATCGCGATCCCCGAAGGAGGGCTGTTCATCGCGCATGGCATCGCCATCCCGGTGCTGATGGCGGTCGCCGTAGGCATCGTGATGACATTCATCGCCACGCGCACGCGCTTTGGCCGGTATGTCTTTGCGATCGGCGGCAACCCGGAAGCAGCCAATCTCGCCGGCATCAATACCCGCTGGATTACCATGAAGGTGTTCATGATCATGGGTGTTCTTGCCGCGATCAGCGCCGCGATCTCATCGGCGCGCCTCAACTCCTCGACGAACTCGCTTGGAACGCTCGACGAACTCTTGGTCATCGCCGCGGCGGTCATCGGCGGCACGTCGCTTGCCGGCGGATCGGGAACGATCGCCGGCGCCATGCTCGGCGCGCTGCTGATGCAGTCGCTGCAATCCGGCATGGTTCTTCTGGGGGTCGATTCGCCGCTGCAAAGCATTGTCGTCGGCGCCGTGCTGGTCGTCGCCGTGTGGCTCGACACCATCTACCGCAAGCGCGTCTAGCAGGAGAGAGCATCATGGAAGCGACCCGCACACCGCTCGTCGATATGCGCAACATCTCGATCGCGTTCGGCGGCATTCGCGCCGTCGACGACGCGTCCGTCGATCTCCATACGGGAGAGGTGGTGGCGTTGCTCGGCCACAACGGCGCCGGCAAATCGACGCTGATCAAAATCCTCTCCGGCGCCTACAAGCGCGACGCCGGAACGATCATGGTGAGTGGCGAGGAAGCGGCAATTTCGAACCCGCGCGACGCCAAGAAATACGGCATCGAGACGATCTACCAGACGCTCGCGCTGGCCGACAACGTCGATGCCGCCGCCAACCTCTTCCTCGGTCGCGAATTGCGCACCGGCTGGGGCACGCTCGACGACGTCGCCATGGAAGCCGAAGCCCGCAAGGTGATGGGGCGTCTCAATCCGCGCTTCCAGCGCTTCAAGGAGCCGGTTCTCAAGCTGTCCGGCGGCCAGCGCCAGTCGGTGGCCATCGCGCGCGCCATCCTGTTCAATGCCCGCATCCTGATTATGGACGAGCCGACCGCAGCCCTCGGGCCTCAGGAAACGGCGCAGGTCGGCGAGCTGGTGAAACAGCTCAAGGCCGACGGCATCGGCATCTTCCTGATCAGCCACGACATTCACGACGTCTTCGATCTCGCCGACCGTGTCTGCGTGATGAAGAACGGCCAGGTGGTTGGCACCGCGCGTACTTCGGATGTGACGAAGGACGAGGTGCTGGGCATGATCATCCTGGGGAAATGCCCATCCGGCGCCATCCCCGGTCCCGGCGCCTTGAAAGTCGCCGCCTGAACGCTGGCGGCTAGCCGTTTGGAATTGTTAGCTGGCATTCGATTCGATGGCGGCGGCCCATCACCATGCTGGCCCAAGCCAATGGCCGGGCCGGACCTTGCATTGCATTGAGGGGCGTAGTTGTTACAACTCGGTCGGTTATCCATCCGAGAACGCCTGCCGTTGAAAAAGCTCTTTCCGTTCGCCGTCTTCCTTTCCGTGGCACTGGCCAGTCTGGTGATGGCCGGTTTTGCCTATTTCGCCAGCCAGGAAGCCGGCCGAATCAAGTTCGCCGCCGCGGCCGACGACGCGCTTGCCCGCATAGGCAGCCGGATCGACCTGCATTTGTTATTGCTGAGAGCTTCGCACGCCTTCTTTGAAGCCCATAAGGGCCAGCCAACCGGCGACGAGTTCAAGGTGTTCGTATCCGGACTGAACATTGACAAGACCTATACCGGGCTGCGCGGCATCGGCCTCCTGAAGATCGCGGGGCCTGACGATGATGCCGCCATCGAACAGGAGATCCTGAACGATTATGGGATAGTGCGGCGGATATGGCCGGAGGAGTCGGGCAAGGCCAAAAGGCTGCCTATCGTCATGTTTGAGCCGTCGAATGAAGCCAGCCTGGCTGCAATGGGCCTCGACATGTACAGCGACGCCGCCCGCCGCCGGGCACTTGACGCGGCGATCGAGGCGCCCGGCGCCCACGCTACCGGACGGGTGCAGTTCGGCCAGACGGCCGAAGGCCCGGTGTATTCGGGTTTCCTGGTATTCCTGCGGGTCGATCGGCCGACCGAGCCCTCAAGCCCACCCGCAGGCATTCTTTACGCCGCCTTCCGGGCCAACGAGCTTTTCAGCGCAGCGCTCGGCCAGACCCCGCTGCTGCCGGTCAATGTCGAGGTCTTCGAGGGGCCGGCAATGCCGGAGAACCTGCTCTTCCGCTCGCAGGTGCCGCCAAATCCCGATCTCGCCAATTCTCATCTGGTGACGCGGGAACTGATCGTCGCCGGCCAACCCTGGACCGTGCAGTTTCGCCCGACGGCAGGGTTCGAGCTGCCTGCGTCACCGATCATCCCCATATCGCTCGGCATCATCGGCCTGGTTCTCGCGGGCGCGATCGCCATGCTGGCAAGATGGCAGGACCGTGCCTACACGGCAGTCGAGACGCTGCAGAACGCCACCGAAAAAAGCCTGCTGGAAAAAGACCTGATGCTTCAGGAGATGAAGCATCGCATCAAGAATTCCATCACCCGCGTGCTTGCCATGGCCCGCCAGACGGCCAGCCATTCCAAGAACATCGACGAATTTTCGGCGTCTTTCGCCGCCCGCCTGCAGGCGATGGCTGCCTCGCAGGATATGCTGACACGGTCGCAATGGCAGAAGGCCGACCTGGAGGAACTCTTAAAAACCGAGCTCGAGCAGGTGTTCGGCAAGAACCTTGAGGCGGGCGTCCTGTCTGGGCCTCCCGTCGAAATCGACGAGCCGACGACCCAGGCGCTGGGCCTGACCTTTCACGAGCTCGCCACCAATGCGCTCAAATATGGCGATGCCGGCCGCGGCAAGGGCGGATTGAAAGTCAAATGGCGTCTCAACGGCGACGGCGGCCGTCAGACCGTCTTGCTGACATGGTCGGAAGACAGCGAGAAACCGCTGTCGGTGCCCGACAAGAGCAGTTTCGGCACCAAGCTCATCGACATGAACATCACCCGCGAACTGGGCGGCTCCATCGAGCGGGCGTTCGGTCCGGAAGGACTGCAGGTGGATATCGAAATCCCGCTCGCCCGGCAGAAAAAGATGCTCTCACGCCGGTAGGAGACCGGCTTCCGCCAGCCTCCTTCCGCAAGCAGGGAGAACACAAAAGAATGGCGCCCGGTAGGACCGGACGCCATCGAGCGGAGGCAAGCCGTTCCCTTCCGAGACGGCTTGCAGTCTGATCAGCTGCAGCGCTCGACGTAGACGCGGCCAGTGCGGCGGTCGCGATAGCGGCAGTAACCGGGACGGTCCGCAGCCCTGCCCAGCAGGTAACCACCGATGGCGCCGGCGCCAGCGCCGATCGCGGCGCCTTCCCAGCCGCCGGCAATGCCGCCGATAGCTGCGCCGGCAGCGCCTCCGACCACCGCGGTCTGCTCGGCAGTCGTGCAGCCGGTAATCGCAAGTGTCGCGGCGAGCGCGAAAAGAACGTTCCTCATCATCAACTCTCCTTGGTGGTAAAAAATCTGTCCCTACCGTCACATATCATGCCGAAAGGCATTTGCGTCAATCAAGCAAATTTACTCTTGCGTCTGATGGCGCTTCTCCGTGCGCGCGGAATCTGACGCAACCATGACGTCCGGGGCGCCAATCGACGCAACCAGAGTGCCGTCGGGTTTGACGTCCCACGTCAGTTCGGCATCCTCTTCTTCCATCGCCGGGTCAACCGTCAGGCATTTGGCGAAGATCTGCGGGTGCTGGCCGGAAAAGGTGCGCAACCCGACCGGAAGCGCGTCCTCGCATTCCTCGACCGTTTCGAAGACGGTCACAGGCGAGGGGAGTTCACGACATTGTTCAAGGTTGTCCGAACAGCCGATGATGAGCAGGAGTGCAGCGATGTGTTCCATGGCCGATTTCCTTTCGGCAAAGAAACGAAGTGGGGTGGCTTCGGGTTCCAGCCGACGGGCGAAGGCCGGTTTTCGTCGTCGTCGAACTTTTTTGCGACCTGCCGGAACCTTTCGGCACGCGAGGAATTATTGGCTGGTGACGTCGGAGGCCGCCTCCCACCCCAACCCCACCCCCACGCGGCTTTCGGCTCACCATGAAAGACGATCCCCCTCCGTCTTTCGACATCTGCACAGAGCCGGCCCCTAAAAAGGCCGGCTTTTTTCTGCAAGGCTTCATCTGGGGGTTAGTCGATCTCGAAATTGTCCGACGGTATCACCAGGCGATATTCCAGCTGGTCGCCATCGGCGGTGAACGACGCCGTGCCATTCAGCGACGCGGGTACGACCCGCTCCAGCGCCACGCTGCCGAACTTCTTTTCATCCAGTGCGCCATCGCGTGCAGCGATCGTTTCGGTCCACGTCAGCGTCAGCGCATCGGCGGCTTCAGCCGATGCCAGCGCCGCGCAAATCGTAACGAAGCCGTCGGGCCTGGAGAGCGCTCCATAGCTCACCGAATTCACCGCAAGTTCGTGCAGCGCCAATCCTATGTGCAGCGCTGCATTGGGGTTGAGATAGGGATTGGCTCCTTCTAGACGGATGTTCCTCGCCGGGTCGGCGCAATAGCGTCCGACCTGGCCGATCACGAGTTCGCGCAGGTCGGCGCCGCGCCAGTTGGACAAGGTCACCAGATCCTGGGTCGACGCCAGCGATTGGAGGCGGCCTCGGAAGCGGCCGAGAAACCCCTCCAGCGTGCCGGAGTAGCGCCCGGTCTGCGTGGCGATGCTCTGGATGATGGCCAGCAGGTTCTTGGAGCGGTGACTGACTTCACGCAGCAGGGTGCGCAAGGTCTGCTCGCGCCGCTTCTGCTCCGTGGTCTCGACGGCAGTGGTCACCACACCAACGACAGCGCCGTCATCGCCACGATCGGCGTCAATCCACACGTCGAACCAGCGTGCGCCTTCATCGCCAGCGATACGGATATCAAGGCTGTCCCTGTTGCCGGTCGCCAGCACCTCGCGCTTGGCGGTCGTCAGGCGCAGTGCCTCGGTCTCGGGCAGGAAATCATGGTCGGTCATTCCATAGAGATCGCCCGGTGCCCAGGCGGAGGGCACATTCTGCGTCCATACAACCCGCAAATCGCTGTCCTGGTACAGCAGCGAAACGCCGGTGTTGCGCAGGGACCGCAGCAGGATGCGTTCGATATCGCCGCCAATTCTTGCAGGGATGTTCATAATGGCGCCTGTCCCGTCGCTTCTCCCTTTTTCATTGCGCGGACTCATGGATCGATATCCCATTCCCTCGCAAGCTGAACGGTCGAGACTGCGTTGGGTTCCCCTTAAATAAGTTCCGCCGGACAACGTGTTCCTTTGGAGGAGCACGGTCCGGCGGAGGCTGAAAACCGCTTGAGGGGATCGGTTTTCAGGTAACAGGCCTGACGGTCATTTCTAACGCGCTCTGCGAAACAGGCCGGCGAGCAGCGAAAGCACCAGAAACGCCAGGAAGATGAAGAACAGAATCTGCGCTATTCCGGCGGATGTTCCGGCAATGCCGCCAAAACCAAGAGCACCGGCAATGATGGCGACCACCAGAAAGACAAGGGCCCAATAAAGCATGACGAACTCCTTCCAAATCTTGCTTGAAAACGCTTGGCGGCGCGGTTTGTTCCTTCACATGGAAAGGCCGCCTTCTATAGCGCCGCGCGTCTGTTCAGAAGCGCAAAGGTTGCTTGTAGAACTTTGATTTACTGCACAACTCCTTAAATCGATCCCGATTTAGGGAATTATGCAGTAGGCGGCTTTCCGTGCAGTTGGCGGAAATATCAGGCGGCGGCCTTGGCCTGCCTGTCGAAGAAAAGCGCCTGGCTGATCAATGCCTTCACCATGTCCGGGTTAAACGGCTTGGTGACGAGGAAAGCCGGCTCCGGCCGTTCGCCGGTAAGCAGCCGTTCCGGGAAGGCGGTAATGAAAATCACCGGCACAGGGGTCGAGGACAGAATCTCGTTGACAGCATCGATGCCGGAGCTGCCGTCAGCCAGCTGAATGTCGGCCAACACCATTTTGGGATTGTGTTTGGAAAACAGCGCTGTTGCCTCGGCGTGGGTGCGGGCGGTGCCGACAACCCGGTGGCCGAGGCTTTCCACCATCTCCTCGATGTCCATGGCGATCAGCGGTTCGTCCTCTATGATGAGAACATCGGTCGCGACCTGGCGCGATATCTCGGTGCTGGCCTGGCGCAGCAGCGACGCCAGTTCTTCCTCGTCGACGTCGAGAATCTCCGCGGCTTCGTCTTCGGAGAAGCCTTCCACGGCGACCAGGAGGAACGCCTGGCGGGGACGGGGCGCAACGGATGAGAGGTTTGCGGCGGCGCGCTGCTCCCAGGCCGGAGCCGGCCACTCATGGGGAACGCGGATCGAAATGGAGGTAAACAGCTTGGCGAATATCTTGTAGAGCGCGATGCGCTCGTTGGAAGCCTCCGGAAAAATGCTTACGTCGGAGATGATTGCCTCTAGTGTCGCGGCCACAAGCGCGTCGCCGCTGGCCTGCGATCCCGAAACGGCACGTGCGAAGCGACGCAGAAACGGCAGATGCGGAGCAATTTTTGCGGATAAACTCATTGGAAGGCGTCTCCCTCAAGATGACGTCGATGGTGGGCAAGGTTATGCAAACCTAGACCCCAAAACGCCAAGGGCAATAAAAAGTTCCGTATCGATGGAACGAATTTTCGGGTTCGGCGTTGTGGCCCGAACCGGGCGACAAGTCATTGAAGCCCGAACACTTGCTTGCACCCATTAGCAAGGCACAAAAGTCGGGTTTCCAGGAGATCGTCAGGGCGAATGTATAGAATGAAAAAGGATCAGCAAAGCGCACCAGGCGCCAAATCCAGGGGGAGCGGTTCATCCGAACTCCTGGGAGCAAATACGGAGATCGGTCGAAAGCTCAAGCAATATTACGACGAACTGGTGTCGGATGAGGTTCCAGACCGTTTCGCGCAATTGCTGAGCCAGCTTGAACAAGCGACGCCCGCCCCGAAGAAGGACTGATCTGGATGGCCGCTTCCGCCGGTTTCAAGAACGATCTCCTGGGGGCAATCCCCAGTCTGCGTGCATTTGCCGTATCGCTTGCCCAGAATGCCGACAAGGCCGACGACCTGGTCCAGGAAACGCTGGTCAAGGCGTGGGACAAGCAGACAAGTTTCCAGCAGGGCACCAATCTCAAGGCCTGGCTGTTCACCATCTTGCGCAACGAATTCTATTCGCAGATGCGCAAGCGCGGCCGCGAGGTTCAGGACAGCGACGGCATCATGACCGGACGGCTTGCCGTTCATCCGAGCCAGCACGGCATGCTCGATCTGGAAGATTTTCGCGCGGCGCTTGAATTGCTGCCGGAAGACCAGCGCGAAGCCATCATCCTGATCGGCGCTTCGGGTTTCTCCTACGAGGAAGCGGCGGAAATCTGCGAATGCGCCGTTGGAACGATCAAGAGCCGTGTCAGCCGCGCCAGGACGAGGCTTCAGGAAATCCTGAAAATATCGGGAGAGGCCGATTTCGGTCCCGACGCGATCGCCACGCAGGTCATGGGGTCGACAGCGGCCTAGAGCGGCCGCTTGCAACTGCTGCCGCAACTGCGCTGATGAGATCGTCCCCGGCATACGGCTTGCCTACAACTGTGATGCCGGGAAATGCCTCGGCAATCTCCTGCAAGTCGCTATGGCCCGATGCAAAGACGAAGGGCACGCCGCGCTGATGGATCTGTCGGGCAAAATCGAGCGTCGACACGCCGGCAAGCATCAGGTCGATGATCGCAACATCGAAGGCTGGCGGCTCGCCGGTGGGGTCGTCCAATTCGTGAAGGCTGCGCGCGATGGCGACATCTTTAGCGCCGCTGTCCCGGCACAGCTGCTCGACATCCATGGCGATGAGGAATTCATCTTCCAGGATGAGAACGCGCAGACCATCGAGCGGTTTGGACAAGGCATGCTCCAGAAAAGTGAAGGCGTTTCATGACGGACAATTCGCGCACTGTCATTTAAAAAAGACATGGACGGACGTAGCCCTTGTTCCAATCGACGAAGCCGCGCCCAAGTGATCTAACATACTGGAAATCGAGGGGGTACGGATGGCCAGGGCCGACACAATTCGCCATGCCAAGAGATATCCGTGCGAGGAGTGCCCGCTGCGGCCGCTGGAGGTTTTCCGCGCCTTCGAAAAGGAGGAACTTGCCTTTGTCAGCAAGTTCAAGCGGGGAGAACTGAGCGTCGACAAGGGCGCCACGGTGCTGGTGGAAGGTGCGCACAGTGCGCATCTTTTCACGGTCCTCTCAGGCTGGGGCTTCCGCTACAAGCTGCTTCCGGATGGCCGCCGGCAGATCCTCAATTATCTGATGCCGGGGGACCTGATCGGGCTGCAAGGCAGCCTGATGGGCGAGATGCAGCATTCCGTCGAAGCACTGTCGCCGATGATCCTTTGCATGTTCGAGCGCGACAAGCTGCAGGAACTCTACCGCAACCATCCGGGACTGGCCTACGACATCACCTGGATTGCCTCGCGCGAGGAGCGGATGCTCGATGAAAATCTGCTGAGCGTCGGCCGGCGCACCGCGCTGGAGCGGGCCGCCTATCTGATCGCGTTCATTTCTGCGCGGGCTTCTTCGGTGGGGCTCAACGGCAAGAAGCCGGTCGAGATTCCAATCACGCAGCAGCATATCGCCGATACGCTCGGGCTGTCGCTGGTCCATACCAACAAGACGATCCGCAAACTCGCCGACCGCAACCTCGTCAAGTGGCGCGACCGGGGCTGCGAGGTCGTCGATGTCGAGGGCCTGCTCGCCCTTGCCCGCTGGGAAGGCATGTCCGAGGGCAAGCGCCCGCTGGTCTAATCCCGGGAGTTGCGGCATGCTGCCTGAACGGTCAGGTGAAGAGCTCAGGCCGTGAACAGGGGCTTGGGGGAACCTCCCCGCCCAACGGGCGTTGAGGCTGCGACAATCGCAAGGAGAATTTCGCATGGCCACGATATCGACCAAAGCCCTCAAGTCGGAGAACGGCGTGCGCGCCTCGGCACAGGACCTCGAAACCGATATTCAGCAGCTCAAGGAAGACATCGCCAAGCTGGCGAAGCAGCTGGCCGCTACCGGCGAGCATTCCTATGGCGCCGCACGCCGCGCGGCGAGCGGGAGCGCCGACCGCCTGCGTGTCGAAGGCGAAGCCGCGCTCGAAGCCATACGCGCCAATGCCAAGGATATTGAGCAGCAGATCATGACTGGCGTTCGCGAGAAGCCGATCACCGCGCTGGCGATTGCCGCCGGCGTCGGCTTCCTGTTCGCCTTGATGGCGCGCCGTTAGTCAGCGCGCCGCCCATGCTCGCATCGCTGCTCGCCGCATTCGCCTCCGGCGAAACATTCCAGGTTGCCCGGCGCCTCCGGCGGGCAGCAATCGCCTATTTCCTAGCCGGCCTTGCCGGCCTGACAGCTCTGGGTTTCCTCGTCGGGGCAGGTTATGTCGCGGCGGCCAGGGCCTACGGCTCGGTGGAAGCAGCGCTGGGCTTCGCCGCCGGCTTCTTCCTGTTGGCGATCATCATCCTGATCATTCATCGGATCGTGGCGGGGATGCGCGCCCGTTCCATTGCCCGCAAGCGCTCGGGCGAACTTGCCACCATCGCCACTGCCGCCGCTATCGCGGTCCTGCCGACATTGCTGCGCGGCAAGGGCGGGCTGACGACGCTGCTGGCGCCTGTGCTGGCAGTTGCCGCCTACGCGATCTTTCGAGAGAACAGCAAGAAGGGGCCGGATCCGGACGAGCCGGTTTAAGCCTCAGGACGCCTGCTGCTCGAGCGGCATCGAAATCTCGGCGCTGACACCGTCCGGCGGGAATTCGTGCTTTACGTTGCTCGACAGCACCTTGCCGAGGCTGCGCTGGATGAGGATCGAGCCGAAGCCGTGGTGCTCCGGCGGCTCGACCGCCGGGCCGCCGCTCTCCTTCCAGGAAATCGCCAGCCGCGGTGCGTCGTCCGTCATCTGCGTCGTCCATGACAGGTCGACCTTGCCCGTCTGAACGGACAGCGAGCCATACTTCAGCGCGTTGCTTGCCAGTTCGTGCAGGATCAGGCCGAGCGCCAGCGCCTGGTCGGGACTGAGCAGGACGTCTTCTCCCAACAATTCGATGCGGGGTACGCCGACGTTGTCGAACGGCATGACCTGCAACTGGATCAGGTCCTTGAGGCCGATGCCGCGCCACTCATGATCGGAAAGCAGGCCGTGCGCCAGGCCGAGCGCGTGGAGGCGCCCGCTGAACGCCTCGAGAAATTCGCGTGGTTCGCGAGAGTGGCGAACCGTCTGCGAGGCAAGCGCCTGCACGGTCGCCAGCGTGTTCTTCACCCGGTGGTTTATCTCGCGCAGCAGCAGGCGTTGCCGTTCCTCGGCGGTGCGGCGTTCGGTGATTTCGAAGTTGACCCCGTAGACAAGCGCCGGCCGGCCGTCGGCGTCGCGCTCGATAACTTTGCCGCGCGACGCCAGCCAGCGGGCAGGTGTTACGCCGGCGACCCGGTATTCACCGGAATAATCGTCGCTTTCCGTCAGCACCCGCTTCAGGTGGGTTTCGGTGTCGGTCACGTCGCGGCTATCGATGGCTCGGTAAAGGTCTTCCGCCTTGATGCGGGCTGAATACGGTACGTTGAACAGGACCGCGAGCAGGGGGTCGCATTCGATCGTGTCGGATTCAACATGCCACACCCAGCTGGCGATGGTCGCCGCCTCCAGCGCCAGCGCATGACGCTTTTCCTCGCGCAGGAGCGCGGCGCGCGCGATCTTGCCCTTGCGGGTATCGTCCTTCAGGGTAAGCAGGGTGGAGGCGAGCGCCGCCAACGATCTCAGTTGCTCCAGCTGGACGGGTTCCGGCCGGGCGCGCGGCGCCTGGTCGATCACGCAAAGCGTGCCGATCTTCTCGCCCGAAACCGCAATCGGCGCGCCGGCGTAGAAGCGGATGTTGGGAGCGCCGGTGACCAGCGGGTTTTGCGCGAAGCGCGCATCCTTCGTGGCATCCTCGATCACCATCACGTCGTCTCCGCCCGCTATGGCATGGGCGCAGAAGGACATGCTGATCGGGGTTTCGCGGTCGGGCAGCCCGATACAGGATTTGAACCACTGCCGGTCCAGGTCGACCAGGCTGACGAGCGCGATTGGGACGTTCATGGCCGAAGCGGCGACGCGCGTCAGATGGTCGAAATCCGGGTCTGCTTCGGTGTCGAGCGTTTCAAGCGCATGAAGTGCTGCCAGCCGGCTGCTGCTCGCGACGAAATCGCGGACGTCGCTCGGCAGGGATCCGATACCCTCGCCCTTGCCCGTTTCTGATTGCAACCTCCAGGCTCCCTTTTCCGCCCGTTTTCTAGTTAGTCGTCCCACCTACGTTTGAAAACCCCGCGCCGGCAGCCGGCGTGGAACCATGATTGCCGGCACGCATTCTCTCCAGAGGCCAATTCCGCGCCGATAGAGCGGCGTACACTCGAATAGAATCGTTACGCCGCCCTATCTGTTTGTTGACGCATCGGATTTTTCCGAAAACCGCTGCGCACTTTTCGGTCCGATGCTCTAGCCAACGGAGAAAAATCATGACGAAAACGATTCCGACCGACAAGGCGAGGCAAGGGCGCTGGGGATCGCAGGTTCTCGTCGTCCTGATCGCGGCATTGGTTCTGGCGGCCGGCGCCTGGGCGATCGCCGAAATCTACGGCGAAGCAACCGACCCGCAGAATCCAGGCCAGGCCGAACAGGTCGAGCCGGCCGCTCCACGGCCTTCGGGTTGAGCTGACGGCCAGGGCGCCTTGTCTGCGGGTATCAGTGGACATTGGCTTTCTTCGGCACCAGCACACGCAATGCCTTGGGATGAATGAGGATCTCCGTCTCGCGCTCCAGCGGCAGCAGTTCGCCGTCGATAACGCATCTGTGTTTCCGGCGCGCCGACAGGATTTTCAGCACCACCTTTTCAGCCTGATGGATCTCCACCTGGTCGTTGTTGCGCCAGCGACCGCGCGCCATGTTCAGGAAGAAACTGATCAGTTCCTTCTTCTGCTTCGCCACCGTTACGTAGATGCCGAGAATGCCGCCGTCGGGATTATCGGCGTAGGGCAGATGGCCCTCGCCGAACAGGTTGTTTGTGACGCCGATGCCGGTCGACCTGGTCAGCACCTCCGCTTCACCGATCAGTATGGAAACCTTCATGGCCGAAGGGTTGCGGATCGCATTCCAGGCGGCGCGCACCGATGCCTGCATCTTGCCGAGGCGCGAGCCGAACGCCATGCGTTCCCGCAGATGCACCATCCTTGCATGCATGCCGAGCGAGAACTGGTGAACGAAGTGGCGCCCGTTGGCGCTGGCGATGTCGACCGCCTGGATCTCTCCCCCGGCAAAGGCTTCGACGGCCCGGTCAAGCGCCAGCGGAATGCCGAGACCGCGCGCAAACAGGTTCATCGTGCCGGCGGGCAGCACGGCCAGCGCTTTCTTCTTGTCGGCAAGCAAGCCGGCGGCAGCCGAAATCGTACCATCGCCGCCGCCCGCAAGCACGACGTCGGCTTTTCGGCTGCCCGCCGCCTTCTTCAGGGCCGCGACAAGATCCTTGCCTGCAACGATATTGATGTCGACGCTGTGGCCTGCACCTTCCAGCGTGGCCCGCATGCGATCCGAAAACGCATCGAGATCGGTGGTGCGCAGGGTTCCGCCGTCGCGGTTTAGCACGGCCACGAAATGCATTCCTCTTTCCGCCCCACATGACCGCCGCAAACGGCGATCCGGATAAACGATAACACTGCTCAACCACCGAGGTAGGCAAAAGTTCCAATAAAAACAGAGGGATTTGTCAAATGCAGCGAGAAGTCAAAGCCGGGCGGCATTCCGGAAAAAATCGGAACCAGACACGCGCGTTTACGTTGTGGAGATGTGAAAGCCGCATCCCGGTTTTCCTGCGACGGTTCGCCAGGATGCGGCAGTGCAACGAAATCATGCACAAGGAGAAGGTACATGATCCGCAATCTTTTGGCCACAACGGCACTCGCTACGTTCATTGCAACCGGCGCGTTCGCCCAGGCAACCACCACTCCGGCGGCTCCGGCCGATCCGGCAGCACCCGCCACGGAACAGATGACCCCGGCGGTAACACCGGCGGATGGTTTCCTCGCTTCCAACATGATCGGCGAGACCGTCTATAACGGCACCGGCGAAGAGGCCCAGAACATCGGCGACGTCAACGACCTCGTCCTCGACAAGGAAGGCAAGGTTGCCGGCGTAGTGATCGGCGTCGGCGGCTTCCTCGGTGTCGGCGAGAAGAACGTCGAAATGCCTTACGACAAGATCGACTGGGCGGAAAAGGATGGCGATCGCTGGATCGTCGTAGCGGCCACAAAGGAAGAGCTGGATGCTCTGCCGGCGTTCGACCGCAAGCCTTACGATCCGGCCCCGGCTCCTATGGCGACGGGCTCGACAACCGAGACCGCACCTTCCGCGACACCGGCCCCGATGGAGCCGGCTCCGGCAGCGCCCGCGGCTCCGGCTGAGCCTGCCCCGGCTCCGGCCAAGTAACGATCAATCGTTGATCGACGGAAGTCCCGCATCGGCAACGGTGCGGGGCTTCCGTATCGAACAACAACTCAGATGCGCCGGGGAACCGTACCGACGACACCCTCCTGCGTAAGTTCAACCAGAGCCAGCGACTGGTCGAGATGCTCCGCCCGCCAGGCGAGAAGCCGCTCGGCAAATTCCAGCCGGAGCCCGAGGTAGCCGGCGTCGGCGGCCACATTTCTCGTTTCACCGGGATCGTCCCGCAAGTCGTAGAGCAGTGGCGGCAGGCCGCCACCGAAGTGGACGTATTTGTGCTGCGCTGTCCTTACGACCGCGAGATTGCACTGCTGCGAGGCGAGGCCGAAATGCGCCTCCGTCGAGCCTTCGGCCACCGAGCGGAAGTCATATTCCCAATGCGCGGCGTCGCGCCACGCGACGGGCAACGCGCCGTCCAGGAATGGCTTCAGCGATTTGCCGTCGAGATAGGCGGGAGCGTCGGAGCCGAGCAGTTCGAGCAGCGTGGGCATGATGTCGACCGCCGCGGTGAACCGGTCGACACGCGTTCCGGCGGTTTGCGCCCTGCGAGGGTCGCGGATGATCAAGGGGATATGATAGCTGCCGTCGAAAAAGCCGCCCTTGCCCAGCATATAATGGTCGCCCATCATCTCGGCATGGTCCGAGGTCAGCACGATTATGGTGTTGTCCCACGCGCCTGCCTCTTTCAGCTTCCGCCAGAGGTTGCCGAGTTGCGCGTCCACTTCCGAAATCATGCCGTAATAAAGGGCGCGGACCTTTCGAAAACTCTCGTCACCCCAGGTGCTGACCTTGCCATCCAGGCCCGGCACAAACTTGGAGCGCTGCTGCTGTGAAAGCTCCCAGGCAAGATAGGGATGGGCGGCGGCTTCCGCCTCCGGGGTTTCGGCGCGCTTGAAGCCCGGTCCGTCTGCCGGGTCGTAGAGCGTGTTGTAAGGCTCCGGCACGATGAAGGGCGGATGCGGGCTGATGAAGGAAATGTGGGCGAACCAGCCTGCATCGCTCTCCTGTTCGCCGAGCCAACGCGTGAACTCGCCGGCCAGGAAAGCGGTCGGCGTCTCGTCCCTGGAATAGATCGGCGGTGCGTCGGTGACCTGCTGCGATACCTTCCCTCTTGGGCGGTGGATATCGGGAAATCCGGCCGATGAATCGACGCCGCGCCCGGCGAGCCAGGAAAGCCACGGCTTCTGGTGCTCGGGCAGGAACTGGCGGACGGTGAAGCCTGGCAGCACGCCTTCATAGCTGCGCAGCCAAGGATCGCCGGGAGCGACGAGGCGCGGGTCGGGCGCGACATCGGTATAGCCGAACAGCGTCGGATCGTAGCCCAGGCGCCGCGCCGCCAGCGAGATCGTATCGTGTCTTGCGTCGAGCGGCGTGCCGTTGCGACAGACGCGGTTGTTCATCTGGTAGAGGCCGGTGTACAGGCAGGCGCGCGCCGGCGAGCAGGGCGCTGCACCGGCATAATGCTGTGAAAACAGCACGCCCTCCCGCGCCAATGCGTCGGCGTTCGGCGTCTTCACCGTGGGGTGCCCGGCCGCCGAAAGGCTGTCGCCGCGCCATTGGTCGCAGGTAATCAGAAGCACGTTCGGTTTTGTCGGCTTTTTCGCCACGTATTCCCCCTATCTCAGTATCCAGCCATGGCGACGACCACGCAGTCATCAACGCTGCCATCCTTGTCGTTCAATGAAAGTGAACAATCCTTCGCGCCGGCTGCCCCTTTCCTTCACCGCGCAATGGATCGACATATGGCCCAACAGCGCGCGGCGCCGCAAACCGCGAAACGCAAGGAACACGACAATGCTCGATCAGATCAAGGGCCTGCATCACGTCACCTCGATGGCCAAGGATGCCCGCCAGAACAACGCGTTCTTCACCGGCACGCTCGGCCTGCGTCGGGTCAAGAAAACCGTCAATTTCGACGCGCCGGATGTCTATCACCTGTATTACGGCGACGAGACCGGTACGCCCGGCTCGGTGATGACCTATTTTCCTTTCCCCAACATCGGCAAGGGCAGGTCCGGCGTCGGCGAGGTGGGCTCAACGGTCTATTCCGTGCCGGAAGGTTCGCTCGGCTATTGGGAAAGCCGGCTTGCAGAAAGGAAGGTCGCCGGCCTCAAGCGTGAAGAAAGCTTCGGCGAAAAGCGGCTGCGTTTCGAAGGGCCTGACGGCGACGGCTTTGCGCTCGCCGAAGCCAAGGGCGATGCGCGCGCGCCATGGTCTGGAAGCGGCGTGCCGGCCGACGAGGCGATCCGCGGCTTCCATTCGGCGACGCTGCGCCTGAAGGACGGCGGCGCCACCGGGGAATTGCTGAAATTCATGGGTTACGAGGAGGTCGATACGTCGGGAAACATCAAGCGGCTGGCGGTCAAAAACGGTAACGGCGCCGATTTCATCGACATCGAGACCTCGCCCGGAGCGCCATTCGCTGATCTCGGCGCCGGCTCGGTGCATCACATCGCCTTTGCAGTCGAAAACCGCGCAAGGCAGCTCGAAGTGCGCAAGGCCCTGATGGACACCGGCTACCAGGTCACACCGGTCATCGACCGCGATTATTTCTGGGCGATCTATTTCCGCACGCCGGGCGGCGTGCTGTTCGAGGTATCCACCAACGAGCCGGGTTTCGATCGCGACGAGGATACGGCGCATCTCGGCGAGGCATTGAAACTGCCCAAGCAGCATGCGCATCTTCGCCCCTACCTCGAGAAACACCTGCAGCCGCTCGGCGACTGAGTGCTGGAGACGCCAACGCCGGGCCTGCGAAATGTCCGATACCGATACGAGGCAATTGATGTCCCAGGATTCCTACATACACGCAACGCTGCCTGGCACGCCCGGCGGTCCTCTTGCATTCCTCTTTCACGGCACCGGCGGTGACGAAAACCAGCTGCTCGGTCTCGCGCTCGATCTGCTGCCCGGTTCGGCGGCGGTCGCACCACGCGGCGACGTTTCCGAATATGGCGCGGCGCGCTTCTTCCGTCGCACCGGCGAGGGTGTCTACGATATGGACGACCTTGCGGTGCGCACCGTCAAGATGGCAGGTTTTGTGCGGGCGCATGTCGAAGCGGCGAAGCCGTCATCGGTCATCGGCCTCGGCTTCTCCAACGGCGCCAACATCCTAGCCTCGCTGGTGTTCGCAGAGCCGAAGCTCTTCGACGCCGCGGTGCTGATGCATCCGCTGATCCCGTTCGAGCCGGAAGTGGAAGGCGATCTCGCCGGCAAGCGGATACTGATCACGGCGGGACGCCACGATCCGATCTGCCCTCCCAACATGACGTCGCGGCTGGAAAGCTATTTGCGCGCGCTCAAGGCCGATGTCACAGTGGAGTGGCATGAGGGCGGTCATGAAATGCGGCAGAACGAGCTTGTCGCAGCCAGGAACTTTCTCACGCCTTACCGCGCTGCCTAGCCAGGACGCCCGACATGACCGAAGCACTACCCGAAATCCAGACCGAGGACACAGGCTCGAAAGGCCGTTATTTCCTGCGTGGCCCGGCGGGGGCCGAAGCGGAGATGACGTTCAGCAAGGCCGGCGACCAGATGATCATCATCGATCATACCGAAGTGCCGGATGCCTTTCGCGGCCAGGGTGCGGGGCTTCGGCTGGTCACTCGCGCCGTGGAGGATGCCCGCGCCGCCGGCAAGAAGATCATTCCGCTCTGCCCTTTCGCCAATGCGCAATTCAGGCGGCATCCGGAATGGGCGGACGTACTGAAAAGCTGACGAGTTGCCGGTCTCCGAGCGGGGTGGCGGAACCATCCGCAGCGGCCTCCGGTTAACCCAGCGAATGCGAGGCAATCATGGACCGGACCAAAACCGAGATAAGACTGGAGCGGCGCGGGCATCGCGGCCGCTATGTCATCGACATGCCAAGTGGCGAGCCAGCCGAACTGACCTTCGTCGAAAGCGGTCCCGGCCACATCATCGTCGACCACACCTGGGTGCCGCAGGAATATCGCGGCCGGGGCATCGCCGAGAAGCTGGTGGTTAGGGCGGTCGAGGATGCGCGCGCCGGAGGCGTCAAGATCACGCCGCTGTGCAGGTATGTCGCGACGGAGTTCCGCCGCCACAAGGACTGGGCCGACGTCCTGAAGAACTGACCGCTACGTCCGCATGGCGCAGCCTACCTGCCGATGGTCGTTATCCCGACAGCAATCCGCCGCTGGATCGCCGACACCATCCGCTCTGCCCCTTGCGATCCTCGGGCGGACCTCTAGTCTGCCGCCGCGAACCAATCACGGAGAAACCGGATGAACAACCACCTTCGCTTCTACATCGACGGCGCCTGGGTCGATCCGGCCAAACCCGCGAAACTGGACGTGATCGATCCTTCTACCGAGGAAGCCTACACCGCTATCTCCGTCGGCTCATCGGAAGACGTGAACCGCGCGGTGGCGGCAGCGAAGGCAGCCTTTCCAACGTTCTCGCAAACGACCAAGGCCGAACGGCTGGCGCTACTGAAAAGAATCCTCGAAGTCTACAACGAGCGCTTCGAGGACATCGCCCAGGCCGTCAGCCACGAAATGGGTGCGCCGATCACCTGGGCGCGCGAGGCGCAGGCCTGGGCCGGCCGGGCGCATATGGAAGCAACCATCAAGGCGCTGGAAGACTACGAATTCGGCGAACTGCGCGGCACCACCATGGTGGTCAAGGAGCCGATCGGCGTCTGCGCGCTGATCACGCCATGGAACTGGCCGCTCAACCAGATCGTCTGCAAGGTCGCGCCGGCAATCGCCGCCGGCTGCACGGTGGTGTTGAAGCCCTCCGAGATCGCGCCGATCTCGGGCATCGTGTTTTCCGAGGTCATGCATGCGGCCGGCACACCGAAAGGCGTCTACAACATGGTCAACGGCACCGGTCCTGATGTCGGCCAGGTGATGGCCGGCCATCCCGATGTCGACATGGTGTCGTTCACCGGCTCGACCCGCGCCGGCATCATCGTCGCCAGGACAGCCGCCGAAACCGTCAAGCGCGTCGCACAGGAACTCGGCGGCAAGTCGCCCAACATCATCCTGCCAGACGCCGATTTCGAGCGGGCGGTGCGCAAGGGCGTCGAAGGCTGCTTCGGCAATTCCGGCCAGTCCTGCGATGCGCCGACCCGGATGCTGGTGCCGGCGCCCCGCCATGACGAAGCGCTGGCTGTCGCCCGCAAGGCGGCGGAGCGTTTCAAGGTCGGCAACCCGCGTTCGGAGGAAACCCAGCTCGGACCGGTGGTCAGCGAGGTTCAGTACAACAAGATCCAGCGGCTGATCGAAAGCGGTATTTCGGAAGGCGCCACGCTGGTCACCGGCGGCCCCGGCCGGCCGGAAGACTTGAACCGCGGTTACTTCGTGCGGCCGACCGTGTTCGGCCACGTCACGCCCGACATGACGATCGCGCGCGAAGAAATCTTCGGGCCGGTGCTGTCTGTGCTTTCCTACGAAGACGAGGAAGATGCGATCCGTATCGCCAACGATACCGTCTACGGGCTTGCCGCCTATGTACAGTCCAAAGACATCAGCCACGCCCGCAAGGTCGCCGGCAGACTGCGCGCCGGCCAGATCAACCTCAACTATCCGGAGTGGGATACGTTCGCGCCCTTCGGCGGCTACAAGCAGTCGGGCAACGGGCGCGAATATGCCGACTGGGCCATTCACGACTTCCTCGAAGTGAAGGGCATCATCGGCTACGGCGCCGATTGACCCTCGAGCCTCGGGTTTTCCCAGCTATTATAAGGGCCGTTTCCCTGGGGAAACGGCCCTTCAATTTTTGAACTGAGACGGAAAATCCACAGATCATCCGCGACCCGCGTTGTGGAAGATCAGGAAAGCGGCAAGTGCGGGCAATCTCAGATGTTCGGACGCCGCGATGCGCTGCGGCGTGAAATGATGTTCGGCGCCGAGGCAGTTGACCGTGCCGACAACTTCGCCGCCGAGCACGACGGGCATATTGAGCACCGAACCGCAGCCGAGACTGCCGATCAGTTCGTAATCGGGGAAATGACCTGAGATTTCCGCGAGCGTGTTCTTGATGAAGTTCTGCCGGCCAGCCACCACCTGCTCGTACCACGCATCTTTGGAGATCGGCTTGGTGCCCGAAACCGGGTAGCTGGCGGGATCGCTGGTGAAGAGGCGCCGCGACAGCCCAGCCGTCATGTCGACGGTCGACACCGTGAACAGCTTCACGCCGAACAGCACGTCGGCCAGCCGCTGTAGCGCTGCCCAGGCGACCGCCGGGTCGTTCGTCGCCTCGATCGCACTGCGGAAGTCAGTGGAGGGCTTCAAGGTATCGGTCACGGAAAAGTCCTTTCAGGCACTGGTGGTCAGCGCGCTCTTCTCGATGAGTTCGCGCGAATAATCGTTGGTCATGCGGCCGCGTTTCAGTGCGTCCACCGTGTTGGTCTCGACGATCTTTCCCTCGCGCATCACCGCCAGCCGGTCGCAGAGGAACGAGACCACCGGCAGATCGTGCGTGACCAGAAGGTAGGAGAGGCCTTTTTCCCGACGCAGGCGCTTGAGCAGGTTGAGGATTTCGGCCTGCACCGAAACGTCGAGCGCGGAGGTCGGTTCGTCGAGCAGCAGGAGCTTGGGTTCGAGCATCAGGGCGCGGGCGATCGCCACGCGCTGCCGCTGCCCGCCGGAAAGCTGATGCGGCAGGCGGAAGCGGAAACGCCGGTCGAGCCCGACGGCCGCCATGATCTCCTGAACGCGGGCATCCTGGCCGCCGAGGCCATGGATCGCCAGCGGTTCGCTGAGCGTCGCGTCGACCGTCTGCCGCGGGTGCAGGGAGCCGTAGGGATCCTGGAACACCATCTGGCCCCGCGAAGCGAATGCGCGGTCGATGCCCTTGCTGCGTGGCTGTCCGAACACGGAGATCTCACCGGTCCACTGCGGCGCCAGCCCGGCGACCGCTTTAAGCACCGTCGACTTGCCGGAGCCGCTTTCGCCGACCAGTGCGAAGCTTTCGCCCCGCACCACGTTGATGGAAACAGTGTCGACCACTCTGGTGTCGCCATAGGAGACGCTGAGATTGCGGATCTGGAGGGCGTTCATGCGACGCTCCAGGCGCTGCGGTCGAGCACCGGCAGTTCGGCGCGCGTCTCATTGAGCCTCGGCACCGAAGCGAGCAGGCCGCGCGTGTAGGGATGCGTGGCCTTGCCGAGTTCGGAGGCGCGGCATTGCTCGACGATCTCGCCGGCATACATGACGAGGATGCGGTCGCAGAAGCGCGAAACCAGGTTGAGATCGTGGCTGATGAAGATCAGGCCCATGCCCTTGCGGGTCACGAGGTCGTCGATGATCTGCAGAACCTGGGCGCGCACCGAGACGTCGAGCGCCGATGTGGGCTCGTCGGCGATCAACAGGTCGGGTTCGGGGATGAGCATCATCGCGATCATCACCCGCTGGCCCATGCCGCCGGAGACTTCGTGCGGGTAGAGCCCGAACACGCGTTCGGGGTCGCGGATGCGCACCGCTTCCAGCATTTCATGAACGCGCCGCCGCACCGCCTGGCGGGGCAATTTCTGGTGCACGGTCAGGGCTTCGCCGATCTGCGCGCCGATGGTCATCACCGGGTTCAGCGAGAATTTCGGGTCTTGCATCACCATGGAAATGCGGCGGCCGCGAATGGCGCGCATGTCCCTATCGGAAGCTGTCAGGATGTCCGTATCGCCGAGTCGCAGCCGGTCGGCGGTGACCGTACCAGGCGACCGGATGAGCCGCAGGATCGACCGGCCGGTCATCGACTTGCCCGAGCCGCTTTCGCCGACGATGCCGACACGCTCGCGACCGACCTGGAAGGAGATGCCACGCACCACCTCCACCGGCCCCTGCAGCGTCGGGAAGGTCACGCGCAGGTTCTGAACGTCGAGCAGCGGGGCGCTCATCGCTTGCCTCCCTGCTTGGGATCGAGCACGTCGCGCAGGCCGTCGCCGAGGAAGCAGAAACCGAGGCTGACGATGACGATGGCGAAACCTGGCATGGTGGCGACCCACCACTGGTCGAGGATGAAGGTGCGGCCGCGCGAGATCATGGCGCCCCATTCCGGCAGCGGCGGTTGCGCGCCGAGGCCGAGGAAGCCAAGGCCGGCGGCGGTTAGGATGATGCCGGCCATGTCGAGCGTCACGCGGATGATCATCGACGACGAGCAGAGCGGCAATATGTGCCTGACGATAACGCGGGTGGCGGAAGCGCCCTGCAGTTGTACGGCCTGGATGAATTCGCTGTTGCGGAAGGTCAGCGTTTCGGCGCGCGCGATGCGCGCATAGGCGGGCCATGAGGTGATGGCGATGGCGATGATGGCGTTTTCGATGCCGGGTCCAAGCGCCGCGACGAAGGCCAGCGCCAGGATCAGCTTGGGCATCGACAGGAAGATGTCGGTGATGCCCATCAGGATACGGTCTGTCCAGCCGCCGAAATAGCCGGAGATGGCGCCGATCAGCAGGCCGACAGGCGCGGCAAGCACCGCGACAAGCGCGACAATGGCCAGCGTGATGCGGGCGCCGTAGACGATGCGCGACCAGATATCCCGTCCGAGTTCGTCGGTGCCCATCCAATGCTGTGCGTCGGGAGGCATCAGGCGCTCGGAGAGCGAGCCGGCGATCGGCGAATGCGTTGCAATCATCGGCGCGAAGGCGGCGATGACGATCAGCGCTAGCACGATGATGCCGCCGATCACGGCGAGCGGGTTGCGGAGCAGGGCCCGGAAGATGCGGTACCAGCGGCCGAGCCGCGCCTGCATGCGCGACGACGGCGAGTCGGCCAGCAGCCAGTCGACTGTCGTCATCAGCGCGCCCTCGGATCGAGGACGCGGTACAGCACGTCCGACAGTTTGTTGATGCCGATGAAGACGGCGCCGATGACCAATGTCGCCCCGAGCACCGCGTTCATGTCGGCGTTGAGCAGGGCGTTGGTCAGGTAGTTGCCGATGCCCGGCCAGGAGAACACGGTTTCGATCATGACCGAACCTTCGAGCAGCCCGGCATAGGACAGACCGATGACGGTGATGAGCGGCACCAGGATCGGCCGGAAGGCATGCCGCCAGATGACGGCGCGTTCGGAGACGCCTTTCACCCGGGCGGTCGTGACATATTCCTGGTTGAGCTGGTCGAGCATGAAGGAACGCGTCATGCGCGCGATGTAGGCGAGGCTGAAGAAGCCGAGGATCGACGCCGGCAGGATCAGATGCTGGACGGCGTTCATGAAAACCTGCGTGTCGCCGGCAAGCAGGCTGTCGACCAGCATCAGGCCGGTGACCGGCGGCACCAACCCGTCATAATAGACGTCGATGCGGCCAGGCCCGCTCACCCATTGCAGGCGCGCGTAAAACACCGCGAGGCCGACGAGGCCCAACCAGAACGCGGGCACGGAATAGCCGAGCAGGCCGACGACGCGGATCGCTTGGTCGAGCAGGCTGCCCTGCCGGCTGGCCGCCCAGACGCCCATCGGAACGCCGAGCAGGACGCCGATGATGATGCCGATGGTCGCCATTTCGAGCGTCGCCGGGAAGACGCGGGCGAGGTCCTCGACGACCGGCCGCTGCGTCGAGACCGAATTGCCGAGGTCGCCCTGCACCACATCGCCGACATAGGAGGCGAACTGGACGATCAAGGGCCGGTCAATGCCCATCTCCTCGCGAACCCGCTCGTAGACCGCCTGCGGTGCGCGGTCGCCGACAACGGCCAGGACCGGATCGATCGGCACGACGCGTCCGATGAAGAAGGTGATGGCCAAGAGGCCGAGGAAAGTCAGCGCCACGGTGACCAGGAAGGCGCCGAGCGAGACCGCGAGCCGGCGGGCTCTGCGGGAATCGCGTCGCTCCCCACCGACTGCGGCAGGCGCTGCCGGTTCGATTGCAGGCTCGAGCGACAAAGGCAGACACTTTCCTGAACGATGGACACGCCGGCAGAAATCACGGGAGGTATTCGGCGTGCTGAAAATTGATGCTTGGACTATACAAAAAATTTTGCTTACATCAAAAAAATTTTGATGAGGCGGCTTTGACTGTGAATATCGAACCGCTGCCGGACGCCAGGTCGGGCCAACCGAAGGTCGGCGCGCTCATTCGGTCGAGGCGCCGGCGTCTTCACATGACATTGCAGGCGCTGGGCGAGGCGGCAGGGCTGTCGATAGGCTTCCTCAGCCAGGTAGAGCGCGATCAAGCGACCCCTTCGCTCGGGGCGCTGGCAGGCATTGCGCGGGGCCTCGGCGTCGACATCGACTATTTCATCGCCACGCCATCCATCGAGAACGGCCTCACGCGCGGCGTCGAGCGGCCGCGTTTCTCGCTGCCTGGATCTTCGGTCGTCTATGAACGGCTGCATGCCGAGTTCGCTGGCCGCGGGCTTTCCGCCTTCATGATGACCGTGCCACCCGGCCACCGGTCCGAAATGGTGCGGCATGAGGGAGACGAGCTTCTCTATGTGCTGGAGGGCGAACTCTTGCAAACCATCGAGGACGAAACGGTCACCTTGTCGGCGGGTGACAGTCTGCACTTCCGCGGTTCGAGCTCGCACAGCTGGGAAAACCGGTCGGAGGGGGCAGCCAAGGTGCTGTGGACGGGAACGATGGCGATCCTGCGTCCGCGAACCGAAATGCAGGATCCCGGTTCGGCCGCCAAATCGGCCGAAGCAGACACCGTGAAAAAATCCGAACGTTCCAGATCAAGAGGGAGAACGAAACCATGAAGTTTTTCAGAACCGCCATGCTGGCGGCCGCGCTGGCGTTGCCGCTGGCGCCGCTCCACGCCCTTGCGGAAACGCCGCCGGACGTACTGGTGGTGGCGCAGAACATCGACGATATCGTCGCCATCGATCCTGCCCAAGCCTACGAATTCACCTCCGGCGAATTCGTCACCAATGTCTACGACCGGCTGGTGCAATATGACGCCGAGGACACCGAAAAGCTGGCGCCGGGCCTTGCCACCGAATGGTCGTCCGATGCCGCGTCAAAGACGATTGCCTTCACGCTGCGCGACGGCGTGAAGTTCCACTCCGGCAACCCGGTGCGCCCGGAGGACGTGTTCTTTTCCCTTAAGCGCACGGTGGTGCTCAACAAGGCGCCAGCCTTTATCCTCACCCAGCTCGGCTGGACGCCCGAAAACATCGCCGAGATGGTGAAGATCGACGGCAACAAGATCGTCATCAAATATGAAGGCGACTTCTCGCCGAACTTCGTTCTGAACGTGATGGCCTCGCGCCCGGCTTCGGTGGTCGACGAACTGACTGTCATGGCCAACGAGAAGGACGGCGATCTCGGCAATGCCTGGCTGAACGCCAATTCCGCCGGCTCCGGCCCGTTCAAGCTGCGCGTCTTCCGCCCGGCGGAGATACTGACCGTCGACGCCAATCCCGACTATTTCAAGGGCGCGCCGAAGATGAAGTCGGTGATCATCCGCCATGTCGCCGAAGCCGCGACCCAGCAGCTTTTACTGGAATCGGGTGATGTCGACATGGCACAGAACCTGACGCCCGACCAGGTCGCGGGCCTGGAAGGCAAGGGTACGGTAAAGATCGAGACCTACCCGCAGGCCGCGGTTCACTTCCTGAGCTTCAACCAGAAGACCGCCGCGCTGCAGCCGGAAGCCGTGTGGGACGCCGCCCGCTATCTCGTCGACTACAAGGGCATGACCGACAGTTTCCTCAAGGGCCAGATGACGACCCACCAGGCCTTCTGGCCAAGCGGTTTCCCTGGCGCGCTGGACGACACACCGTTTACCTACGACGTTGAAAAGGCGAAGAAAATCCTCGCCGACGCCGGTATCAAGACGCCGATCACCGTGACGCTCGACGTCATCAACTCGACGCCGTTCACAGACATGGCGCAGTCGCTGCAATCGACGTTCGCCCAGGCCGGCATTAATTTTGAAATCGTGCCGGGCACCGGCGCGCAGGTAATCACCAAATACCGCGCCCGCACGCACGAGGCGATGCTGCTCTACTGGGGGCCGGACTTCATGGATCCGCATTCGAACGCCAAGGCGTTTGCCTACAACGCCGACAATGCCGACGGCAGCTACCAGAGCACGACGACCTGGCGCAACGCCTGGGCGGTGCCGGACGAAATGAACAAGGCAACGCTTGCCGCGCTCGCCGAGACCGATGGTGCCAAGCGTGACGCCATGTATGTCGACCTGCAGAAGCAGGTGCAGGCAAAATCGCCGATCGTCATCATGTTCCAGGCGGTCAAGCAGGTGGCGCTCGCCCCGAAAGTCAGCGGCTACGTCAACGGTGCGACCTCGGATTTCGTGTATTACCGGCTCGTCGCCAAGAACTGATACAGCACAAGTGCATTTTTCACCGCCCGAGTAGTAGCTCGGGCGGTCTATTTTTTGACTGAAACTGACTGAATTTGACCGAATTTATTTGTTTCATGCCTGTTACACAACTTAAACGTCGCAACATCGGGCAGAAACAAAACACCCCTATGTTGGTGTCAACAGGGAAACGATAATCGAGGCGACGACAACAATGTTCGGGAAGCGGAGCAATCCGAAATTCGACGGGAATTTCCAGGTTCCGGAGCGGCATGGCCGTTTCCCACGCATCGCGTTGCGCCAGCGCAGCGATCATCCGATGATCATGTTCGCAACGCTGGTGTCGGTGGGATTTGCCTCGATGGCGCTGATGATGCCGGCAGCCGGCGCGGCCATGGAAGAGCCGAGCGGCGCCCCGGTCAAGATCGCGGACACGCTTCGCGAAATCGGCAAGACCGCACGACTGGCGCCGATGTCGCCGACCGACCGCGCCTGCTGGGGTCAGGCCTGGGGAACCGAGAATGAGGAATGTTTGCTTGCCATCGCCAAGGAGGCAGGCAAGACTGAAATGCGCAAGGTCAGGATGATTGCCAATGCCGAACCGCTGAGGACGGTGCCCAACATCTTCTGACCCACAAGTTCAAATGTGCGACCACGCACACTTGACCCTCCATCGGTAAGGCCCCTTACGATGGAGGGTCTTTTTATGTTCCGGAGCTTTCGGCCTGATGGAATTACCCAGCGCCGCGCAAAGCAGCGAGAGGCCTATCCGCTGAGGGTGACCTGGTCGGTGATGGTGGCTAGCATGCCACGCACGTCGAGCGTGCTGAACGGCTTTTCCAGCAGTTGCGGCCGCAAATGCGCCGGCAGCGCCTCGATCTCGGCGCGGGCGCCGATCATATCGCCGGTCACCAGCACGAAGCGTCGCGCAAGGCCGGCTCGCAACTCCAGCAATTCGCGGTAAATCGCCATGCCGTTGACGCCCGGCATGCGCAGGTCGCTGAAGATGATGTCGGGCTCGAACGCCGCGAGTTCCTCGCCGACGGATGTCCACTCGACTACGAGCTTCGATTTCACGCCCATCAGTTCCAGGATGTCGGCAAGCGAACTGGCGACGTCAGGTTCGTCGTCGATGATCAACGCATTGCGCAGGCTGGAAATCGTCTGCCGGCCGGCGACGGCGATGGCGAAGGAATGATCGACCGCGGGCAGTTCGACGACGAAGCGGGCGCCCATCGGCTCGACCGGTTCAAAGCGGACGCGGCCGTTGTGGCGTTCGACGATGGCACGCGAGATCGACAAGCCGATGCCGGTGCCGACGCCGACCGGTTTGGTGGTGAAGTAGGATTCGAAGATGCGATGGCGGATCTCTTCGGGGATGCCGGGGCCGTTGTCCTCGACCGAGAAGCCGCTGGCGGCCGCGGTGCGAAATGTGCATACCTTGATGCGCCGGTCCGTTGGCACCGAAGCGAGCGCGTGCTGGCTGTTGACCAGGAAATTCGCCACCACCTGGGTGATGTGGTCGGGGTCGGCCATCGCCAGCACAGGGCCGTCTGCGAATTCGGCGTCGATGCCGATGCCGCCGCTGCGGGCGCCGTAGGCAGTAACCTCCAGCGCCGATCGCACCACCTGGTTAAGGTCGGTCTCGGCCTGCGCGGTCGGATGCAGCCTCACCATTCCTAGGAAGCTTTTGACGATGCGGCCGCAGCGTTCGGCGGCGGCGCGCACCTTTTCGGCGCGCGACTTGGTTTGCGGGTCCGGCGCGAATTCGTGCAGCAGGGTCGACTGGGCGACGACTACGGCCAGCGGATTGTTCAGTTCGTGGGAGACGCCGGCAAGCAGCGAACCCATCGCAGCCATCTTCTCGTTCTGGTGCAGCTTCTCGCGCTGGCGGTTGATCTCTTCCTCGGCGCGCCGCTTGTCGCGCAGGTCGCGGATCGAGCCGAAGAACAGCCGGCGGTCGGCGACCTTCATCTCGGTCACCGTCAGTTCGATGGGGAAAATATCGCCCGCGGCGTTCTGCGTCACTGTTTCGAGGCGTTGGCCGATCATCGGCACGCCGCGCCCGCTCATGTAGTCGCCGCCTGTCGCATAGCCCGGCCGATAATACTCCGGGATCAGCGTATCCAGCACGTCTTTGCCGAGGATTTCGGCGCGCTGCCAGCCGAACATCTTCTCGGCCGCAGGGTTGAACTCGATGACACTGCCGGTCTCGTCGATGACGACGATACCGTCGAGTGAGGCCTGAAGCATCGTCTTGCGGATGGTGTCTCTGACATTGGCGTCCGACAACGAGTGCTCCACCGCATCGCCGATCGCCGAGGCGATGATCTCCAGCGTCGCCTTCTCGTCGCTGGTCCAGTTTCTTTCAGCCAGGCAATCGTTGATCGCCAGCGTCCCCCACGCATGGCCATGCGCGAAAACCGCGACCGAAAGGAACGATTTGATTTGCTGCCGCTCGAAATCCTGGCGCAGGAAGCCGTCGAGCTCACGCGTCTGCCCGGAAAAGATCTTGCCCTGGCGCACCTCCACCGCAAGCTGTTCCAGCAACGGATCCTGGTTGACGATCGACTGCACGATCAAGGTTGGCGACTCGCCGATGTTTTCAACCGCCTCGTCATTCCAATAGGCGGCTACCGATTGCGCAAATCCCCTGCCCGGCACGTCGCGCAAGCGGAACAGGATTGTGCGGTGGACATCCAGTCCGCGCCCCAATTCGGAAAGCACCTTGCGGATCTCGCTCTGCCAGTCATTGGTCTCGCGCAGCCGCCGAAGGATGCGCGCCGTAATCACCGAAAGACCGGGATTGGCGATGTCGGGATCGAGGCTGGCGGGCCGGGTTTCGATCATCGGGAAAAATTCCGAAGTGTGGAAACGCGGTATTTGTAGCCGACCGGGCTATCAGTTGCCATCGGGGCTTGTGGGCAGGGCGAAGATGTAACCTTCGCCGCGCACCGTCCTCAGGAAGCGCGGATTGGCTGGATCCAGCTCGATTTTCTTTCTGAGCCGCATGACGCGAATGTCGACGGCGCGCGAGGATTCCGGATCTTCGGCGAAGCCGACCGCCTCCGAGAGCGCGGAGCGCGTGAGCAGCCTGTTCGATCGCGTCAGGAAGACTTCGAGCATGTCGAATTCGCTCTTCGCCATCTCGATCACCATGCCGCCGGGTCCGGTGATGAAGCGGCCGTCCAGATCGGCATGGTAATCGCCGAAGGCGAATGTCCGGCGTGACGAAGGTTCGCCGCTCTTGGTCGCTGCCTGAGGGTCGGCAGGCTGCGGCAGCCGGCGCAGCACGCTGCGTACCCGGGCAAGCAGTTCGCGCAATTCGTACGGTTTGACGATATAGTCGTCGGCGCCGAGTTCGAGCCCGACGATACGGTCGATCGAAGAGCCGGCCGCGGTGGCGAAGATCAGCCCGATCGGCGTTTTCGAGCGCAGCCAGCGGCCGAGTGAAAGGCCGTCCTCGCCCGGCATGGCTATATCGACAATGGCAAGGTGGAAAGGTTCCGTGGCGGCCATTGCCCGCATCGCCTGTGCGTCCGCCGCCGTCGTTACATCGAAACCGTTGGCGCCGAGATATTCAGCCACGGCGTCTCTGAGATCCGGCTCGTCTTCAACAACAACGATGCGTGCGCGCAGTGGAATCTCGCCTCCGCTTTCCGAAGAAAGTAAATTGGGTATAAACATCTTGTCCAGTCAGTCATTTAGCTTAATGTTATAGGGATCATGGCTGGGAGACCGTGCGTCGCGCTTTTATGCCTGTCGGATGAAGCCGCCCTCCCGATCAGCGATTATCTGGAGCGCCGGGGCTATGAGTTGCGCTGCGCCAGTGGAGAGTGGGAGGCCGACGCCCTGTTGTCGGCTGGCGGAGTCGATGTCGCGGTCACCGGGCTTGACGACGATGGCGGCCCCGGAATGGAGTTGCTCAGGCGCCACAGCGGCGAAACCGGACCGGCCTTCGTGATGATCGGCAACGGCCGCGATCTGATCGGCAAGGTGCTGGCGCTCGAACTCGGCGCCGCCGACGTCGTCGGCGAACCTGTCAATCCGCGCGAACTGGCCACTAGGGTCGGCGGTCTCATGGCGCGTCGGGGAAAGCCGGCGCTCGATCTGGTGGTGCTCGAAAATTCGACCGTCGACATGAAGGCGGCGATGGTCATGCACAAGTCCGGTCACGAGGAGCAGCTGTCGCCCGGCCAGATCGCGCTTTTGAGGCTTTTTCTGGCACATCCGCACAAGGTGCTGACGCGCGACGATATCATTGCCGCTGCACCGGCTGAAAATTCCGATGCCTATGATCGCTCGATCGATTCGCGAATCGTGCGGCTGCGGCGCAAGCTCGATACCGAAAGCATCGCAACCATCCGTGGCGCGGGCTATCGGTTCGATCCTCCCGGCGAATGGCAATAGGTTGAGGGATTTTGGCGTCGCGCCGGCGTGCCATTCGGTTCGCCTGCCGCCAATCGAAGATACTGCCCGAAAAACCGACGGCTTGCCGGGATCACATCTATGCCGGGCAAGCCGCGCCGTCATCGAAGGCTACGGACTGCGGGATCCGGCCCGCAGATGGCGGCGTCGATCATCTCAGCCCGCCACTCGCGCCAACTTCGCCACACTGACTGTGGACGCCGATACCGTTCCTTTGCCGGGCTGAGCCGGTTCGGGCTGTTTCATCAGCAGAGCGACCACGGCGGCGAAGCCCAGAAGACCTTGGCTGTACAGGAGGACGGAAACCACCGCCGCTGCCTTTTTCGATCTCATCGTCCTTTCTCCGGGAGTGAAGCAATCACTCCGAATGTCCGGCGCGGAAAATTATTCCGCGCGGACTGCAGCTGCCCCAAGCTCCTCTGGGACCGACCGTTGAAGATCGCTGTCGCGACACCTTGATGAATGGTTGGCCGCACCTGGCCTTAATTGGCATGGTGCGCCTGCGGTCGGTTTCGTTTCCAGCTGATCCGAACATTGCGACATCTCTGTATCCGGATGATGCCGCCGAAGCCTATCATTGTTACAAAGTGACTTTATTTGCCCCTTTATTTCCGATTGATAACAATTTCACATACGTATCGGCAACAAACAGGCAATTCCGGACATCTGACCGCGTTCTCTTGCGTCAAAAAACTTGGTTGGCGAGAGGAGCGAAGAAACATCAGCGTTCAGATGAGAAACAATTTCGAAACATAATACGCAGCAAGTGAAATTAAAGCGAAACACAATCGTTTCATAAACGGGGCTATTGGAATGCACGGACGACCTGTCCGGCAGGGGTGGAGAAAAATTATGTACAAGACTTTTTCACGCAGGCTTATCGACATCAGCGCTTTGGCGCTGGCAGGTTCGGTTCTGTTTTTCGGAATGAGCACCGGCGCGGCCGAAGCGGCCAGCAAGGTCACTGCTCGTGTCGACATCTCGAAGCAGCGCATGCTGGTGACGATTGATGGCCGCCCGGCCTTTGAGTGGAAGGTTTCAACCGCGGGCAAGGGCTATGTCACGCCGACCGGGTCGTTCAGGCCGACGCGCATGCACGAAATGTGGTACTCGAAGAAATACGATAATGCTCCGATGCCATATTCGGTGTTCTTCCATGGTGGTTATGCCGTCCATGCGACGCCACATATCAAGCGGCTCGGGCGTCCGGCTTCACATGGCTGCATCCGGCTGCATCCCGACAACGCGTCGGAGTTTTATGCGCTCGTCCAGACGTTCGGACCGTCAAACACCAGCATCGTGATTGTAAACTGATGCCGGGCCGCAACGATCCACGCACAAGAACGGTGATCCCGGAGCGGCATGACATCTCGTGCGCGCTTGGATCGCGTCCGGAGCGCCCGCGCGCACCTGGGCTCGGCGACGGTCAATCGTCGCGGATGTGGCCTTTCATATAGTCGCGCGTGTCCGCCAACAGGCGCTGCATGGCGAGGGTCGCGCCCGCAGCGTCGCCATCTTTGATGGCGTCCATTACCTTCTTGTGCGCCGGCAGGAAGATGACGAAGGATTCGCGCGAGAAACGATGGCTGATCAAAAGGCCCACGCCGATAAGATTGCCCATCTGCAGGAGCAGCGGGTTGCGGCCGGCGGCAAGGATGCCGCGGTGGAAGCGCAAATCGGCCTCGATGCCCGGAATATCGGCTTCACTCGCCTCGGTCATGGCCTCAAAGGCCTCGCCGATTTCCAGGAGGTCGGCCTCGGTCGCCCGCTCCGCAGCGAGCCCGGCGGCCTCCGGTTCGATCATCATGCGCACTTCGAACAGCTCGGCAAAAAACTGCAGCGGCGGCATGGCGCTGTAGCGCCAGCTCAAGACTTCTGAATCGAGCAGGTTCCAGCGCATCGGCGGCAGCACCCGGATGCCGGTGCGGGTGCGCGATTCCAGAAGGCCCTTGGCCGCCAGCGTCTTGACCGCCTCGCGTATCACCGAACGGCTGACGCCGAACTCCGCTTCGAGGTCGGCCTCCTTGGGAAACGGTTCGTCCGGATTGAGATCGCCGCGCACGATGCGAATGCCGAGTTCCTCGACGACCTGCGCGAACAGGTTACGTCTTCGCAGCAACGGCAACTCAGGCGAGAAACGATTGTTCATATTATAAGAACCTAGGATACCGGGCGCTTGTTTGACAAGCGCGCCAAATGCGCGCGGCCATGACGTTCTGATCCGCCCAAGACGATGAATCGTGGGCTTGTGCGATGCAACACGCGCAACGGTCTCATGCAAAAGCGTCTGTTCAACCAGAAAGGGGCTCTCCCTATCTGACGTTCAGAGAAAATGAACATAGATATGGAGGGTTACATGAACCTGATCCGCAACTACCGCAACTGGCGCCGTTACCGGGAAACCGTGAGCGAACTGAGCCGTCTGTCGACCCGCGAACTCAACGATCTTGGCATCAATCGCGGCGACATCCAGGCCGTTGCCGCCAAGGCGCTCTAAGACCAAAAGAATTTCGGCAAGGTCCTCTCCTCCCGCCTTGCCACACTGCGAACCCGCCGGTCCTCCCCCGGCGGGTTTTGTTTGTCTGCCGAGTGAAGAAAATTACATCGCGGTTCGCCGCAACCGGAATGGCCCGAACTTCCGAAAATACAGCCAAGGACTTCATCTGAACGTTACCGGATGGGTTCCGGCTGCGGGTTCGGATTGCGCACCATTGCACGTCCGTTCCGATGGAATGTCGCCTTGGGCATTGATCCGGTGCAATATATGAGTGTATTTGTCCAGAAATTATCCCCGCGTCTGCTGAGGAAAGAATTGTGCTGAGAGTGACAGGTTTGGCCGCGCCGTTGGCGGTGTTTTTCGTTCTTTCGGGAGCCGTGGCGAGTTCCGCCCAGGAGCAGCCGGCGCCCGCCGCACCGCAAGCCGTTTCGCCGCAAACGCCGGCCACACCGCAAACCGTTTCCCCGCAAGCGCCGGCATCCCCTGTACAGGCTGAGCCCGTGTCGCCTTCAGTGACGCAATCCGCTCCGGCGGCGCCCGAGCCTGCTGCTGCACCGGTGGCCACGCCTGCGACGCCAGCGCCCGTGGCTGCCGCGCAGAACGACGTGCAGCTGACGCTGCCGCACGATCTCTCCCCATGGGGCATGTTCATCAATGCCGATATCGTCGTGAAGGCGGTGATGGTCGGCCTGGCCTTCGCTTCGCTCGTCACATGGACGGTTTGGGTGGCGAAATCGCTGGAGCTTGCCGCGGCTCGCATCGCCGCCGGCCGTGCGCTGAAGGCAATCGGCGAGGCGCGCAACCTGGCCGACGCCGGCCGCCAACTCGCCAGCCGCCGCGACGCCGGCGCGCTCTTGGTGCAGGCGGCGACGCAGGAAGTGCAGCTCTCCGAGCGCGCGCTCGATCATGTCGACGGCGCTGGCCTCAAGGAACGGGTGTCCTCGCGCCTCGGGCGCATCGAAGCCCAGGCGGGACGGCGCATGTCGCGCGGCACCGGCGTTTTGGCAACAATCGGCTCGACAGCTCCCTTCGTCGGCCTGTTCGGCACCGTGTGGGGCATCATGAATTCGTTCATCGGCATTTCCGAAGCGCAGACCACCAACCTCGCCGTGGTGGCGCCGGGCATCGCGGAGGCGCTGCTGGCCACTGCGCTTGGCCTTGTCGCGGCCATTCCCGCCGTCGTCATCTACAACGTGTTCGCGCGCTCGATCACCGGTTATCGCCAGCTCCTGGCCGATGCGTCAGCCGGTGTCGAGCGGCTGGTCAGCCGCGATCTCGATTTCCGCGCGACGCCGCGCACCGCGCTGGCGGCCGAGTAGGGAGCGTCTGCGATGGCCGCCAGAGTAAGAGAAAGCGCCGGCGACGAGCTGGAAGAATCGCACGAGATCAACGTCACGCCGTTCATCGACGTCATGCTGGTCCTGCTGATCATCTTCATGGTGGCGGCGCCCCTCGCCACCGTCGACGTCAATGTCGATCTGCCGGGTTCGAGTGCGCAGGCCGCTCCCCGCCCGGAAACACCGCTTTTCCTGACCCTCAAGCAGGACCTCAGCCTGTCGATCGGCAATGAAACGGTGTCGCGGGAAATGTTTGCCGCGGCACTCGACCAGCAGACAGGCGGCGACAAGGAGACACGCATCTTCCTGCGCGCCGACAAGGCGGTCGACTATGGCCAGCTGATGGAGGTGATGAACCTTTTGCGCGCCAGCGGCTATCTGAAGATAGCACTGGTCGGGCTGGAGACTGTGCCTGCGGCAGGGGAGGCGGCTGCGCCGGCGCCGGCGCCATGACCGCGTGCGCCGAAACAGGGACCGGGCTATTCGCGCTTCCGCCGCTGCGTGAGGTCGGGCTGTGGACTGCGGCGGCGGCGTTTGTGCTGTTTGCCCATGTCGCAATCGCCTACACGTTGCAGGCGCTGCGGCCGCTCGATCCCCCGGTCGAGGCGAATGAACCGGCGCTGATGATCGATCTCGCGCCTATCTCCTTTTCAACACCGGAAGCCGTCGAAGCGGAGCCGGTGAGCGAGGAGGTTCCGCAGGAAACCGCCGAGCCGGTTGATGACGTGCAGGACACCGTCGAAGAGCAGGTCGAGACCGCCGAGCTCGAAAAGCCGGTGGAGCCAGAAACCGCCGAGCCGCTGCAGGCGGAACCAGAGACGGCCGAGCCGGAGGTTGTTGAGCCTGAAGTCGCCGAACCGGAATTGACCGCGCCTGAAGTTACCGAAGTGATGCCGGAAGTCGTGGCGGCACTCCCCGAGCCGCGGCCAGTTATTGAGAAACCGGAGAAGAAACAGCCGGTTCGCAAGGCCGAGCCGCGCAAGCAGGTGGAAAAGCCGGCGCCGAAAAAGGAAGTCGCCAAGGCCGAGCCAAAAGCTGAGCCCAAGGCCAAGCCAGCGGCGCGGGCTTCTGCCGCGAGCAAGGCCGCCAGGGCGCCGTCGATAAGCCCGGCCAGGTGGCAGTCCCGACTTTCCGCCTGGCTCAACAGACACAAGCGTTATCCGCGCGGCGCGAAGTCGCGCGGCGAAGAGGGCGTGGTCAGTGTCAGTTTCGCCATCAATGAGGCGGGCGTGGTGCTTTCGGCGCGTGTCTCGCGCTCCTCGGGAAATTCGGAACTCGACCAGGCCGCACTCGACATGCTGCACCGTGCCTCGCCGGTACCGCCGCCGCCACCGGGAGTCTCCGGCAAGATCGCGGTGCCGGTTCAGTTCAACCTGCGATAGGACGTGGGAGCCTGCTGGCGGCTATTCCGCCGCCGGTACCCGCGCCTTCAGTTCATCGACCAGCACCCGGATGTTCTCTGAATAGTCGATCGGCACGACCACGAGATGCACGCCGCCGCCCTGGAAGGCCGCTTCCAGCGTCGGCGCCAGATCGGCGATCGCCCCGACGCGCGATCCCTTGGCGCCATATGCCTCGGCATATCTGACGAAATCGGGATTGCCGAAGCTCAGGCCGAAATCCGGGAAGTCGTCGACCGCCTGTTTCCAGCGGATCATGCCGTAGGCATTGTCCTCGAGGATCAGCACGACCAGGTTGAGCTTCAGCCGGACCGCCGTTTCCATCTCCTGGCTATTCATCATGAAGCCGCCGTCGCCGCAGACCGCCATGACGCGGCGCTGCGGATGCAGCAGCGCCGCCATCATCGCCGAGGGAAGGCCGGCGCCCATGGTGGCCAATGCATTGTCGAGCAGCAGCGTGTTGGCGACAATGGTGCGGTAGTTGCGCGCGAACCAGATCTTGTACATGCCGTTGTCGAGCGCGACGATGCCATCGGCCGGCATGACCTTGCGAACGTCATGGACCAGCCGCTGCGGCGTGGGCGGCCAACGGTCCTCGTTCGCCCGGTCGGCGATATGGGCGAGGATGTTTTCGCGCAACGGCAAGAGCGCCCCGGCATTGGGCAGCTTGCCTTCGACACGGTCGGCCAGCAGCTCCAGGCTCGGTCCGACATCGCCCACCAGTTCGGCATTCGGGAAATAGACCTGCTCGACGGTCGCGGGCGTGTAGCTGACGTGGATGACCTTCGGTCCCTGCGGTCCCATGATGAAGGGCGGCTTCTCCACCGTGTCATGACCGATGGCGATGATCAGGTCGGCCTTGTCGATCGCCTCGTGCACATAGTCGCGCTCGGACAAAGCCGCCGTGCCCATGTAAAGGTTGGTGCCGCCGGGAACCGTGCCTTTGCCCATCTGGGTGGTGAAGAAGGGAATGCCGGTGCGGGTGACGAAGCTTGCAATGCCGGACGTGGCGCGCGGACGGCTGGCGGCGGCCCCCATCATGATCAGCGGCCGCTCGGCGACAACGATCATCTCGGCGGCGCGGTCCAGAGCCACGCGGTGCGCCACCGGAATATCGATCGGATGGATCGGCACCATTGCCACCGGCTCCACCGGGTTTGCGGCGATATCCTCGGGCAGTTCCAGGAGCACCGGGCCGGGGCGCTCTTCCATGGCGACGCGGAAAGCCTCGCGCACCAGCGTGGGAATGCTGGCGGCGCTGACGATCTGCCTCGCCGCTTTGGTCACCGGGCGCATGGCGGCGATGACATCGACGATCTGGAAGCGCGCCTGGCGGCTGCGCATGATGGCCTTCTGGCCGGTGATCATGATCATCGGCATGGCGCCGAGATGAGCGTAGGCGGCGCCCGTGGAGAAGTTCAGCGCGCCGGGACCGAGCGTCGAGATGCAGACGCCGGGCCGGCCCGTCAGGCGGCCATGCGTGGCCGCCATGAAGGCGGCAGCCTGTTCGTGGCGGGTCAGCACCAGTTCGATACTGGAATTGCGCAGGGATTCGACGACGTCGAGGTTTTCCTCGCCGGGCACGCCGAAAATCCGGTCGACGCCTTCATGTTCCAGTGCCGCGACGAGGAGATCGGAGCCCTTGGTCATGGGTAATGGCCCTCAATGCGCAAAACGGCGATTTCGACAGAACGAACGGCTCGTTGTACGCATTCGCCTCGACGCGCGTCAAATCCGGCCCGCGCACCCGCGATGCAGGATTCTCCCTACTGGGGATTCGCTATTCTAGGACGCGCGCCGCGCCTTCATCCGGCGACGGGCGATGAACATCGCAATCAGCATCGTTGGTATCGAGATCATGAGAACCCCCACACTTGCGCTGGAGATACCGCAAATCCATCGATTTTCCGTTGCGGATATGCAGAGAATTTTAGTGAATCTCTAAAGTAGCAGATCATCATGTCTGCGCTCACGCCGATGGCGCGGTCCGGACTCTTCTCATTTTCCGAACCGTCGCAACTCGACACATTTAGCGACACGGCAGTCATCGGTATCGGCGACGGCCACGCGCTCCATGGCAATCATGTCGCCGGTGCCGCAGAACGACGGGCCCGCGACGAAGCGATCGTAGAGTGTGATGCCGGTGTCTCCCTGCCGATAGAGAACGGCCACGCCGTCACGTTGCAGGGATGCCTGTACGTCGGAACAGGTCATTCCCGCCACCATGTAGCGGACTGCCGCTGACGCTTCGAACGAGACAATCAGGAGAAATGCAGCCACAACGAACTTGATCATTGCCACGGTCCCTCACAACCCGCCAAAGTCAGCAAAGCATCGCTGCGTCGCCTCGGCAAGATGGACGTATCATCAATTCGGTGGTCTGCCAGGGGCTTTCCGACAGCTCCTTTCGCTTGCCACTTTTGGCAGGGTAGCTGCCGCCACACCACGCTGACGAACAGTTCTGTCACATTGATCCGCAGTCTTGAGTCAATATTGCAATATATTTCATCGAGTTGTTCGCGAATTGTCATAGACGATGTTCAGACGAGTAATTCGGTGTCTTCTTAAGGATGGAAATATGCACTAGAGTTTGTGGTGCGTCCGCTATCGTCTGGCCGTCGCCATCGTCATCGAACGGCGCGAAGCAGAGAGCTAGGAGAACACCCCATGATTACTTTCACTCGGATTGGTGCAGCGCTGGCCATTGCGACTATGGCCGCCACTGGTGCAAGCGCGCAGACCAAGAAGTACGGTTCGGAAGCCGGTTGGGATATTTTCGTCAATGAAAACACCGGACCTGGCTGCCTGATCGCGCGGAAACTCGACGCCGATACCCAGGTCGAGATGGGTATCGATACGACTGCCGACCGGCGCGGTTATCTGGCCCTGTACACGAAAGCAGATGCAAACGTTAAAGCCGGCGAAAAAATCTCCGTAATCTTCGATGTCGACGGTCAAAAGTTCACAGGGGAGGCAACCGGTCAGCAGTTGGAGGGGTTCCGTGGAGCTTCTGTACCGGTCAACAATCTCGACTTCATATACGATCTAGCGAAGAAGAAGACCCTGACGATCACTCCACAAGGGCGTGACCCCATCGTGATCAGTCTCGTTGGAACCGACGCCGCGTTCAAGGCACTGCGCGCCTGCCAGGAGGCTCAGTAACCGGCATGATTCAAAGATGACGTGACGCAGCCGAGCATGGCATGGCGCAATGCCCGTCTAGCGCTGCCCTCAATGACCGGCGGTGCAAGGTGGGCTGCGCTAAGGAACGCCGCATGCTATGCGACGGCGCCATCGATCTGGCAAGAACCCGCAAGTTGCTGGCGCTGGGTTGAAGGCGGCGCTCTCAACGCACCGGTGCCGGAAACGAAGTTGGGCGTCTTCTGTAGGCAGCTTTCTGTCTATACGGCTGTCACTGAGCCCGCGCATAAGTTACCTCTTACACGATAAGTTACCCTGCTGTGATGATCGTCATTACCCTGTGATACGTTTTTGAGTATCCTCTGCGCAGCCTGTTCCCATGCGCAAAGGAAAGAACACCATGCCCACTCTGAGCAATGGTAGCGAGTTGAGCGTCTGGGAAGACACTGAAAACCAAAGCCCCGACGCGGTCCTCTTCACTATAACCGAAACCGATGGCGACGAACTCGGCGGAACGGTGAAGACGGATTTCCCCTTCGGCTTCATCGACGTCGCGTCGGTGGACGTCTTCGACGGGTTTTTCACTGTCACCACCTTCACCAATGACGGTAGGACGGAAATTTTCACGACGCTCGAAACATTCGTTTTCGACAATGAAGGCCGTCTCCTGCGCACACTATCCGAACAGGCCGCGTACTTGTCGACGCAGATCGTCGACATCGACGCGAGCAGCCCGGACGACATGACGGTGACGTGGACCGGCGCAAACGAATATTTCGGCGGCGAAAACACCCAGTATGGCGAACACCAGATTATCGTCGAGGACGGCGCGCTGCAGCCCGATACCTTCGAGAACCATACCCCTACCGTCGCCAATTTGAGCTTCACGCTGGCGCCCGGGCAATCGCTCGACGACATCAAGTTCAGCGCCACGGACGCCGACTACGATCTGTTGAGCTTCATTGTCGTGGACGGGCCGGACCACGGCACCCTGCAGCAGGAAACGAAATATGAAGCCGGCTACTACCCGTTTCACCAGGGCCACTATTTCGACAGTCTGCACTACCACCAGGACTATCTGAACGGAAACCTCTTCGACTATTCGCCCGAGGCTGGTTTCACCGGCACCGACACGTTTACCGTCTACGCCACCGACGGCCAGGGCAACAGCAACCTGGCGACCGTCACCATCACGGTCGCTCCGCCGCCCGAATCCATCACCCTGAACGATCGGAAAGATGTGGCCAGCTATGCAGCTTACGATCATGCCGTGCTGGTCGCCGCGCTGGGGGGCAATGACCGTATCACCGGCAGCCGGCTTAACGATTCACTCGACGGCGGCGCCGGCAACGACCGGCTTTTGGGTGGCGAAGGCAACGACGAAATATTTGGCGGAAACGGTTCTGATCGCATGCATGGCGGCGACGGCGACGACATATTGAGCGGTGGTTTGGGCCATGACCGGCTGACCGGTGAGGCAGGCAGCGATATTTTCTTCTTCGACGCAGCACTCGGCCGGGCCAACGCCGACAGGATACTCGACTTCTCTTCCGCCGACGACATCATCCACCTGGACGGCGAGATCTTTTCAGGGTTGGAAGCCGGCGCGCTGGACGCCGGCGCGTTCGCCCTCGGTGATGCAGCGGCCGATAAGGACGACCGCATCATCTACGACCAGGGTTGCGGCCGCGTGCTTTACGATGCCGATGGGGTTGGTGGCGCGGCGGCCGTCCTTTTCGCCACGCTCAGTGGCGGCCCTGCTCTTGTCGCGGGAGATTTTTTCGTCGTTTAGGCGCGCCAGTTTCCGGCATACCCACAGGATGCCGCCGGTGGCGGTTTTTACTCGCCTCACCTTGCCTGTAAGCATTTGATATCAACAGGGAACGTTGGTGATCCCGACAGGAATCGAACCTGTGACCTACAGATTAGGAATCTGCCGCTCTATCCTACTGAGCTACGGGACCACGCGCCGAGACACATAACCGCTTCCGGGCGTTTCGCCAACCGCTTTTCAGGGCGATTTTATGAGGATCCAAGACGGAACGCATGAACGAAACGCGACGGGAGGCCGTGTGATGGGCAACCACATGTTCGATGCGATCCGCGCTGCGGCGAAGCCGGATGCCCGGTTCGTGGAGAGCCCCGACGGACGGTGCTGGTCTTACAGCGACATGCTGGGAGCCTCCGCGCGCATCGCCGGAGCGCTGGAAAAGCTCTCGGTAAGGCCCGGCGACCGCGTTGCCGTCCAGGCAGAAAAGAGCCCGGAAGTGCTGATGCTCTACATTGCCTGCCTGCGCGCCGGCGCTGTTTACCTGCCGCTCAACACCGCCTACACGCTGGCCGAGCTTGATTATTTCATCTCGGACGCGGAGCCGCGGCTCGTCGTCGTTTCCCCGGCGGCCCGCGAAACGGTAGGCGAGCTTGCTGGCCGGTACGGCGCGCATGTCGAGACCCTCGATGCCTCCGGTTCCGGGTCACTGATGGACCTGGCTTCGGACCAGCCGCCCGATTTCACGGACGCCGAGTGCGGGCCGGACGACCTCGCCGCCATCCTCTACACTTCCGGGACGACGGGCCGCTCGAAGGGCGCGATGCTGACACATGACAACCTTCTGTCCAATGCGCTGGCGTTGCGAGATTATTGGCGGTTCACCTCGGAAGATCGGCTGATCCACGCTCTGCCGATTTTCCACACGCACGGCCTCTTTGTCGCGTCCAACGTGGTGCTCCTGTCGGGAGCCTCAATGATCTTCCTGCCGAAGTTCGATGCGGACGAGGTGCTGCGCCTTCTGCCGCGGGCTTCCGTGCTCATGGGCGTGCCGACCTTCTATGTCAGGCTCGTCCAACATCGGGAGCTGACCCGGGAGACGGTTGGCCGTATGCGGCTGTTTATTTCAGGTTCCGCGCCCCTGCTTGCGGAAACGCACGAGGCGTTCAGGCGCCGGACCGGCCATGCGATCCTCGAGCGCTACGGCATGACCGAAACCAACATGAACACCTCAAATCCTTATGACGGGGAACGCATCGCCGACACTGTCGGATTTCCGCTGCCAGGCGTGGAGCTGCGCGTGACGGAGCCGGAAACTGGGGTGCCGCTCCGCGACGGAGAGACCGGCATGATCGAGGTCAGGGGTCCCAATGTCTTCAAAGGATACTGGCGGATGCCGGAGAAGACGGAAGCCGAGTTCCGCTCAGATGGCTTCTTCATAACGGGCGATCTCGGCAAGATCGACGAGCGCGGCTATGTTCACATCGTGGGGCGCGGCAAGGACCTCATCATATCCGGCGGCTACAACGTTTATCCGAAGGAGATCGAGACCGAGATCGACCGCCTCGATGGCGTCGTCGAAAGCGCAGTCATCGGAATCCCGCATCCCGATTTCGGCGAAGGCGTCGCAGCCGTGGTCGTGCGGGAAAAGGGCAGCACGCTTGAAGAGCGCATGATTCTTCAGGGGTTGCGCGACAGGCTCGCGCGATACAAGCAGCCGAAGGCCGTCGTATTCGTTGATGAGCTGCCGCGCAACGCGATGGGCAAGGTACAGAAGAATGTCTTGCGCGAACGCTATGGCAAGGTGTTGGAGGCCGCTTTCGCTGCGGGCTCCACCTAGCTTTTTGCGGCGAGAGGCGCGGGCTGCCAGCTAACCCCCGAACCTCGCGCATGAGTGATATTCCCGCGTTTTACAGCGGGCGATGCCCTGGCGTCGCACAAGTGCGGTTAGACAAAGAGATCACCCGAATGCACTCCGCTTCTGCCCCGCTTCAGGCCGCCAGCGCCGTCTCCGTCAGCCGCACCCAGTAGCTCACGCCGTGTGAGATGACCTCGTCGTTGAAATCGTAGGCGGGGTGGTGGAGGCCGGCGGTGTCCCCGTTTCCGATGAAGATGAAGGCGCCGGGGCGGGCTTCCAGCATGTAGGAAAAATCCTCGCCGCCCATCACCGGCGGCATTGCGCGATGCACCCTGTTGTCGCCGGCGATCACAGCCGCGATGTCGCCCGCAAAAACCGTTTCTTCCGCATGATTGAAGGTGACGGGGTAGTTGGCGTCGTAGTTGATCGTCACGGTAGCGCCGTGCGCTGCGGCAATGCCCTCGCACACCGCATGCAGTCGCCGGCGCGCCATCTCGGCCATTTCCTTCTTGAGGGTGCGCACTGTGCCGGCGATCTCGGCCGTTTCGGGAATGACGTTATAGGCGTCGCCGGCATGGAATTTGGTCACCGAAACCACCAGCGCCTCGACCGGATCGGCGTTGCGCGAGGCGATTGTCTGCAGGGCGACGACGATCTGGCTGCCGATGACGATCGGGTCGACCGTGCCGTGCGGCATCGCCGCGTGCCCGCCCTTGCCCTTGATGCCGATGGTGAACTCGGCGGTCGCCGCCATGATCGGACCCGGACGGATGGCGAACTGGCCGACCGGCAGGCCCGGCATGTTGTGCATGCCGAACACCTTCTCGATGCCGAAGCGCTCCATCATGCCTTCCTTGACCATCACATTGCCGCCGCCGCCACCTTCCTCGGCAGGCTGGAAGATGAGGGCGACCGACCCGGCGAAATTGCGTGTCTCGGCGAGGTATTTGGCCGCGCCCAGCAGCATCGCCGTGTGGCCGTCATGGCCGCAAGCATGCATCTTCCCCGGCGATTGCGACTGATAGGCGCGGGCGGTCGTCTCGACGATCGGCAAGGCGTCCATGTCGGCGCGTAGGCCAATCGTAGCGCCATCGCCCAAGCGGCCCTTGATCATCGCGACGACGCCGGTCTTGGCAAGTCCGGTCGCGACCTCGTCGCAGCCGAATTCCTTGAGTTTTTCCGCGACGAAGGCCGAGGTTTGCGGCAGGTCGAAATTGAGTTCCGGGATGGAATGCAGGTGTTGACGCCAGCCGGCGACCTCCTGCTGCATTTCGGCGGCGCGGTTCAGGATCGGCATGGTCTGGAACTCTCTATCTCTTGTGATGGCAGAAACTGCCCGGGTTCCGGCAAAAGTGATCGCTCGCGTTTTGCCATCTTGGCGTCACATAGGCTAAATAGCACCGTTCAAGGAGCGCGAGGGGCTGCTCCGCGACGTCATATGTCACGCCGGTGCCGGAAGCTTACGGACCACGGAGCGACCAGGGCAAGAGCTATTTCGGAATTCAACATGCGGCAGCTGCACTTTCTTCGCACTCTTTTCGTCGGCGCCTCGCTTTCGACGACGCTGCTGGCCGGCGGCGCCAACGCCAATCCGTCGCTGCTGTTCGACCTGCAGACCGGCCAGGTGCTCGCCCATGAAGAGGCTTTCCAGCGTTGGCATCCGGCCTCGCTGACCAAGTTGATGACGGCCTATGTCACCTTCCGCGCGATCCAGGCCGGAGAGCTCGACCTGACGTCGCCGATCAAGGTTTCCAAGAACTCGGCCTCCGAACAGCCGGCCAAGATGGGCTACAAGCCGGGCTCGGTGATGACGCTCGACAATGCGCTCAAGATGATGCTGGTGCGTTCGGCCAACGACATCGCCATGGCGATCGGCGAGAATGTCGGCGGCACCAAGGACGGCTTCGTGGCGCGCATGAATGCCGAGGCGGCGCGGCTCGGCATGAGCGATTCGCATTTTTCCAATCCGAACGGCCTGCACGCCGACGACCAGTACACGACGGCGCACGACCTCGCGCTGCTGGTGATGGCGATGCGCCGCGAATATCCGCAGTACGCGCCGTATTTCTCGATCGAAGGGCTGCTGGCGGGCAAGAAGAAACTCGGCAGCTTCAACCTTCTTGTCGGCCGCTATGCCGGCGCGGACGGCATGAAGACCGGGTTCATCTGCCCGTCCGGCTTCAACATGATCGGTTCGGCGACCCGCAACGGCCGCACATTGGTCGCGGTTATCCTGGGCGAGAAGACAGCCGTCACACGCGCCGAAGTCGCCGCTAAACTGCTCGACCAGGGGTTTGCCAATCCCAATATCGGTGCGCAGACCGTCGCCGGCCTGACCCGCTACGGCGAAGGCACCGGCGTGGTTCGCAACGTGCGCGACGAGGTTTGCCCGAAGCCTGTGAAGGGCCAGAAGGCGGAGCAACCCAGCGAACAAGCCTCGGAAAAGGTCAAGTCGCCGTTCCTCGAAAAGCTTGATCACCCGCCGAAGCTGATCGCGGTCGGCCTTGGCAATGCCACCGGCAAGGTGCCGGCGGCGTATGCCGCGGCGGTTGCCGCCGGCAAGGCTGCCGACGTCGACGGTATCCCCATTCCCACGCCGCGACCGAACTACACCGCGACCACCGCCTCGTCGGACACGCCTGAAGCCGTGGCAAAGCCCGCCAAGGCGACGGTCGGCGGCTAGAGCATGATCCCCAAAAGCGGAAACCGGTTTTCGGAAGAGATCATGCTCCAACAAACAGATAGAGCCTGTTCCATTCCGATCGAATCGGAATGGAACGGGCTCTAGAATTCCCATGGCGGATTTCCCGATTCCGGTGTCGGTGCTGACTGGGTTTCTCGGCGCCGGCAAGACGACGCTGCTCAACAGGCTGCTGAAGGATCCAGCACTTGCCGACACTGCGGTGATCATCAACGAATTCGGCGATGTCGCCATCGACCACCTGCTGGTCGAACAATCGTCGGACGGGGTGATCCAGCTTTCCGATGGCTGCCTGTGCTGCACGGTGCGCGGTGAATTGGTCGACACGCTGGCCGACCTTGTCGACCGGCTGCAGACCGGTCGCATCAAGCGGCTGAAGCGCGTCGTCATCGAAACCACGGGCGTTGCCGACCCCGCGCCCGTGCTGCAGGCGATCATGGGGCATCCCGCACTTGTTCAGGCATTCCGTCTCGACGGCGTCATCACCGCGGTCGACGCGTTCAATGGTGACGCGACACTCGATGCCCATGTCGAGGCGGTCAAGCAGGTCGCTGTCGCCGACCGCATCGTCATCACCAAGGCCGATCTCGTCAGCGATGCGGATGTCCTCGTCGCGCTGCGGGCGCGGCTGCGCAGCATAAATCCCGGCGCTGAGATCCTCGATGCGGGGGATCGCGAGACCGGCCATGCCGCGCTGTTCGAATGCGGGCTCTACGATCCTGCGACAAAGACAGCCGATGTCCGCCGCTGGCTTGGTGAAGAGGCGTCGCTCCATCATCACGAGCATGGCGATCATCACCACGACGACCATGATCACCATCACGAACATCGCCACGATTCGCGCGTCAGCGCCATCTCGCTGACGCATGACGGTCCGCTGCCGTTCGGCGCCATCGAGACCTTCCTCGACCTTCTGCTTTCCACCCATGGGGAGAAGTTGTTGCGGCTGAAGGGCATCGTCGAACTCGTGGAGGACCCGTCGCGGCCGCTGGTCGTGCATGGCGTTCAGAAGATATTCCACCCGCCGGCGCGGCTGCAGGCCTGGCCCGACGCGAGACGCGGCACGCGCTTGGTGCTGATCATGCTCGACATGCCGGAAGATTATGTGAGGCGGCTGTTCGCCGCCCTCGCCAACCGCCCTTCCATCGACACGCCCGACCGCGCCGCGATGGAGGCCAACCCGCTGGCGATCGCCGGAATGCCGCGCTAGACCGCTAAATTTAGCCGCGTTCGATCAGGAAACGGTGGCCGCCTGTCACGGTTTCGGTCTCGACCAGGCGGTGGCCATCCTCGCTACAGAAGGCCGGAATGTCGATGACGGCCAGCGGATCGGTGGTTTCCAGCCAGAGTTGCCCGCCGGCGCGCATGCCCGCCAGGCGCTTTTTTGCCTTGAGCACGGGGAGCGGGCAGTTCAGCCCACGCAGGTCGTAGATTTCGGCAACCGTATCCACGGCGAAAACTTAGCTTCCGAACAGGTTGCCGATCTTCTTGCGCATGCCGCCGAGCAGGCCGGGTTTTTCCTCGGCCGGCGCGCCGACCGTGGGTGTAACCACGGTTTCAGACGCCACTGAGGGTTCCGGCTGGACAGCCGGCGCTTCCTTCTGCGCCTTGGCGGCGGCTGCTGCCGCTGCCTTCTCGTCGGCGGCGCGCTGCACGGCTGCGAGCTTTTCCTCGGCAGCCTTCTTCTTGGCTGCGGCTGCGGCCTCCTGTTCGGCCATGCGGCGCCCGGCAGGCGAATCGATGCGGCCCATGCGGGAGGTCACCACGACGCTGCCATCCTGCTGCAGCGACGGCGGCTCGACGGGAACGCGTTCGCCGCGGGCCCGCTTCTTCGTCCACTCCGAAACGAGCGCCGCCTCCTTGGTGCCGGCAATCGTCGGCTTCGGCGGCAGCACTTTCGAGCCGGTGGCGCTGGAAAACGCGGCTGCGTAGTTCGTCTGGTAGCTCTGGTAGGCCATCTTCAGCGAATCAGGCTGCGTGGTCATCGGGCAGGCGCTGGTTGCGTTGAAGGTCGCGCCCTCGACAGGGGTCTGGTTGAAGACGTAGCGCTTTTCGCAGACGTCGACCTTCGGAGGCACCTTGGTGATCTCGAAATGGTCGTAGCCTTCCTTCAGCATCTTCCAGAACTCATAGTTCGGGTCGTTGCGATACCGCGCCATGTTCGCGGCGGTCATGCGGAAGGGGAAAGCCTGGATCTGGAATTCGGTCTGGCCGCCGCGGAAGGCGTCGCGGCCGAAGGCGTAGATTTCCTCCATTACCGCGTCGGTCATCGAATAGCAGCCCGACGACGAGCAGGCGCCGTGCACCATCAGATTGGCGCCGGTGCGCCCGTTGGCGCGGTCGTAGGTGTTGGGGAAGCCCATGTTGAAGGAGAGGTGATAGCTCGACTGGGGGTTCATCTGGGCCGGACGCACCGTGTAGAAGCCTTCCGGCGCCTGGCGGTCGCCTTCGGTGTATTTCGGTCCAAGTTTGCCCGACCATTTGCAGATGTCGTATTCGGCGATCAGGTCATAGCGGCCGTTGGTCTTCTGTTTCCAGACCTCGACCTTGCCTTCCTCCTTGTAGACGCGCGCCATCACCGGCGAGGTGCGGGTCATGCCTTTCGCCTTCATCTTGGCGACGATTTTTTCCGGCAAAGGCTTTTCCGCCTTGGCGCTGCCGCTGGAGACGCCCGAAAGCGTCGTGTCGGTGCAGCCGGCGGCGATCAGCGCGGCGGTCAACAAACTGGCACGTAGTATATTGGCAAGCATCTGGTTACGCGTCGTTTTTTCTGTCGGCCTGCCGGGTTCCGGCAGCCGATGCGATTGATATCGCCGCCACGCTAAACCCGTTAACCTTGAAATTCTGTTACCGCAAGCAGCCCATCCTCACTCACGTCTTTGTCATTGAGCGAAAAGGCGCGGCTATTTTGTGGCGAAACCGCACATTTCCGCCGTAAAGTGGCGGATCGGGCAATCGGAGGCTGTAGCCGCGACAATCAGAGGCTGCGGCCGATAGCCAGGTACTTTTCGCGCCGCTGTTCGCGGAAATCCATGTTCTGCGCGGAAAATTCGCCAAGCGCCTTGGCGATCTGGTCGCCGGTGGCGCCGATCACCGCTTCCGGCGCCCGGTGGGCGCCCCCGAGCGGCTCCTGGATGATGCCGTCGATGACCTTCAGGTCGAGCAGATCCTGAGCGGTGATCTTCATGTTGGTCGCCGCATCCTTGGCGCGTGTCGAATCATGCCAGAGGATCGATGCCGCGCCCTCCGGCGAGATCACCGAATAAATCGCGTGTTCGAGCATATAGACGCGGTTCGCGGTGGCGATTGCGATGGCCCCGCCGGAACCACCTTCGCCGATGACGACCGAGACCGACGGGATTTTCAGGCCGAGGCTGGTCGAGGTCGAGCGCGCGATGGCTTCGGCCTGGCCGCGTTCCTCGGCGTTGATGCCGGGGTAGGCGCCGGCGGTATCGACCAGCGTCACCAGCGGCACTCCGAAACGGTCGGCCAGCTCCATGATGCGCACGGCCTTGCGGTAGCCTTCCGGCTTGGCCATGCCGAAATTATGCTTCAGCCGGCTCTTGGTGTCGGAACCCTTTTCCTGGCCGATCACCGCGATCGGCTCGCCCCGGAAGCGCGCGAAGCCGCCGATGATGGCATTGTCCTCGCCAAAACCACGGTCGCCGGCGAGCGGCGTGAAATCGCTGAACAGCGCACCGACATAGTCGAGGCAATGCGGCCGGTCGGGATGGCGGGCGACCTGCGCCTTCTGCCACGGCGTCAGCGCCTTGTAGGCGTCGCGCAAGGCGTCCCGGGAGCGCTTCTCCAGCCGCGCGATCTCGTCGGCGACATTCACGGCCTCGCCATTCTCCGAAAGCTTCTTCAGCTCCAGAATCTTGCCTTCGAGGTCAGCGACGGGTTTTTCGAAATCGAGGTAATTGTACATTCGTGAGCGGACCAGAACGCCGGAAACCGATGAAAATAAGGCCGGAGGGCCGCAAAGGCGCCACCGGCATGCTGAATGACGCCCTCACATAGCGTTACGATGTGTGATCGGCAAGCGGATGATGGTCGTTGACCAGTCGCACCAGCCTTTCCTCCAGCACATGGGTGTAGATCTGGGTGGTCGAAATGTCGGAATGACCCAGCAATTGCTGCACGGCGCGCAGGTCCGCACCGTTCTGCAGGAGGTGGCTGGCAAAGGCGTGGCGCAGAACGTGGGGCGATATCTTCGCCGACGCGATACCGGCGCGGGCGGCAAGTCCCTTCAGTTCGCGCGCGAAAACCTGCCGCGGCAAATGACCGCTCTCTGAAAGCGCGGGGAAAAGCCAGGGGCTGGCGGCAAGTGGCGGAACGCGCTTGCGCTCGGCCTGCCAGGCGCGCATCGCGATGCGCGCCTTCTCCGACAGCGGCACCATGCGCTCCTTGTTGCCCTTGCCGCGCACCAAGAAGAAACGTTCGTCGCGGAGCGCCACGGTGAGCGGCAGGCTGACCAGTTCGGAAACGCGCAAGCCGGTCGCGTAAAGCACCTCGACCAGAGCATGCAGCCGCAACGCGGCCAGATGGGCGCTGTCGCCAAGTGCTGTATCGACGGCCTCGATCGCGGCGCGGTCGAGCAGGCGCCCGGTCTCGGCCTCGCTCATGGTTTTGGGCAGCGAGCGCTCCTTGCGCGGGCTGTCGAGGGTGCCCGTCGGGTCGTCGGAACGCAGCCCCTCGGCATATAGGAACTTGAAGAACTGCCGAAGCGCTGAAAGCTTGCGCGCCTGCGAGGTCGCAGCGAAGCCACGGGCCGCGATGTCGTTGAGATAGGCGCGGATGTCCGCCGGGGCGGCGGCCGCCAGGTTGCCCCGCACATGTTCGGCCGCGTCCTCGAGGTCGCGGCGGTAGGAGGAGAGCGTGTTGTCACTGGCTCCGCGCTCCGCGCTCATCATCTCAAGGAAGGCTTCAATGCGCGCCGGGCTGTTCATTGCGGTTTGTTGAGCTTTTCAACCGGCACGCGCACGCTGATCTCGCCCTTCTTCGGCTCGACGTATTTCACCAGCGCGAACATCCCGCCATAGGCCAGGCCTGCGAGGATGCCGAGTGTCGCCAGCAAACGGAAGAGAGTCGGCATCGAGGGGTGTAGCCCTGTCTGTTTCTAAGCTGCGTGCCGTTATGGGACGACAATACAGTCATTTCAAGGACATTCGCCTTGTGCGACATGCTTGACGCACACGCCCTTTTCATGTCGATACCGGCCGGGAGCGGCTGCCTTCGTCGAACGGCCAGCGCGCTCCAACTCCTTGTTCTGCCCATGATCTCTACTATGGGCCAAGAGGCCACGCGATGACAGCCACGCAAATCATCCTGCCGGCGGAACGGACGGCCGACGTGCTGAGGCTCCTCGGCGATCGGTCGATCGTTTTCGTCGGGCTGATGGGCGCCGGCAAGACCGCCATCGGCCGCAAGGTCGCATATGCGCTTGGCCTGCCGTTCACCGACAGCGACCACGAGATCGAGGAAGCGTCGCGGATGACCATCCCCGAACTGTTCGAACTCTACGGCGAGGCCGAATTCCGCGCACTGGAGCAGCGGGTCATCCTGCGCATCCTGGAGAGCGGGCGGCAGGTGCTTTCCACCGGCGGCGGCGCCTTCATGAACGAGCACACCCGCCAGGCCATCGCCGACCACGGCATCTCGGTGTGGCTGAAGGCCGATATCGACATCCTGATGGAGCGGGTGTCCAAGAAACAGAATCGCCCGCTCCTGAAGAATCCCGATCCCCGCGCGGTCATGGAGAAGCTGATGGCCGACCGTTATCCCGTCTACGCCAAGGCCGCGCTCACCGTACCGACGCGCGACGAGCGCAAGGAAATCATCGCCACCGAAGTGATCGACGCCCTGGCGACGGCGCTGGCCGAAGCGCCCGCGCCCGAGGACAAAGCACAATGACAGCAACCGTCACCGTCGAAGTGGGGCTCGGCGACCGCGCCTATGACATATTGATCGGCCCCGGCCTGATTGCGCGGTCGGGAGCGGAGATCGCCAGGCGCCTGCCGGGCGTGCGCACCGCGATCGTCACCGACCGCAATGTCGCGGCGGCCCATTTGGACAGCTTGACCGAAGGGCTTGCTGCCGGCGGCATAGAGAGCGTACCGATCGTGCTTGCGCCCGGCGAAAAGACCAAGAGCTTCGATGCGCTGCAGGAGGTGGTGGACGGCGTGCTGTCTGCCCGCCTGGAACGTGGAGATGCGGTGGTGGCGCTGGGCGGCGGGGTGATCGGCGATCTCGCCGGTTTTGCCGCCGGCATCGTGCGGCGCGGCATGAACTTCGTGCAGATGCCGACCTCTCTCCTGGCGCAGGTGGATTCCTCGGTCGGCGGCAAGACCGGCATCAACAGCTCCCGCGGCAAGAACCTCGTTGGCGTCTTCCACCAGCCGCGCGTCGTGCTCGCCGACACCGGCGTGCTCGATACCTTGCCTGAACGTGAGTTTCGCGCCGGTTACGCCGAAGTCGCCAAATACGGACTGATTGACCGGCCGGAGTTTTTCGCCTGGCTGGAAAAGAACTGGCGCGAGGTTTTCGCCGGTGGAGCTGCGCGCACCGAGGCGATCGCCCAATCCTGCCGCGCCAAGGCCGAGGTGGTGGCCCGCGACGAGTTCGAGACCGGCGACCGCGCCCTGCTCAATCTAGGCCACACTTTCGGCCACGCGCTGGAGGCCGCCACCGGCTACGACAGCGCGCGTCTTGTCCACGGTGAAGGCGTCGCCATCGGCATGGCGCTGGCGCACCGGTTCTCGGCGCGCCTCAATCTCGCGAGCCCCGACGATGCGGCACGTGTCGAGGCGCACCTCGCCGCCGTTGACCTGCCGTGGCGCATGGCCGATATCGCAGGCCCGCTGCCCGACGCCGAGCGGCTGCTCGGTTACATCGCGCAGGACAAGAAAGTGTCGCGCGGCGCGCTGACCTTCATCCTCACCCGCGGCATCGGCCAGTCCTTCATCGCCAGGGATGTGCCGGCTTCGGAGGTGTTGTCCTTCCTCAGGGAGAACCATCCGGGATGACGGGACAGGCATGGCTCATCGTGGCGTTTACCGTCGTTGCCGTTGCCTTGCTCGCAGCAGCATTCGGCCGGGCCATCCTGCACGCGCTCGGCTATGAACTTGCTCCGATCGCGCCCGCCCGTACGCCGCATGAGGAGTTGCGTGGCGCCATGGCAGACCTGCAGCGCGAGGATTCGGTGGTCAAGCAGGACCGCGACCGTGTCGGCGGCCTGCTCGACCTGCATGAACTCGAAGTCTCGGACGTGATGGTCCATCGCCTTAATATGCGCTCGGTCAATGCGGACGACGCGCCGGAAGCGGTGGTGCGCGAGATCCTGCAAAGTCCGCACACGCGCATGCCGCTGTGGCGCGGCTCGCTCGACAACATCGTCGGCGTGCTGCACGCCAAGGACCTTTTGCGCGCCCTCAACGATGTCGGCAACGATTTCGCCAAGGTCGACATCATGAAGATCGCGTCGAAGCCGTGGTTCGTGCCCGATACGACGAGCTTGCAGGACCAGCTCAACGCGTTCCTACGCCGCAAGGCGCATTTCGCCATCGTGGTCGACGAATACGGCGAAGTGGAAGGCCTGGTGACGCTGGAGGACATCATCGAGGAGATCGTCGGCGAGATCGCCGACGAGCATGACGTCGACATACAGGGCGTCAAGCAGGAGGCCGACGGTTCCGTGGTGGTCGACGGCACGGTGCCGATCCGCGACCTGAACCGGGCGCTCGACTGGAACCTGCCCGATGACGAGGCGACCACGATCGCCGGGCTGGTCATTCACGAGGCGCGGTCGATCCCCGAGGAAAAGCAGGCCTTCACCTTCTACGGCAAGCGTTTCACGGTGCTGAAGCGCGACAAGAACCGGCTGGCAAGCGTCAGAATTCGGCCGGCGGTGGAAGGATAGTTTTGTCCCTGCCAACTCGCCAGTTGACGACCTCCCCCCTGAACGTATAGTCCGCAGCCGTTCATGCCTTTCGAGGCAGGGCCCCCTTGGCGGAATTGGTAGACGCGCCTGACTCAAAATCAGGTTCCGCAAGGAGTGCTGGTTCGATCCCGGCAGGGGGCACCATTCCCGCTCAGCGATTTTCGAGTTCGCGATCGAGAGCCGACAACCGGCGGTAAAGTTCGTCGATCATGGCGTCGACGGCGTCCATCTTCTCGCTGGCGACGGTGAAAATCTCCTGGCTGGCGCCACGAACCTTGGCATCGGCCACGCCTGTCAGGATGAGGTCCAATCCATCGTAGCGGTAGCGCGCGTGAGCCAGCGCATCCTTGAGATCGATCACCTGTTTGCGGATGGGATCGAGTACCTCGCCCAGATCTGTCATTGGCCCAACCTTTCCAGAGCACAGGATATGCCGGCAGGAACCGACAAGGTTACCGGGTCATGGCATGAAAACAAGGAGATAGAGTGTGTCTGCGATTCGAAGAAGACGCTCTACAGATCGCTGGCCGACCGCCTGCGCCGCGCTGGCATAGCCATCCGCATTGACGATTGTGCATCGCAGCACGTAGGTATCCCATCCGGTCCGGTCCGGCGCGGCATTGCCGGCGCCAAGGGAGAGATGCATTTCGTTGATGCTCGAGCGGCGTGACAACTACCGCGATCTCTATCGCGATTTCCGCTGGGACATCCCGGCCCGCTTCAACATCGGCGTCGCGGTCTGCGACCGCTGGGCGGCGAGCGAGCCACAGCGGACCGCACTTCTCGAATACCGCGTCGATGGCGAACCCGGAAGGCTGACCTATGGCGAACTTGCCGCGCAGTCGAACGCGCTTGCCAACGGGCTTCGCGCCGGCGGGCTGAAGCGCGGCGATCGCGTAGCACTTCTGCTGCCGCAGAGTTTCGAGACGGCAATCGCCCATGTCGCCATCTACAAGCTCGGCGCCATCGCCGTCCCGCTGGCGCTGTTGTTCGGGATGGAGGCGATCGAATACCGCATGCAAACGGCGGGGGCTGCGGCCATCGTCACCAACGCCGCCGGCTATGCCAAGCTGAAGAAAATCGGCGGCCGGCTGACTTCCTTGCGACAGGTCATCGTGGTCGAGGGCGGCGAAGGCGATGCGATGGATTTCCGCAAGATCGTCGCCGAGCATTCGCCGCATTTCGTCGCAGAAGACACCGGCCCTGACGATCCGGCAATGATGATCTTCACCTCCGGCACCACCGGCCCGCCGAAAGGCGCGCTGCATGGCCATCGCGTGCTGCTCGGACATCTGCCGGGCGTCCAGATGCCGCACGAATTCCTGCCGCAGTCGGGCGACCTGTTCTGGACGCCGGCCGACTGGGCATGGGCCGGAGGGTTGCTCAACGTCCTGTTGCCCAGCCTCTACTTCGGCATTCCCGTCGTCTGCGGCCGCTTCGAGAAATTCGATCCGGAGGCGGCACTTCTGCTGGCCGAGAAGATGCAGGTGCGCAACGCCTTCATCCCGCCGACGGCGCTGCGCATGCTGAAGACGGTGCCGGATATTTCCAAGCGGTTCCGGCTCAACCTCAGAACCGTTGGCTCCGGCGGCGAATCGCTCGGCCGCGAGACCTTCGAATGGGGACGCGAGGCGCTGGGCCTCACCATCAACGAATTCTACGGCCAGACCGAATGCAACCTGGTGCTTTCGTCCTGCGCGGCCATCGGCGTCAGCCGCGCCGGCGCCATAGGCTTGGCCGTGCCCGGCCACCGCGTCGCGGTGATCGACGAGGAGGGCAGGCGCGTCAGGGCGGGCGAGGCCGGGCAGATCGCCATCGCGCGGCCGGACCCGGTAATGTTCCTCGAATACTGGCAGAACCCGGAGGCCACCGCCAAGAAGTTTGTCGGCGACTGGATGACGACCGGCGACCAGGGCATCGAGGACGAGGACGGCTACGTGCAATTCTTCGGCCGCGACGACGATGTCATCACCTCGGCCGGCTTTCGCATCGGCCCGAGCGAGATCGAGGATTGCCTGACCGCCCACCCATCGGTCGCTCTGGCCGCCGCTGTCGGTAAGCCGGACGCCGTGCGCACCGAGATCGTCAAGGCCTATGTGGTGCTGAAAGATGGTGTCGCCGGCAGCGAGGGGTTGGCCGACGAGATCAAGCTATGGGTGCGTGAGCGGCTTTCCGCGCATGAATATCCACGTGAGGTCGAGTTCGTCGATTCGATGCCGCTGACCACCACCGGCAAAGTCATCCGCCGCATTTTCCGCGACCGCGCCAGGCAGGAAGTGAATCTCTAACCAGACATCGCCCCCTCCACCGCCTTCGGCGGTCCTCCTCCCCGTAAACGGGGGAGGATCCAGGTCGTGCCGGCGTCGTCGCTGCTCATCCTCCCCTGCGGAGCGGGGAGGGGGACCATGCGAAGCATGGTGGAGGGGGCATATGCCAGTTAGCGCCGCTTCAGCAGGCCCTTGACCCGGTTGCGCAGCCTGCGCGCCATGTTGCGGGTCTCCTTGTAGAGATGCAGTTGCGAGGCGGCCTGGCGCGTCGCTCGGTCGGCGTCCGGCGTCAGCCCGACGACAATGGTGCCGATCGGTTTGCGTTCGGTCCACAGCCGGCTGAGCACGGGATGGTCGGCCACCGCGCAGGAATCGGTCGCCATGATGTTGGGGTCGTCGAGATGGTTGTAGCTCACCTCGATCATCAGCAGCGTGCCCGGCGAATAGGTGGAGAAGGCTTCGTCATAGGCCGTCTTCCAGGTATAGGCGACGCCGGCCTCGATGAAGACCACCAGGCAGGCGATGACCTTTCCGTCCAGCGTCAGCGTGTGGATGCGGCAGAGATCGCGCTCGGCCATGCGGAACACCGCCTCGCGCGCGAAGGCGGCGCGGTAGCGGTCGATCGCCATGGCTGTGCGTTCGCGGCCCTTCCAGCCGGCGGCCTCCAGCGTCAGAAAGGCCTCGATGCCGCGGCGGACCTCTTCCTCCTCGCGCGCGACATGATGCTCGAGCTTGCCCAGGTCGGCCAGCCGCCGTTTCAGCCGGCGGAATTCACGCAGGTGGTGCGGCCGAAGGGCAGCCTTGAAATAGGCGTCGCCGTCGAAATCGCTCTCCAGGAAGGGCCGTTCGGTCTCGTTGGTGGTCACCAGCGGCAGGCCGCGGTTTTCGGCGACGTAGTGCAGCATGCTGGCCACCGGCCCGTCGAGCCGCATCTCCGGCAGCACGAACACTTTCGGCAGTTTCAGGTGCTTGCGCGACAGGATGGCGAAGAAATCCTCTATGACGCCGGCGGGGTCGTCTCGGTCAAGCAGCGGCGTGCCGAGCGGGCCGAACGGGCTCGACCATGTGCGCATGATCGAAACGCCGAGCGGAGTGGCGGGGCGCTCCACCGAAAACGGCACCAGCAGCCGCAGCCGGCTGCGATATTCGTCGCCGTCGCGCACCACCGCCAGCCGGACCTCGCGGTCCTCCAGACGCGGCATCGCGGGCGCCAGGAAACGCGGGTTGAAGAAGACGTTCGCCTCGATCGAGCGGGCGCACAGGTGGTCGAGCTCCTCGACGAGGTCGAAGCCTGCGGAGGCGGGATAGATCGCGAGCTTGCGCGACGGCCGCTGGCCCTCGAACACCTCGATGCGGGCGCGGTCGGCCTGGCCATGCAGGCCGGCAAGCTCGGCGATCATCGGCGCCGACGGGCTGCCGCTCATCTCTTCCAGCAGGGGGACGGCTACCATCGGATTGCTCCCTTCGCCGGAGCCGTGGGCACGAAAATGGCCATCACGATACCGAGCTTGCGCCAGACCGTGAAGGCCAGGGCCGAGGCTTCGAAAATCATCGAAAGTGCGGTCGCGATCGCCGCGCCCCAGAGACCGAACAAGGGGATGAGCAGGACCGAGAGGGCGATGTTGCAGGTCAGCGTCAAAGCGTAGACCGCCGCGCAGATGTTCTGGTTGCCGCTCATGGTGAGCAGGCTTTCCGCCGGCCCGACTGCCGCGCGCGCCACCACGCCGGCAACCAGCAGGAAGAGCAGCGGATAGCCGCTGTCGAATTCCGGGCCGAACAGCATCAGCATCGGCTTGCCGAGCACCAGCACGACCGCTGCCATCACCAGCGACGGCCAGAACGTCCAGGACACGGTTTCGCGCGCGAAGGCGGCCAGCCGTTCTGGATTCGAATGGGTGAACTGCGCGTAGCGCTGGGCAACGCCTGCCTTCACCGCGAAATAGACGAAATGCACCAGCGCCAGCGTCTTCACGGTGGCGAAGTAGATGGCGACGTCGGTCGGCTGCATGAAGGCGCCGACCATCAACACGTCGGCATTGGTGAGCAGGAAGAAGAAGCTTTCGACGAGGAAGATCGGCAGCGACACGGCAAACCATTGCCGGAACTCGATCTTGCGCGGGCCGCCCGGAAGGCGGCGGTTGAGGCGTGTCGTCACCTCGACGGACTGGGCTATTGTGGTGATGTAGGTCGCCAGGATCGCGGCGATGACAGCGTTTGCCGCGCTGGGTTCGTAGCCTGCCAGCAGCGCCCCGCCCATGAAGACCAGGATCAGGATAGGCCGTGTGATGTAGGTTGGGGCCAGTGCCGAAAGCGTCCACGAATTGGCGCGCGAAATGCCTTGCATCACGTCCGACAGCGCGATCATCGGCAGGCAGATGATGCCGAGATAGAAGGGGATGACGTAATAGTTCTCGATCAGCGACGAGAACAGCCACAATCCCAGCAAGCCGATCAGCGCGGTCGCGGTCGATGCGACGAGCACGAAGAGCCGGCTGGTTATCAGGATGCCGCGCAACTCGGCGAGTTTTCCGCGCTCGAAATATTCGGGAATGAAACGGATGACCGAGGTGTGGAAGCCTAGGCAGGACAGGTTGCCGACGATGATCATCGTCACCCAGACCAAGACGAAGATGCCGTATTCGAAACTGCCCATCCAGCGGGCAAGCAGCACCTGGCTGACAAAGGCGACGACAGCGTTGAAGATGCGGATGGAGAAGGCGATCAGCGACATGCGGCCGGCGATGCCCCGGTCGTCCGCCGTGAACAGCAGCGCGTCGACGCGGGCAAGGAAGGGGCGGGCGCGCAACGCCAGGCGCTGCGGCAGCAACCTCTCTGCCGTCGTGGCCGCGGAAAAGCGCACGCTACTCCTCGATTTCCTTCATAAGCCGACAGGCATATGCAAAACTGTTTAAGAAACGGTTGGGTCGGCGCCTGCAGTGCGAACAGAGCGGGGACCGATGAGGCCGCCGGAAACCGCTGCTTTACGCAACCTACGCCTTGATCGCGGTTGAATAAAGCGAGGCGGGAACGGTCGGGTCGTCGGCGTCGGTCACCATCGTCAACCGGATCAGGTCGCCGTCGAGCCTGGCGTCGATGCCCTCTACCTTGACCGGCGGCTCAATTGTTTCGATGCGCAGAAGGTTACCGTCCATACCCAGCAAACCGATGGCGGCGGCGCGCAACGGCCCATCGTCATATGCGTTCGTCGTGTCTTCGCAGACGGCTGAAAAGACGATGCCGAATCCAGGGCCTGTGGCTGCATCGGTGAAGGATAGCGGTGCGTTGCCGATCGCCCCAAGGTCGATGTGCCGGATCCTGGGCTCCAGCGCTTTGCCATCCGGCAGCGTTATGGCTTCCAGCGCTGCTGCGAGCGGATAGGCGACAATCGCGTTGTCGGGATCGCTGCCGCTGCCGCGCTGGAAAAGCAGCAGGTCATCGCCGGCCACCACCGCACCCTCGACGTTGATCTCCTCGAATTCATCCGCAAAAGGCGAAAACAGCGGTGCGATGTCGACGACGTTCGACTGGGCTGCCGAACCGTCCGCCTCAAGCGGGATCAGCGCACCGCGCCGGCGGTTCGGCCGCGACCCGGAACCGATCGCCAGCAGCGCTCCATGGCAGGCTCCCGCCATAGGCGGCAGCAGACAGAGCGCTTCGAGGTCTGGCTTGTACTTCTTTCGATCCGGTCCGGCGCGCGGCAGTTCACCCTCGAATAGCCGCAGGAGACGGCCGGGACCAAGATTGCCCAGGTCGAATGAGGCAAGGTGGAGTTCGTCGTCGGCAATCACGTGAATGCGGGCTCCGACACGGACGAGGCCGCTGGCGGCGCTTACAAAGGCGCGCCTGCCCGAATTGTCGGTTATGTCGAGGTCACGTATCCGGACCAGCTCGATCATGCGGTCTCGCGGTCTCGCCTGCCGACCCTGCCCAGGCGGGTGGATCGGCAGCTGTCAGATCGCCGCACGGCAAGCCACGGCGCATCAAGCGAATGCGCCGTGGCAGTGCTTGTATTTCTTGCCCGAACCGCAGGGACAGGCCTCGTTGCGGCCAACCTTGCCCCAGGTTGACTGGTCGTTGGGGTCGCGGTCTTCCGGCTCGACGACGCGCGCGACTTCCTGGCGAACCAGAAGTCCCGTGTCGCCGAAATCGTCCTCGCCCGTGGTGCCGTCCATGTGATGGCCGTGGGTTTCGGGCGCCTGCGGCGGCGGCGCTTCGGCGGCTTCCCGCACCAGCTCGACGCGCATCAGCTGCGCGGTCACCGCCTGGTTCAGGTTGCCGAGCATGGCCTGGAACAGCTCGAACGCTTCCTGCTTGTATTCCTGCAGCGGGTCGCGCTGCGCATAGCCGCGGAAGCCGACCACCGAGCGCAGATGGTCGAGATTGACGATGTGTTCGCGCCACAGATGGTCGAGCGTCTGCAGCACCACCGAGCGTTCGACATAAGCCATGATGTCGGGGCCGAAGCGTTCGGCGCGGTCGGCGGCTTCCTTGTCGGTGAGTTCGGTCAGGCGGTTGCGGATCTCTTCTTCCGCGATGCCTTCTTCCTTGACCCAATCCTCGACCGGCAGGTCGAGGTTGAGATACTGGCGCACGCCTTCCTTCAGCCCGACGGCATTCCATTGCTCGGCATAGGCGTTCTCGGGGATGTTGATGTTGACGAGATCGTCGATGACGCTTTCGCGCATCTCGGAGATGGTTTCGCCAAGGCCTTCGCCGTCCATCAGTTCGATGCGCCGCGCGAACACCACCTTGCGCTGGTCGTTGGACACGTCGTCATATTTCAGAAGGTTCTTGCGGATATCGAAGTTGCGCGCCTCGACCTTCTTCTGTGCCTTCTCCAGCGCCTTGTTGATCCAGGGATGGATGATCGCCTCGTCTTCCTTGAGGCCGAGCTTTTGCAGCATGCCATCCATGCGCTCGGAGCCGAAGATGCGCATCAGGTCGTCCTGCAGCGACAGGAAGAATTTCGAGCGGCCGGGGTCGCCCTGGCGGCCCGAGCGGCCGCGCAGCTGGTTGTCGATGCGGCGCGATTCGTGGCGTTCGGTGGCGAGCACGTAGAGCCCGCCGGCGGCCAGCGCCTTTTCCTTGAGCGCCAGGATGTCGTCGCGGATCGTCTTCTCGCGCGCCGCGCGCTCCTCGCCCTCAGGCATGTCGCCGAGTTCCTGGGCAATCCGCATCTCGGCATTGCCGCCGAGCTGGATGTCGGTGCCGCGGCCGGCCATGTTGGTGGCGATGGTGACGGCGCCGGGCACGCCGGCCTGCGCGACGATCGACGCTTCCTGCTCGTGGTGGCGCGCGTTCAGCACCTGGAAGCCCTTCATGCCTTCCTTGCGCAGCCGCTCGGCAAGCAGTTCCGATTTTTCGATCGACGTGGTGCCGACCAGGATCGGCTGGCCCTTGGCGTTGGCGTCACGGATCTCGCGCACGATCGCCTTGTACTTCTCCTCCACCGTCCGGTAGACCTCGTCGTCTTCGTCGAGGCGCCTGACCGGCAGGTTGGTGGGGATTTCCAGCACGTTGAGATTGTAGATGTTGCCGAATTCCTCGGCTTCCGTCTGCGCAGTGCCGGTCATGCCGGACAGCTTGGCATACATGCGGAAATAGTTCTGGAAGGTGATCGAGGCGAGCGTCTGGTTCTCAGGCTGGATCGCCACGTGCTCCTTGGCCTCGAGCGCCTGGTGGAGGCCTTCCGAATAACGGCGGCCAGGCATCATGCGACCGGTGAATTCGTCGATGATCACGATCTCGCCGTTGCGCACGATGTAGTCCTTGTCGCGCTGGAACAGGCGATGCGCCTTCAGTGCATTGTTGACGTGGTGGACGATGGCGACGTTCTCGACGTCGTAGAGGGATTCACCCTTCAGGTGGCCGGCGGCCCGCAGCATGTTTTCGAGCTTTTCGGTGCCTTCCTCGGTGAAGATCGAGGTCTTCTGCTTCTCGTCGACCTCGTAGTCGGCCGGCTCCAGCTGCAGGATGAAGGCGTCGATGGTGTTGTACATTTCCGAGCGGTCTTCGAGCGGACCGGAAATGATCAGCGGGGTGCGCGCCTCGTCGACAAGGATCGAGTCCACTTCGTCGACGATCGCGTAGTTGTGCTCGCGCTGCACCATCTGACCGCGCTCATATTTCATGTTGTCGCGCAGGTAGTCGAAGCCGAGCTCGTTGTTGGTGGCGTAGGTGACGTCACAGGCATAGGCCGCGCGCCGCTCCTCGTCGGAAAGGCCGTGCACGATGACGCCGACGGTGAGGCCGAGGAATTTGTAGACGCGGCCCATCCACTCGGCGTCGCGCGTGGCGAGGTAATCGTTGACGGTGACGACGTGGACGCCCTTGCCGGCCAGCGCGTTGAGGTAGACCGGCAGTGTCGCGACCAGCGTCTTGCCTTCACCGGTGCGCATCTCGGCGATGTCACCGCCGTGCAGAACCATGCCGCCAATCAGCTGGACGTCGAAGGGCCGCATCCCGAGCACGCGCTTTGCCGCCTCGCGAACCGTGGCGAAGGCTGGAACCAAAAGGTCGTCGAGCGAGGCGCCGTTGGCGAGATCCTGACGGAACTGGTCGGTGCGGGCGCGAAGTTCCGCGTCGGACAGCGCCGCCACCTCGTTTTCCATCGCATTGATGGCTTCGACGCGCGGCCGCATCGATTTGACGCGGCGATCGTTGGAGGAACCGAAGATTTTGCGGGCGATGCCGCCAAGACTGACCATCAAATGGCCCTTTCAATCCCACAAGCCCGTGGGGGACACGGACTGAACCAAGTGCATATGTATGAATACACAGGTTCCATAACAGAAAAGCGCCCGGAAATCGCTTCTGGACGCCAAGGTGAAGGACAGATAAGAGGGGCCCCTTGCGATGTCAACGCTGCTTGATTGCGGTGTGTCGAGCGAAATTCCGCCAGAATCAACTGGTCTTGAAACGTTTCCAATCCACTGGAGAGTCTTCCTGATGCCTTTTTCGTTCCGTAGCGCCCCGCTTGCCCGTTTTGGGCTCGCAGCCGGGCTAGTGGCGCTGTCGTCGCTGCCTCTCGTCGCCCAGGAGGCTGCGCCCGCACCCAAGACTGAGACGCCGGCGGCAGCGCCCGTCGATCCGAATGCGGTACTGGCAACGGTCAACGGCCACAACATCACCGAGGCCGACCTGGCGCTCGCGGAGAGCGACCTCGACCCGCAGTTTTCGCGGCTTCCGCAGGAACAGCGCCGCGCCGCGGCCCTGTCCGCCGTCATTGAAATCCGCCTGCTCAGCGACAAGGCCGTGGCCGATGGCCTCGACAAGCAGCCGGATTTCCAGCGCCGCATGGAGTTCCTCAAGCAGCGCGCCCTGCACAGTGCGCTGGTTGAATCGGAAGTCGCCGCGAAGGTGACCGACGAAGAAATCCGCGCCCGTTACGACAAGGAAATCGCCGCAAGACCGCCTGTCAACGAGGTTCATGCCCGTCACATTCTGGTGAAAACCAAGGAAGAGGCAGACGCGATCATCAAGCAGCTCGACGGCGGCGCCGACTTCCAGAAGCTCGCCAACGAGAACACCACCGATCCCAGCGGCAAGACGAGCGGCGGCGACCTCGGTTATTTCGCTGCCGGCCAGATGGTGCCGGAATTCGAGAAGGCGGCGTTCGCGCTCGAAGTCGGCGCCTACACCAAGGAGCCGGTGCAGAGCCAGTTCGGCTGGCACGTCATCAAGGTCGAGGACAAGCGCGCCCAGCAGCCGCCGGCGTTCGACCAGGTCAAGGAGCAGTTCCGCTCGCTGGTGCTGCGCGACAAATATTTCGCGTTGGCCAAGTCGCTACGCGATGCCGCCAAGGTCGAAATCGCCGACCCTGCGCTGAAGACCGCCGTCGAGGCTATGGACAAGGGCAGCCAGTAAACTTCGTAGCGAGCCCCATTCCGACTTAATCGGAGTGGGGCTTTTTCTCTGGACTAGATGGCCGATTCCCGAGTGGGAGTTCGGGCAGCGAACCGCAAGGCGAACGGTCGCCCGGCGATGGCGTTTCCCATGCTGTCGGTGAACGGCAGCGGGAGCGCCTTGTCCAGAGCGGCAAGCACGGATTGCACGAAGGCGCGTTGCAGCACGGTATCGCCCGCGAGCTTCGTCCAGGTCACCTTCGGCTTGCCGATCAAGGTGCCGTCCCGGCGCAACGAAAAGACCAGCGTTATCTCCATTCCAGCGGTGCCGGAGGGCGGTTGCCAGCAGGCGTAAAGCGCCCTCCAGGTATCGTCGAGCGTGTTGACGGGGGTGCTGCGGCGGCATGTGCTCTCTTGGGCGCCAGCGCCTGAGGCCGCAAGAAAAACGGCAGCGAGGCAGAAGGCGGCCACACGCAGGGCCGGCTGAGCGTACAATGCGCGAAGGCGCGACTCCCGTTGGGTTTTGCGTGTCGATCCGCTTTGCTGTGCCATCTTCCACCCGCTATGATTGCTTTGGGTCCGGCTATCCCTTGCGCCAGGTAACGGATCGGCAGCCGAGGAACATCGTCAGGCTTGTCGAGGCGCCCGGTCAAAAGATGTATTCAGACATAGCCGGACAGCATACCGGCAGGCAAGGTTGTTGCGAACAGGCCCGTGCGGCGGGCGTCCGGGGAAAGACATTGAGCCAGAAGCTGGATGCACGCACCAACCCAAGGCGCTTCATCGTCGAAAACATGCGCGTTGCCCCGGCGCCCATGGTTCCGGAAATCCGGCTTTACACGGCGCATCCGGGCAGCGGCCTGCGCCGCCTCAGTGCGCCGAGCGAGGATTGTGAAGCGCCGCCGCCCTACTGGGCCTATCAGTGGGCCGGCGGCACCGTGCTTGCCCGCCACTTTCTCGACCGGCCACAGGCCATTGCCGGTCGGCGCGTCCTCGACCTCGGCTCCGGCTCGGGCATTGTCGGCATCGCGGCTGCGAAAGCCGGTGCACGCACGGTGATCGCAGCCGACATCGATCCGCATGCAGCGGTCGCGGCCAGCCTCAACGCTGAATTGAATGGCGTCGCGATGAAGACCGTTGCTGCAGATCTCACCGCGGCTCCGCCATCCGAGGTCGACCTGGTCGCTGTCGGCGACCTCTTCTATGAGCGCGGCCTCGCCATCCGGGTGACCGCGTTCCTGGACCTGTGTCTCGCGGCCGGCATCGCGGTGCTTGTCGGCGATCCCGGCCGCGCCTTCCTTCCGCATGCGCGGCTTCGTCTTGTCGCCGAGTATCCCGTGCCGGACTTTGGCGACAACGGCGGCGCGGCGATGAAACGCAGCGCCGTCTTTTCGTTCGAGCCGAAGGGCAAGACCGTCGCCTCGGGGTAAGGTCCAACACGCCGTTTCGCCGAAAACGCCTTGCGCCGGCAGGCGGTCTGGGGCAAACGGGACCGTCTTTCCGATTAGCTGCCGCCAGAGGCCTCGATGTCGACAACCGTCTCGCCGCTTGCCCCGAAATCGCATCCCAAGATGCCGGCGGTCGATGGCGTGCGCATCGCCACCGCCGAGGCCGGCATCAAATACAAGAGCCGCACCGACCTTCTTGTCATGGCGTTCGACGAGGGCACCGAAGTCGCCGGCGTTTTCACCCGCTCCAAATGTCCTTCGGCTCCGGTCGATTACTGCCGCGACAATCTGAAGGCTGGCAAGGCCCGCGTTCTGGTCGTCAATTCGGGCAACGCCAACGCCTTCACCGGCAAGAAGGGACGCCAGTCGACGGCGATGACCGGCGAGGCCGCGGCCAAGGCGGCGGCTTGCCAGCCCGGCGACGTGTTCCTCGCCTCGACCGGGGTGATCGGCGAGCCGCTCGACGCCGGCAAGTTCAGCCATCTGCTGGCCGGCATGGTCAAGGACGCCAAGCCGGGCTTGTGGGCCGATGCCGGCAAGGCGATCATGACCACCGATACCTATCCCAAATATGCGACGGCCACGGTGAAGCTCGGCGATGCCGACGTCACCATCAATGGCATTGCAAAGGGTGCGGGCATGATCGCGCCGGACATGGCGACTATGCTTTCCTTCGTCGCTACCGACGCTCCGATCGCGGCCGCGGTTCTTCAGGATCTCCTGTCGAAAGGCGTCGGCAAGACTTTCAACTCGGTCACCGTCGACAGTGACACCTCGACCAGCGACACGCTGCTTTTCTTCGCCACCGGGGCCGCGGCGAAGAAGGGCGCGCCGAAGATCACCGATCCCAAGGACGCGCGCCTGGCTCAGTTTCGCCGCGCCCTGAACCGCATTCTCAAGAACCTCGCCCTGCAGGTGGTGCGCGACGGCGAGGGCGCCCGCAAGCAGGTGGAAGTCACTGTCACCGGCGCCAGGTCGGGACGCTCGGCAAAACGCATCGCGCTATCGATCGCCAATTCGCCGCTGGTCAAAACAGCCGTCGCCGGTGAAGACGCCAATTGGGGCCGCGTGGTGATGGCCGTCGGCAAGGCCGGCGAGCCGGCCGATCGCGATCTCCTGTCGATCTGGTTCGGCGACAACCGGCTTGCCCATAATGGCGAGCGCGATCCCGATTATTCCGAAGAACTGACGTCGTCCTACATGAAGGGCGACGAGATACGCATCCGCGCTGATATCGGCCTCGGCCGTGGCAAGGCCACAGTCTGGACCTGCGACCTGACCAAGCAATATGTCGAAATCAACGGCGATTACCGGAGCTGACGTGCCGGCCGCCGGGACTCCAGCGAAGCCCGACCTGGCCCGCGTCCGCCGCTACGAGGCGGCCGGGTTTCGCGCCTGGCCGGCAGCTTCGGTGCATTATGACGGCACCTGGGTGATCCGTCTCACCGCCGACCATCCGGCCAAGCGGCTGAATTCGGTCAATCCGCTCGACCCCAACGATCTCGTCGATCTCGACGACAGGATCGCACGCGCTGCGCGCCGGTTCGAAGCATACGGCCGGAACCTGACCTTCCGCCTGTCGCCGCTGTCCGGCCCGGTGCTTGCCCGACATTTCGACCGGCTCGGCTGGAGCGTGTTTTCGGAATCGGTGGTGATGCGGCTGCCGCTCGCCGACGCGCCGGTGAAGAATGCCGTCGACCATATCCCGTTGCGCGATATTGGCCGCTTCGCGGCCGCGGCGCGCGAAGTGAGCGGCTTCGACCCTGACCTGGGTTCCGGGCTGTCGGAACTCTTGGCGCGTATACAGCCGGACGTCGGGCTGTTCATCCTGGAGGACGGCGGCAAGCCTGTCGCCAGCGCCATCTGCGTGCACGACAACGATCTAGCGGGTTTCTTCGAAATTGCCACCGCTGTCGACGAACGCGGCAAGGGGCATGCACGCCGCTTGGTGCTTTCGGCGCTGAAATGGGCGCGGTCGCGCGGCGCGCGCGAGGCCTGGCTGCAGGTCGAGGCAGACAACGAGCCGGCCCGCCGGCTTTATCACTCGCTCGGTTTCAGCGAAGTCTACCGCTACCACTATCGTCAGCCGCCGGAAGACTAGGATGGAAGCTGCCGGAAAGCGCCTCCTGCTGGTTGCCGCCTGCGCGTTGGTCGATGCCGACGGGCGCGTGCTTCTAGCGCAGCGGCCTGAGGGCAAGACGCTCGCCGGCATGTGGGAATTCCCAGGCGGCAAGGTGGAGCTCGGCGAAACGCCGGAAGAGACGGTGGTGCGCGAACTGCGCGAGGAGATCGGCATCGAGACCAAGGTGGCGTGCCTGGCGCCGCTGACCTTCGCCAGCCACAGCTATGAAACCTTCCACCTTCTGATGCCACTCTTCGTCTGCCGCCGCTTCTGGGGCACGGCTCACCCCCGGGAAGGCCAGATGCTGAAATGGGTGCGTCCGCGCCAGATGCGCGATTATCCGATGCCGCCGGCCGACGAACCGCTGATCCCGTTTCTGATCGACCTGCTCTGATGATGGACCGCTCCCGGCCGAGCGGATCGCACATCGTTAATGGATCCTTTAGCCAATCATGAAAAATTGAACGGACAACGGGGCCGATTTGCGTGTCGCGGCGCAACGGGGGGCAGGGAATGCATCCAGAAGATGAGTGGAATCTCATCCGCAAAGACCGGGCCTGGAGGCCGGCGGGCGCGGGCATGGGTCTTGTCAGGATCGCGCTGCTGTTCGGCTTTGTCGCCGCGGCCTTCGCCATGATCCTGGTGCCGATCGTCGATGGCGAGCCGCGCAACCGTTTGGCGGCGGGCGGCTATCCGGCCGGCGTCGACTATTTCAAGACCGGCACGGTCAAGCGTCAGGAGATCTACACGATCCGCCGCAGCGTCCTGCAGCCGTCACCGCATTCGGTGTGTACGATTCACGCCGACGGCCGGCGCGACGGCGATTGCTGAGGCCGCTTTAAGGTCCGTTAACGCTGCGTCGTTAACCTTTCTTAACATGTGGAACATAAGCTCAAACTTGTAAAAGCGGGCGATCGGCAAATGTTTCGGCGGTTCTTGAAAGACAGAAGTGGTGCAACCGCCATCGAGTATGGCCTGATCGCGGCCCTCATCGCGTTGGCCATCATGAGTTCGATTGGATTTACCGGCGACAGCCTCGGTGATCGCTGGAACAAAAACGCCGAAGAAATCGTCAAATGGCTGAAAGGCGACGGCGGGTCCTAGCTAGGACTTCTTCGGCTTCGTCGCCGCGATATCATCCAGCGTCTTGGCTAGCGACGCCCTTGCCGAACCCGGCTTCAGCGGCTTCTGTTGCGAGCCATGCGGTGCCCATCCCGACATCCAGATGAATGAAAACGTCGCGCGGATGCGTCCGTCGGAGTCTGAAAACCGTTCGGCATAGATCTCGGCGGCCCGCTGAAACAGCCGCCTTGTGCCCGGCCGCCGCGACCGCGCCACCAGAGCGTTGGTGGCCCCCATGGCGCGCAGGTCGCGGATCAGCCCGAACATGGTGTCGTAGCGGACGGTGACCGTCTCCACATCCGTCACCGGCAGTGCGAAGCCCGCCCGCTGCAGCAGGCCGCCCGCGTCGCGCACATCGGTGAAAGGGATGACACGCGGGCTGGCGCCGCCGAGAACCTCGGTCTCCGCCGCAAGCAGGCTTTCGCGCAGTTCAGAAAGCGTGCCGGCGCCCGCAAAGGCGCCGAGAAACAGCCCGTCGGGCCGCAAAGCGCGTCTGATCTGGATCAGCGCGCCAGGAATGTCGTTGGCTTCCTGCAGGGCGAGCAGGCAAACTGCAAGGTCGACGCTTTCCGGATCGAGCGGCAGGCGGTCGCCGGCGATGACCATGCCAGCCGCGCCGTCCAGGAACGCCGGATCGGCTTCCAGGCGGATCACTTCGCCGACTTTGCCGCTTGCCGCCAGGGCATCGGCGGTCGCCGCGGTGATGCCGGCAATCGCCGCCGCGTGATCGAAACGCCGTTCGACAGTCGAAAGCCGCTCGGAGAGATCCTCGGCGATACGGTCCATCAGGAAGGCAGCGCTGCGGTCCGCCTTCGCGAAGGCGCGGCGCTTGCGCTCCAGAATCAGCGTCGCGTCGAAAATTTGTTCCAAATCCGGTACGCCCTTGAACCGCTCTCTGCTTGCCCGCGCGGCAATTCTTGGCTCTGATATGGCCATCCGCTTGGGGAAATGCTCGTGACCGATCCGCGGCAGGAGATCAAGGCATTTGCGTCGGCCATGCTCCAATGGCCGGCTCGCCTGATGTTTCCGCCGGTCTGCGCGGGCTGCCGCCGCCAGGTCTCGCAGCCGGGCACCTTGTGTGGAGCCTGCTGGCCGAAGCTGACATTTCTGGAACAGCCGTGGTGCGCGGTGATGGGCACGCCGTTCAGCCACGACATGGGCGAGGGCTTCCTCTCGGCCGACGCCATCGCCAACCCGCCGCCGTTCAAAAGAGCGCGCGCCGCGGTTTCCTATTCCGGCGTTGCCCGCCAGATGGTCCAGGGCCTCAAATACAGGGACCGCACCGATCTTGCGCCATGGATGGCAAGGTGGATGCTGCGTGCCGGTTCAGAGCTTCTTCCTGATGCCGAGGTTGTGGTGCCGGTACCGCTGCACTGGCGGCGCTTGTTCTCGCGACGCTTCAACCAGTCGGCCGAACTCGCCCGCGCCGTCGCCATGCTTTCGGGAAAGCGTTTCGAACCCTCCGCGGTGCGGCGCGTCAAGGTGACGAAACAGCAGGTCGGCCTCGCCCGGGGCGAACGTCACGACAATGTTCGTGGCGCCTTCCGGGTGCCATCCGAGGCTGAAATCCAGGTGAGCGGACGCCATGTGCTCCTGGTCGATGACGTCTACACCACCGGCGCGACGGTTTCGGCGGTCACGAAAGCGTTGAAAAGGGCCGGTGCTGCCGAGGTTGATGTGCTGACTTTCGCGCGTGTCATCCCCGGGGACTTTCAGCCCGGCGAGGCGGCGACTATATAGGTCTTTGAGGCATGTGGAATTCGCGATGACCGATGTGACGATCTATACACGCATGATGTGCAACTATTGCGCGGCGGCCAAGCGGCTGCTCGACAGCAAGGGTGTGAACTACACCGAGCATGATGCGAGCTTTTCGCCGGAACTCAGGCAGGAAATGATCCAGCGCTCCAATGGCCGCTGGACTTTCCCGCAGATATTCGTCGGCGACATGCATGTCGGCGGTTCCGACGATCTCCACGCGCTGGACGCCGCCGGCAAGCTCGACGCGCTGCTTGCCGAAGCCAAAGTAAGCTGAGGGCTTTCCGATGGGTGTTTTCAAGGCTGCCGCCGTCCAGATGCGCTCCGGGACCGATCCTGAAAGGAATGTGGCCGATTTCGAACGCATGGTCCGCGAAGCGGCTGCCAACGGCGCACGCTACGTGCAGACGCCGGAGATGACCAACGCGATGGTGCGCGACAAGGAAGCCCGCGCGGCCGCCTTCCATCCTGTGGAGAATGATCTCGTCGCCCGCACGGCGGCGCGGCTTGCCGCCGAACTCGGCATTCATATCCATGTCGGCTCCAACGCCATCGCGCTCGCTGACGGCAAGCTCGCCAACCGCGCGCTGTTTTTCGATGCGAGCGGCGGTCTCGCCGCAACCTATGACAAGGTCCACATGTTCGACGTCGATCTCGACAATGGCGAGAGCTGGCGCGAGTCGGCGGCCTACGAGCCGGGCACGGAGACGGTCGTCGTCGAACTGCCGGAAGCAAAGATAGGCCTCGCCATCTGCTACGACGTGCGTTTCCCGCAGCTCTTCCGAGCGCAGGCGCTGGCCGGCGCCGAGGTGCTGACGGTTCCCGCAGCCTTCACCCGCCAGACCGGCGAGGCGCATTGGCATACCCTGCTGCGCGCCCGCGCCATCGAGAACGGCGCCTGGGTGATTGCTGCCGCGCAAGGCGGCGTGCATGAGGACGGCCGCGAAACGTTCGGTCATTCGCTGATCGTCGATCCCTGGGGCCGTGTCGTTGCCGATGCAGGCAACGCCGAACCCGGCATCGTCTATGCCGAGATCGACACTGCCGCTTCAGCTGCCGCCCGCAAGAAAATCCCGAACCTCAAGAATGCGCGCGAGTTTTCGGTCAGGCTTGCCGGCGGCAATGCCGGTCTGAGGGCCGCATCTTGATCCGTTTTTCACTTGCCTGCGACCACGACCACGATTTCGAGGGCTGGTTCCGCAACAATGACGACTTCGAAACCCAGAAGAAGCGCGGGTTGGTCGAGTGCCCCGCCTGCGGCTCGCACAAGGTCGAAAAAGCGCTGATGGCACCAGCCGTCTCGACCGGTCGCAAGAAGCAAAAGATCGCGCTTGCCATGAACGCTGAGCAGCAGGCGGCGATGGCGCAGCTCAAGGCGCTGTCGGAAAAGCTGCGCGAAAACGCCGATTACGTCGGCGACAAATTCGCCGAGGAGGCGCGGAAAATCCACTTTGGCGAGACGGATGCACGTGGCATCTACGGCGAGGCGACGGCGGAAGAGGCGCGTGGCCTCGTCGAGGACGGCGTCGAATTCCTGCCGATCCCGGTATTTCCCGACGACCGGAACTGATCAAGGGTCGGGCGGCGAGCGCCGTTGCGGCCCTCCAGACCGCTCGATGGACAGTCTTGCTCCTGCCGGCTAGCTTGAAGCTGCAATCTTGGAGTGTATTGGATGAACGGTTTTCGGACCGGCCGGCGTTTCGGCGCGGCCTTCGCGATGTTCTTGGCCGCGAGCATGGTGGCCCCCGTAGCTTTTGCCAGGCCGAAGGTGCTGACCAACGCCAAAATCCACACGGTGAACCCGAGCCAGCCCTCGGCCGAGGCGATAGCGATCGGCGACGACGGTATAATTCTGGCGGTTGGCGCCAGGGATGCGGTGCTGGATACCGCCGGCAAGGACGCAGATGTCGTCGATATGGGCGGCATGATGATACTGCCCGGATTTCAGGACGCGCACATGCACCTGGTCGAGGCGGGCGTGAACCAGATCCTGTGCGAGTTCGAGCCGTTCGATACGCTGGCCGATACGCTCGCCACGGTTGAGGATTGCATCGAAAGCAACAAGACGGACTGGGTGCTCGGATCAGGCGTCAGTATGACCAACCTGCTCGATCAGAGCGACAATCCCATCGCGCTGCTCGACGAGATTTCGCCGGACCGGCCCGTGCTCATCCTTGACGACATCGGACATGGAGCGTGGGCCAATTCGGCTGCGATGCGCGCGGCCGGCTACGACACGATGACGGGCAATCCGCCCGGTGGCATCATCCTGCGCAACGCCGGCACCGGCAGGCCGAACGGCGTGGTCCTGGAAAATGCGCAGCAGAAGCTGCGCAATCTGGCTTTTCCTGACACGCCGGAGAACGTCGAGTTTGCTTACGAAAGCATGCTTCTGACGCTGCAGACCATGGCCGAGAACGGCATCACCACGGTCAGCGACGCCGGCGGCTTCTGGCCCCAGGGTCACGTGAAGGTCTGGGAGAAGGTTCTTGCGAACAAAACCCTGACGGTTCGTGCTTCGAACGCGCTCTATGTCTACCCGGATATGCCGTTCGATGAGCAAATGGCTGCGCTGACCAGGCTTTACACCAACGATCCCGGCAGCCTGCTGCGGTTCAACCAGGCCAAGATCTATGTCGACGGCATCCTGGAACAGCGCACGGGAGCCGTGATTGAACCCTACAGGCAAGGCGCCGGCATCGATCATGGTTTCGACCGCGGCTTTCTATATTTCGACGTGGAGACGCTGGATCGCTATTCCAAGGCGCTGTCGGAGGCCGGCTTCCAACTGCATTATCATGTCACCGGGGACCGGGGTGCGCGGCTGGCGCTGGATGCGATTGCACAATCCGATCCGAAGCCTGGGCCGCACCGGCTGACGCATCTCTACCTCATCGACAAGGCGGACTATCCACGTTTCAGGCAATTGGGCGCGGTTGCGGATTTTCAGCTCGCGCCAAGTTCAGTCGATCCGGAATATGTCCGCTTCATCCGGCAATTCATCGGCGACCGCGCCGATGCAATGATGCCGGCAGGCGCGCTCTCGGCGTCGGGCGCGGAGGTCGTGATGAGCAGCGATTTCGACGCCGACGAGTTGTCGCCGCTCGCCAAGATACAGACAGCCGTGACGCGCAAAGCCGATGGCGCGCCGGATGTCGCAACCGCCATCGAATGGATGACCATCAATCCCGCGCGTCTGCTTCGCCAGGATTCGACAACCGGCTCGATCGAGGTCGGCAAATCGGCCGATCTGGTGGTGATCGATCGCGATATCCTGGCCATGCCGGCTGGTGAGATCGGCAAGGCGAAAGTAGTGGCGACGCTCCTGCAGGGCAAAGCTGTCTACGATGATGAAGGCCTGTTCGGCCGATGAGTTCAACTTCTGTGACGCTTGTCGGCTATTCGAGGCTGCGGATCAGTTTCTCAAGCAACTTGGCGAGCGTTTCGCGTTCCTCCTGCGCGAGGGCGGCCAGCACCTGGTGCTCGTTCTCGACATGGGCGGTCACCGCCTCGTCGATCAGGGCGCGGCCCTTTTCCGTCAGTTGCACGATGACGCCGCGCCGGTCTTCGGGATGCGGGCCGCGCGCGATAAGCCCGGTTTTCTCCAGCCGGTCGAGCCGGTTGGTCATAGCGCCCGAGGTCACCATCGTCGCTTCGTAGAGTGCCGTCGGCGTCAGCGCGAAAGGCGGCCCGGAACGGCGCAGCGTCGCTAGCACGTCGAACTCGCCCGATTGCAGCCCGAAGCGCGCAAACAGCGGATTGAGCCGGTCGCGTGCGATCACGAACGACGCCTGGCTCAATCGCCCCAGCACCGCCATTGGGCTGACATCGAGGTCGGGACGTTCCTTTCGCCACTGTTCGACAGCCCTGGCCGCGCGGTCCATCTATCTCTCCGGTAAGTATCTTGACATCAAGTATCTTCGTATTATGTTACCTTGAAACCGACCGGCGAACAAGCGGCAACGCTATCCCCGGCGGACTTCACAAAGGCACGGATCCTCGCCATGGCAATTCAAGAACGATCAAGCGGCACGGAAGTCTCGATGAAATCTGTATGGGATTCGGCCTTCGGCCTGCTTCTGGTGACCGGCGGCCTGCTCGGGCTCACCTTGCCTTTCGGCAAGATCGCGACGGGCGAAGGCGTGCCTGCCATGCTGTGGGCCTTCGTCATCTCGTTCGGCGCCGGGGGTGTGCTGCTCCTGGTTCTCCTGGCGCGGCGTCACCGCTTTGTCCTCACCGCGCACAAGCTGCGTTATTTCGCCATCGCGGCCGCGATCTCCTACGCCGTCCCCAACATGCTGATGTTCTCGGCCATTTCACATCTCGGCGCCGGCTATACCGGCATCATGTTCACGCTGTCCCCGGTGATCACGCTGGTGCTGTCGATCCTGCTTGGCGTGCGGCGTCCCAATCTGCTCGGCATCGCGGGCATCGCGGTCGGCTTCGTCGGTGCGCTGATGGTTGCGCTGACCAGGGGCGAGGCGGGCCAGCCGGCCGAGTTGTTCTGGGTGTTCGTCGGGCTGCTGATCCCGGTCAGCCTTGCCGCCGGCAACATCTACCGCACTTATGACTGGCCGGAAGGCACCGGTCCGACCGAACTTGCAGTCGGCAGCCACCTCGCTGCCGCGGCCATGCTGCTGGCCGGCCTGTTTTCGACCGGGAGTGCCGGTTCGTTCAGCCTCTTGTCGGGCTTGCCGCTGCTGATGCTGGCACAGGTCGCTTCCGCCTCGGCGATGTTCGCCTTCTTCTTCCGCCTGCAGGCGGTCGGCGGACCGGTCTATCTCAGCCAGATCGGCTATGTCGCGGCGGCCATCGGGCTGATCGCCGGCACGTTCTTCCTTGGCGAGCGCTACGCGCTTCTCACCTGGGCGGGGGCGGCGATCGTCACAGCCGGTGTGGTTATGACCACCAGGGCGCAAAGCCAGGCGGCGTAAGTCCCTGCGGCCGCCGTCAGGCGGCTCCCGCCCGTTCCGCTAGAACCATGTAGTTGACGTCCATGTCCTTGGAGCGATGCCAACGGTCAGCGAGCGGACTGTAGACGACGCCGGTTCGGTCGATGATCGACAGCTGCGCCTTGCCAAGTGCTGCCTCAAGCTCTTCCGGGCGCACCAGCTTGCCGTACTGGTGGGTGCCGCGCGGCAGCCAGCGCAGCACGTATTCGGCGCCGATGATGGCGAGGCCCAGCGCCTTCAGCGTGCGGTTGATGGTGGCGACGAACATGATGCCGCCGGGCTTTACCATTTCGCCGCACTTGGCGATGAAAAGATCGATATCGGCGACATGCTCGACCACTTCCATGTTGAGGATGACGTCGAATTTTTCGCCCTCGTCGGCCAGCGCTTCGGCCGTGGTGGCGCGGTAGTCGATATCGAGGCCGCTCTCCGCGGCATGCAGCCTCGCCACCTCGATGTTGTTGGCCGAGGCGTCGGCGCCAACGACAGTGGCGCCCAGCCGCGCCATCGGCTCGCACAAAAGGCCGCCGCCGCAGCCGATGTCGAGTATGCGCAGCCCCTCGAAGGGCCGCGCCACGCGCGGATCGCGGCCGAAGCGGGCCGCGACCTGGTCGCGGATATAGGAGAGGCGAATCGGGTTGAACTTGTGCAGCGGCCGGAATTTGCCGTTGGGGTTCCACCATTCCGCCGCGAGTGCGGAAAAGTGCTCGATTTCGCGGGTGTCGATTGTCGTTCGTCGCGCCTCGGGCATGAATGTCGGTCTCCCTTCGGAGGACAGGAAGTCGGGTCCCGGGAGCCGAAAGTCAAGGCACGATTTTCCGCGTCGCGAGCCGAGGCCCTGCTGCCGGCCCGCGCCATCCGGCTGCTTGCAAGGCCAGCAAGTCCATGATGAGATTGGATTGTCCATTTACGGGGTGCCGCTCGAATGTCCGCGCTTTCGCGACGGCTTTTTCCTTCGCCATGTCCGTTTTTCGGCGTGGCGACAGCGGCAATCGTCATGCTGTCAGGCGATTATGCCAGCGGCTCGGCTGCGCAGGCGGCCGGCATCGTCTTCCTGCCGCCGAACGGTGGTTATGATTCACAGCTCGGCGGCGACTACCCACCGCCGGCTGGCGTCAAGACGGTCAGCCGCGACCGCCAGTCGCCCGCGGCGCCCGGCGTCTATTCGATCTGCTATTTCAACGGTTTTCAGACCCAGGCCGAGGAAACGGCCATGTGGAAAGAAAAACACCCCGATCTCCTGCTGCGCGGCCAGGACGGCAAACCGGTCGAGGACGGGAACTGGCCGGGCGAATTCCTCCTCGACACGTCTACCGCGGCAAAACGGCAAGCCATTTTCAGCGTGATCGCTCCGTGGATCAGGAAATGCGCGGATGATGGGCTTTAGCGCCATCGAGCCTGACAATCTGGACACCTGGTCGAGGTCGTCTGGCCTGCTTAGCATGAACGACAATCTGGCGCTGGCCAGGCTGATGTCGGACTTCGCTCACGAACTCGGACTTGCGGTCGGGCAGAAGAACAACCCCGAAATCGGCGAGGCCGGCAGGTCGCTGGCGGGTTTCGATTTCGCCGTCGCCGAGGAATGCGAGGCCTACGACGAGTGCGACGCTTACACATCGATCTACAATCAGGTCCTGGAGATCGAGTATCCCGACAATGATCCGGAAGCGTTCACGCGGGCCTGTTCGAAGCGTGGCGGCAAGATTCCGATCGTCCTGCGCGACCGCGAACTGACGACGCCGGAAGACAAGGCCTATCGCTTCGAGATGTGCTGAAGCAGTGGTGGACTACAAACAGCGCGAAATCGCGCCTCGACAGGCTATCTGGAGCGTGAGCCGTTGCTCATGCAGCGCTGGACGTAGCAGTTGCCTGTGTCGGCAGCGGCCACGCTCGCCGGTTGCAACGTCTGGCCGATGCCGCAGTAACGCCCGTCCCTCACATAGGTGGCGGAGCTGGAGAAACTGGGGTTGCGTTTCGAACGCTGGCTGATGACCGCGACGCCATTCCTGTCCAGCGCGGCGCGGATCTGGGCGCAGCTCATGCCCGACGCATCGATGCGCGTTTGTGCCTGGGCGGTGACCGCACCCAGACAAAGCAGTGCCGCGATCGCGATCTTTTTCATGCCGGCCTTCCTCGAACTTGCAACGATGTATGAGCTTAGCCCGCATTCACGAGCGAAGCACCGACGGGCGACGGCAATCACGCGGTTTTGACCGTGGGGCTTCGTTTCAGGTTGAGCGCTTTGCATCAAGCCGGAAGCCCGGGCTGCCCTGCTGCCGCAAACTTCTCGAGGTGCTCAAATGTCAGGTCGATCGGCTGCGGCATCCATCCTCTCTGCCAGCGCATCCAGCCAGTCGAGCTTTTCGTCCCAGAACACTGACAACGTCTCGGCCCAGTCGGTCACGGTTCGCAGCGACGCGGGCTGCAGCCGGTAGAGACGGTGCCGTCCGGCCACGCGGCGGCTGACCAGCCCGGCCCGCCACAGGACCTGGAGATGCAGCGACACTGCCGCCATCGTCATGCCGGCCCCGTGGGTCAGGTCGGCGACCGAGTGTTCGCCGACCACCAGCCTTTCGAGCAGCCGCCGCCGGGTCGGGTCGGCGATTGCCGCAAAGACGTCGCCTTTGGCGGGGGCCTTGCCCATCTTGCTCTCATTTAAGTGTATGCTTGAATGATAATCCGGGCGAGCCGACCGGGCAAGCGCCATCGCTGGCGCAATAAAATTCTCGACCGCGCGGGCAGCCCGGTGTGGTATTGCGTGGGTGGCAGCCCATATAGAAATCCGGTCCGGCCGTATTTCGACCGATCTCAGCCCCAATTCCCGCCAGCGACGGCAGTCTTCATGCAGCCCATCATTTCGGTCAAAGACCTCTGCAAGACCTATTCATCCGGTTTCGAAGCGCTGAAAAGCATCAATCTCGATGTCCGCAAGGGCGAGATCTTCGCGCTGCTCGGCCCCAATGGCGCCGGCAAGACGACGCTGATCGGCACCATATGCGGCATCGTCAACCCGACCAGCGGCAAGATCACGGTCGCCGGGCACGATATCAAGGCAGACTATCGCGCCGCCCGCTCGATGATCGGGCTGGTGCCGCAGGAACTCACCACCAACGCGTTCGAGACGGTGTGGGGCGACGTTTCGTTCAGCCGCGGGCTGTTCGGCAGGAAGGCCAATCCCGCGCTGATCGAGAGGATCCTGCGCGACCTGTCGCTGTGGGACAAGAAGGACGCTAAGATCATCACGCTCTCGGGCGGCATGAAGCGCCGGCACATGATCGCCAAGGCGCTCTCGCACGAGCCGGAAATTCTTTTCCTGGACGAACCCACCGCCGGCGTCGACGTGGAACTCAGGCGCGATATGTGGAACCTCGTGCGCACCATGCGCGAGACCGGCGTTACCATCATCCTCACCACCCACTACATCGAGGAGGCCGAGGAGATGGCCGACCGCATCGGCGTCATCAACAAGGGCGAGCTGATCCTGGTCGAGGAAAAGGCCGAGCTGATGCGCAACCTCGGCAAGAAGCAGCTCACCTTGCATCTGCAGGCGCCCCTGCAGGAGGTCCCGGCAGCGCTGCGCGACTATCAGCTCGAGCTTGCCGGCGACGGCAACGACCTCGTCTTCACCTATGACAGCCGTGGCGAGCGGACCGGAATCACCGCCCTGCTCGCCGATCTCGGCGATGCCGGCATCCGCTTCAAGGACCTCCAGACCAGCCAGAGTTCGCTGGAAGAAATCTTCGTCAATCTGGTGAGGGACCGCACATGAACTGGCGCGCCGTCAAAGCCATCTACATCTTCGAGATGACGCGTACCTTCCGCACCCTGCTGCAGAGCATCGTGTCGCCGGTGATCTCCACCTCGCTCTATTTCGTCGTGTTCGGCACCGCCATCGGCTCGCGCATCAACGCCATCGACGGCGTCGACTACGGCGCCTTCATCGTGCCGGGCCTGATCATGCTCACGTTGTTGACGCAGAGCATCGCCAACGCATCGTTCGGCATCTATTTCCCGAAATTCTCAGGCACCATCTACGAGGTGCTTTCGGCGCCGGTTTCCTATCTTGAGGTGGTGCTTTCCTATGTCGGGGCGGCGGCGACCAAGTCGATCATGATCGGCCTGATCATCCTGGCCACAGCCAGTATGTTCGTGTCGCTGCGCATCGACCATCCGGTGTTCATGCTTCTGTTCCTGGTGCTGACGGCGGTTACCTTCAGCCTGTTCGGCTTCATCATCGGCATCTGGGCCGACGGCTTCGAAAAACTGCAGCTCATCCCGCTGCTGGTGGTGACGCCGCTCACCTTCCTCGGCGGTTCCTTCTATTCGATCGACATGTTGCCGCCGTTCTGGCAGACGGTTTCGCTGTTCAACCCGGTCGTCTATCTGGTCAGCGGGTTCCGCTGGAGCTTCTTCTCCACCGCGGATGTCGGCGTTGGCGTCAGCCTGGCCATGACGCTGGCGTTTCTCACTGCGTGCTTGGCTATCGTTGCCTGGATATTCCGCACCGGTTACCGGCTGAAGACCTGAGGAACGGAGCAGGGCGGCTCGACTGAGGCCCTCTGCTCTATGCGTTGCGTTCGACGAGGAGCTTGAAGCGCGGGTGTTCGCGCAGGCTGTCGAAATCGGTGTCGTTCATCAGCCAGTTCTTCGTCACCTTGTTGACGCGCCGGCTCCAAGGCTCCAGCAACGCGAGAGCCTTCTCCTCTTCGCCCAACAGCGCGTAGACGCAGGCGACGTTGTAGTGCGTCAGCGGGTCGTCCGGCGCGATGGTCAGGGCGCGCGCCGCCCAGTCGAGCGCCTGCGACCGCTCTCCAAGTGCCGCAAATGTCGAGGCGCCGAGCGACGCCGCCAGCGGAATGTCGGGATGGGCGTCGAGCGCCCGTTCGGCGCGCCCGATGCCCTCATAGGCGGCTTCCCGGAACTCCGGCATCCTGCCGAGGTCCCGCAGCATCACCGCCATCAGCATCTTGGTGCGATAGTCGTCCGGAGCAAGCTCCGACGCCCGGCTGTACATCCTGACCGCGCCTTCCGGATCGCCCCCGTCGCGGCAGGCATAGGCATAGAGGTAGAAGACTTCGAACAGGTTGGGATCGAGCCCGATCGCTTTCTCGAATTCGGCCCGCGCCTCGGCGTTGCGGCCCGAAAGATGCAGCGCCATGGCGTGCGAGGCATGTGCCTCGGCAAGCGTCGGGTCCAGCCGCAGCGCGGTCGTGCTCGCCGTCAGGATCGCGTCGACGCTGGCGCTTTCGTGGTGATTGGTGAACAGGAACCAGGCGCAGTCCGCCAGGCCCGAATAGGCCCGCGCGTAGAGAGGGTCGAGCTCCACCGCCTTGCGGAAAAGCCGCTGGGCGAGCAGCGCGTGCTGGGTCGAGTGCAGATGATAGAAATGCCGCCCCTGCAGGTAGTAGTTGTAGGCATCCATGTTCTGCGTCGGCGCTGCCTCGATCGCCTGTTTTTCGGCCGGCAGCAGCCTCACCTTCAGCTGCTCGACGATGGCGTGGGTGATCTCGTCCTGCAGCGCGAAGATGTCGGTCAGGTCGCGGTCGTAGCGGTCGGCCCACAGGTGGGTTCCCTCCCGGCCGTCGACCAGCTGGGCGTTGATGCGCACGCGCTGGCCGGCCTTGCGCACACTGCCTTCCAGGATCGTCGCCACGTCGAAGCGCCGGCTCACTTCCTGCACGTCGACTGATCTGCCCTTGTAGGTGAAGACCGAATTGCGGGCGATGACCGAAAGGCCCGAGACCTTGGAAAGGTCGGTGATGAGGTCCTCGGTCATCCCGTCGGCGAAATAATCCTGCTCGGGGTCGCCGCTCATATTGCTGAACGGAAGCACGGCAATCGACGGCTTAGCCTTGGTAGAGCCATTCACAAACGTTTCGGCCGATGCCGCACGCGGCTCCGGCGCGAGGCCGACGCGATACACCCGAACCGGACGCTCTATGTTCTTCAGGGCCTGTTCGCCGATATCGTCGAAGGGCAATTCGAGCCGATTGCCGATGTGTTCGCGCACCGAAGCAGACACGCATATTTCACCCGGCCCGGCGATGCCCTCGAGCCGCGCGGCGACGTTGACGCCGTCGCCGAAAAGATCGCCTTCCTCGACCACGACATCGCCGAGATTGACGCCGATGCGGAAATCGATGCGCCGGCTCTTCGGAACATCGGCGTTGCGCGCCTTCATGCCGCGCTGGATTTCCGCGGCGCAGGCCACCGCGTTGACCACGCTCGGGAATTCGACAAGCATGCCGTCGCCGGTGAGCTTGACGATCCGGCCTTCATGTTCGGCGATCTTGCGGTCTACCAGCTGGCTGCGGTGTTCCTTCAGTGCGACAAGCGTTCCCTGCTCGTCCGCTCCCATCAGGCGGCTGTAGCCGACCACGTCCGCGGCCAGAATGGCGGCGAGCCGGCGTTGCACGCGTTGTTCAGCCATCTGGTCGGCTTCTTTCTGACCTTGCGACGCCGCAACCTTAGAGCATGATCCCGAAAAGTGGGAACCGGTTTTCGGAAAAGATCATGCTCCGCGCCGCATCCCTCCAGGGTGGCAGGAACACGGTCAGGCGGCTTCGATGTCGGTTTGCGGAAAATCGCCGCCCTTGAACATAAGCGGCTTTCCGAAATGGCGGGCGCAGGCATAGGCGAAACAGTCGCCAAAGTTCAGCCTGGCCGGGTGGCGCCCTTTGCCGTAGCGAGCAAATGCGTCGAGCGCTATTCCCGCCGTTTCAGGCGGTACGGAAACCGTCTCGATCTCCATCAATGTCAGGTACCGCTGGACGCTGCCGGCCACCTCGTCGATTTCCAGATCGAGTATCCGGGCAATCGCGATAACAGCTTCCCATATTGCCAGCGGCGAGGTCATGCGGGTGGGAGCCCCCTGCATGCGGGACAGGAGTTCGCGGGCATCGTTCTCGTCGGTGAGAAGCGCCGTCAGGGCTGAGGCGTCGATAAACATCAGCGGTCCTCGTAAAGGCTGTCCCGAAAGGCCTTGTCCGCGGGTTTGCCTCGTTCCGGCCTGCCCCTGGCGCGCAGGTCGCGGCAGAACTGGACGCCGGTTTCCACCAGTGACGGCTTGCCCTGTTCGCGCTCCAGTTCGTGGCTGAGCGCGATGTGGATGGCCTCGGTAAGTCCTGTCTTTTTCAGCCGGGCGACTTTTCGGGCAAGCGCGTCGGTTTCGCGGTTCTTGATGTGAAACGCCATGATGCGCTCCTCTATACGCGTTCGTGTATCCTTATATAGGCAATGGGATACACTTGGGAAGCGCGGTCTCAGGTTTCGGAGAAAAGGCTGCCGGTCAGATTCCAGCAATTGGGATTGGCCGAGCGCCAACCGAGCAGATTTGCCGTCACGAAACGGCAGGCCTGTGGCAATTTCAACGGGATTCATGAAATCCATCATCAACCCTTAGGATTGCAGCCCTATCTTGCGCCAACCGGCTGATGCTCTTCTTGCGCAAATTTGCCGAGTTGGCTATGGAAACCGCGCATTCGCGCCCTGGCCATCCCGGGGCGCTTTCGTTTCAGGTTCCGGTCCCCGCCGGCGCATTCAGAAGGCTTTACAGGTTCATGGCGCGCATCGTGATGAAATTCGGCGGAACTTCGGTCGCCGACATCAGCCGCATCCGCAACGTCGCGCGCCACGTCAAACGCGAGGTCGACGCCGGACACGAGGTCGCGGTCGTTGTCTCCGCGATGGCCGGCAAGACCAACGAACTGGTCGGCTGGACGCGCGAAGCATCGCCTATGCACGATGCGCGCGAATACGACGCCGTCGTCGCCTCGGGCGAGCAGGTCACCGCCGGCCTGCTGGCCATCGCGCTGCAAAACATGGGCGTGCATGCACGCTCCTGGCAAGGCTGGCAGATCCCGATCAAGACCGACAACGCCCATGGCGCGGCGCGCATCGTCGACATCGACGGTTCGTTCCTGATCAAGCGTTTCGGCGAGGAGCAGGTGGCCGTCATTGCCGGTTTCCAGGGCATCGGGCCGGACAACCGCATCGCCACGCTCGGTCGTGGCGGCTCCGACACGTCAGCGGTGGCGATCGCCGCAGCCGTCAGGGCCGACCGTTGCGACATCTATACCGACGTCGACGGTGTTTACACGACCGACCCGCGCATCGAGCCGAAAGCCCGGCGCCTTGCAAAAATCTCTTTCGAGGAAATGCTGGAAATGGCCTCGCTCGGCGCCAAGGTGCTGCAGGTCCGTTCGGTCGAACTTGCCATGGTGCACAAGGTACGCACTTTTGTGCGATCCTCCTTCGACGACCCCGATGCTCCGGGCATGGGGAATTTCGACAACCCGCCCGGAACGCTCATTTGCGACGAGGATGAAATCGTGGAACAGCAGGTCGTTACCGGAATTGCATACGCCAAGGACGAAGCCCAGGTCTCGCTGCGGCGCGTCGCCGACCGGCCGGGCGTGGCGGCAGGCATCTTCGGTCCGCTCGCCGAAGCCAACATCAATGTCGACATGATCGTCCAGAACATCTCCGAGGACGGCAAGTTCACCGACATGACCTTCACGGTGCCGTCCGGCGACATCGACAAGGCGCTGGCCGTGCTGGGCAAGGTCAAGGAAACGATCGGTTTCGACGTCGTGCAATCGGAAGCCGGCATGTCCAAGGTTTCGGTGATCGGCATCGGCATGCGCAGCCATGCCGGCGTCGCGGCGACGGCTTTCAGGGCGCTGTCGGAAAAGTCGATCAATATCCGCGCCATCACCACGTCGGAGATCAAGATTTCCATCCTGATCGACGGTCCCTATACGGAACTTGCAGTTCGCACTTTGCATTCCGTGTACGGTCTGGATAAGCAGTAGACAGACGAGATTCCAGTCGCGGCATGACCGGCACTTCGAGGAGGAAGGCGCCGGCCAAAGCTGTTGGAGAGCCCGATGCGTGATATGGCCGCCGGACCGCGCGTGCTTCTGAGACGGCTCCGCGAGCTCATGGCAGAGCCGCTGGAGCCGCAGGAGCGGCTTGACCGCATCGTCCGCGAAATCGCCCAGAACATGGTCGCCGAGGTCTGCTCGCTCTATGTGCTGCGCGCCGATTCGGTGCTCGAACTCTATGCCACCGAAGGTCTGAACCCGGGCGCCGTCCACCTGGCGCAGTTGCGGCTGGGGCAGGGCCTTGTCGGCACCATCGCGGCCAGCGCACGGGCGCTGAACCTTTCCGACGCGCAGAAGCATCCGGCCTTCGCATATCTGCCGGAAACGGGCGAAGAGATCTACAATTCGTTCCTCGGCGTGCCGGTCCTGAGAGCAGGGCGCACGCTCGGCGTTCTCGTGGTGCAGAACCGTACCAAGCGGCATTACCGCGACGACGAACTCGAAGCGCTCGAAACCACCGCCATGGTGATTGCCGAGATGATCGCCACCGGCGACCTGGCGCGGCTCACCCGCCCCGGCCTCGAACTCGACCTGCGCCGGCCGGCGAGTTTTGCCGGGCTTTCCTTCAACGAAGGCGTCGGGCTCGGGCATGTCGTGCTGCACGAACCGCGCATTGTCGTCACCAATCTTTTCAACGAGGACAGCGACGAGGAAACGCGGCGGCTGGAGCAGGCGCTGGGTTCGCTCAGGCTGTCGATCGACGACATGCTGGAGCGCCGCGATGTCGCCTTCGAAGGCGAGCACCGGGCGGTGCTTGAAGCCTACCGCATGTTCGCCAACGATCGCGGCTGGGTGCGGCGGCTGGAAGAAGCGGTGCGCAACGGCCTGACGGCCGAAGCGGCGGTGGAAAAGGTGCAGAGCGACATGCGGGCCCGCATGCTGCACATGACCGACCCCTATCTGCGCGAGCGCATGAGCGATTTCGACGACCTCGCCAACCGCCTCCTGCGGCAGTTGATGGGTCATGGCCCGGAAGTGCTGGCCGCCACCTTGCCGCGCGACGCCATCATCGTCGCCCGCTCGATGGGGGCTGCCGAATTGCTCGACTATCCGCGCGACCGCTTGCGCGGGCTGGTGCTGGAGGACGGCGCGGTCACCAGCCACGTCGTCATCGTGGCGCGCGCCATGGGCATCCCGGTCGCCGGACAGGTCAAGGGCGCGGTGTCGATGGCCGAAAATGGCGACGCCGTCATTGTCGACGGCGACGAGGGCCGCATCCATCTGCGCCCGCAGCCAGACGTCGAGGCCGCCTATGCCGAAAAGGTGCGCTTCCGCGCCAGGCGGCAGGAACTTTACCGTGAATTGCGCAAGAAGCCGTCGTCGACCAAGGACGGCATGCATGTCGACTTGCTAATGAATGCGGGTCTGGCCGTCGACCTGCCGCAACTTGCCGAATCGGGTGCCGCGGGTATCGGCCTGTTCCGCACCGAACTGCAGTTCATGGTCGCGGCTACGTTCCCGCGCGCCGAAGCGCAGGAGCGGCTTTACCGCGACGTGCTCGATGCGGCGCGCGACAAGCCGGTGACCTTCCGCACCATCGATATCGGTGGCGACAAGGTGCTGCCCTACTTCAAGAGCGTCGCGCACGAGGAAAACCCGGCGCTCGGCTGGCGCGCCATCCGGCTCACCCTCGACCGACCGGCACTGCTCCGGACCCAGGTGCGCGCGCTGCTCAAGGCGGCAGGCGGCCGCGAGCTGCGCATCATGCTGCCGATGGTCACCGAGATCGGCGAGATCATGCAGGCGCGCGAGGTCATCGACCGCGAGGTCCGCCACCTGTCGCGTTTCGCCCATGACCTGCCGACGCTTTTGAAGCTCGGCGCGATGATCGAGGTGCCGTCGCTTTTGTGGCAGCTCGACGAACTGATGCGCACGGTCGATTTCGTCTCGGTCGGCTCCAACGATCTGTTCCAGTTCGTGATGGCGACCGATCGCGGCAACACGCAGCTTTCCGAGCGCTTCGACCCGCTTTCGGTGCCGTTCCTCAGGGTGCTCAAGCAGATCGCCGATGCCGGCCACCGCGTCGGCACGCCGGTCACCTTGTGCGGCGAGCTGGCCGGGCGTCCGATCTCGGCGATGGCGCTGATCGGGCTTGGCTATCGCTCAATCTCGATGTCGCCCGCGGCCATTGGCCCGGTCAAGGCCATGCTCACCGAATTGCCGCTTGAAACGCTTGCCGCGCATCTCGAAGCCGCGCTGGAGCATCCGAATGCGGCGAAGAATATGCGGGCCGACCTGCTGGCCTTTGCCGAACAACACAACATTCCGCTCTGACACCCAGATGATCAGTTTGCCCCGCGACCGCATGGACCAGGTAGTGAAGCGTTTCGACATGCTCGAAGCGCTGATGTCGGCCGGGCCGGAGCCGGAAGCTTATGTTAAGATGGCTTCCGAATATTCCGAGATCCAGGAGATGGCGGGCAAGATCCGGACGCTGCGCGCCGCCGAGCAGGAGCTTGCCGATCTCGAGGCGATGCTGGCCGACAAGACCACCGATGCCGAGATGCGCGCGCTGGCGGAAGCCGACCTGCCGGCGGTTGAGGAACGCATCGAGGCGCTGCAGCAGGAAATCCAGATACTGCTTCTGCCGCGGGATGCCGCCGACCACAAGAACGCCATCCTCGAAATCCGCGCCGGCACCGGTGGCGACGAGGCCGCATTGTTTGCCGGCGATCTCTTCCGCATGTACGAGCGTTACGCCGCCGAACAGGGCTGGCGTTTCGAAGTGGTGTCGGCGAGCGACGGCGATGCCGGCGGCTTCAAGGAAATCATCGCCACCATTTCGGGTAAGGGCGTCTTCGCCAAGCTCAAGTTTGAATCCGGCGTGCACCGTGTCCAGCGCGTCCCGGCGACCGAAGCGCAAGGGCGCATCCATACTTCCGCAGCGACTGTGGCTGTGCTGCCGGAGGCCGAGGAGGTCGACATCGATATCCGCCCCGAAGATATCCGCATCGACACGATGCGCGCGTCGGGTTCGGGCGGCCAGCACGTCAACACCACCGATTCGGCCGTTCGCATCACCCACCTGCCGACCGGCGTCATGGTGGTGCAGGCGGAGAAGTCGCAGCACCAGAACCGGGCGCGGGCCATGCAGATCCTGCGCGCGCGCCTGTTCGACATGGAGCGTTCGAAAGCCGACCAGGAACGCTCCGAATCGCGCCGCTCGCAGGTCGGCTCTGGCGACCGTTCCGAACGCATTCGCACCTACAATTTTCCGCAGGGTCGCGTCACCGACCACCGCATCAACCTGACGCTCTACAAGCTCGACCGCGTCATGCTCGGCGAGCTTGACGAGGTCATCAATGCGCTGCTGGCCGACCACCAGTCGAAGCTGCTCGCCGATCTCGGCGCGAATGGCTGAGGCGGCAGGACGTACGCTGGCCCAGGCGCTCCGCGAGGCCCGCGCACGCCTGACCGTGCCCTACATCGACGATCCTGCGCTCGAAGCCCGAATGATCGTCGAACATTTCTCCGGCACCAGCCGCGCTGATGCGATTTCGACGCCGGACCGCTTGATCGACACCACTACACTGGCCGCCATCGATGCTGCGCTTCAACGCCGCCTGGCGCGCGAACCGGTGCATCGCATCTTCGGCTTCCGCGAGTTTCACGGGCTCAGGTTGTCGCTGTCGGCCGAGACGCTGGAGCCGCGTCCCGACACCGAAACCCTGGTCGATCTGGTGCTGCCTTTCGCGCGCGAAACCGCGGCCAGGCTCGGCGCCTGCCGCATCCTCGACCTTGGCACGGGCACCGGCGCGATCGCACTGGCGCTGCTCAAGGAAGTGCCGCTGGCGGTCGCCGTCGGGGTCGACATTTCGGACGACGCGCTGGCCACAGCCGCCCGCAACGCCGCCGACAGCGGGCTGGCGCAGCGGTTCTCCGCGCTCAAATCCGACTGGTTTGCCGCGACGGAAGGTCGCTATCATTTAATTGTCTCAAATCCACCCTATATATCGTCCAAAGAGCTTGAGACCTTGCAGCCGGAAGTTCGTCAATTCGATCCGGTCCGTGCGCTTGATGGCGGCGAAGACGGTCTCGATGCCTACCGCATCATTGCCGCAGGAGCAGATGCCTGTCTCGAAAAGGGCGCCAGGATCGCCGTCGAGATCGGATATACCCAGAAGACCGAAGTAGAAGATGTCTTTCGCCAAGCCGGCTACACGATGATCGCCGCGGCTAAGGACCTTGCGGGAAGCGACCGCGCCCTTGTGTTCCAACGGTAAGACGCTTTTCCACCGGCAGAAAAAACGCTTGGCAACCGTTTGGAATATGGATAGGGTCGGATAACCGGATGAGACGAAGCAGGCAGTACTGTTATCGATTCGGTTCCCGTAGAAACAAGCTGCCTTCTTGCGTAAACGACGCCTTTGCTTCGCGCGGGGATCGTCCGGCAAGTAAATGAACCGGATACAGGATGGCACGTGGCGCCAGCGCAGGAGATGCGGGCGAACACCGGCAGGATAAACGGAACGGCTGGCACCTGATGTGCGCCGTCCGCGAACGATTTTTCAACGCAAAGAGAAAAGAATGAGGCCACAACAGCAGAACCGGCGCATGCGGGGTCGTAACAATAACAACAACAATAACAACAATAACAACAACAACCGCAAAGGCCCAAACCCACTGACCCGCAACTACGAGAGCAACGGGCCGGATGTCAAAATCCGCGGCTCGGCTCAGCAGATCGCGGAGAAGTATACGACGCTGGCGCGTGATGCGCAGAGTTCCGGCGACCGCGTCATGGCGGAAAACTATCTGCAGCACGCCGAACACTACAATCGCATCATCGCTGCCGCCCAGGCGCAGATGCCGATCCAGAACACCCAGCAGAACCGCGATGATTTCGACGACGACGGCGATGACGCCCGCGACGAATTCGAGAACGCCGGCAACGGCAACGCCACTGCCGAAGCGCCCGCGCCTGCCCCCACCCACGGCTCCGGTCCGCAACCGGTCATCGAGGGTACGCCGGCCGAGGTGGCGCTGAATGCCGAAGGCGGCCGCAACGCCAACGGAGGCGGCCGCCATCGCGACCGCCGTCCCAATGGCGGCTACGGCCAGAACGGTCAGCGCGGCGATCACGGTCAGCGCGACCACAGCCGACGCGACCATGGCCAGCGCGCGGAGCAGAGCGAGCAGGCGGCGCAGCAGGGCGAGCAGAACCATGGCGGCGATGCGCCCGTGGAAAATGCAGCCCCGGCCGAGCAGCCGGCAGCCGTACAGTTCGAGGACTTTTCGCCGGCCGGCCTTGCCGCCCGCGCGCAACTCAACGACGCGGTCGAGGCCGAGCCCACGGACAATGCAGCCGAGAGCGAGGCAGCACCCCGCCGCGCTAGGCGTCCACGCCGTCCGCGTGTCGCCGAAGGCGCCGAGACTGCCCAGTCGGCGGAGGCCGGAAGCGGCGAGCCGGTCGAAAGCTGATCCAGCCTGACATCGCAAGATTGCAAAACGGCGGGGAGAAATCCCCGCCGTTTTTTGTTTTGGCCGACTTGCAATATTGTGGCCGGCGCGATGGCGGAACGTCTTGAGGATTTCGCGTCAGTTCCCATATCTGCCTCAACAGGACCTGGCTTCCAGCGGGTCCGTCACCGCAAGCCGATCCGGTGCCGCAAAGCGGGCCGGTGACGAGAAGGAGACAGATATATGAATCTCGAGAAATACTCCGAGCGCGTCCGGGGTTTTATCCAGTCCGCGCAGACTATGGCGCTTTCGCGCAACCATCAGCAGTTTACCCCCGAACACATTCTCAAAGTTCTTGTCGACGACGACGAGGGCCTCGCCGCGTCGCTGATCGAGCGCGCTGGCGGCCGTGTGCGCGACGTCAAGCTCGGCGTCGAGGCGGCGCTCGATGCGCTGCCCAAGGTCGAGGGCGGCAACGGCCAGCTCTTTTTGGCGCAGCCGCTGGCCAAGGTGTTCTCCACAGCTGAGGACCTCTCCAAGAAGGCCGGCGATTCCTTCGTCACGGTCGAGCGGCTGCTGACCGCGCTGGCCGTCGAGAAGTCTGCCAAGACAGCCGATATCCTCGCCAAGGCGGGCGTCACCGCGCAGGCCCTGAACCAGGCCATCAATGATGTCCGCAAGGGACGCACCGCCGATTCGGCTTCCGCCGAACAGGGGTATGATGCGCTGAAGAAATACGCGCGCGATCTCACCGCGGATGCCCGCGCCGGCAAGCTCGATCCGGTCATCGGTCGCGACGACGAGATTCGCCGCACCATCCAGGTGCTCTCCCGCCGCACCAAGAACAATCCCGTGCTGATCGGCGAACCCGGCGTCGGCAAGACTGCGATCGCCGAAGGCCTGGCGCTGCGCATCGTCAATGGCGACGTGCCCGAGTCCCTCAAGGACAAACAGCTGATGGCGCTCGACATGGGCGCGCTGATTGCCGGCGCCAAATACCGCGGCGAGTTCGAGGAGCGGCTGAAAGCCGTGCTGTCGGAAGTCACTGCGGCCAATGGCAACATCATCCTGTTCATCGACGAGATGCACACGCTGGTCGGCGCCGGCAAGGCGGACGGCGCGATGGATGCGTCCAACCTTCTGAAGCCGGCACTTGCGCGCGGCGAGCTGCACTGCGTCGGCGCCACCACGCTCGACGAATACCGCAAGCATGTCGAGAAGGACGCAGCCCTTGCCCGCCGCTTCCAGCCGGTCTTCGTCTCGGAGCCGACGGTGGAGGACACCATCTCGATCCTGCGCGGCCTGAAGGAGAAATACGAGCAGCACCACAAGGTGCGCATCTCGGACTCTGCGCTGGTCGCGGCCGCCACGCTGTCCAACCGCTACATCACCGACCGCTTCCTGCCCGACAAGGCAATCGACCTCGTCGACGAGGCCGGCTCGCGGCTGCGCATGCAGATCGATTCCAAGCCGGAGGCGCTGGATGAGATCGACCGCCGCATCATGCAGCTCAAGATCGAGCGCGAGGCGTTGAAGCTGGAGAGGGACGACGCTTCGCGCGACCGGCTCGAACGGCTGGAGAAGGATCTCGCCGGTCTGGAGGAAGAATCGACCACGCTCACCAGCCAGTGGATGGCCGAAAAGGAAAAACTCGGCCTTGCCGCCGACCTCAAGGGGCAGCTCGAGGAAGCACGCAACGAACTGGCAATCGCCCAGCGCAAGGGCGAGTTCCAGAAGGCGGGCGAGCTCGCCTATGGCCGCATCCCAGAGCTCGAAAAGAAGCTCGCCGAGGCCGAGGCGCTTGAAGGCCGCGGCACCATGGTCGAGGAGACCGTGACACCCGACCACGTCGCTCATGTGGTTTCCCGCTGGACCGGCATTCCGGTCGACAAGATGCTGGAAGGCGAGCGCGACAAGCTGTTGCGCATGGAAGACGAGCTAGCCGTGCGCGTCGTCGGTCAGGGCGAGGCGGTGCAGGCCGTATCGAAGGCCGTCCGCCGCGCGCGCGCCGGTCTGCAGGATCCGAACCGGCCGATGGGCTCGTTCATGTTCCTCGGCCCCACCGGCGTCGGCAAGACCGAACTCACCAAGGCGCTGGCCGATTACCTGTTCGACGACGAGCACGCGATGGTTCGCATCGACATGTCCGAGTTCATGGAGAAGCACTCCGTGGCCCGGCTGATCGGCGCGCCTCCCGGCTATGTCGGCTACGAGGAAGGCGGTACGCTGACCGAAGCGGTTCGCCGCCGGCCCTACCAGGTGATCCTGTTCGACGAGATCGAAAAGGCGCATCCGGACGTCTTCAACGTGCTCCTGCAGGTGCTCGATGACGGCCGCTTGACCGACGGCCAGGGCCGCACGGTCGACTTCCGCAACACGCTGATCATCATGACCTCGAACCTCGGCGCCGAATATCTGGTCGGCCTGGGCGAGGGCGAGGATGTCGACAAGGTTCGCGACGAAGTCATGGGCGTGGTCAAGGCGTCGTTCCGCCCCGAGTTCCTGAACCGCGTCGACGAGGTGATCCTTTTCCATCGCCTGCGCCGCCAGGACATGGGCAAGATCGTCGAGATCCAGCTCAAGCGGCTGGAAAAGCTGCTCACTGATCGCAAGATCACGCTGTCGCTCGACAAGGACGCGATCGACTGGCTGGCCAACAAGGGTTACGACCCGGCCTATGGCGCGCGCCCGCTGAAGCGGGTGATCCAGAAGGAGTTGCAGGATCCGCTCGCCGAGCGCATCCTGATGGGGGAGATTCTCGATGGCTCCACCGTCAAGATCACCGCGGGCTCCGACCGGCTGAACTTCCGCTCGAAGCCGACTGTGGTGACCGAAGCAGATGCGGCTTGAGCCAAGTCTGGCGCGCTTGCCCTCCCCTTTGTGGGGAGGGCAAGCGAAGAATTTGCAGAGCAATTGATTGAGTCGGGTTGGAGTGTCTTGATGCCGACCGACGAATCGACCCTCACTCCGGATCGGCTGATCGGATCGGAGTTGGGGGTCGAATGAATATCCCTGACGACGGCAAGATGACCCGTGATGACTACAACCGCTTCTGCGCCTCGCTGCCGTCGACCACGCATGTCGTGCAATGGGGTGGCGCCGATGTCTGGAAGGTCGGCGGCAAGGTCTTTGCCATCGGCGGCTGGGACGACGGCGGGCGGCTTTTCGTCACCTTCAAATGTTCCGAGGTCGCCTTCGACATTTTGAAAGAGCAGCCGGGACTGCGTCCGGCGCCCTATCTCGCCTCGCGCGGCATGAAATGGATCCAGCGCCGGACCGGCGAATCGATGGATGACGCGGCGCTCAAGGATTATCTCCGCGAAAGCCACCGGCTGATTGCGGTCAAACTGCCGAAGAAAATCCGCAGCGAACTTGGGCTGAACCAGAGTTAGCCTCGTGTCACACCGCCGGGCTAAGTTTGAATAGTCCCCTCGTTGCTCATTTGGCGGACTCGGCTGTGCTTTGCGGCGCCCCCCTCTGGCCTGCCGGCTCCGGCCCTTCGCTATGGCTTCGGGCGTTCGTCGTTCGAAAAGCCAAATCGTTGGCTTTTCGTTGCCTTGGCAACCACTCCTCACCCCCACAGGTGGGGAGATCAGTCGCGTCGCCGACTTTGCCCAATCGCCAACGCCGGAGGTTGGACGTTGTAGCCGAAGCTGCCGATCTCCCCACCTGTTGGGGAGATGGCCGGCAGGCCAGAGGGGCGCGCGGGGGAACTCGTATTCTCCGGAAACCGGCTTCTCTTTCGCGCCTCCACCAGCCCCCACATTGTCAGCATCTGTCAGCAGTCTTCGTTTTTGTTTTATCCACACCCCTTTCGAGCTGCCGCATACTCATCGGCAGTTTCTCCTGCGGGAACGCCGATCATGACGGTGGTTTGCGGGGAGGAACCGGCGCTTCGGGCAAGCGGCTAACGTGGCCGTGGAGACGGGGGGCTGTCCCGGAGTCTCTACGATTTCCCGCGTTGACGGGAACCAGGCGCGGTATGTTCTGGCGCTGACACGTAGAAACCACCGGTGCATACCGGAAGGTCCGATGTTGGGAGATGGGATGGCCGAAAATCGCCGGCGGGGCGCTGGGAAGGCGCCAGATTACTTACTTACGAGGTGCTGACCCAGCGCCCCGCTTCCCGATTTTTTCCCAGCAATGGCCAGACTGCTTTGCAGGGCGTGGCAACGGAGATGCTTGCGATGATGAAAGGACCCCCTCTCCGTCTCGGCTTCGCCTCGACACCTCTCCCCCGCTTCGCAGGGGCGAGGAACCGCTGCCGCGACGCCAGCGCTTCTCCAGCTTGGGTTCCTCGCCCCCATGAAATGGGAGAGGTGGTTTGCGCAGCAAACCGGAGAGGGGGTCCGGCTTACCACCAACGCCACCCTGAGCTTGTCAAAGGGGAGTCGGAGAGAACCTTGCAACGGGATGCGGAAGCCGGCAAACCAGAGCAAAGCATATCAGGCAACTTTTCTGCTGCTGGACCGTTCAGATCGCAGAAGACAGAAGGAGTGTTTCCGCCGCGGAACGGCCATTTTCATGCCCGGTTCATGTTTGATGGTCCAGTTTCAAGTGGCGGTGTATATCGCGGTGGGCTGCGCCCCTTCCGCGCGGAGACTTTGGCAGACATGTTGCGCAAGATTCTCGTTGTTTCGGCCTTTTCGGCCGGCCTGGCTTCGGTCGGCGCGGTGGCGTCGGAGCGAACGCAAACCGGTTCCCGTGATTCGGCGCCGCGTGGGGAGGCCGGGCTGCAACTCGCCCAGGGCGGCGATGTCGAGGTCTATTACGACAGCCGTGGCCGCCGCGTCCTCGTCGATTCCTACACCGGCGAGATCATCGCCATCGAACCGCGCGAGGAGCGCCGCCGCCCGATGCGCCGCCCGCTGCGCGAGCAGGAGCGTTATTATCTCGACGATCCCGAGGACATGGCGCGACTGCGTCGCGACCGGCTCTATGAACTCGACCGCCAGGCCCCGCCGATCGACGATTATTCCGCCTATCCCGAGCAGTTTCCGGCGCCGCCGCGCCAGCCGGGATATCCCAGCGACAGCCTCCCCGCCGCACCGGACGACGGCTACGGCGAACCGTTGCCGCCGCAAACCGCAACGCGCGAGCCCATCACGCGCCAGCCGATCGAGCGCGCCCCGCTCGATCCGAGCCCGACCGATCCCGGCACCAGCGTGATCACCCCCGGTCAGCCGTCGGACATCATCGTCGACCCGAACCCACCGGCCACCATCGAACCACCGGTCACGTCGGCGGCGCGCATCGAGGTGGCGGAACTGCAGGTCCTGCTTGACCGCAAGGGCGCTTCGCCCGGTGTCATTGACGGGCATTTCGGCAGCAATGTCGACAAGGGCCTCGTCGCCTACCGCCAGTTGACGGGTCAGGTCCTGCGCTCGACCGACGCTGTCGGCATCAAGCAGGCGCTCGCCGAAAGCGGCGGGGACCCGTTCATCGACTACACGATCACCGCGCAGGATGCCGCCGGTCCGTTCGTCGCCGCCGTGCCCGCCGATTATGGCGAGAAGGCCAAGCTCGAGAGGCTGAGCTACACGTCGGTGAGCGAAATGCTCGCCGAGCGTTTCCACATGGACGAAAAGTACCTGAAGGCGCTCAATCCCGACGCCAATTTCGGCCGTCCGGGCACCATCATCCGCGTCGCCAATATCGGTTCTCCGGTCTCCGCGCAGGTCGCCCGCATCGTCGCCGACAAGAAACAGAAGCAGGTTCGCGCATACAGCGCCGAGGGCAAGCTCGTCGCCGCCTATCCCGCGACCATCGGTTCGGCGGATACGCCGTCGCCGACCGGCACCCATCTTGTGTCGCGCGTCGCGCTCAATCCCAACTACACCTACAATCCGAACCTCAATTTCAAGCAGGGCGAGAACAACAAGATCCTGACCATCCCGCCCGGTCCGAACGGCCCCGTCGGCTCGGTCTGGATTGCGCTGGACAAGCCGACCTACGGCATCCACGGAACGCCCGATCCGTCGAAGATCGGCAAGACCGAGAGCCATGGCTGCGTGCGCCTCACCAACTGGGACGCGCAGGAGCTCGCCAAGATCGTCAAGCAGGGCGTTTCCGTCGAGTTCACCGAATAGGTTTCGCGACGGCGCCCGCTATGGCGCGCCTGCACTCGTCGTGAATCGGGTTTTGAAAGAACAGGGATCAGCCGGCGAGTCTGGCCGCGGCTACCTTCAGCCCGTCCTTGTCTTCCTGCTTCAGAAGATCGTCGATGCGGTTGCGCTCGCGCTTGAAGGCCTCGAGGTCGCCACCCTTCAGCACGCGACCGACCGGCAGGCGCACGCGCATCGGGTCGACCTTGCGGCCGTTGACCAGCAGTTCGTAGTGGAGGTGGTCGCCGGTTGCCAGACCGGTCGAGCCGACATAGCCGATGACCTGGCCCTGGCGAACGCTGGCGCCCGGAACGACACCCTTGGCGATACCGCTCTGGTGGTTGTACGAGGTTTCGTAGCCGTTCGAATGCCGGATGATGGTCTGGCGGCCGTAGCCTCCGGCCCATCCGGCCTTTTCGACAGTGCCGTTGCCTGACGCGATGATCGGCGTGCCGCGCGGGGCTGCCCAGTCGACGCCGGTATGCATGCGCGTATAGCCCAGGATCGGGTGGCGGCGGCCGCCGAACCCCGAACGGAACTGGCCGTTCGGCACCGGATTGCGCAGCAGGAACTGCTTGGAACTGCGTCCGTCCTGGTCGAAATAATCGACGGCGCCGTCTTCCATCTGGAAGCGGTAGAAGGTGCGTGTGTTGCCGCTGAAAGTGGCCGACACATAAAGCAGTTCTGAATCCTCGGAAGCCTGGTCGTCGCTGTCAGGCTGCGAGAAAAACACTTCGATGCGATCCGAAGGATTGAGACGCGACTGGAAGTCCACGTCCGAAGCAAGCAGCTTGATCAGCTTGCCGGTCATCTCGCTCGACATGCCGTAGGAATAGGCGGCGCGATAAATGCCGTCATAGACCGTCGGCAGATTGCCGCGCACCACGACCGGCGGTGGCGAATCGTCGAAGGCGGTCATGATTTCCGGATTGGGCTCCGGTTCCGCCGCCGGCACGTATTGCTTGCGGTCGTCGAGCGCGATGGTGACGATGTGGCTGGTGCGGTCATAGACGCTGGTGCGCACCACCGTAGCCGCATCGCCACGCACTTCGAGGCCGACACGCAGCACGGTGCCGGCTTTCAGCGCCGAGGCGTTCAGCATCTTGCCGATCGCGTCCGCCATGCCTCTGGCGTCGTCGCCCTCATAGCCAGAACCTTGGAAAGCCTCGAAGATGTCGCGGCTTTCGGTGAACGGGATGATTTCTTCGGCATAAGCGACGGATGTCTCCTCGCTTGCCGTGCGCGGCGAGACGGAAACGTTTTCGGGAACGATCCGCACGCCATAGGACGCGGT
>NZ_FOSL01000003.1:0-2500 GCF_900114255.1 Neomesorhizobium albiziae | reverse complement strand
TGGCTAAGTGGGAAAGGATGTGAGGATCCCAAAACAACCAGGATGTTGGCTTAGAAGCAGCCATCATTTAAAGAAAGCGTAACAGCTCACTGGTCTAAATAAGGGTCTTTGCGCCGAAAATGTAACGGGGCTAAAGCCATACACCGAAGCTTTGGATTGCAATATTCCTTCGGGAATATGCAGTGGTAGCGGAGCGTTCTGTAAGCTGATGAAGCCGTACCCGTGAGGGGCGGTGGAGGTATCAGAAGTGCGAATGCTGACATGAGTAACGTAAGGGGTGTGAGAGACACCCCCGCCGAAAGTCCAAGGGTTCCTGCTTAAAGTTAATCTGAGCAGGGTTAGCCGGCCCCTAAGTCGAGGCAGAAATGCGTAGACGATGGGAACCACGTTAATATTCGTGGGCCTGGAGGTAGTGACGGATCTCACAAGTTGTTCAGACTTATTGGATTGTCTGGGCAGCGGAGAGGTTCCAGGAAATAGCTCCTCCTTATAGACCGTACCCGAAACCGACACTGGTGGACTGGTAGAGTATACCAAGGCGCTTGAGAGAACTATGCTGAAGGAACTCGGCAAATTGCACGCGTAACTTCGGAAGAAGCGTGACCCCTTTGCACGCAAGTGCATGGGGGTGGCACAGACCAGGGGGTAGCGACTGTTTATCAAAAACACAGGGCTCTGCGAAGCCGCAAGGCGACGTATAGGGTCTGACGCCTGCCCGGTGCTGGAAGGTTAAGAGGAGGGGTGCAAGCTCTGAATCGAAGCCCCAGTAAACGGCGGCCGTAACTATAACGGTCCTAAGGTAGCGAAATTCCTTGTCGGGTAAGTTCCGACCTGCACGAATGGCGTAACGACTTCCCCGCTGTCTCCAGCATAGACTCAGTGAAATTGAATTCCCCGTGAAGATGCGGGGTTCCTGCGGTTAGACGGAAAGACCCCGTGCACCTTTACTATAGCTTTACATTGGCATTCGTAGTGGCATGTGTAGGATAGGTGGTAGGCTTTGAAGCAGGGACGCCAGTTTCTGTGGAGCCACCCTTGAAATACCACCCTTATCTCTATGGATGTCTAACCGCGGCCCGTTATCCGGGTCCGGGACAATGTATGGTGGGTAGTTTGACTGGGGCGGTCGCCTCCTAAAGAGTAACGGAGGCGCGCGATGGTGGGCTCAGACCGGTCGGAAATCGGTCGCTGAGTGCAATGGCATAAGCCTGCCTGACTGCGAGACTGACAAGTCGAGCAGAGACGAAAGTCGGTCATAGTGATCCGGTGGTCCCGCGTGGAAGGGCCATCGCTCAACGGATAAAAGGTACGCCGGGGATAACAGGCTGATGACCCCCAAGAGTCCATATCGACGGGGTTGTTTGGCACCTCGATGTCGACTCATCGCATCCTGGGGCTGGAGCAGGTCCCAAGGGTATGGCTGTTCGCCATTTAAAGCGGTACGTGAGTTGGGTTCAGAACGTCGTGAGACAGTTCGGTCCCTATCTGCCGTGGGTGTAGGAATATTGAAAGGATCTGTCCCTAGTACGAGAGGACCGGGATGGACGGATCTCTGGTGGACCTGTTGTGGCGCCAGCCGCATAGCAGGGTAGCTATATCCGGACGGGATAACCGCTGAAGGCATCTAAGCGGGAAACCCACCTTAAAACGAGTATTCCCTGAGAGTCGTGGAAGACCACCACGTTGATAGGCCGGGTATGGAAGTGCGGCAACGCATGAAGTTTACCGGTACTAATAGCTCGATCGGCTTGATCGTTCTCATTATCCATGTCCATCAAACCAGCGCTCACACATGAGCGGGCCTGACGGCCCTATGCTCCGCGAGGGCGCCGGACGACCGGCGACGCGCAGTCGCGCTTGCGGGCTTGGCCCGAAGCAGATGCGATGTCGCCAAGGCACAAGAAAGACCAGCGAATAGCCCGCAGAGGCAGCAATAGGGTTCTCCCTATTCGCTACTCTCTATTCCCTATTCGCTCAAAACAGCTTCTCGAATATACGTGCGTTTCGCTGACCTGGTGGTTATTGCGGAGCGGCTGCACCCGATCCCATTCCGAACTCGGCCGTGAAACGCTCCAGCGCTGATGGTACTTCGTCTCAAGACGCGGGAGAGTAAGTCGCTGCCAGGTCTGCGAAACGCACGTAAAATCTTCTCTTGTCGAAAAACCGCCAGACAGGCGGCAAAGGCCGCCCAAAGCGGCCTTTCGTGTTTGACGGAAGCAAGCAATCCTGTAAGCATATGCTTACGCAGCCGAAAGCCGGAAACATCGCCAGACGATGCTTCGGCGACAGGCTCAAAACTTCCGCAGGCAAACGCCTGCAACACCGCAGGCAGCGCCTGCAAAAACAAATGGCGCGGGGTGGAGCAGCCCGGTAGCTCGTCAGGCTCATAACCTGAAGGTCACAGGTTCAAATCCTGTCCCCGCAACCAAATACCAAAGGCCCGCAATCGCGGGCCTTTGTCATATCAAACACCAGGGCTGCTCTCATCGAGCAGCCCTTT